>NZ_VFPQ01000001.1:652053-1304107 GCF_006716785.1 Thermopolyspora flexuosa | reverse complement strand
CGCACCATGCTGCTCATCCTCACCCGGCTCGCCACCCGGGTGGCGTGGATCCCGCTCGGTTACATCGGCCTGCGCGCCATCGTCGCCGGGCTCGAGGAGTGGTTCCGCAAGTCCGAGCTGTCGTGCGACCGCGGCGGCCTGCTGTGCGGCCAGGACCCGGACGCCGCGATGCGCGCGCTGATGAAGCTCGCCGGCGGCACCCGCCTGCACGAGATGAACATCGAGGCGTTCCTCGACCAGGCCCGCGAGTACGACACCGCCGGGGACGTGCGCGACGGCCTGCTGAAGGTGCTCAACCTGCTCGGCACCACCCACCCGTTCGCCGTGGTCCGCGTCGCCGAGCTCGACCGGTGGCGCCGCAGCGGCGCGTACGAGGCGATCCTGAGCGGCGACTACCCGCGCCGCGAGGACGACCGGAACGTGCGGATCAGCGAGGAGATCAAGGAGGCCGCGCGCGCCTACCGCGAGTCCTGGTCGCAGTCCCAGGACCCGTTCATCGGCGTGCTCCGCGACGTCGCGGAGAGCGCGGTGAGCGCGGGCGAGCGCATCTTCAACCGCTTCGCCCGGCGGACCGGCTGACCGCCGGAAGCCGGAACCCCGTCCCCGGGCGGACGCACGGCGGGTCCGCCCGGACGCATCCCCGCATGCGGCGGGTCAGAGGAACACCACCACCGCCCGTACCGCGGCGGCGCAGATCGCGACGAAGCCGCCGAGCAGCGCGAGGGCGCGCAGCACGTCCCTGCGCAGCTCGGGCATGCGCATCCCGGCGCGATCCACCTCGCGGTCGATGATGCCGCCGCACACGATGCCGAACACCACCCCGGCGAGCGTGATCGGCCCGGGCAGGCTCCACCAGTCCTGCGGCTCGCGCAGGCCCGAGGCGAGCCACAGGCTCAGCGCCGCGCTCGCGCCCGCCACCAGGCCCGGCCAGACCACCGCGGTGACCACGGAGACCGCCAGCATCAGCGGGAAGGTGGCCAGCCGCAGCAGCGCCCGGCCCCAGCCCGGCCTGCGCCCGCGCACCAGCGCGTGACCGCTCCACAGCGCGCGGGCGAGCACGCCGAAGCCGGCGGTGACGAGGAAGGTGGCCGGCGCCCACACCACCGACGCGGCCACGCCGGGCACCGCGAGCAGCGCCAGCAGCAACAGCGCCGCGACGCCGCCCGAGGAGCGCTCCGGCGACCGGGGCTCGTCCACCGCCTCCCCCGGCGGCCCGTGGCCGGTACGGCGCCGCAGCCGCATGCGCCCCGCGCCCCGCGGCCCACCGGGCTCCCGCGGACCGGCGTCCCGGACCCCCGGCTCCCGCGCCACGTCCGCGTCACGCGCCCCGGCCTCGCGCGGCCCCGCCGCGCGCACGCCCTCCAGCGCCCCCTCGGCCGCGCGCGGACCGTCCGGCGGGGAGGCCACGTCCGCGTCCGCCCGCGCGCCCGCGCCGCGGGCCCGGGCGATCTGCGGCGGCCTGCGGCGGCCCCGCACCACCGCGCGGGACTGCGGCGTGGAGGCCCGCATGAGCCGGTCGAGCCGGGACGCGAGCAGCGCGGCCGCCGGGCGCTTGTCCGGCTCCCGGTGCAGCGCCGCCCGGATGTGCGGCAGCAGCGCCGCGGGCACGCCCGCAAGGTCGGCCTGGCCGTGCAGGATCGCGTACATCTGCGCCTCGGCCGACCCGCGGCCGAAGGTGGGCCGCCCGGTCGCCGCGAACGCCACGGTCGCGCCCCAGGCGTGCAGGTCCGCTGCCTCACCCACCGGCTCCCCGGCGAACAGCTCCGGCGCCGCGTACCCGGGGGTGCCGAGGAAGACCCCGGTGTCGGTCACCCGGGTGGCGTCCACCACGTGCGCGATGCCGAAGTCGATGAGCACCGGCCCGCGCGACGAGAGGATCACGTTCGCCGGTTTCAGGTCGCGGTGCACCACCCCGGCCGCGTGGATCACCGCGAGCGCGCTGGCGAGCCCGTGCGCGAGGGCGAGCAGTTCGGCGTCGCCGAGCGGGCCGTCCCGCCGTACCGTCTCGAGCAGCGTGTCGCCCTCGATGTACTCCATCACCAGGTACGGCCGGTCGCCGGAGAGGTCGGCGTCGAGCACGGTCGCCACGTACGGGCTCTCCACCCGGCGCAGCGCCCGCACCTCGCGGTCGAGGCGCATGCGCGCCGCCGGGTCGTCCTCGATCATGCTGCGCAGCAGCTTGATGGCGACGCGCCGACCGCGGCGGTCGCGGGCGAGGTAGACCTCGCCCATGCCGCCGCGCCCGAGCCGCTCATAGAGCGTGTACGGGCCGACCCGACCCAGGTTGCCCGCCCGCCGTCCACCCATAGGAGGTAAAACGTTAGCGTTCCAGAACCCAAAAGGCCCACGCGGCACGCCGAACTCGCAGCGAACGGTTACCGATTCGCCGCGCGGCGCCCAGGGGTTCACCGCCCGGCGATCACCGTACCCGAGGAGGTCCGCAGGTGCCCCTCGCCGGTGTACACCCACTTGGTGGAGGTGAGCTCCGGCAGGCCCATCGGGCCGCGGGCGTGCAGCTTCTGGGTGGAGATGCCGATCTCCGCGCCGAACCCGAACTCGCCGCCGTCGGTGAACCGCGTCGAGGCGTTCACCGCCACCGCCGCGGAGTCCACCATCGCGACGAACCGGCGGGCGTTCGCCATCGACCGGGTCACGATCGCGTCCGTGTGCGCCGAGCCGTACGTGCGGATGTGCTCCACGGCCTCGTCGAGCGAGCCGACCACCGCCGCGGCGATGTCGAGCGAGAGGTACTCGGCGTAGAAGTCGTCCTCGGTCGCCTCGACCACCTTCGCCCCGTCCGGCACCCCGGCCGCGATCTCCAGCACGCGCTTGTCGCCGTGCACGGTGACCCCGGCCGCGCCGAGCGCGCGCAGCGCCCGCGGCAGGAACTCCTCGGCGACCGCCTCGTGCACCAGGAACGTCTCGGCCGCGTTGCACACCGACGGCCGCTGCGTCTTGGCGTTGACGAGGATCTCCACGGCGATGTCGAGGTCGGCCTCGGCGTCGACGTACACGTGGCAGTTGCCCACCCCGGTCTCGATCACCGGGACCGTCGACTCCTCCACCACCGAGTTGATCAGCGACGCGCCGCCGCGCGGGATCAGCACGTCCACCAGCCCGCGCGCCCGCATGAGCCGCCTGGCCGACTCGCGGTCGGTGCCCGGCACGAGCTGCACCGCGTCCTGCGGCACCTCGGTGCCGGCGAGGGCGTCCCGCATCACCCGCACCAGCGCGGTGTTCGACTCGTACGCGCTCGACGAGCCGCGCAGCAGCGCCGCGTTCCCGCTCTTCAGGCAGAGCGCGGCGGCGTCCACGGTGACGTTCGGCCGCCCCTCGTAGATCATGCCGACCACGCCGAGCGGCACCCGGATCTGCCGCAGCTCCAGCCCGTTCGGCAGCGTGCTCCCGCGCACCACCTCACCGACCGGGTCGGGCAGGTCCGCCACCTGGCGCACCGCCTCGGCGATCGCCGCCACCCGCCCGGCGTCGAGCCGCAGCCGGTCGATCATCGCCTCGGAGGTGCCGGACTCGCGGGCGCGGGCCACGTCCTTCTCGTTCGCCGCGACGATCTCCTCGGTACGGCCCAGCAGGGCGTCGGCGATCGCGCGCAGCGCGGCGTCCTTGGGGGCGCGCGGCAGCGGCGCGAGCACGGTGGCGGCCTTCCTGGCCGCCTTGGCGACCTGCAGAAACTCTTCGGCCGCGCGGTCGTCGGCCCTCACTGAGTCGGCCATATCGCTCTCCCTACGCTCCGGTCAGGGGTTCCAGTATGACGATGTCGTCGCGGTGGACGAGTTCCCTCTCGTACTCGGGGCCGAGGGTGGCCGCGAGCTCGCGGGTGGACCGGCCGAGCAGCTCGGGGATCTCGGCCGCGTCGTAGTTGACCAGCCCGCGCGCCACCGTCTCGCCGTGCGGGCCGCACAGGTCCACCGGGTCGCCGGCGGAGAAGTCGCCCTCCACGGCGGTGACCCCGGCGGGCAGCAGCGACTTGCGGTGGGTGACGATCGCCTCCACCGCACCGGCGTCGAGCCACAGCCGGCCCCGCCCGGTGGTGGCGTGCGCGAGCCACAGCAGCCGCGTGCCCGGGTGCCTGCCCTGGGGGTGGAAGTAGGTGCCGACGTCGGCGCCGCTCAGCGCCTGGGCCGCGTACGCGGCCGCGGTGAGCACGACCGGGACCCCGGCCCCGGTGGCGATCCGCGCCGCCTGCACCTTGGTGATCATGCCGCCGGTGCCGACCCGGCCGGACTTGCCGAGCTCGACGCCGACGAGGTCCTCCGGGCCGCGCACCTCGGGGATGCGCCGCGCCCCGGGCCGCCGCGGGTCGCCGTCGTACAGCGCGTCCACGTCCGACAGCAGGATCAGCGCGTCGGCGTGGATCAGGTGCGCGACCAGGGCGGCGAGCCGGTCGTTGTCGCCGAACCGGATCTCGTCGGTGGCGACGGTGTCGTTCTCGTTCACCACCGGCACGATGCCGAGGTCGAGCAGCTTGGCGAGCGCGCGCTGCGCGTTGCGATGGTGGGAGCGGCGCATCATGTCGTCGGCGGTGAGCAGCACCTGCCCGACCCGCAGGCCGTACCGGGCGAACGAGGAGGTGTACCGGGCGACCAGCACGCCCTGCCCCACCGACGCGGCGGCCTGCTGGGTGGCGAGGTCCCGGGGCCGGGCGGTCAGCCCCAGCGGGCCGAGCCCGGCGGCGATCGCCCCGGACGAGACGAGGACGATCTGCCGGCCGGCGTTGCGCTGCGCGGCGAGCACGTCGACCAGCGCGTCCACCCGGTCACCGTCGATCATGCCCTGCGGGGTGGTGAGCGACGACGACCCCACCTTCACGACCAGCCGGTTCGCCGTCCGCACCCGCTCGCGATCCACTACCCCTCCGTTCACTTCCGGTCTCCTGCCACGCCCGCGGCACGCCGTGCGCGCCGTACGGCGGGCCGCACCGGCGTTCACCCACATCCGATCATGCGGCCGCGGCGGGGCCGCACGCCGCCCCGGCCCGCGCCGGCCGCCCGGCCGCGCAGGCCGGTCGTCATCAGCTTTGCGACACGCGGTCGTCGGTGCCGCGCGGCCCCCGGCTGGGCCCGGCGGTCACGTCCGGGCGCCAGTCGAACACGTAGCCGCCGTCGAGCGGGCCGATGATCACATCGACGCCCTCGGTGGCGCCCGCCTTGGCGAGGGCCTCCTCCACGCCGAGCTTGGCGAGGCGCTCGGCGAGGTAGCCGACGGCCTCGTCGTTGCCGAAGTCGGTCTGCCGGATCCAGCGCTCCGGCTTCTCCCCCACGATCTGGAAGGTGTTCTCGTCGATGCGCCGCACCTCGAAGCCCGCGTCGCCCAGCCGCGGCGGGCGGATCACGAGCCGGGTGGGCTCCTCGACCGGGCGGGCCGCGCGCGCGGCGGCGACCATCTCCGCCATCGCGAACGACAGCTCCCGCAGCCCCTCGTGGGTGGCGGCCGACACCTCGAACACCCGCAGCCCGCGCTCCTCGAGCATGGGCCGGACCAGCTCGGCGAGCTCCCGCGCCTCGGGCACGTCCACCTTGTTGAGCACGGCCATGCGCGGCCGGTCCTCCAGCGCGCCGTACGCGGCGAGCTCGGCCTCGATCACCTCGTAGTCGCTGACCGGGTCGCGGCCCGGCTCCAGCGTGGCGCAGTCGAGCACGTGCACCAGCGTCGAGCAGCGCTCCACGTGCCGCAGGAACTCGTGCCCCAGCCCCTTGCCCTGGGAGGCGCCGGGGATGAGGCCGGGCACGTCGGCCACCGTGTAGACGACGTCCCCGGCGGTGACCACGCCGAGGTTGGGCACGAGCGTGGTGAACGGGTAGTCGGCGATCTTCGGCCGGGCCGCGGAGATCGCGGCGATCAGCGAGGACTTGCCCGCGTTGGGGAAGCCGACGAGCGCCACGTCCGCGACCGTCTTCAGCTCGAGGACGAGGTCGCGTTCCTCGCCCGGCTCGCCGAGCAGCGCGAACCCGGGCGCCTTGCGCCGCGGGGAGGCGAGGGCCGCGTTGCCGAGGCCGCCGCGCCCGCCCTGCGCCGCGACGTACCGGGTGCCGACCCCGACCAGGTCGACGAGGACCTCCCCGGTCCTGGCGTCCTTCACCACCGTCCCGTTCGGCACCGGCAGCACGAGGTCGGCGCCGTTCGCGCCGTCCCGGTTGGAGCCCATGCCCTGCTTGCCGGACTCGGCCCGGCGGTGCGGGCGGTGGTGGTAGTCGATCAGCGTGGAGGTGTTGGGGTCCACCTCCAGGATCACGTCGCCGCCGCGGCCGCCGTTCCCGCCGTCGGGGCCGCCGAGCGGCTTGAACTTCTCCCGGCGGATGGATGCGCAGCCGTGTCCCCCATCGCCCGCCTTGACGTGGAGGACCACGCGGTCCACGAACTCAGCCACGGCCTGCCCTCACGTTTCCCTGCTCTCGCGGATCGCGTTCCGGATCGGCCGATCCCGCGATCCCGGTCAAAAACGATAAGGCGGATCGAACGTTCGATCCGCCTTGTCTCGTGTGACGTTACCGACGTCGCGGATCTACTCCGCGACGGGGACGGGGACGATGCTCACGGCCCTGCGGCCCCGCACCCGGCCGAACTGCACGTGCCCCGCGACGAGCGCGAACAGCGTGTCGTCGCCGCCCCGGCCGACGTTGTTACCCGGGTGGAAGTGCGTGCCGCGCTGCCGGACGATGATCTCGCCGGCCTTGACGAACTGGCCGCCGAAGCGCTTCACGCCGAGCCGCTTGGAGTTGGAGTCGCGGCCGTTCCGGGTGGACGACGCACCCTTCTTGTGTGCCATCTCGGCTTACTCCTTCGTGTCTATGGCGACGCCGCGGCGTCGCGGCGGGAGAGCGGTATCGGGTGTCCTCCCCAGGTCACCTCGGGGCGCTGCGGCGGATCACCGACGCCCCCTCCCGCGGAAGGACCCGCGTCGCGGCGAGAGGGCCGGGGACCACCGTCGCCCTCCCGCGGAGGACTACTGCCCGGCGGAGATCCCGGTCACCTTGATCCGCGTGTAGCGCTGGCGGTGACCCTGACGCTTCTTGTAGCCGGTCTTCGGCCGGTACTTGAGGATGTGGATCTTGGGGCCCTTGGTCTCGCCGAGGATCTCGGCGGTGACCTTGAACTTCTTCAGAGCCGCGGCATCGGTGGTGACTTCGCCGTCGTCGACGACGAGCACCGCCGGCAGAGACACCGTGGAGCCGACCTCACCGGCGATCCTGTCCACCTCGAGGACGTCGCCGACGGACACCTTCTCCTGCCTGCCGCCGCAACGGACGATCGCGTACACCGCGGAACCCTTCTTCTGACTGCTCTCGCTGAGATGCTTTCACCGTCGCATCGAGATCGGCGACGTAGCGGGTGGCGCGGAAGACGGCACCACCGGATGCACCGATTGACAAGACTACCGGATGCCCGGGCCTTGGGTCGAACCGACGCAGTTGTCGATCACGATCGGCCGGCCCGGCCGCGCACCGGGTGCGCGGCCGGTACCGCCGTCGCCCGCCGGGTCCGGCGCCCTCCCCACGCGCCGTTCCCGCCGGTCACGCCGTGGCGCGGCTACTCCGCCTGCTTCACCTTGGCGCGGGACCGCCGCCGGCTCCGCGTGGCGGGCTCCTCCGCCGCGTCCTCGGCGGTCGCGGTCAGCGTCACGGACTCGCGCGCCGCCTCCCCGCCGGTGTCGCGGGCGGCCACCGCGGCGGCGACCTTCTCCGCCACCGCCTTCTCGATCGCCATCTTGCCCTGGGTGCCGCGCGGCTCCGGCTTGCCGTCGACCGGCTCGAGCGAGGTGATGAGCCCGCGGCCACCGCAGCACTCGCACGGCGTGGAGAACGCCTCCAGCAGGCCCTGGCCGACCCGCTTGCGGGTCATCTGCACCAGGCCCAGCGACGTCACCTCGGCGACCTGGTGCTTGGTGCGGTCCCGGGCGAGGCACTCGAGCATGCGCCGCAGCACCAGGTCCCGGTTGCTCTCCAGCACCATGTCGATGAAGTCGATGACGATGATGCCGCCGATGTCGCGCAGCCGGAGCTGGCGGACGATCTCCTCGGCCGCCTCCAGGTTGTTGCGGGTGACGGTCTCCTCGAGGTTGCCGCCCTGGCCGGTGAACTTTCCGGTGTTGACGTCGATGACCGTCATCGCCTCGGTGCGGTCGATCACCAGCGAGCCGCCGCTGGGCAGCCACACCTTGCGCTCCAGCGCCTTGGCGATCTGCTCGTCGATCCGGTAGTGCGCGAACACGTCCTCCTCGCCCTCCCACTTCGACACCCGGTCGAGCAGGTGGGGGGCGACGTACTTGACGTACTCGTGCACGGTGTCCCAGATGTCGTCGTCCGGGCCGCCGTCACCGGCGACGACGAGCTGCTTGAAGTCCTCGTTGAACACGTCGCGCACGACGCGGATGGTGAGGTCCGGCTCGGAGTACAGCAGCTCGGGCGGGCTGGACGACTTCGCCTTGCGCTGGATGTTCTCCCACTGCGCGGACAGCCGGGCGACGTCGCGGCTGAGCTCCTCCTCGGTGGCGCCCTCGGCCGCGGTCCGCACGATCACGCCGGCGTTCTCCGGCATGACCTTCTTCAGGATGCTCTTGAGCCGGGCGCGCTCCTTGTCGGGCAGCTTGCGGCTGATGCCGGTCATCGACCCGTCCGGGACGTACACCAGGTACCGGCCGGGCAGGCTGATCTGGCTGGTGAGCCGGGCGCCCTTGTGGCCGATCGGGTCCTTGGTGACCTGCACGAGCACCGACTGCCCCGACTTCAGCGCCGACTCGATGCGCTTGGGCTGGCCCTCGAGCCCGGCGGAGTCGAAGTTCACCTCGCCGGCGTACAGCACCGCGTTCCGGCCCTTGCCGATGTCGATGAAGGCGGCCTCCATCGACGGCAGCACGTTCTGGACCTTGCCGAGGTAGACGTTGCCGACGTAGGACTGGCTCGAGTGGCGGTCGACGTAGTGCTCGACGAGGATGCCGTCCTCGAGCACCGCGATCTGGGTACGGCCGCCGCGGCGGCGCACCACCATGACCCGCTCGACCGACTCGCGCCGGGCGAGGAACTCCGACTCGGTGATGATCGGCGGGCGGCGGCGGCCCAGCTCGCGGCCCTCGCGGCGGCGCTGCTTCTTCGCCTCCAGCCGGGTCGAGCCGCGCACGCCCTGGACCTCGTCGAGGGAGACCGGCTTGACCGTGGTCCGCGGCTGGCGGATGCGCACCACGGTGTTCGGCGGGTCGTCGGGCGCCGGCTCGTCGCTGTCCACCTCGTGCGCCCGCCGGCGGCGGCGCCGCCTGCGGCGCGACCCGGTCGTGGCGGTCGTGGCCGCGGCCTCCTGCTCCGCGGTGGTCTCGGGCTGCTGCTCCTCCGGCTGCCGCTCCTCGGCCTCGGCCTGCGCCGCGTCCTGCCCGGCCTCGGCCTCCGCCGCCGGCTGCTCGGCGGTGGCGGCCTCCGCGGCCTGCTCCTGCGCCTCCTCGGCCTCGCGGTTGCGGTTCCGGTTGCGGCCGCCGCGGCGGCGGCGCCGGCGCCGGCCGCCGGTCCCCTCCGTGGTCTCCCCCGCGGCGCGGTCGGCGGCCTCCGCCTCACCGGGGTCCGTGTCGAGGTCGTCGAAGTCGGGCTCGATGTCGTCGGCGTCCCACCGGTCGCGCGGCTCGATCGGCTCGGGCGCCTGGAAGATCGGCTGGAGCACGGTGGACGGGGCCTGGAACACCACGCCGGGCGCCTTGGCGCGGCGCAGCGCCTGGGTGGCGAGGCCGAACGGGTCGGCGAGCAGGTTCCCGGCGCGCGGCGCGGTCTCCTCGGCCTCCTCGCCGGCGTCCTCGTCCCGGTCCTCCTCGGCCGGCTCGGCGGCCCTGCCGTTCGCCCTGGCGTCGGCGGGCTCGTCGTCACGCGGCCCGGTCCGCCCGTCCTCGGATCCGGCGGCCCGCGGCGCCGTGCCGTTCGCGCTCGCGGTGACCTGCGACGACGCCGCCTCCTCCGGGGCGCTCCCGGCGTCCGCGGGTACGGCCTCGGCGGCCTGCTCGGCCGCGTCGTCGGCGGTGGCGGTGCGCCGCCTGCGCGTGCGGGTGCGCCGGGTCGTCGTGGTCTCCTCGGCCGGCGCGGCCTCGTCGGTGGTCTGGGTCTTCCTGGTCCGGGTGCGGCGCGTGGTCTTCGCCGGTTGTTCCGGTCGCTCCTCGTCCTTCGGCTGCTGTGCGGTCTCGGTCTGGTCCGATCCGGCCTGGTCGGCAACGGCTTGTGCCGTGGCCGGTTCGGAGGCGGTGGGCGCGGCGGGCTCCGGCTCCTTCACCGGCGTCGCCTGCGGTGGCTCGTCCACCAGCAGTCCGGCCTCGCGCTCGGCCTCCTCCGGCGGCGGGCCGGCCGGTCTGCTCGCGGCACGGCGACGCCGGGTGACCTTTGGTGTCTGTTCTGTTGTCGTGTTCTCGCCGGGGCCTTCGGCCCCCGCGTTGGTCGGCTCGTTCTCGAGCATGCGGGCGCTCTCCCGTCAGCTCCCGGGCACGTCTCCGCGCCGCGCGGGAGCCATCGTCACTCTCGCGGTCCGCCGGGCCCGGCCGGGGCTCCGGCGCCAAAGTCCTATAAGTCGCCGCCGACGCGCTGCCCAGCCGTCTCCGGCTCGCCGCCGCGAGGGTCGCGGTCAGGGTCGAGCGGATCGGCCGGCCCACCGGTCACCGCGTCGAGCGGCCCCTGCGCCAGCCTGGTCACCTCGGGGGGTGACGGCGGCGCGAAACCTGCGACGAGACGCAGACCCGTGAGCACGTCGTCGGGTCGCACGGCAGGTACCAGGTGCCGGACGACCATGCGCAGTATCGCACATGGCCGTGCATCCCCCTGGCCTGCGATTTCGCCCGTTCCCTCGGCCACGGTGAGCGTCCGGACGGCCCCGCGGGCGTCGAAACGGCGCGGGCCCTTCTTGGTCAGGCGCTCGACCTCGACACGGTCGGCGGCGAGGAAGCGCTCCGCCGCCTCCCGGGCGGCGGCCGGATCGGCCCCCGGCAACCGGATCTCCCACTCCGATGCCTCCAGCCGGTCGGCCAGGTTTCCCTCGCGCGCCTCGACCACGTCGAGCACGTCGATCCCGGCGGGCAGCGACGCGTCGAGGTCCTCGCGCACCCGCTGCGGATCGCAACGCCGGGTCACATTGATCTCGAGGTACTCGGCCTCACTCGCCACACCCGTCGGGGCGGCGCCGGCATAGGAGATCTTCGGATGGGGGGTGAATCCCGCGCTGTACGCCACCGGAATACCGGCTCGCCGCACCGCCCGTTCGACGGCGCGGGAGATGTCGCGGTGGCTGGTGAAGCGCATACGGCCGCGCTTGGCGTATCGCACGCGCAGGCGCTGCACCACGGGCGCGGGCGGAGGCCCATCGGGAACAGGCTTCAGGGTAAGGAGTTCCTTCCTGTCTCGATGTCAAGTGTCGTGGTGGTGAGGGCACGCCCTCACGTACCGGTCATCCTCCCAGGATAAGGCCAAAGTCCGGTAGTGCCGTCCGGCCGGTTCGGGCGCCCGCCGTCACCGCGACGTCACTTCACGATGAGCGGCAGCAGCTTGCGCCCGGTCGGCCCGATCTGGATCTCGGTACCCATCGTCGGGCATACGCCGCAGTCGTAACAGGGCGTCCAGCGGCAGTCCTCGACCTCGCCCCCGGACAGGGCGTCCTGCCAGTCCTGCCACAGCCACTCGCGGTCGAGACCGGAGTCGAGGTGGTCCCACGGGAGGACCTCGTGCCGGTCGCGCTCCCGCGTGGTGTACCAGTCGAGGTCGACGGGCTCGCCGGCGAGCGCCTTGGCGGCGCACTCGGCCCAGCGGTCGAAGGAGAAGTGCTCGCTCCAGCCGTCGAACCGGCCGCCGGCCTCCCACACGGCCCGGATCACCTTGCCGACCCGGCGGTCACCGCGCGACAGCAGGCCCTCGATGATCGACGGCTTGCCGTCGTGGTAGCGGTAGCCGATCGCCCTGCCGTACTCCTTGTCCGAGCGCAGCGCGTCCCGCAGCATGCGCAGCCGCCGGTCGACCGTCTCGTGATCGGCCTGGGCGGCCCACTGGAACGGGGTGTGCGGCTTGGGGACGAACGCGCCGATCGACACCGTGCACCGGATGTCCCGGGAGCCGGTGGCGTCCCGGCCCGCCTTGATGACCTTCTTGGCGAGGTCGGCGATGCACAGCACGTCCTCGTCGGTCTCCGTGGGCAGGCCGCACATGAAGTACAGCTTCACCTGCCGCCACCCCTGGCTGTAGGCGGTGGTGACGGTGCGGATGAGGTCCTCCTCGGTGACCATCTTGTTGATCACCTTGCGCATGCGCTCGGACCCGCCCTCGGGCGCGAAGGTGAGCCCGGAGCGGCGGCCGTTGCGGGAGAACTCGTTCGCCAGGGTGATGTTGAAGGCGTCGACGCGGGTCGAGGGCAGCGAGAGGCTGGTGTTGGTGCCCTCGTACCGGTCGGCGAGGCCCTTGGCGATGTCGGCGATCTCCGAGTGGTCGGCGCTGGACAGCGACAGCAGGCCGACCTCGTTGAAGCCGGACTCCTTCAGCCCGACCTCGACCATCTTGCCGATCGTGTCGATCGACCGCTCGCGCACCGGCCGGGTGATCATGCCGGCCTGGCAGAACCGGCAGCCGCGGGTGCAGCCGCGGAAGATCTCCACGCTGTACCGCTCGTGCACGGTCTCGGCGAGCGGGACGAGCGGCTTCTTCGGGTACGGCCACTCGTCGAGGTTCATCACGGTGTGCTTGTGCACCCGCCACGGCACCCGCGGCCTATTCGGCACGACCCGCGCGATCCGGCCGTCGGGGTGGTACTCCACGTCGTAGAACCGCGGCACGTATACGCCGCCGGACTCGGCAAGCCGCAGCAGCAGCTCGTCGCGGCCGCCGGGCCTGCCCTCCTGTTTCCACTCGCGGATCACCTCGGTGATCGCGATGGCGATCTGCTCCCCGTCGCCGAGCACCGCCGCGTCGATGAAGTCGGCGATCGGCTCGGGGTTGAACATCGCATGCCCGCCGGCGATGACGAACGGATCGTCCTCGCCCCGGTCCGCCGATTCGAGCGGAATGCCCGCCAGGTCGAGCGCGGTGAGCAGGTTGGTGTAGCCCAGCTCGGTGGCGAACGACACGCCGAGCACGTCGAAGGCGCGCACCGGGCGGTGCGCGTCGACGGTGAACTGCGGCACGCCGTGCTCGCGCATGAGCGCCTCAAGGTCGGGCCACACCGCGTAGGTGCGCTCGGCGAGCGTACCCGGCAGCTCGTTGAGGATCTCGTACAAGATCTGCACACCCTGGTTGGGCAGCCCGACCTCGTACGCGTCCGGGTACATCAGCGCCCAGCGAACCGACGCCTCGTCCCAGTCCTTGACGGTCGAGTTGAGCTCACCCCCGACGTACTGGATCGGCTTCTGCACCCGTGGCAGCAGCGGCTCCAGCCGGGGAAACAGTGACTCGACAGGCATACTCTCAGCCTAACCGCGATGCCGACCCGCCTTGGCCAACGCGCGGGCGGTCCCCGGACCGATCCCCTGCTTCACCAGGGCGGTCGTCCGGGGCACGCGCGTCATACCGGCGCCGGGCCGGGGATGTCGATGTCGCTGCCGCTCAGCACGAGGATGACGTGGCCCTCGTAGCAGGTCATCTCGACCGCGATCACCCCGCGTGCGAGGTTGTGCAGGGCCCGGATGTGGCTCGCGGGCAGCAGCATCTGACGGTCGCACTCGTCGCAGTAGGCCAGGAACACAGGAACACCCTCCCGCCGCACGAAAGAACGGCGCCCACCTCCATTCTGCCGGATTCCGGAGGGAATTGCTTGACTCAGGCAAAGATCAGAAGGGGTTCCAGGGCCGATCGTCGCCCGCGCGCAGCGACTCGAGCCGGAGCCGCAGCTCGTCGTGCGCCCGCTGGTCGCGGTGCGCGTTGCGCAGCACCGCGGTGAGCGTCTGCAGCTCCCGCATGTCCCGCAGCACCGGGTACCCGGGCCAGGTGGTCATGTCGTAGCCGTACGCCTCGCTGAACCCGCTGCGCTGCCGCTCGGTGAGCCCGAAGCGCACCCCCTGCAGGGTGGGCACCAGGTCGATCTCCCGCGGCCCGGCGCTCACCGAGTCCCAGTCGCACAGCAGCAGCCGGCCCCGCGAGCGCAGCAGGTTGCCGCGGTGCGCGTCACCGTGGATGAGCCCGTACGGCAGGGCGAACTCGAGCCGCTCGTAGTACGCCTCGGACAGCGCCGCGCAGCGCTCCAGCAGCCAGTCGCGGTCCGCGTCGGACAGCACCCGGCAGGCGTCGATGGCCCGCCGTACCGAGCCGAACGGGTCGTAGGTGGGCAGGTCGAACGGGACCGGCGGCAGCGCGTGCAGCCGGCGCAGCACCGCGCCGAGCGCCACCGGGTCCGGGGGTGGCCCGACGTGCCGCTCGTGGTGCCAGAAGGTGACGAAGAAGCCCTCGGCCGCGACCGGCTGGCGCACGTCGAGCGGCCGCACCGCCGGGAAGTCCTGTTCGGCGAGCCACCGGGTGACCCGCACCGAGGTGCGCAGCCGCTCGAACCTGCCCGGAGTGCTCGCGTCCGCGAGGCGCAGCACCACCCGTTCCCCGGGCAGCTCGTAGACGAGGTTGGCGTAGTCGCGGATGAGCCGCGCCCCCGCCGGGTCCAGCCCGGCCTGGCCGCAGGCGTACTCGATCGCGGCGCGTGCCCGCGCCTCGACGGGGTTCTCGGTTGTGATCGACATCATCGGCTCCTCCCGGGCAGGGCCCGTGCGGCGGTGTGGGCGAGGCCCACCGAGCAGAAACCCCCGATCCGTTGGGCGAGACGCTCACCCCCGGGCCGGGCCGCGAGCAGCTCACGGCCCACCTCGAGGGTGGTGACCAGGTGCCCGATGCGCCGGTCCGGCGGCAGCGCGAGCAGCGGCTCGAGCATCTCGCGGGCGCTCTCCTCGTCGCCCTTCACCAGGTACGCGACGACGAGGTGGGCGCGGGTCATCGCCTCGCAGCCGTAGGAGCGGTGGTGCGGCTCGTCCTCGGCGTACAGCCGCAGGGCGCGGTGGCCCTCCTCGATCGCCTCGGCGATGTGCCCGAGGTGCAGCCGGGCCGCCGAGGCGTAGTAGTGGTGCTTGGCCGGGCGGAAGGCGAACTCCCCGCCGACCTCGTCGTGCAGCTCGTCCCGTACGGCGGGCCCGGTACGGCGCCGCGCCTCGTCCGCCGCGTGCAGCGCCTCGACCGCCTCCTGCTCGCGGGCGAGCATCGCCAGCGCGCGGGCGCGCAGCAGGTGCAGCCGGGCGGCGCCCGACCCGTAGGGCAGGTGGTTCACCCCGTCCTCGGCGTACCCCACCGCGTCGGCGTACCGGCGGTCCCACAGCGCGACCGAGGCCTGCATGCCGCGCGCCCAGCCCATCAGCGAGGTGTGCCCGGCGATCCGGGCGTAGGTGTAGGCGGCCCGGGCGAGCTGGTCGGCGGGCGCGCGGCGGCCCATGTCCATGCTCGCGTTCGCCATGAGCCCGCTCAGCGCGCCGATCAGGAAGTACAGCTCGATCGCCTGCGGCGGGTGGATGCGCCGCTCCAGCGCCTGGCGGGCCCGCTCCTGCAGCCGGCGCATCTCCACGAACAGCGGCAGCGGGGCGTCGACGACGTACCGGCGGCAGACCCACACCATCTCGGTGCGCAGCCGCTCCAGCGTGGCCGGGCCGATCTCGCTCGCCTCGGCGCGCTCGGCGTGCTCGCTCGTCTCCTGGGCCACCGCGGCGACCGGGTCGACGGACAGCAGCGGCCTGCCGTCCACGGGCGTGTAGTCGCGGGCGAAGCCGAGCTGCACCGGGCCGGTCTCGAACAGCCGGCACAGCAGGTCGGTGTAGTCCCGGTCGGGGCGGGCGCCCGCCTCCCACTCGCGCCAGGACCGCTCGGTGAGGCCGCGGCGGCGCAGCCCCTCCCGGTCGCACATCCGGTGGAACTGCGCGATCGCCTCCTCGACCGTCCAGCCGCGCGCCAGCCGGAAGCACTTCAGCCGGGTGACGTCCGGGCAGGTGGCGTGGATCTCCTCGGCCATCTGGCTGATGATCGCCGGGGACGGCGGCCGGTCGAGCCCGGCGAGCGTGCGCTCGCGGACGGCGGCGGCCACGGTGTGGACCGCACGGTCACGGCCGCGTGCGGCGCCGCGACCGGCGCCGCGGGGGGAGTCGCTCATCCGATCTCCAGATACCTGTCTCCAGATACCTGTGTGCCAGGTTTTCCAAGGTCACGTGGGGTTGCCGAGGGCTGGTACGGCTTTCGCGGGGCCCGCGCTATCCGGACATATATCTCCTTTCCGGGTGCCCGAAAAGGTGGATCCGGAAAGTGCGCGCGGATCGAGACACGACCGCCGCCACCCGGGCGCCGTCGCCCGCGCGCGATGGGCGCGTCCGCCCGTTACCGTCGTCGGTGACGCGGGCCGGTGGCAACATGCGAGCCGCTCTCCGTGACGGGAGGATTCACCGCAGTATCCGGGCAAACGCCAACAGGTCACGTAAAATCACGCAGGGGCGGAATTCGCCCTGATCGGCGGGATGGTGCCGCCCTTGTGGAGCTGGGCGAGGAAGAGCTGCCCGCACAGGCTGCTCGGGGTCTCGGCGAACCACACCTCGGGCGGGTCGCCCTCGTCGACGGCGGCCCAGCGTCCCGCGGCGTACACGATCCGATAGTCGGGGAACGCGTCGCGGAGCAGCCGCAGGGCGCGCCGCCGCAGCTCGGCCTCCCGCCCCTCGACGTCGTGGAGCGCTCTGTCCCGCATCGCAGGTCCTCCGTCAGCGATTGTTCAACCCCGCAACTCCTGTCGTTTCCAGAGTGTTCGCCTGACGGGGAACGCGCCAGTGAGAGTTCGGGTCGCCGAACATGCGGACCGCTCTCATGTCGGGCATCCGGACGGCCGATTTCGTCGCCGTTCGCGACTTATCTGAATGATCGCGCCCGGATGTGAATCGCCTGGAGCATGCCGATCGCGATCATGTTGGCGAAGGTCGCGGTCCCGCCGTACGAGACGAACGGCAGCGGCAGCCCGGTGATCGGCATGATCCCGATCGTCATGCCGATGTTGATGAAGGTCTGGAACGCGAGCCAGGTGACCACGCCGACCGCGACCATCATGCCGAACCGGTCCTCGCACATCCGGGCGATGCGCAGCCCGCGCAGCAGCACCACGCCGAGCAGGATCACCACGGCGATCGACCCGACGAAGCCGAACTCCTCACCGGCCACGGTGAAGATGAAGTCGGTGTGCTGCTCGGGCACGAACCGGCCCATGGTCTGCCCGCCGCGGAACAACCCCTTGCCGAACAGCTCCCCCGAGCCGATCGCGATCAGCGCCTGGGTGCTGTTGTAGCCGACCCCGCGCGGGTCGACGTCCGGGTTGACGAACGCGGTGAAGCGCGCCACCTGGTACGGCTTGAGCACGTCCAACGCCCAGACGGCCACCGCGCCGCCCGCCGCGGCGAGGCCGAGCAGGGCGAGCCAGCGTTTGCGCAGCCCGGAGAAGACGAGCACCCCGACGAGGATCACGCAGAACACCATCGTGGTGCCGAGGTCGGGCTGGAGCAGCACGAGCGTGATCGGGATCGCCGTGGCGACGAGCGCGAGCACCACGTCCAGGCCGCGCGGCCGGTCGGTGCCCTCCACCGGCCGGTGGAGCAGCATGGCGAGCATGAGGATCAGCGCCGGCTTGGCGGTCTCCGACGGCTGGAAGGCGAACCCGCCGCCGAGCAGGATCCACGAGTGCGACCCGTTGATCGTCGCGCCGAGCGGGGTGAGCACCAGCCCCAGGGTGACCAGCGCCGCCAGGTACGCCAGGGGCGCGTAGGCCTGCAGCTTGCGCGCGTCGGCGGTGGCGATCACGGCGAACAGCACCCAGCCGATGCCGAGGTTGAGCAGGTGCTTGTTGATCAGCCCGGTCGGCGCGCCCGCGGCCCAGGTGCGGGTGGACGACCAGACGAGCAGGGCGCCGATCACCGACAGCAGCGCCACCGAGACCAGCAACGCGCCGTCCATCTGCCGCACCGCCGACCGCACCTTCAGCGCCCTGCCCGCGAGGGAGCCCCGCTGCGCGGCGACGGCGCGGGTCATGGCGTCACCGTGCCGTCGGGCGCGATGACCGGCGGACGGTCCGGCGGCCTGCCGCCGGGCAGCGCGGGCTTGCGGCCGATGCCGTAGATGCCCTCATAGATCCGGCGTACCGCGGGCGCCGCGGTCTCCGCGCCCATGCCGCCCTGCGAGACCATGACCACCACGACGAACCTGGGGTTCTCCGCGGGCGCGAACGAGGCGAACCAGGAGGTGTCCTCCTTGCCGTACACCTCGGCTGTGCCCGTCTTGCCCCCGACGTTGACCTTGTGGAACGGGAAGCCCTGGAACGCCCCGGCGGCGGTGCCGTCCGACGGCACCTGGCTGAGCGCCCGGCGGATGTAGTGCCGCACGTGCGCGGGCACCGGCACCTCGCCGATCACCGGCGGCGTGATCTCCTTGATGACCTTGCCGTCCGGGGCGACGATCGCCCAGCCCACGCGCGGGCTGCGCACCTTGCCGTCGCCCACGATCGCCGCGTACGCGACCGCGAGCTGCAGCGGCGTCACCAGCACGTCACCCTGGCCGATGGACAGGTTCGCGGCCTCACCCGGCCAGAACTTGTACCCGTCCACGCAGTGCTCGTAGGCGAGCCGCTTGAGGAACGACGCCCGTGGCGGGTCGGTCTTCGCCACCTCGGGGTACCCGGTCTTGGCGCGCGCGCAGCTCGTCTTGCTCGTCTGCCGCCACAGCTCCTTCTTCCACGCGCGGTCCGGGATGCGGCCCGGCGACTCGCCCGGCAGGTCGATGCCGGTCCTGCGGCCGAACCCGAGGGCGCGGGCCATCTTCGACATCGGCTCGGACGGGTTCGGCTTGCCCTCGATGCCGCCGTCCCGCCGCCACTGCTCGAACGCCGCCTGGTAGAAGATCGTGTCGCAGGACTTCAGCAGCGCGGTGTGCAGGTCGATCACGCCCATGCCGATGCCGCGGAAGTTGCTGAACGACCGGCCGCCGATCATCACCGAGCCGGGGCAGTTGTACTTGCCCTTCAGCGGGTAGCCGTCCTTCACCATCGCCGCGACCGACGACACCTTGAACGTCGACCCCGGCGCGTACTCGCCCTTGATCGCCCGGGACACCAGCGGGTAGCCGGACTTCGGCGACATCAGCCGCTCGTACTCGGCGCCGGAGATGCCGCCGGTCCACACCGTGGGGTCGTAGCTCGGCCGGCTCGCCAGCGCGATCACCCGGCCGGTGCGCACGTCGAGCACCACCCCGGCGGCGCCGTCCGCCTTGGGCTTCTTCCGCATCGCCTCGGCGAGCGCCTCCTCCACCACCGCCTGCACCTTGGCGTCGATGCTGGTGATGAGCGTGGCCCCGGGCTGCGGCGGCACCTGGCTCTCCAGGCCGGTCACCTTGCCCATGCGGTCCACGCCGATCCGCCGCTCGCCCGGCTTGCCGCGCAGGTAGTCGTCGTACACCGACTCCAGCCCGTCGCGGCCGACCAGGTCCATGCCGGAGAAGTCCTTCTTCAGCTCGGCCTTGCGGTCGAGCTCCTCCTGGGTGATCGGCTGCAGGTAGCCGAGCACCTGCGCGGCGTGCCACCGCCCCGGGTAGTCCCGCACCGCCTGCACCTCGGCGGTGACGCCCGGGAAGTCCTCCTGCCGTTCCAGGATCTGCAGCGCCTGCCGCTTGGTGACCCGCTGCGCGATCGGGATCGGATGGTACGGCGAGCCCGGCCAGCACGGCCGCGACACCTTGGGCCCGCACGGCCGGATGCGCTTCTTCAGCTCCTCCACGGGCTCGCCGAGCACGTCCGCGAGCCGTTCCAGCACCGCGTGGCCGCCGTCCTTCATCTTGCCGAACCGCGCGGGGTCGATGGAGACGACGAGCGCGGCCCGGTTGCGCACCAGCGGCCGGCCGGACGAGTCGAGGATCTGCCCGCGCACGGCCGGGATCACCACGTTCCGCGTGCGGGTCTCGTTGGCGGCGGCGACGAACTCGGCGCCGCGCACCACCTGGACCTGCCACAGCCGCACGCCGAGCACGGCGAGCATGGAGACCAGCAGCACCTGCAGCACGAACAGCCGGGTCCGCCTCGGGCTTCTCACGCGCGCCTCCACATCCGCACGGCGGCCGGCCGCGGCCGGGCCTTGCCGAGGGCGCGCCCGACCGCCCAGACCACGACCGGGACGGTGAGCAGGTTGTAGGCGACCAGCGGGATCCACGACCGCGCCGCCACGGCCTGCTCGGCGCGCGGGTCGCCGAGCAGCGCGGCGAGCGCGGCCGACAGCAGCGGCGCGGCCACCGCGCACACCACCGCGGCCGACAGCACCGCGCCCGGGGCGCGCTCGCTCGCCCGCCCGGCGAAGTAGCCGATCAGGCACAGCACGAGCGCGTGCGCGCCGATGACGTGGTCGGCCGGCGGCAGGACGTCCACGGCTAGCCCCACCGCGAACCCGATGAGCGCGCCGGCCCGCGCCCCGCGCAGGAACGACAGCGTCACCACGAGGGGCACCACGAGGTCCGGCCCGCCGCCGGGCAGCGCGAGCATCCCGGCGACCGACACCTGCACGACGAGCACGGCCGCCACGCCGAGCACGAGGAGCATGCCGCGCAGCACCTCAGGCACCCCCGTCCGCGGCCTCGTCCGCGCGCCGACCGGCGCCGGCCGTACCGGTGCGGGCCCGCCGGGTGTCGGCGGCCCGCTCGGTGGGCCGATCGTTGTCCCGTTCGGTGTCCCGGCCGGGGGCGGCGGCCTGGCCGGGGGCGGGCGGCAGCAGGGCGTCCCGCGGGTCCCGCCGCGGCCCCTGCACCACCACGCCGACCACGTCGAGCGACGAGAAGTCCACGTACGGGCGGGCGAGCGCCACCTTGGTCAGCTCGCCCGGCGTCGGCTCCACCCGCTCGACCACGCCGATCGGCACCCCCGCGACGTACGGCGCGCCGTGCTGCGAGCCGAAGCTGACGATGCGCTGGCCGGGGGTGACCGAGACGGTCGAGTCAAACAGCCGGAACCGCACCAGCGTGTCGCCCATGCCGTGACCCAGTCCCTTCACCACGCCGATCTCGTTGCCGCCCTCCAGCCGCGCCCCGGCCGCCGTCGCCGGGTCGGTGAGCAGCGCCACCGTCGCCGAGTGCTCCGCCGCCCGGACCACCCGGCCGACCAGACCCTGCGCGTTGAGCACGGTCATGTTGCGCCGCACCCCGTCGGCGGTGCCGACGTCGATCTGCGCCGCCTCCTCCAGGCCGGGCACCCCCCTGCGGGCGATCACCTGCGCGGGCACGATCCGGTAGCCGCCGAGGCCGGCGAGCCCGAGCAGGCGCCCGAGCTGCTCGGCGCGCTCCCGGTCGAGCGTGCGCGCGGTGAGCTCGGCCCGCAGCCGCCCGTTCTCCTCCTCGAGCGCCCGGATGCGCTGCCGGGCCGAGGGGGCCTCGGCGAGCGTCGCCGCGAGGTCGCGCACCGGCCGTACCAGGCTCGTGCCCACGCGCTCCGCCCCGGTGAACACGGTGGCGCCGATCCCGTGCAGGAACTCCAGCGGGGATTTGGCGCCGCCCCGGTGATCCACCGTGATGAGCACCAGCGCGGTGGCGAGCAGCACCCCGAGCAGGAGCCGACTTCCCCGCGTGTCACGCATCAGTTCCGGGGCTCCGGTACGAGCACGTGCTGCAACGTGTCGAAGTCCTCCACGCACCTGCCGGTGCCGAGCGCGACCGAGTCGAGCGGGTTGTCCACCAGGTGGATGGGCATGCCGGTCTCCTCGCGGAGCCGGTCGTCCATGCCGCGCAGCAACGCCCCGCCACCGGTGAGCGCGATGCCGCGATCCATCAGGTCGCCCGACAGCTCCGGCGGGCACTTGTCGAGGGTGGTCTTCACCGCGTCGACGATCGCGTTGATCGGCTCCTCCGTGGCCCGGCGGATCTCCTCCGCGGTCACCACCACCGTCTTGGGCAGGCCGGTGACGAGGTCGCGGCCGCGGATCTCGGCCTGGGGGTTGTCGTCCGTCGGGCACGCCGAGCCGATCGCGATCTTGATCTCCTCGGCGGTGCGCTCCCCCAGCATGAGGGAGTACTCCTTCTTGGCGAAGCTGATGATCGCCTGGTCGAGCTCGTCCCCGGCGACCCGGATCGACTGGCTCACCACGATGCCGCCCATCGAGATGATCGCCACCTCGGTGGTGCCGCCGCCGATGTCGACGACCATGTTCCCGGTGGGCTGGTGGACGGGCAGGCCGGCGCCGATCGCCGCCGCCATCGGCTCCTCGATGATGTAGACGCGCCGCGCCCCGGCCTGGTAGCCGGCCTCCTTGACCGCCCGCTGCTCCACCCCGGTTATGCCACTCGGCACCGCGATGATGATGCGCGGTTTGGCGAACAGGCAGCGTCGGTGAATTCGCTGGATGAAATAGCGCAGCATGCGCTCGGTCACGTCGAAATCGGCGATGACCCCGTCCTTGAGGGGACGCACCGCGACCACGTTGCCGGGGGTACGGCCGATCATGCGCTTGGCCTCGATCCCCACCGCGACGATCTTCCCCGTGGTCGTGTTGATCGCGACGACGGAGGGCTCGTTGAGCACGATGCCGCGCCCTCGCACGTAGACCAGGGTGTTGGCGGTACCCAGGTCGACGGCCATGTCACGGCCGAGAAAAGCCAGCTTGCTGCCCATGAGGAGAGGAGCCTTCCACGGTGGTTACAGGAAGGTGATGGTGCCCGGGAGAGGACATGTTATTGCGGAACGCATCTGAATCGTAACTGAGCGTATCGGATGCTGGGCGCAAGCAAGCCGTCTCGTTCTCGGAAAATCTGGCGGATCACCGGCCACCGAAGGCGGGACGGCGGGCCCCTCCGGCGGCCGGGCGTGCGGACACACGAACGCGGCCCCGGCGTCGTGATCACCCCGGGGCCGTCGGTCGCGGAGGGCTCAGAAGCGGTCCGGGAAGAAGATCTTGATCTCGCGGGCGGCGGACTCCGGCGAGTCGGAGCCGTGCACGACGTTCTCGCCGATCTCCAGGGCGTGGTCACCGCGGATCGTGCCGGGGGCGGCCTTGACCGGGTCGGTCGCGCCCGCGAGCGCGCGGAACGCCTGGATCGCCCGCGGCCCCTCGACCACCATCGCCACCAGCGGTCCGGAGGTGATGAACTCCACCAGCTCGCCGAAGAACGGCTTCTCGGCGTGCTCGGCGTAGTGCGCCTTGGCTGTCTCGGCGTCCAGCGTACGCAGATCCATCGCCACGATCTTGAGCCCCTTGCGCTCGATGCGGCTGATGACATCGCCGATCAGACCGCGACGGACACCGTCCGGCTTGATGAGGACAAGCGTGCGCTCGGACACGGGTTCTCCTTCGAATGGATTGGCGGGACCGCGGAACACGGTTTTGCTTGACAGCCCCGAAGCTTACCGGCCCCGGCACCCGGCGCTGTGCCGGAACACCCCCGCCCGCGGGCCCGGGCGGGGGCGCGCACGTCTCGGCACAAAGGCGCCTCGGTGCGAGAGCGTGGGGTGCCCGTCACCCGCCGCGCTCGTCCGGACGCCACTCGTCGCCCTCGCGGCCGCGCCGGCCACCCGGCTCGCCGGGGAATCCGCCCCGCGGCGGTTCCGGGCGCTCCCCGCCGCCGACCGGCCCGGGGCCCGCCTCGGGCGACGGGCTCGGCGGTGGCACCACCGGCCGGGCGCCGTGCAGACCGTCGCCCCGGGCCACCACGACGTCCATCACGGCCGTGGGCTGCGCGGGATCGTACGGATCCGCGGCGGCGTCCGCGGCGTGCCCGCCCGCGCGGCGGCGCAGCGGGATCGCGGTGAGCACCAGGGCCGCCACGACCGCGAAGCCGGCCACGAGCGCCCAGGTGTGCAGCGTGGCGACGAACCCGTCGACGAGGTCCTGGGCGTCGAAGCCGGGGATGCTCTCCACGGCCCGCACCCGCGCGATCTGCATGCCGGTGCCGAGCAGGAACCCGGCGAGCACCCCCGACGCGCACAGGGTGAGGCCGAACAGGGCCGCCTCCGTGGCGGCCGTCCGGAGCGCGGCGGCGAGCGCCACCGCCGCACCGGCCGCGATCAGCGTGAACGGCACCACCAGCACCAGGCCGTCGGGGTCGGGCACGAGCAGCCGCGTCGCGGCGAGCCCGGCGACCAGTACGGCGAGCCCGATCCGGACGGGTTGCGCGCCGGGGCCGCCCGTGCCGGTCTCCGATCCTGCGGACGACGCCGCGCGCCGGATGAGGCGGTCGGCGAGCACCGGCGCGGCGAGCGCGACCGCGACCGCGATCGCGAACGGCGGCCAGAGCCCGATCAGGCCGGGGCCGCCCACCCCGCGCAGCTCCACGTAGGTGGTCTGGGCCGCGGTGGGCAGCACGACCAGCCCGGTCACGGCCATGGTGAGCGCGAGCATCCGGCCCGCCGCCCCGTCGGGGGCGCCGAACAGCGCCAGCGCGAACACCACGAGCGCGGCGACGGCCGCGGCGGCGATGGTGAGGACCGACGGCCAGTCGAAGGTGATGCCGAGCGCGAGGGCGGCGATCCCCACGGCCGGCGCCGTCGCCGCCAGCGGCCGGCCGCCCGCCGCCACCGGCCGCGTCACGGCCTCACCCGCCTTGCGCCACAGCACGAGGTGGACGCCGCCGACGGCGAGGGCGAGGCCGGTCACCACGGGATAGGGCTGGAGGGTGACCCGCCAGGAGGTGGCCTGGTCGAGCGGCCAGAGCGCCAGCGCCTGGGCGGTGAGCAGGCTCGCCGCGAGCACGCCCGCCCACAGCGACACCAGCACCCGCCCGGCGCGGCCGTGCCGTTCCCGTGCCGCGAGCAGCGTGCCGCACAGCACGAGCCCGCCGCCGACGCCCTGCAGCGCCCGCAGCGCCCCGACGGCCACCGCCGAACCCGCGTACCCGCCCGCCGCCGTCGCCGCCGCGAGCAGCGCGAGCCCGGCGAGCAGCATCGGGGCCGCGCGCAGCCGCCGGGCCGCGAGGAGGGCGAGCGGCACGGTGAGCACGAGCGCCGGGAGCGCCATGCCGTGCGCCCGGGTCATGTCGACCTTCGAGACGTCGGGCGGCAGCAGCTCCGCGACCACCGAGACGGTGTTGGGGATCGTGACGCTCGCGAGCGGGAGCGCGAGCACGATGAGGAGCCCGACCACGAGGTCGAGCACGAGTGACAGACGGACGGCGCGGGCGGATCCGAACGCCCACGCCCGCCGAATCTGGGGGACGGCCATGTCGGCCGACTTTAGCGCGAAGTCACGCCCTCGACACGGTGAGCGATGAATATTGCTGTGAACCACAGGGCCATGAACAGGACACCGAGGAAGAACATCGCCGAAACCAGGAACCCGGTGGCGACGGCGAGCACCTGCAGCACGGTCCCCAGCGTGTACGCGAGCGGCTTGCGCAGGAAGCCGATGAGCACCAGGGCGAAGAGCGCGAGCCCCAGGCAGACGGGCGCGGCCACGGCGGGCGGTACGCCCTCGAGGACGATCGCCACCGGGGTGACCAGCCCGAGCACGATCGACTCCATGCCGAGCACCCCGGAACCCAGGCGCCGCATCCCCGGCGTCACCGTGACCCGGCCGGTGAGGACGGCCCCGAGCAACCCTCTTCTGTCACTTTTCGTCATCGCGATCCGCTCCGAGGTGGACCATCGCACGAGGATGGCGGTTGGGTGAATGCCGTGCCGGGCGCGCGGCCCGGCACCGCGGGGCGCGGGCCGTCACACGTCGGCGGCGCGCAGCAGGGTTCGGGCGTCGCCCGAGGTGACCACGGAGCCCGTGATGAGGACCCCGCCGCCGCCCAGGTCGTCGCCCTGGTCGGCCAGGGCGATGGCCTTGTCGATGGCGTCGTCGAGCCGCGGCACCTCGTGCACCCGCTCGGGGCCGAACACCTCGCGGGCCAGCTCGGCGAGCCGGTCGACGTCCATGGAGCGCGGTGACGAGTTGCGGGTCACGACGACCTCGGTGAGCACGGGCTCCAGCGCGCCGAGCATGGCCGGGACGTCCTTGTCGGCCATCATCGCCACCACGCCGATGAGCCGGTCGAACGCGAACGACTCGGTGAGCGCGCGGACGGTCGCCTCCATGCCGGCGATGTTGTGCGCGGCGTCGACCATGACGGTCGGCCCCCGCTTGACCACCTCGAGCCGGCCGGGGGACCGCACCCCCGCGAAGGCCTGCCGGACCAGGTCCGCGTCGAGGGGCTCGCCGGTTCCCGCCAGCGTCTCGACGGCCGCTAGGGCGCACGCCGCGTTGCTCGCCTGGTGCTCGCCGTACAGGGGGAGGAACACGTCCTCGTAGACGCCCTTGAGGCCCTGGAGGCGCAGCAGCTGGCCGCCGACGGCGAGCTCGCGGTGCAGCACGCCGAACTCCAGGCCCTCCCGGGCGACCGTGACCCCGGTCTCGGCGACACGGCGCATGAGCACCTCGGCCGCAGGGAGCTCCTGCTGGGCGAGTACGGCGACGCCGCCGGGCTTGATGATGCCGGCCTTCTCACCCGCGATGGAACGGATGTCCGGGCCGAGGTAGTCCACGTGGTCGAGCGAGATGGGCGTCACCACCGAGACCGCCCCGTCCGCGACGTTCGTCGCGTCGAACGTGCCGCCCATGCCGGTCTCGAGCACCACGACGTCCACCGGCGCGTCGGCGAAGGCGGCGAACGCCATCGCCGTGAGGATCTCGAAGAACGAGATCCGCACGCCCTTGGCGTCGATCATCTCGACGTACGGCAGGATGTCGGCGTAGACCTCGGCGAAGCGCTCCTCCGACAGCGGGGCGCCGTCCACGCAGATGCGCTCCCGCATGGAGCGAAGGTGCGGGCTGGTGTACCGGCCCACCCGGAGGTTCCGCTCCCGGAGCAAGGCCTCGATCATCCGCGCCGTGCTCGTCTTTCCGTTGGTGCCGGCGATATGGATGACCGGGCAGGAGCGCTGTGGCGACCCAAGCAGATCCATCAGCGCACTGATCCGCTCAAGCGTGGGTTCGAACTTCCACTCCACGCCTCGTTCCAGGATGGCCTGCTCAACCGCACGATATTCCACGGTTGAAGCCTACCGACGCTCGTCACCACTCTTGTTCCAGGGCCGCCGGTGACCAGGCGAGACGCCGCTCCGGCCGGCCACCGCCGGACCGGGCCGCCACCACCTCCCGACGCAAACAAAAAAGGCCCTGGAAATCCCAGAGCCAAACACTCACACACCCCTGACAAACCACACACCAGGGCCACACGAAAATGCCTCACAAAATGCGAACGCCCCCAGTCACAAAGACTGAGGGCGTCCACATAAAGTCGTCCGGCAGCGACCTACTCTCCCACACCCCCCAAGGTGCAGTACCATCGGCGCAGGAAGGCTTAACTACCGGGTTCGGAATGTAACCGGGTGTTTCCCTTCCGCCATAACCACCGAAACGACACCCAAAGAACAACAACGGCAAAGCCGCCTGTTGCTCGAGAACCACACAGCGAACACAAACGTCCTGACCAAAACCGCACGGAGCGATGCCGCATGCTCCGTATGCGGTCAAGTCCTCGGTCTATTAGTACCGGTCAGCTCCACCCCTCACAGAGCTTCCACCACCGGCCTATCAACCCACTCATCTCGTGGGGACCTTACCCCCCAAAGGGGAGGGAGACCTCATCTCGGGGACGGCTTCCCGCTTAGATGCCTTCAGCGGTTATCCACACCGAACGTAGCCAACCAGCCATGCACCTGGCGGCACAACTGGCACACCAGAGGTTCGTCCATCCCGGTCCTCTCGTACTAGGGACAGCCCCCCACAAGTCTCCTACGCGCGCAGCGGATAGGGACCGAACTGTCTCGCGACGTTCTAAACCCAGCTCGCGTACCGCTTTAATGGGCGAACAGCCCAACCCTTGGGACCGACTCCAGCCCCAGGATGCGACGAGCCGACATCGAGGTGCCAAACCATCCCGTCGATATGGACTCTTGGGGAAGATCAGCCTGTTATCCCCGGGGTACCTTTTAGCCGTTGAGCGACACCCCAACCACACGGAAGTGCCGGATCACTAGTCCCAGCTTTCGCTCCTGCTCGACCCGTCGGTCTCACAGTCAAGCCCCCTTGTGCACTTACACTCACCACCTGATTGCCAACCAGGCTGAGGGGACCTTTGGGCGCCTCCGTTACCCTTTAGGAGGCAACCGCCCCAGTTAAACTACCCGCCAGACACTGTCCCCCACCCCGATCCAGGGGCGCGGGTTAGACGCCCAAAACAGCCAGAGTGGTATTTCACCAACGACTCCACCCCAACTAGCGTCGAGGCTTCACAGTCTCCCACCTATCCTACACAAGCCATTCCAGACGCCAATATCAAGCTGCAGTGAAGGTCCCGGGGTCTTTCCGTCCTGCTGCGCGAAACGAGCATCTTTACTCGTACTGCAATTTCACCGGGCCTGTGGTTGAGACAGCGGGGAAGTCGTTACGCCATTCGTGCAGGTCGGAACTTACCCGACAAGGAATTTCGCTACCTTAGGATGGTTATAGTTACCACCGCCGTTTACCGGCGCTTAAGTTCTCGCCTTCGCAAGCCCCGAAGAGCTCGCTAAGCGGTCCCCTTAACGTTCCGGCACCGGGCAGGCGTCAGTCCGTATACATCGTCTTACGACTTCGCACGGACCTGTGTTTTTAGTAAACAGTCGCTTCCCCCTGGCCACTGCGACCCCCACCAGCTCCCAGCGCACAGCCGTTCACCAGCAGGGGCCCCCCTTCTCCCGAAGTTACGGGGGCAATTTGCCGAGTTCCTTAACCACAGTTCACCCGAACGCCTCGGTATTCTCTACCTGACCACCTGAGTCGGTTTAGGGTACGGGCCGCCGCGGCACTCGCTAGAGGCTTTTCTCGGCAGCATGGGATCACCCACTTCGCCACAATCGGCTCGGCATCACACCTCAGGCTTGTATGGGAGGCGGATTTGCCTACCTCCCGCCCTACATGCTTACCCCAGGACAACCACCGCCTGGGATGGGCTACCCTCCTGCGTCACCCCATCGCTTGCCTACTACCGGATCAGGCCAGGCGTTCACCCAGACACCGACGCTCAAAGAACGCCGGCCGGGCTAGGACCCTTAGTATCACCGGCCTCGACATGGACGCACCACAGCGGGTACGGGAATATCAACCCGTTATCCATCGACTACGCCTGTCGGCCTCGCCTTAGGCCCCGACTTACCCTGGGCGGATCAGCCTGCCCCAGGAACCCTTGGTCATCCGGCGCAGAAGTTTCCCACTTCTGAAACGCTACTCATGCCTGCATTCTCACTCGCGCCACCTCCACCAAGGATCACTCCCAGGCTTCACCGGCGACACGACGCTCCCCTACCCACCACACACCCACAAGGAGTGCACGGTGCCGCGATTTCGGCGGTGTGCTTAAGCCCCGCTACATTGTCGGCGCGGAATCACTAGACCAGTGAGCTATTACGCACTCTTTCAAGGATGGCTGCTTCTAAGCCAACCTCCTGGCTGTCACAGCGACTCCACATCCTTTCCCACTCAGCACACGCTTAGGGGCCTTAATCGACGATCTGGGCTGTTTCCCTCTCGACCACGAAGCTTATCCCCCGCAGTCTCACTGCCGCGCTCAACTTACCGGCATTCGAAGTTTGGCTGACCTCAGTAACCCGGTAAGGCCCATCAGCCAACCAGCGCCCTACCTCCGGCAAGCACCACGCGACGCTGCACCTAAATGCATTTCGGGGAGAACCAGCTATCACGGAGTTTGATTGGCCTTTCACCCCTACACACAGGTCATCCCCCAGGTTTTCAACCCTGGTGGGTTCGGGCCTCCACCCAGTCTTACCTGAGCTTCACCCTGCCCATGCGTAGATCACCCCGCTTCGGGCCTGCGGCATGCGACTCCATCGCCCTATTCAGACTCGCTTTCGCTACGGCTCCCCCACACGGGTTAACCTCGCCACACACCGCAACTCGCAGGCTCATTCTTCAAAAGGCACGCAGTCACCACACCCACGCTCTTACGAACATGGGCGACACGGCTCCCACGGCTTGTAGGCACACGGTTTCAGGTACTCTTTCACAACCCCTCACCGGGGCACTTTTCACCTTTCCCTCACGGTACTCGTCCACTATCGGTCACCAGGGAGTATTTAGGCTTACCAGATGGTCCTGGCAGATTCACACGGGATTCCTCGGGCCCCGTGCTACTCGGGAAACTCCCCCAGACAGTCGCCACGGTTTCACCTACCCGGCTCTCACGGTCTACGGCCGCCCATTCCAGAACGTTCGGCTACCGCGACGATTTCTCACTGCCCGGCCAGTCGGCGGACCAGCCCAGGAAGCTCCCACAACCCCGCACACGCAACGCCCGCCGGCTATCACACGCGCACGGTTTAGCCTCTTCCGCGTTCGCTCACCACTACTAACGGAATCACTATTGTTTTCTCTTCCTACGGGTACTGAGATGTTTCACTTCCCCGCGTTACCACCAACCGCCCTATACATTCAGGCGGCGGCGACCCGACATGACTCGGGCCAGGTTCCCCCATTCGGAAATCCCCGGATCACAGCCCGGTAGGCGGCTCCCCGAGGCTTATCGCAGCCTCCCACGTCCTTCATCGGCTCCTGGTGCCAAGGCATCCACCGTGTGCCCTTAACAACTTGACCACACACGGAGCACACGCCACCGCACCCGCAAACCAGCAACCCAGCAGCTCAACTCACCGATCACACCCGCCAGATCCATCACGATCCGGCACCAGACCCGACACCCACACCAGGCATCCGATCCCGACCCGAGACCCCCGGCCAAGACCAGAGAATCCAAGCGGCGACCCGATAACCCTCTCGAGACCAAACTCGAGCACAGGCGTCAGATCCAACCAATGTGACCAGCGAGCCCTCGCTCAGGTCACCGGCCGCAGACACACGGCGCGGCCACACAAGACGCTCGCGTCCACTATGCAGTTCACAAGCAACAAACAGCCACCAGCCCAACCCGCCACCAGACACCCCCACCATCACCCACACAAACCTGGGATCAGGTGACAGCCGGTATGACGGAGACCGGCACCGTCCACAAGGGACAAGCCAACAGGCCCGTTCCCTCAGGACCCAACAGTGTGCCCAAACCACCAGACCCCACCACAACCACGTTCCCACTCCCACCACAACAGATGGGCGGTACTAGCGGCCGGCAGCCGGCCCGGCAGCCTGAATAACCAGCGCTCCACGATCACGAGCACACCACGCGCAGACCACACGCCTGCGAACGCGGCCCATGGACCACAACCACCATCCTGCCCCATGCAGAACAGCAGCCAGGCCGAGTGCTCCTTAGAAAGGAGGTGATCCAGCCGCACCTTCCGGTACGGCTACCTTGTTACGACTTCGTCCCAATCGCCGGCCCCACCTTCGACCGCTCCCCCCGGAAACCGGTTAGGCCACGGGCTTCGGGTGTTGCCGACTTTCATGACGTGACGGGCGGTGTGTACAAGGCCCGGGAACGTATTCACCGCAGCATTGCTGATCTGCGATTACTAGCGACTCCGACTTCATGGGGTCGAGTTGCAGACCCCAATCCGAACTGAGACCGGCTTTTAGGGATTCGCTCCCCCTCACAGGCTCGCAACCCACTGTACCGGCCATTGTAGCATGTTTGCAGCCCAAGGCATAAGGGGCATGATGACTTGACGTCATCCCCACCTTCCTCCGAGTTGACCCCGGCAGTCTCCCATGAGTCCCCACCACCCAAAAGGGCGTGCTGGCAACATGGGACGAGGGTTGCGCTCGTTGCGGGACTTAACCCAACATCTCACGACACGAGCTGACGACAGCCATGCACCACCTGTCACCCAGCCCCGAAGGGAGCGCCCATCTCTGGACGTTTCCGGGTGATGTCAAGCCTTGGTAAGGTTCTTCGCGTTGCGTCGAATTAAGCAACATGCTCCGCCGCTTGTGCGGGCCCCCGTCAATTCCTTTGAGTTTTAGCCTTGCGGCCGTACTCCCCAGGCGGGGCGCTTAATGCGTTAGCTACGGCACGGAGCCCGTGGAAGAACCCCACACCTAGCGCCCAACGTTTACGGCGTGGACTACCAGGGTATCTAATCCTGTTCGCTCCCCACGCTTTCGCTCCTCAGCGTCAGGACAGGCCCAGCAAGCCGCCTTCGCCACCGGTGTTCCTCCTGATATCTGCGCATTTCACCGCTACACCAGGAATTCCACTTGCCCCTGCCTGCCTCTAGCCGGCCCGTATCCACCGCAGACCCACGGTTAAGCCGCGGGCTTTCACGGCAGACGCGACCAGCCGCCTACGAGCTCTTTACGCCCAATAATTCCGGACAACGCTCGCGCCCTACGTATTACCGCGGCTGCTGGCACGTAGTTAGCCGGCGCTTCTTCCGCAGGTACACGTCACCTTCGTCCCTGCCGAAAGAGGTTTACAACCCGAAGGCCTTCATCCCCCACGCGGCGTCGCTGCGTCAGGCTTCCGCCCATTGCGCAATATTCCCCACTGCTGCCTCCCGTAGGAGTCTGGGCCGTGTCTCAGTCCCAGTGTGGCCGGTCGCCCTCTCAGGCCGGCTACCCGTCGTCGCCTTGGTAGGCCGTTACCCCACCAACAAGCTGATAGGCCGCGAGCCCATCCCCGACCGGAAACCCCAAACGAGGCACCTTTCCACCCACCCCCATGCGGGAGCAGGTCGTATCCGGTATTAGACCCGGTTTCCCAGGCTTATCCCAGAGTCGAGGGCAGGTTGCTCACGTGTTACTCACCCGTTCGCCGCTCGAGTACCCCCGAAGGGGCCTTTCCGCTCGACTTGCATGTGTTAAGCACGCCGCCAGCGTTCGTCCTGAGCCAGGATCAAACTCTCCATGAGATGCCTCAAAACCCTTGAGACACCCCCCACGAAGAGGGACATCCCAGCAAAACCATCACCCAGACACACCTCTCAGCAAAGCCCGAGGCCTTGCCGAGCAGCGCCTGGCATGACGGGGTAAAGCTCATGCACTGGCTTTTGACACACTGTTGAGTTCTCAAGGAACGGACGCGTACACCAGGCCACCGGAACCCACGTCCCGGCACCCGGCGCGTACCTCGTCGGTTCAATCTTACCAGACCTGTCCAGCCCAGGCGAACCCCCCCTGAATCGGGGTAAACCCCCCAGACCGTACCGATCCGGTAGGTCTCGCCCTCCTGCGAGGGCTCCCCCACGTTACCGCCACCGCGAGCATCTGGCGAATCGGGCGAACCCGATGCCAAGTCCTGCGCTGGAGTCACGGGGAGTCTGCAACCGGCCCACGGTCTCCGAGGGGACCGCGAAGCCCTGAAACCCTTGTGGCGTCGGGGCTTCCGCCGCGCTGCGAACACATACTTTAGCAGCCCTGGAGCGGGGCGATGCACGGTTCCGGCAACCGTTCCTTCATTCCCGCTCCTGGAAAGCTTCAAACATCACGGCGGGGCCGGATGTACCGGCCCCGCCGTAGGAACTCTCGCGGATGCTCGCCGGGGTCGCGACCCGTACCCGCGTCAGCCGGCCGGAAGCGCGGCCAGCTGGGCCTCGAGGCGGGCGATGTCCGCCTCGGCCTGGGCGGCCCGGGCGCGGACCTTGGCGATCACGTTCTCCGGGGCCTTCGCCAGGAACTGCTCGTTGCCGAGCTTCGCCGCGGCCTGCTGGGCCTCCTTACGTGCGGCGGCGAGGTCCTTCTCCAGCCGGCGGCGCTCCGCGGCGACGTCGATCGCCCCCGCGGTGTCGATCTCGACCGTCGCCGAGCCGACCACGAGACGGGCCGTGGCGGAGAACGAGTCCGTCGGCTCGTCCAGCCGCAGCAGGGTACGGATCGCCTTCTCGTGCACGGCCAGGCGCGTACCCGTCAGGTCGAGCCGCGACGCGACCCGCTGACCGGGCTTGAGCCCCTGGTCGGAGCGGAACCGGCGCACCTCGGTGACGAGGTGGCGGAACTCGGCGAGCTCGGCGTCGGCCTCCGGGTCCTCCTGCAGCCCCTTGGTCGTCGGCCACGGGGCGATCGTGATCGACGGCTTACCGGTGAGCGCCCGCCACAGCTCCTCGGTCACGAACGGCACGAGCGGGTGCAGCAGCCGCAGCAGGTTGTCGAACACGTAGCCCAGCACGAGGCGCGTGCGCTCGGCGCGCTCCCCGCCCTCCGCGATCTGGATCTTGGCGATCTCGACGTACCAGTCGCAGACCTCGTCCCACGCGAAGTGGTAGAGCGCGTCGCAGAGCTTGGCGAACTCGTAGTCCTCGTACGCCTCGTCGACCGCGGTGATCACCGAGCGGAGCCGGCCGAGGATCCAGCGGTCGGCCGCGGTGAGGTCCGCGAACGCGGGCGGCTCGTCCGGGACCGTGGCGCCGTTGATCAGCGCGAAGCGCGTCGCGTTCCAGATCTTGTTGCAGAAGTTGCGGGAGCCGGCGGCCCAGTCCTCGCTGATCGCGACGTCGGCGCCCGGGTTCGCGCCGCGCAGCAGCGTGAACCGGGTCGCGTCCGCGCCGTAGCGCTCGATCCAGTCCAGCGGGTCCACGACGTTGCCGAACGACTTGGACATCTTCTTGCCGAACTGGTCGCGCACCATGCCGTGCAGCGCCACCTCGCGGAACGGCGGCTTGCCGTCCATCGCGTACAGCCCGAACATCATCATCCGGGCGACCCAGAAGAACAGGATGTCGTACCCGGTGACCAGGACGGTCGTCGGGTAGAAGCGCTCCAGGTCCGTCGTGGTGTCCGGCCAGCCGAGCGTGGAGAACGGCCACAGGCCCGAGGAGAACCAGGTGTCGAGGACGTCCGGGTCCTGCTCGTAGCCGGGCGGCGGCTCCTCGTCCGGGCCGACGCAGACCACCTCGCCGTTCGGGCCGTACCAGACCGGGATGCGGTGGCCCCACCAGAGCTGGCGGGAGATGCACCAGTCGTGCATGTTGTCCACCCAGTCGAAGTAGCGCTTGGCCATCTCCGGCGGGTGGATGCGGGTACGGCCGTCGCGGACCGCGTCACCGGCGGCCTTCGCCAGCGGCTCGACCTTGACGAACCACTGCAGCGACAGCCGCGGCTCCACCACGGTCTTGCACCGCGAGCAGTGGCCGACCGCGTGGATGTACGGACGCTTCTCGGCGACGATGCGCCCCTGCTCACGCAGCGCGGCGACGACCGCGGCCCGGGCCGCGAAGCGGTCCAGGCCCTCGAACGGCCCCGGCGCCGTGACCACGCCGCGCTCGTCCATCATCGTGATGGACGGCAGCGAGTGCCGGCGGCCGATCTCGAAGTCGTTCGGGTCGTGGGCCGGGGTGACCTTCACCGCGCCGGTGCCGAACTCGGGGTCGACGTGCTCGTCGGCGACGATCGGGATACGCCGGCCGGTGAGCGGCAGCTCCACCTCGGTGCCGACCAGGTGGCGGTACCGCTCGTCCTCCGGGTGCACCGCCACGGCGGTGTCGCCGAGCATCGTCTCGGCCCGGGTGGTGGCGACCACGATGGAGGCGTCGCCGTCCCCGTACCGGATCGAGACGAGCTCGCCCTCGTCGTCGCTGTGCTCGACCTCGATGTCGGAGAGCGCGGTGAGACAGCGCGGGCACCAGTTGATGATGCGCTCGGCGCGGTAGATCAGCCCGTCGTCGAAGAGCCGCTTGAAGATCGTCTGGACCGCCCGGGAGAGGCCGGGGTCCATGGTGAACCGCTCACGGCTCCAGTCGACGGAGTCGCCGAGCTTGCGCATCTGGCTGAGGATGCGCCCGCCGTACTCCTCCTTCCACTGCCACACCCGCCGTACGAACTCCTCGCGCCCCAGGTCGTGGCGGGTCAGGCCCTCCTTGGCGAGCTCGCGCTCGACGACGTTCTGGGTGGCGATGCCGGCGTGGTCGGTGCCCGGAAGCCACAGCGTCTCGAAGCCGCGCATGCGGGCACGCCTGATCAACGCGTCCTGGATCGAGTGATCGAGGGCATGCCCGACGTGCAGCGAGCCCGTGACGTTGGGCGGCGGCAGGACGATGCAGTACGGCTCCCGCCCGCTCGCCGGGTCGGCGCGGAAGTAGCCCTCGGCTACCCAGCGCTCGTAGCTCCGGGTCTCCACTTCAGCGGGCGCGTACTGGGTGGGCAGGTCAGGCTTGGTCACGGTCCTCAATTCTAGGGATGTCGGGGTCGGCTCCTGTACACGATGCGAAATCGGGACGCAACGCCACGGGTATCGCGCATCGCTCTTATCCGTGGCCGTCTCCTCCCGTTGCAAAGCACGGTCCCCTCCCTGTCCGCCGGCGCGGTCGTCCAGGGAGGGGACCGTGGATACGTCGATGGAGTACCGCGGGAGCGAGCGCTCAGGCGCTCTTCTCCCGTGGGGTGCGCGGTTGCTTGACGTTGATCTGATCACGAGGCACCAGGGTCGGGTTGACGTGTTCCAGCACGGCCTCTCGGGTGATGACGACGCGCGCGACGTCATCCCGGCTGGGTACCTCGTACATCACCGAGAGCAGGACCTCCTCCATGATCGCCCGCAGCCCTCGGGCGCCCGTGCCGCGCAGGATCGCCTGGTCGGCGATCGCCTCCAGCGCGTCCGGGGTGAACTCCAGCTCCACGTTGTCCAGCTCGAACAGCCGCCGGTACTGCTTGACCAGCGCGTTCTTCGGCTCGGTGAGGATCGCGATGAGCGCGTCGCGGTCCAGGTTGTGGACGCTGGTGATCACCGGCAGGCGGCCGATGAACTCGGGGATCATGCCGTACTTGAGCAGGTCCTCCGGCATGACCTCGGCGAAGATGTCGGAGCTGTCCAGCTCCTTCTTGGACGGGATGACCGCGTTGAAGCCGATGCCCTTCTTGCCGATCCGGGCCTCGATGATCTTCTCCAGGCCGGCGAAGGCGCCACCGCAGATGAACAACACGTTGGTCGTGTCGATCTGGATGAACTCCTGGTGGGGGTGCTTGCGGCCGCCCTGCGGCGGGACGGACGCGGTCGTCCCCTCGAGGATCTTCAGCAGCGCCTGCTGAACGCCTTCGCCCGACACGTCGCGGGTGATCGACGGGTTCTCGCTCTTGCGGGCGATCTTGTCGACCTCGTCGATGTAGATGATGCCGGTCTCGGCCTTCTTCACGTCGTAGTCGGCGGCCTGGATCAGCTTCAGCAGGATGTTCTCAACGTCCTCGCCGACGTACCCCGCCTCGGTGAGCGCGGTCGCGTCGGCGATCGCGAACGGGACGTTGAGCATCTTGGCCAGCGTCTGGGCGAGCAGGGTCTTCCCCGAGCCGGTGGGTCCCAGGAGCAGGATGTTGGACTTGGCCAGTTCCACGCCGTCGTCCCTGGCGCGGTCACCCGACTGCACCCGCTTGTAGTGGTTGTAGACCGCCACGGACAGGGCCTTCTTGGCCTTCTCCTGCCCGATGACGTAGGAGTCGAGGAACTCGTAGATCTCCCGTGGCTTCGGCAGGTTGTCCCACTTCAGCTCGGAGGACTCGGAGAGCTCCTCCTCGATGATCTCGTTGCAGAGATCGATGCACTCATCGCAGATGTAGACGCCGGGTCCGGCGATGAGCTTCTTGACCTGCTTCTGGCTCTTACCGCAGAACGAGCATTTCAGCAGGTCTCCCCCGTCGCCGATGCGTGCCACCCCAGATACTCCTTTGCGTGGAACCGCGTCGCGTCCGCGATCCGTACTCTGCGGACCCGGTCCGGAAAGGTCATCCCGCTCAAGTCTCGACGTTACCGTCTCCGGGGCCCTGAGTGAGCCCTCTATCGGCGAGTCGCACCAGAACGTGCCGTTTTGGGCATCGTTCCGGTGCTCTCGACCATCTTAGGAAGCGATCGCGGCCGGACGCTTCTTCCTGCTCGGAATGATGTCGTCGATCAGGCCGTATTCCTTGGCCTCTTCGGCGGTGAGGATCTTGTCACGCTCGACGTCCTTGCGCACCTGGGCGATCGGGCGCCCGGTGTGCTTGGCGATGATCTCCTCCATCAGGGTCCGCATCCGGAGGATCTCACGCGCCTGGATCTCGATGTCACTTCCCTGACCACCACCCTCGGTCGACGGCTGGTGGATGAGCATCCGGGCGTTCGGCAGCGCGAAGCGCTTGCCGGGGGTACCGCCGGCGAGAAGGATCGCGGCCGCCGAGGCCGCCTGCCCCAGGCAGATCGTCTGGATGTCGGGCCGGACGTACTGCATGGTGTCGTAGATCGCGGTCATCGCGGTGAACGAACCGCCCGGCGAGTTGATGTACATGCTGATGTCGCGGTCGGGGTCGAGCGACTCCAGCGTGAGCAACTGCGCCATGACGTCGTTCGCCGACGCGTCGTCGATCTGAACCCCTAGGAAGATGATGCGGTCCTCGAACAGCTTGTTGTAGGGGTTCATCTCCTTCACGCCGTACGTCGTGCGTTCGACGAATGAAGGGATGATGTAGCGGCCGTTGATGTCCCCAGGCCTGATCAGGTCACTCACCTCTTACCCCCTCAGGAGACGGCGCCCTGCGAGGGCACCTGCCGAGCACTCCGCACGACGTGGTCGATGAAGCCGTAAGCCTTGGCCTCCTCGGCCGTGAACCAGCGGTCGCGGTCCGAGTCGCGCTCGATCTGCTCGACCGTCTGGCCCGTGTGGGCGGCGATGCGCTCCGCCAGCGTCTTCTTCACGTACAGCATCTGCTCGGCCTGAATCGCGACGTCGGCCGCGGTACCGCCGATGCCACCGGAGGGCTGGTGCATCATGATCCGGGCGTGCGGGAGGGCGTAGCGCTTGCCCTTCGCGCCCGCGCACAGCAGGAACTGGCCCATCGAGGCGGCCAGCCCCATGGCGACCGTGCACACGTCGTTCGGCACGTACTCCATCATGTCGTAGATGGCCATGCCGGCCGTGACCGAACCACCCGGGGAGTTGATGTAGAGCCAGATGTCCCGCTCCGGGTCGTCGGCGGCGAGGAGCAGCAGCTCGGCGCAGATGCGGTTCGCGGTGGCGTCGTCGACCTGGCTGCCCAGGACGATGATGCGCTCCTCGAGCAGTCGCCGGTACAGCTGGTCTTCCAGCCGGAATACGCCGTTCTCACGGAATCTCGACTCCGGCCCCGATCCGAAGGGCGAATAGAAGGTCGGCGGGCTGGTCACAGCGTCACCTTCCGATGCGTCGTTATCGATTGGCTTTCATTGGACCTTAACGCGCCCGGCCGACCGGTCAGGCCTCCATCACGCGGTGTTCGCTGAAGGCGCAGGTGCCCTCCCGGCGCGGAACCCCGCCGCACCGGAGGCACGGCGGGGTTCCCGACGCATCCGCGACGTTTCCGGCGGTTCGGGCGCCTGGCGCCGGGCCCGCATCCGCCCACCGGCGGCCGTCGCCCGGCCGGCCGGCTCGTGCTCGCGGGCCGTGCCGTACCCCTGTGCCGCTTCCTTCACGGCCCCGGCGTACCCGGGCCCGGAAACGGCCGTACCGGCTGCGGGGAGCGGGATCCCGAGCCGGTACGGGAGGTCACGGCGGCGCCGCGGCGCGGCGGGGCTACTTGTCGGACTGCTCCGACTCCTCGCCGCCCTCGGCCTCATCCTCGGCCTGCGCGGCCTCGGGGGCGAGCTCGGCGTAGATCGCCTTCAGGTCGACCTCGTTGCCGTTCTCGTCGACGACCTTCGCCGCGTCGCCCAGGATCGTCTTGGCCTTGTCCCGGACGATCTCCACCATCGCCATGTTGATCTGGTCGTTCTCGGCGAGGTGCTTGGCGAGCGTGTTCGGCGCGACCCCGAGCTCCATGGCGCGGCGCACCACGAAGTTGGTGAGCTCCTGCTCCGAGACGCCGAGCTCCTCCTGCTTGACGATCTTGTCGAGGATGAAGCTGGCCTTGATCGCCTTCTTCGCGCTCTCCTCGATCTCCTTGAGGCGCTCCTCCTCGGTGGTCTGGTAGAGGCGGAAGAACGCGTCACGGCTCAGGCCGCTCTGCGCGATCTGGTGGTCGAGGTTGTGCTTGCGCATCTCGATCTCGGCCTGGACCGCGCTCTCCGGCAGCGGGATGTCGATCTTGTCCATCACCGCTTCGAGGGCCTTCTCCCGGGCCTGGTTGATCTGGTCGATCAGCTTGTTGCGCCGCACCTGGCCCCGGATGCTCTCGCGGAGCTCCTCGAGCGTGTCGAACTCGCTGGTGAGCTGGGCGAACTCGTCGTTCAGCTCGGGGAGGACCTTCTCCTTGACGCTCTTGACCTTGATCTTCACCTGCGCCTCCTGGTCGGCGTGCTCGCCGCCGACCAGCCGGGTGGTGAAGACCTTCTCGTCCCCGGCCGCCATGCCGAGCAGGTTGTCGTCGAGGCCCTGCAGGATCGACCCGGCGCCGACCTCGTAGGAGACGTCGCTCGCCGCCTGCTCCTCAAGCTCCACGCCGTCGATCGAGGCCGACAGGTCCATCACCACGAAGTCGCGGTTCTGGGCCGGCCGGTCCACGCCGGTGAGGGTGGCGAACCGCTCCCGCAGCGCGTTGAGCTGGGCGTCGATGTCCTCGTCGGTGACCTCGGCCGAGGGGACGGTCACCTCGATCCCCTCGTAGTCGGGCAGGTCGAAGGCCGGGCGGACGTCCACCTCGGCGGTGAACTCCACCTGCTTGCCGTCCTCGAGCTTGGTGACCTCGATCTCCGGCCGGCTCACCGGGAAGACGTCGGTCTCGTCGACGGCCTTGCCGTACAACTTGGGAAGAGCGTCGTTGAGGGTCTCCTCAAGCACCACCGCGCGGCCGAACCGCTGCTCGATGATTCGAGCGGGAACCTTGCCCGGCCGGAAGCCGGGCACGCGCACCTGCTGCGCGACCTTCTTGTACGCCGCCTTCAGGCTCGGCTCGAGCTCCTCGAACGGCACCTCGACGGTGAGCTTCACCCGAGTCGGGCTGAGCTCCTCGACAGCGGTCTTCACGGATGTCTCCTAGATCAAGCCTTGAATGATCGTGGGCGCGTCGGTGCCGTGCATCTCGATCGAATCCGCCATCCCGGGCATGATCGACTGTGGCGGGTGTCCAGCGCCGCTCGCAAGTCTAGGGCAGACGGGCACCCGCGGCGTCATCGACCACGTGATCCCTCCCGTCATCGCCCTTCCCGGCACCGGTCGCGGGTGCCGAGTGTGACCCGACCGTTTCGCAGCGCGACGTTCGCATCGCACACGTCACCCCGTTGCCAAGCCGCTCTTTGCCCGGTTCGCGGCGGCGGCCGCACGGCCTTAAGCGAGTTAGATCTCTCGCATAATCTTTTCGAGTAACGCGACCGTTTCATCCGGGGTGGTGCTCACGGCGCAGAGCCGCTCCATCACCTCGCTGTACCGGTCGACGTCTTCCCGTTTGTCCAGATAAAGGGCGCTGGCGAGCTGCTCGACGTACACGATGTCGGGCAGGTCCGGGTCGGCGAAGCGCAGGATGCTGAAGGCACCGCCCTCCGCGCTGTGCCCGCCGAAGCTGAACGGCATCACCTGGATCGTGATGTTCGGCTGGCGCATCAGGTCGATGAGGTGCCCGAGCTGGGCGCGCATCACGTCGGTGCCGCCGATCGGGCGCCGCAGCGCCGCCTCGTCGATCACCGCCCAGAAGAACGGCCCGTTCGGGCGGTCGAGCACCTGCTGGCGCTGCAGCCGCAGCTCCACCCGGCGCTCGATCTCCTCGGGGGTGATGCCGGCCGCCCCCGCCGTGATCACGGCACGGGCGTACTCCTTCGTCTGGAGCAGACCGGGAATGAACTGGACCTCGTAGGTGCGGATGCGGGAGGCCGCCTCCTCGAGCCCGACGTAGGCCTGGAACCACGAGGGCAGCAGGTCGTTGAAGCGGTGCCACCAGCCCGGCTCGTTGGCCTTCTCCGCGAGTTCCATCACCGCCGCCCTCTGTTCCTCGTCCTCGACGCCGTAGAGGGTGAGCAGGTCGGCGACGTCGCGCGGCTTGAAGCTGACCCGGCCGAGCTCCATCCGGCTGATCTTGGACTCGGAGCCGCGGATCCGGCGGCCCGCCTCCTCTCGGGTGAGCCCTTTCTCCTCACGGAGCCGACGCAACTGGGAACCCAGCAGGATGCGAAGCGCCGTGGGGCCGGATCCCGGCTGGATCTGTGTCACGGTGCCTCCCTCTCCGCTCGGTCCAGCCAACCACTACTCGGTCCAGCCAACACAGTCTCACCACTTCTCGCTTCGCTGACAAGGTCTCATGTGGATGTCGGTTTTCCAACTTTTTCTAGCGCATGCCCTCCGCCGTCCCAATGGAGCCCGGAAGCCGTAACGGAGGAATGGCCTTACGCCCGATTCGCACCGTTCTTCCATCTATGTCGCCCATCTCCGCCATCGTTCATCCGCACCCCGCGCGAACGACCGGACCCACCACGGAAACCCGACGAAACGGGCGATACGGGCGCGGTGCAGGGTGTCATCCGTAACTTGCGCATGCACATGTCAGTTGCACGTGCATTTGGGTCTTGCAGGCGCAAGGATCGTGACCGATGATGGGCTAGCGCGCAATTTGACCCATTGGTGTACGGCCTATCCGGGCGGCGAGGGACCTCGGTCCACGACAACGGCGGGAGGTATCGGAAGGATGGCGGAAGATCCGGGGTCCACCGCGCAATGCCTGGACGTGACCCTCGAGATCGGCTTCGACCGCCTGCTCGCCGAGCCGCACCCCGGCACCACCACCTGCGCGCTGCGCCCACGCGCCGAGTCGGTCGCGATCGCGCGGGACGTCACCCGCACCACGCTCACCCGATGGGGGCTCGGCGCGCTCTGTGACGACGCCGCGCTCGTCGTCTCCGAGCTGGTCACCAACGCGGTGCGCCACCTGCCCCATCCCCGGGCGTACGGCGAGCGCCCGATCACGCTGCTGCTCGTGCGCCGGGTGCCGCACCTGGTCATCGCGGTGGCGGACCCGAGCGACGGCGTGCCCACGCCGAAGGAGCCCGACTTCGTCGCCGAGCACGGCCGCGGCCTGCACATCGTGGAGGCCTACAGCGACCGATGGGGATGGAGCCCGCTCGCCCGGGGCGGAAAGGCCGTTTGGGCCCTGTTCCACTGCGCCCCGTAGGCGGCGGATCCGGACGACTGGTCGGGGCGGCGGGATTTGAACCCACGACCCCCTGCTCCCAAAGCAGGTGCGCTACCAAACTGCGCCACGCCCCGTCGTTCAGGACGTATACAATCTCAATGTCGGGTACGCTAACGCCCTGACGACCGGAAGAAGTCTAGACCAGACGACGACCGGTTCGTGCGGACGTAGCTCAATGGTAGAGCCCCAGTCTTCCAAACTGGCAGCGCGGGTTCGATTCCCGTCGTCCGCTCACAGACGCGAAGGGCCGGGTCAGCCCAACGGGCGACCCGGCCCTTCCGCATGTCCGGGGTCGTTCCGGTGATCACGCCAGGCGCGTCCGGCCGGCGTCCCCGCACCCTTCCCTCCCGGCCGCGCACCCCCGGGGAACGATCTAGGGATCTTTGGACAGAGCCCGGCGTAAGCGATCAATCACGCAGGGTAGGTTCACCGGCGGCATTTCAGTCGAACACGCCAAGAAAGGACGCGCAAGTGGAGCAGCAGCAGGCCCAGCAGATCGAACAGCAGCTCCGGCAGAACTGGCAGCAGATCCGCTACCGGATCCTCGACATGTTCGCCGAGGTCAGCCCCGCCGACCTCGACTTCGCCCGCAACGTCAACGACCTGGTGGAGCGGATCGCCGACAAGTCCCGCCACAGCGAGCGGTACGTCGAGACCCGCCTGATGGAGCTGGTCGGCGTCGGCGGGATGCCGCAGGGCCAGTCGCAGGGCACGCCGTTCGGCGCCCAGCAGGGCCGTACCTTCGCCAGCGGCCAGTGAGCCCGCGAGGCACCGGACACCGACCGGCCTCGCGCACCGTCGGCGGTCAGTGCGACAGCATGGACCGGTAGTCCAGCAGATCGTCGATGAGGCTGCTGACCGACGCGTCGCGTGGCAGACGCCGCAGCTCGGCGAGCATCGCGTCGACCTCCTCGAGGGTTGGCCGGCCATCGACCGATTCGACGAGAGCCAGTAGGGTGCTCATCTCTCCTCCTGCGTGTTTCGTCATTGAAACATACCTTTTGGGCGCTTCGTCCGTATTGTGAGCTGGTTACCGCTTTGTAACTGCCGCAGCGGAGCGACCGCCCGCCGGTCGCGGCCGGAACCGACCTCGCGGAGGGCCGGGCTCCACTGACCGCAGGGCCGGGGGCCTCCCCGCACGGAGGCCTCCGGCCCGTCCGCCGCCACGGGCCGAGGCCGCCCGCGGTACGGGCGCGCGCCCGCGGCCTCGCGGACATCTCCCCCTTTTCCCGGCATTGCCCCCATAGTGGGACATCCACCGCTCCAGACTCATTCGGCTTCCATCCGGGACACACTCCCCCACACCCGCCCCACCCAGCACCCCGGATCGCAAACCTCTCGTCACGCTGGGCGAACGCTCAGGCTAAGTTGTTCTGCGTCGACAGCGGGCCGGCGCCGTACGCCCGGCCCGGAAGCAAGCCGGAGAACGCCTGTGAGCAAGCCCACCAAGATCGTGCTCGACGAGTCGCGCATCCCGCGCAACTGGTACAACGTGCTCGCCGACCTGCCGAGCCCGCCCCCGCCGCCGCTGCACCCCGGCACCCTGCAGCCGGTGGGCCCGGACGACCTCGCGCCGCTGTTCCCCATGCCGCTGATCGAGCAGGAGGTCAGCACCGAGCGGTTCATCCCCATCCCCGAGGAGGTCCTCGACGTCTACCGCCTGTGGCGGCCGACCCCGCTGATCCGCGCCCGCAGGCTGGAGCGCGCGCTCGGCACGCCCGCGCGCATCTACTACAAGTACGAGGGCACCTCGCCCGCGGGATCGCACAAGCCGAACACCGCGGTGCCGCAGGCCTTCTACAACGCGCAGCAGGGCATCCGGCGGCTCACCACCGAGACCGGCGCGGGGCAGTGGGGCTCGGCGCTCTCGTTCGCCTGTGCCCAGTACGGCCTCGACTGCGAGGTCTGGATGGTGCGCGCCTCGTACGACCAGAAGCCCTACCGCAAGCTGCTCATGCAGGTGTGGGGCGCGACCGTGCACGCCAGCCCGTCCCCGGTGACCGAGGCGGGCCGCAAGGTGCTCGCCGACGACCCCGACTCCCCCGGCTCGCTCGGCATCGCGATCAGCGAGGCCGTGGAGGTGGCCGCGCAGCACGAGGACACCCGGTACGCCCTCGGCTCGGTGCTCAACCACGTGCTGCTCCACCAGACCGTGATCGGCGAGGAGGCGCTGGAGCAGCTCGCCGCGGTCGGCGAGACCCCGGACCTGATCGTGGGCTGCACCGGCGGCGGGTCGAACTTCGGCGGCCTCGCCTTCCCGTTCCTGCGGGAGAAGCTCGTCGGCCGGATGAACCCCGAGATCCGGGCGGTGGAGCCGGCCGCCTGCCCGTCGTTCACCAAGGGCGTCTACGCCTACGACTACGGGGACACCGCCGGGCTCACCCCGCTGATGAAGATGCACACGCTCGGCCACGACTTCGTGCCCGACCCGATCCACGCGGGCGGCCTGCGCTACCACGGCATGTCTCCGCTGCTGTCGCACATGTACGAGCTCGGCCTGTTCACCGCGGTGGCCCGGACGCAGACCGAGTGCTTCGAGGCCGGTGTCCGGTTCGCCCGCGCCGAGGGCATCGTGCCCGCGCCGGAGCCCACGCACGCCCTCGCCGAGACCATCGCCGAGGCGCTGCGGTGCAAGGAGACCGGGGAGGAGAAGGTGATCGTGACCGCGCTGTGCGGGCACGGGCACTTCGACCTCGCCGCCTACGACCGCTACCTGTCCGGCGCGATGGAGGACTTCGAGCTGCCGCAGGAGCGCATCGAGGCCGCCCTCGCCCACCTGCCCAAGGTCTGACCCAAGGTCTGAGCGGTACCCGGACCCTTCGCGGTCGCGCGGGAACCGTGGCGTCGCCGCCGGCGCCCCCGGATCGGCCGATCCGGGGGCGCCGGCCCGTCTGCGCCCGCGGGCCGGCCGCCGGGCGCGGCCGGTTCCTGGGCCTCCCAATCGGAGATCTTGAACTTTTATAGTGGTTGGCGAACCGCGGGAAGAGAGAAGAGCACGGTGCCCAGCAGCCAGCCGAGCGGGACGGCGTCGGTCACGTCCTCACCGGACCGGCGGTACGTCGTCAAGAAGGCCGACCCGGGCTGCTCGCGGCTGAGCAGCCCGGTACCGGTGCACGAACAGCTCGCCTTCCTCAACGAGGCGAGCCGACGCATCGGCACCACCCTCGACATCGCCGAGACCGCCCGTGAGCTCGTCGACCTCGCCGTGCCCCGGTTCGCCGACTGGGCGGCGGTGACCATCCGGGACCGGGTGCTGATCGACGGCGAGCTGCCGTACCCGCCCGCCGACGGGTCGGCCGTGGTGCGGCGCCTGGCGGGGGCCGTGGCCGGGCCACGCTCCGACGACTACGTGGTGGCCTGGCCGCTCGACGAGGTGACGACGTACCCGGCGTGGTCGCCGTTCGCCCGGTGCATGGCGAGCGGGAAGCCGATCATGTTCACCGAGGTCGACGCCGACCTCGCCGAGGAGCTGTCCCGGGCACGCGGCCGCGACGACGTGCGCCGGCTGCTCCATGGCGTCTCGCTGCTCATGGTGCCGCTGCAGGCGCGCGGCCGGGTGCTCGGCATCGTGTCGTTCCACCGGTTCCCCGGCAGCACGCCGTTCGACGAGGAGGACGTCACCCTCGGCGAGGAGCTCGCCGCCCGCGCCGCGCTGTGCATCGACAACGCGCGGCTGTACAGCCGGGAGCGCGGCACCGCGCTCGCGCTGCAGAGCAGCCTGCTCCCGGCCGACCTGCACGATCCGCTCGGCCTGCAGATCGCCTCCCGCTACCTGCCGGCGAGCGACCTCACCGGGGTGGGCGGCGACTGGTACGACGTGATCCCGCTGCCGGGCCACCGGGTCGCGCTCGTGGTCGGGGACGTGATGGGTCACGGCATCCGCGCCGCCGCCACCATGGGCCAGCTCCGTACCGCGGTGCGCACCCTGGCCTCGCTCGACCTCACCCCGGCGGAGGTGCTGTTCCGGCTCAGCCGGATGAGCCAGGACCTCGACGCCACCCAGATCGCCACCTGCATCTACGCCACCTACGACCCGGTGACGCGGGCCTGCACGATCGCCCGCGCCGGCCACGTGCCGCCGATCCTGCTGCTCCCGGACGGCGGCACGGAGGTGGTGGACCTGCCGCCGGGGCTGCCGCTCGGCATCGGCGGCGAGCCGTTCGAGATGCGGGAGATCGTGCTGCCGCACGACAGCGTGCTCGCGCTCTACACCGACGGCCTGGTGGAGAGCCGGGACCGGGACATCGACACCGGCATCGACAAGCTGCGCCGCCTGCTGTCGGTACGGCTGCGCGACCTGGAGGACATCTGCGACGCGACGATCGGCGCGCAGCGGCCCGGTGACGAGCGCGACGACATCGCGCTCATGCTCGCCCGGGTGCGCGAGCTCACCCCCGACGAGATGGCCGCCTGGACGCTCCCGGCCGAGCCGTCCGCGGTGCGCGAGGTGCGCCACGGGGTGCGCGCCACCCTGGACCGGTGGGGCCTCGCCGGGCTCGCCGACACCAGCGAGCTGATCGTGAGCGAGCTCGTGACGAACGCGGTGAACCACGCCCGCGGGCCGATCGAGGTGCGGCTGCTGCGCGGGCGTTCGCTCGTGTGCGAGGTGGGCGACTCGTCCTTCGCGATGCCCACCCTGCGCGACCCGGACACCGGCGCCGACGCCGGGCGCGGCCTGCGCCTGGTGGACCGGCTCGCCTACCGGTGGGGGCACCGGCCCACGCCCGGCGGCAAGGTGGTCTGGGCCGAGCAGCGCATTCTCTGACGACGGGTTACCGTCAAAAGGAGGAGGGAAGGTACGGCCGTCGCACCTTCTCTCTGGGGGGGACGGCCGTGCGGAGCACGGTGAACGCCAAGCGCGAAACGGTGAGCAAGAGATGAACCTCGACGTCCGCGACGCGTATCGGCGAGCTCTCGACGACTTCGGGCAGAAGGTCCATCTCGTCCGTCCGGATCAGTGGCACCTGCCCACACCCTGCTCGGACTGGGACGTCCACACCCTCGTCAACCACCTGGTGCGCGAGTGCCTGTGGGCGCCCCACCTGCTGGCCGGCCGTACCGTGGCGGAGATGGGGGACGCCCTCGACGGCGACCTGCTCGGTGACGATCCGGTGAAGGCGTTCGACCGGGCGGCCGCGGCGGCGGTGCTGGCGGCCTACGACGAGGGCGCGCTCGGGCGTGTGGTGCATCTCGCGTTCGGCGACGTCGCCGGCGAGGAGTACCTGTGCGAGCTGTTCGCGGACGCGCTCATCCACACCTGGGACATGGCGCGGGCGATCGGGCTCCCCGACCGGCTCGACCCGGAGCTGGTGGACGCCTGCGCGGCGTGGTTCGCCGCGGTGGAGGACTCCTACCGGGAGACCGGGGTGATCGGGGAGCGGCGCGAGCTGCCGCCGGACGCGGATCCGCAGAGCCGCCTGCTCGCCGCCTGGGGCCGCGGCCGCTAGCGGGCGTTCGGCCGCTTGCCGTGGTTCGCCTTCTTCTTCTTGCGGGCCCGCGCCTTGCGCGCTCGCTTCGCCATACGTCTCTCCCCTTCCGTCGGTCCGTGGTGTCGTCCGTGGCGCCGCGGTCGGCGGCGTGGCGGTAGGTACCCCGGTACGGCCGCGCCGAAGCGGCCGCCGCGGCATTTCACCATGATCAAACGCAACGCACGTGCCAACGTGTCATAATTTGTGGGAACTTGTGGGAACTCGTCACCGGCCGGCTCGCGCGGGCGGCGGCAGGAGGGGTGATGCTGGCACAGCAACGGCAGGAGGCGATCCTGGAGCGGGTGCGCCGGGACGGCGGGGTGCGCGTCGCCGACCTCGTCCGCGAGCTCGGCGTCTCGGACATGACGATCCGGCGCGACCTGGAGGTGCTCGCCGAGCGCGGGCTGGTGGAGAAGGTGCACGGCGGCGCCACGATCGCCGGGTCGGCCGCCACCCGGGAGCCGGGGTTCGCGGCCAAGTCGGTGCGCCAGCGGGCCGAGAAGGAGGCGATCGCCCGGCGGGCCGCCCGCATGGTACGGCCCGGCAGCGCGATCGCGCTGTCGGCCGGGACCACCACCTGGGCGCTCGCCCACCACCTGCTCGACGTGCCGGACCTCACCGTGATCACGAACTCGGTGCGGGTGGCCGACGTGTTCCACCGCGCCGACCGACCCGACCGGACCGTGGTGCTCACCGGCGGGGTGCGCACACCGTCGGACGCGCTCGTGGGCCCGGTGGCGGTCGCCGCCATCCGGCGGCTCAGCGTGCACACGCTCTTCCTCGGCGTGCACGGGATGAGCGTGCGCGCGGGCTTCACCACGCCGAACCTGCTGGAGGCCGAGACCGACCGCGAGCTGGTCGCCTCCGCCCAGCAGCTGGTCGTGCTCGCCGACCACACCAAGTGGGGCACGATCGGGATCAGCTCGATCGCCGCGCTGGAGGAGGCGAACGCGGTGGTCTGCGACACCGGCCTCGCCGAGGACGCGCGGTCCGAGCTGGAGGCCCGGGTGGGCGAGCTGATCCTCGTCGACCCGGTGCCGCGGCGCGAGGCGGTGGCGCGGTGACCGCACCGATGGACACGCCGCTGAGCACGCAGCCGGGCACGCGGGCCGGCACGCCGGGCCCGGTGGTGCGGACGGCCCGCCGTACCTCGACCCGGCTCGCCGACGGCCGCGAGCTGATCTACTTCGACGCCACCCCGGACGGGGTGCGCGACGTGCCGGACACCCGCACGCTGCCGCCCCGGCCGCCCGCGTCCGAGCTGCGCTACGACCCGCTCACCGAGGAGTGGGTGGCGATCGCCGGGCACCGGCAGAACCGCACCTTCCTGCCGCCCGCCGACGAGTGCCCGCTGTGCCCGTCGCGGCCGGGCCGGGCCACGGAGATCCCGGCGCCCGACTACGACGTGGTCGTGTTCGAGAACCGCTTCCCCTCGTTCAGCTTCACCCCGGTCGAGTATGAGCAGGTCGGCGGGCTGAGCCGGGTACGGCCCGGCGTGGGGCGGTGCGAGGTGGTGTGCTTCACCTCCGACCACGACGCGTCGTTCTCCTCGCTGTCCCCCGAGCGGGTGGAGCTCGTGCTCGAGGCGTGGGCGGACCGCACCGCGGCGCTCGGCGCGCTGCCGGGCGTGGAGCAGGTGTTCTGCTTCGAGAACCGGGGCGCGGAGATCGGCATCACGCTCACCCACCCGCACGGGCAGATCTACGCCTACCCGTACGTCACCCCGCGCACGCGGCGCATGCTCGCCGCGGCCGAGCGGCACCGGGAGCGCACCGGCGGCAACCTCTTCGCGGACGTGCTCGCCGCCGAGCGGGAGGCCGGGATCCGGGTGGTGGCGGAGAACCGGCACTGGACCGCGTTCGTGCCGGCGGCGGCCCGCTGGCCGTTCGAGGTCCACCTCTATCCGCACCGGCGGGTGGCGGACCTGACCGAGCTGGAGCCCGCGGAGCGGGCCGCGTTCGGTCCCCTCTACACCGACGTGCTGCGCCGGTTCGACGCGCTGTTCGGGGTGCGCATGCCGTACGTGGCGGCCTGGCACCAGGCACCGGTGCGCACCGGGCGGGACCTCGCCTACCTGCACCTTCAGCTGTTCAGCATCCGGCGGGCGCCGGAGAAGCTGAAGTACCTCGCGGGCTCGGAGTCGGCGATGGGCGCGTTCGTCAACGACATCGCGCCCGAGCGGGCGGCGCGCATGCTCCGGGAGGCGGCGGAACGCGTGGACCGGGCGCCGGATCCGGCCGGTCGCTGATCATCTCCGCCTGGCGGAAGCGGTGATCATAACAACCGGATATCCACAGGATCTCGACTTCGCCACACGAGCACGCTTCTTTACCAGTACCATCCATCGGCGTTGACCTCGTCTGACCGTTCGATGGAGGGGTGAACCGTCCTGCGTGCCGTGTTCCGCTGTGTTCTGTTCTGGTGCGCGGCCGTGCTCGTCGCCGTCGCGATCGGCCCCGCTCCCGCGGCCGCGACGGCCGAGCCCAAGCCCGAGTCCACGTCCAAGGCCGGCTCCACGGCGAGCGTCGCCGAGCTGCGCCGGGAGCTCGCCGACCTGGAGCGGCGGCTCGACCGGCTGATCCGCACCTACAACGGCAAGCGGGCCGAGCTGCAGCGGGCGCGCACCGAGGAGCGGGCGGCGCGGGAGCGGCTGCGCGACGCCGAGGAGGCCTACCGGGCCGCCGCGCGGCAGGTGGCCGAGCTGGCGAACCTGCGCTATCAGACCAGCGGGCTCGACCTGCCGAACGCGCTGTTCGGCCCGGGCCTGGGGAACGCCGCCGTGCTCGAGCACCTCGCCGCGCAGCGCACCGCCGCGCTCGGCCGGTACGCGGCGGCGCAGCAGGAGCGACGCACGGCCGCCGAGCAGGCCACCCGGCTCGCCGAGCGCATCCGCGACCAGGCCGACGAGGTGAACGCCGAGCGCAAGCGGGCCGAGCGGCTCATCGCCCGGATCAAGCAGCGGCTCGACCGGCTCGTGCCGCTCGCGCCGGGGCGGCTGCCCGGCGGCGGGTTCGCCCCCGAGCTGCCGAACGGCCCGGACAACATCACCCCGCGCACCCGGCTCATGCGCGACCTGGTCACCGAGCGGTTCCCGACCGGGTTCGCCCCCGGCTGCTTCCGCGCGGTGAACGACGGCGGCGAGCATCCGCTCGGCCGCGCCTGCGACTTCATGCTCAGCTCCGGCGGCGCCATGCCCACGCCGGACAAGATCGCGCTCGGCCACCGGATCGCCGAGTTCCTGATCGAGAACGCCAACAGGCTCGGAGTGAAGTATGTGATCTATCGTCAGCGTATCTACCACATGTCCAATCCGGGCTGGCGACCGATGGCGGACCGCGGAAGCATCACCGCCAACCACTTCGACCACGTGCACGTGTCGATGTTGTGAGCCCGCCCGCGGACCGAAGGAGTACCTGATGCTGTTCGACCTGCCGCTGGACCGGCTGCGCGAGTACCGCCCCGAGCGGGACGAGCCCGCCGACTTCGACGAGTTCTGGACCGCCACGCTCGAGGAGGCCCGCGCGCTGCGGACACCGCCCTCCTTCGAGCCGTACGACGCCGGGCTCGCCACGGTGGAGGTCTTCGACGTGACCTTCTCCGGCTTCGGCGGGCACCCGATCAAGGCATGGCTGCTGCTGCCCCGCCACATCGAGGGGCGGCTGCCGTGCGTGGTGGAGTACATCGGGTACAACGGGGGCCGCGGGCTGCCGCACGAGTGGCTCACCTGGAGCGCCGCCGGGTACGCGCACCTGGTGATGGACACCCGCGGCCAGGGCAGCGGCTGGCTGTCCGGGGACACCCCGGACCCGGACTCCGACGGCTCGCCGCAGACGCCGGGGTTCATGACCCGGGGCATCCTCGACCCGCGGCGCTACTACTACCGCCGGGTGTTCACCGACGCGGTGCGCGCGGTGGAGACCGCCCGCGAGCACCCGCGCGTCGACCCGGACCGGGTCGTGGTCGCGGGCATCAGCCAGGGCGGCGGCATCACGCTCGCCGCGGCGGCGCTCGACCGCAAGGTCGCGGCCGCGCTGTGCGACGTGCCGTTCCTGTGCCACTACCGGCGGGCCACCGAGATCACCGACGAGATGCCGTACGGGGAGATCTCCCAGTACTGCAAGATTCACCGCGACCACGTGGACCGGGTCTTCGACACGCTGCGGTACTTCGACGGGGTGAACTTCGCCGCCCGGGCGACCGCCCCCGCGCTGTTCTCGGTGGCGCTGATGGACGCGATCTGCCCGCCGTCCACGGTGTTCGCCGCGTACAACCACTACGCCGGGGAGAAGAGCATCGAGGTGTGGCGGTACAACGGGCACGAGGGCGGCGCGGGCTTCCAGCGGGCCGTCCAGATCCGCTTCCTCGCCAAGCTGTTCGGTGGCGAGGTCAGCGCCGGATGATCTCGTCGACGATCGGGTCGAGGCCGGACAGGTCGATCGGCCGCCGGGCGGCCGCCTCGGCGAGCCGGGTGAGCAGCCGGCTGAGCGCGGCGCGGTCCTGCTCGCTCCAGTCCGCGATGAGCCCCTCGAGGTAGTCGCGCCGGTAGCGGGTCACCGCCTCGAGCACGCGCCGGCCCTTGTCGGTGAGCATGAGCCGGGCCCGCCTCGCGTCCACCTCGGACGGGAGGCGGGCCACCAGGCCCGCGCCGATCGCGTCGGTGACGAACCGGCTCGCGGTCGACGGGTCGATGTCCATGTGCTCGGCGACCGCGCCGATGGTGACCTCGGACTCGGTGCGGCTCAGCTTGGCGAGCGCGTGCACCACCATCACGTTCGAGATCTGGATCGGGCGGTCCCCGGTACGGCGGGTGCGGAACGGCCGCGCCCAGATGCGGCGCAGCCGGAACAACGCGACGTCGATGGCGGCGCCGTGCGTCTCCATGAGGCTCGACCTCACATCCGGGGACGGGTCCACGGCGGGGTCCCCCGCGGCGTTCCCGATGGTGTTCTGCGTGGCGTTCTCCATGGTGTCCCCGGCCGTCCCGGCCCCGGTCGCGCGCATGGCTCAGCCGGTGAGGCGGATCGGGTTGACGATGTCGGCGAAGATGAGCAGGCCGCCCACGGCGAGGAGCACCGCCGCCATCGCGTAGGTGAGCGGCAGCGCCTTGGCGATGTCCACGTACCCGGGGTTCGGCCTGCGCAGCAGGCGGGCCCAGCCGCGCTTGACCGCCTCCCACAGGGCGCCCGCGATGTGCCCGCCGTCGAGCGGCAGCAGCGGGATCAGGTTGAACATGCCGATCGCCAGGTTGAACCCGCCGAGCAGCATGATGAACCCGGTGATCTTGTCGTCCACCGGCGCCTTGGAGGCGGCGATCTCACCGCCGATGCGGCCCGCGCCGACGATGCTCACCGGACTGTCGAGGTCGCGCTCGGCACCCCCGAACGCGGCGTTCCACACGCCGACGAGCTTCTCCGGGAAGTGGACGAGCGCCACCGCGGTGCGCGAGGTCATCTCCCACATCTGGGAGACCACGTAGCCCGGGCCCTGCTGCTCGCGGACGATGAGCGGCGCCACCCCGAGGAAGCCCACGTTCCGCTCGATCTTGTCCGGGTCGTCGAGGGACGGCCGGTCCTGGGCGATGAGGTTCGCGTTCACCGTCATCGGGCGGCCGTCGCGCTCGATGCCGATGGTGACCGGACCGGCGCCGTGGGCGCGGATCGCCCGGGTCGCCTGCTCCCAGCTGGTGACCTGCTTCCCGGCGATCGAGGTGATCCGGTCGCCGGCCTGCAGCCCGGCGAGCGCGGCCGGGCTCTTGGGGTCGGACGGCCCGCATTCGGGGTTCCGGCTCGCCTCCTGCTGGGTCTTGACGCACTCGGACACCGAGGCGACGGTGAGCGTCTGGACCGGCACGCCGATGCCCATCATGACGACCGCGAACAGGCCGAACGCGAGCACGAAGTTCATCGCCGGGCCGCCGGTCATGATGATGACCTTCTGCCACCACGGCTTGCGGTAGAAGACCCGGTTCTCGTCGCCGGGCCGGATCTCCTCCAGCGCGGCCTCCCGGGCGCTGTCGATCAGGCCCTGGAACAGCCCGGTGTTCGTGGCGCGCAGCTTGTTCGGGTCGTCGCTCGGCCGCGGCGGCAGCATGCCGATCATGCGGATGTAGCCGCCGAGCGGGATCCACTTGATGCCGTACTCGGTCTCACCGCGGCGCTTCGACCACAGCGTGGGGCCGAAGCCCACCATGTACTGGGTCACGCGCACGCCGAAGAGCTTCGCGGGGACGAGGTGCCCGATCTCGTGGAGCGCCACCGAGATCAACAGGCCGACGATGAATAGGGCGAAACCCACCACGACCCACGTCGTCGTCATCTCTGCCCACCCCTGCCCTGGGCGTGCCCGCCGCTGTCGAGTCGCACCTGACGAGGGTACCGAATCCCGATATGTGGAATCCGTAAGATCTCACGGCCGCCAGATCAGTACGAGCGCGCAGTCGTCGTTGTGGCCCGCGGACAACGCGGAGACGAGCCGCTTGGCGCCCTCCCACCAGGTGCCGGAGTGGAACACCCGCTCGGCCTCGCCGAGCAGCCGGTCGAGCCCGGCGTCGATGTCCCGGCCGGGCTGCTCGATCAGCCCGTCGGTGAACAGCATGAGCGCGTCGCCCTTGCGCAGCACGCCGCTGTCGGGCTCGCAGTGCAGGTCCGGCACGACGCCGAGCACCACGCCCTTCGCCGAGGAGATGCGCCAGGTCCCGGTGCCCGCGTCGAACTTCACCACCGGCGGGTGGCCGGCCGAGGTGATGGCGTACTCCCCCGTGGCGAGGTTGAGGCTGAGGTGCACGGCGGTGACGAAGCCCTCGCCCTGCCGCTGCCGGTGCAGGAAGGAGTTGCACGCGGGCAGGAAGTCCTGCACCGAGCCGAGCAGCCCGCCGAAGGTGCCGGACAGCAGCAGCGCCCGGGTCCCGGCGTCCACGCCCTTGCCGGAGACGTCGACCACGGCGAGCTCGAGCCGGTCGCCGTCCCGCATCGACACCACGAAGTCGCCGCCGAACGACGACCCGCCGGCCTGCTTGAGCACCACGCGGCCGCCCCAGTCCTTGGGCAGCGGCGGCAGGTCGCTCTGCGCCCGGAGCCGGTCGCGCAGCTCGAGCAGCATCGCGTCGCCGCGCAGCCCCTGCACGCCGATCTTGCCGCGGATGCGCGCCATGAGCGCGGCGAGCGTGCCGGTGACCACGATCGTGGCGAGCAGCCCCGGCCCGACGTGCCCGTCCTGCACCGCGGCGAGGTAGACGAGGGCGACCGCGACCGCGCCGAGCAGCACGGCGAGGCTGCGCGGCCGAAGCTGCAGGCCGCCGGTGAGGGTGACGAGGACGAGCAGGGACGGCGAGAACCACTCCGCCGACACCTGCGCCGCCGCGGCGCCGATCCCGAGGGTCGCCACGATCAGCGCGATCATCAGGTTGCGCTCGTGCGAGAGCACCCGGCGCACCAGACGGACGGCGGGCACGAGCAGCGGGACGCGCACCAGGATCGCGCGGAGCCGTGGAGGGATAAGCGGCGCCGGACGGGAACTCATGATGAACCGACTGTATTCGTTTCACCACCGCCCCGGCACCCCACTTGACCAATACCTTGATCACGTCGCCGCCGATATTGAGTAGCCTGGACAGTTTGCCGCTTTTAACGTTGACCGGGAGTCAGCACACGGAGAAGGACGTGACCATACGATGAGCGAGGAACGTCACCGCCCGGCCCCGCCGTACCCGATCCGCCCGCTCACCGAGGACGAGTGGCGGCGGCTCGTGGAGCTCGACGAGGAGGCGTTCAGCTCGCCCCATCCGCCGGAGGCGCTCGAGCACGTCAAGCAGATGCTCGAGTTCGACCGCACGCTCGGGGCGTTCGACGGCGACCTGCTGGTGGGGGCGGCCGCCGCCTACAGCCTCACCATGACCGTGCCGGGCGGGCCGATCCCGGTCGCCGGGGTGACCTGGGTGGCCGTGCTCGGCTCCCACCGGCGCCGGGGCGTGCTGCGCTCCCTCATGCTGCGCCAGCTCGACGACCTGCACGAGCGCGGCGAGCCGGTGGCCGCGCTGTACGCCTCGGAGGCCGCGATCTACGGCCGGTTCGGGTACGGCAGGGCGGCCGACACGATGTTCTTCCGCATCCCCACGCACGGCTCGGCGTTCCGGCCCGACGCCCCGGCCGACCCGAACCTGCGGCTGCGCATCGCCCGGCCCGCCGAGGTACGGCCCGCCCTGGAGAAGGTGTTCGGCGAGGTCGTCACCACGCGGCCCGGCCTGTACGCGCGGTGCGCGGGCCGGTGGACCGGGGTGCTGCGCGACGACGAGCACGCCCGCGGCGGCCTGGGGCCGCTGCGCTGCGTGCTCGCCGAGGACGACGGCGGCCCGCGCGGTTACGCGCTGTTCCGGGTGAAGCCGGGCTTCACCGAGTGGGACGTGCCGGACGGCGAGGTGCGGCTGAAGGAGCTGTTCGCGGTGGACCCGGCCGCGTACGCCGCGGTGTGGCGCGCGGTGCTCGACCGCGACCTGTGCGCCCGGGTGGTGGCGCCGCACCGGCCGGTGGACGACCCGCTCGTCCACCTGCTCGCCGATCCGCGCCACCTCAACGCCGGGATGCGGGACGACCTGTGGGTGCGCGTCGTCGACGTCGGCCCGGCGCTCACCGCCCGCCGGTACGCGGCGCCGGTGGACGTGGTGCTCGAGGTGCGCGACCCGGTCTGCCCGTGGAACGAGGGCCGGTGGCGGCTCGCCGCCGACACCGCCGGCGCCACCTGCGAGCGCACCACCGCCCCGGCCGACGTGGAGCTTTCGGTGAACGTGCTCGGCTCCGGGTACCTCGGCGGGCAGCCGCTCACCCCGTACGCGGCCGTCGGTGCGGCCCGGGAGCTCCGGCCGGGCGCGCTCGCGGCGCTGTCGGCGGCGATGTCCTGGGAGCCCCGGCCGTGGGGCGGCCTCATCTTCTGACGTCACCCTCTGACGCTGTGCGCCGACGAGCGTGCCGGTCGGCGGTCTCGCTGGGAAGGCCGATGGGCCGGCGACACGGCGCCGACGAGAGGCCGGGGCCGGGTCCGCGAGTCCGCGCACGGCGGCCGGGCCCGGCCACCTCCGTGCCGATCCGCGCCCGGTCCGTGCCCGGACGCGGTGCGCGGGTCGGTATACGCCGCCGCGTACCCGCGTGCCCCACCCGGTGTCGCGGCGGCACGCGCCGGGTTAGTCTGCGGACATGGCACTGCAGAGCTTGCAGATCGACGCGGTGATCGCGATGCGGGCGCGGGACGTCTCCCGGCCCACCCGGGAACACCAGGAGGCGGCCGACCGGCGGCCGCTGCGGGACGAGATGCCGCGCAGGCCACCCGCGCACACCAGGCGCAGGAACGACTCCTGACGGTCGGCCGGCGGGCCGGCGTGACGGCTCGCCGGGAGCGATCGCGAAGAAGCCCCGGCATGGCCGGGGCAAACCACACAGTCCCGGCATGGCCGAGGCAAACCACACAGTCCCGGCATGGCCGAGGCAAACCACACAGTCCCGGCATGACCGGGGCAAATTACACAGCCCCGGCCATGCCGGGGCAGGTCACACCGTCTCAGCCTCGCGCCGGGGCAAACCAGTACGGTTCCGGCCTCCGGGCCGGGGCGAGGAGCGCGTCCCCGGCTTCCGGGTCGAGCGGGAAGCAGGGCCGCCCCGGCGGTTCGGCCGGATCGATCGGCGAGGCCCCGGCGCACGGCCGGGGCACCCGGGATCAGGGCAGCGGCGGCAGCCCTTCGCCGTTCTCGTAGGCGGCGAGCTGGCCGATGCGGCGGCTGTGCCGTTCCGCCCCCGAGTACGGCGTGGCAAGGAAGACCTCCACCAGCCGCGTGGCCTCCTCCGCGGAGTGCATACGCGCGCCGATGGCGACGACGTTGGCGTCGTTGTGCTCGCGCGCGAGGCGGGCGGTCTCCTCGCTCCAGGCCAGCGCGGCACGGATGCCGCGGACCTTGTTGGCGGCGATCTGCTCGCCGTTGCCGGACCCGCCGAGCACCACGCCGAGGCTGCCCGGCTCGGCGGCGACCGCCTCGGCGGCGCGCAGCACGAACACCGGGTAGTCGTCCTCGGCGTCGTAGACGGCCGGCCCGTGGTCCACGGGCTCGTGCCCGTGGTCCTTGAGCCAGGACACCAGGTGGTTCTTCAGTTCGTAGCCGGCATGGTCGGCAGCAATATGGACGCGCACCCGTCAATTCTGACAGCCCGTCCGTCCCAGATGTCGCAGGGCTCCACTAGAGTGAGAGCCGGGTAAGCGGCACGACCCCTCGCCGCCTCTTACCCGGCACCGCCACCGAGGTTCCCGCCCGGGGACGAGGTCCCCCGCGTCCTGGAGGCCGCATGCGAGAGATCCGCCGTATCGGCGACCCGGTCCTGCGTTCCCCCGCCGAGCCGGTCACCGAGTTCGACCGCGAGCTGCGCCGGCTCGTCGACGAGATGATGCGGGTGATGTACGCGGCGGACGGAGTCGGCCTCGCCGGGCCGCAGATCGGGGTGTCGCTGCGCCTGTTCGTCTACGACGTCAACGGCCGCAAGGGCCACGTGATCAACCCCGAGCTCACCGTGGACGACCCCACCGAGGTCGTGGAGGACGAGGGCTGCCTCTCGGTGCCCTCGCGGGAGACCGGCACCCCGCTGTACGCCCCGACCCCGCGCGCCGCCGGGGTGACCGTGACCGGCGTCGACCGGCTGGGCCGCCCGCTGCGCATCAAGGCGCGCGGCTACCTGGCGCGCTGCTTCCAGCACGAGACCGACCACCTCGACGGCGTGCTCTACGTCGACCGCCTGCCCAAGCAGGAGCGCCGCCGGATCCTGCTGCAGACCCCCGGCCCGGACCGGGCGCCCGGCCTGCTCTCCTGAGCGCGCCCGGGGCGGGCGCCGCCGTCACAGGTGGAGCGCCTTGACCTCCAGGTACTCCTCCAGCCCGGCCACGCCGAGCTCGCGGCCCACGCCCGACCACCGGTAGCCGCCGAACGGCGCGAGGTGCCCGAACGCGCCGCCGTTCACGTGCACCTGCCCGGTGCGCAGCCGCCGCGCCACCGCGAGCGCGCGCTCCCGGTCGCCCGCCCAGACCGCCCCGGACAGGCCGTACGGCGTGCCGTTCGCGATCTCGACGGCGTCGTCCACGGTGGTGTAGGGGATCATCGCGAGCACGGGCCCGAGGATCTCCTCCCGCTCGATCGTCATGCCGGGCTCGACCCCGGCGAACACGGTGGGCGCCACGTGGTAGCCCGGCCCCGGCGGCGGCTCGGCGCCGCCGCACACCAGCCGGGCGCCCTCCTCCTCACCGCGGATGATCGCCCGCCTCACCCGTTCCCGGTGCGCCGCCGACACCAGCGGCCCGATCCGGGTGCCCGCGGCGAACGGGTCGCCGACCCGGTGCTCGCGGGCCGCCGCCACGGCGAGCCGTACCGCCTCGTCGTAGTGGTCCCGGTGCACGAGCATGCGGCTCCAGGCCGCGCAGGTCTGGCCGGAGTTGAGGAACGCCGACTCCACGGTGGCCCGCACCGCGGCGGCCAGGTCGGCGTCGGGGAGGATGACGCTCGCCGACTTGCCGCCGAGCTCGAGCACGACCCGCTTCACCGAGTCCGCGGCGAGCGCCGCGACCCGGCGGCCGGTGGCGGTGGTGCCGGTGAACGAGACCACGTCCACGTCCGGGTGCCCGGCGAGCGCCTCGCCCACCACCGGGCCGGACCCGCTCACCAGGTTGAACACCCCCGGCGGCAGCCCGGCCTCGTGCAGCACCTCGGCGAGCTCGTAGGCGGCGAGCGGGGCGACCTCGCTCGGCTTGAGCACCACCGTGCAGCCCGCGGCGAGCGCGGCGGCGACCTTGCACACCGGCAGGTGCAGCGGCAGCGTCCACGAGGTGATCGCGGCGGCCACCCCCGCGGGCTCGCGCACCACCAGCGCGTCGCCCGCCCGCCCGGCGTCGAACCGGTACTCGGCGGCGAGCCTGGCGTACGAGCGCAGCACCCGCAGCGGCAGCCCGACGTGCAGCCGCAGCGCCAGGCCGTACGGCGCGCCCAGGTCGGCGGCGATCACCCTAGCGATCCGCTCGGCCCGGGCGGCGAGCACCTCGCCCGCGACCGTGAGGAACTTGGCCCGGGCCGCGGGGGCGGTGGCCGCCCAGCGCGGGAACGCCTCGCGCGCCGCGGCGACGGCGGCGGCCGCGTCCGCCCTGGTGCCCACCGGCACCCGGTCGATCACCTGCTCGGTGGCGGGGTTGACGACGTCGATGCCGTCTCCACCGCTCGACGGAATCCAGGACCCGTTGATGTAGAGCCGACGCATCCCCTCACCCTCCGCACGGCCGGCACGCGCCGCCCGGCGAACCGACGGTACCCCGGCACGGCGTCGCTGTCCGTACGCGCACCGTCACCCTAAGAATCTAAGGGGTCCGCCGTACCGCGGCGCTCCGCTTTTCGGCCCCGCGTTCCGCCGCGTTCCGGCCGGTTCTTCCACGGGGAGAGGTTCCTCCACCCGGCGGAGGGGTTTCGCCCTCGGGACCGGCCGGACGGCTCGGTCAGGGATGCGGAGCGGGGTCCGGACACGCCGACGCGGTCCGCCTGGTCACGGCCGGTCCGGGTACGCGGTCGTGGGCCGGGTGAGGCGGATCAGCGCGGCCGCGACGAGCAGCGCCGCCACCGCGCAACCGGCGAGCGCGGCGAACCCGGCGCTCGTGGCGTCGACGGCGGCCTCGGCGGCGGTGGCGCCGGTCCGCAGCGACGAGGCCGCGGCCGCGGCGGCCACGGTGCCCGCGACCGCCACGCCGAACGCGCCGCCGGTCTGGTTGAAGGTGTTGAGCAGGCCGGAGGCGACACCGGACTCGGCCGGCCGGACGCGGGAGGAGCCGATGGCGTAGAGCGGGACGAATCCGCTCGGCAGCCCCGCCCCGATGATCACCAGCGCCACTCCGGCGGTCAGGGCGTCGCCCGCGCCGGCGACGAGGATCACGGCGCCGGCGAGCTGCGCGGCCGCGGCGCAGAGGTAGAGCCGCGCGGGCCCCAAGCGTCCGGCGAGCCTGGGCACGACGACGGCGACCAGCAGCGAGGACAGCCCCATGGGCAGCAGGGCGAGACCGGCGGCGAACGCCGGCATGCCGTGGGCGCGCTGGAAGTACCCGGCGGCCAGGTACGTCCCGCCGATCATCACCGCGGCGGCGAGCGACAGCCCGGCGCAGCTCAGCGCGTACGTGGGCGACCGCAGCAGGTGCAGAGGCAGCAACGGGTCCTCGGCGCCGGCCTGGCGTACGGTCACCAGGGCCAGCAGGAGCACCGCGACGGCGATACCCGCCCACGCGGCGGGGGTGCCGACGCCGTCCTGCAGCCGGATCAGCCCGTACGACAGCGCGGCCGGCCCACCGGTGGTGAGCAGCGCGATCGGCAGCCGCAGCGGGCGGCGCCGTACGGCGGCGAGCGGCGGAACCGCGCGCAGCGCGGCGAGGCCGGTCAGGACGGCGACCGGGACGTTGATCAGGAACGCCCACCGCCAGCCGAGCGCCGTGGTGAGCAGGCCGCCGAGGATGACGCCGATCGTCGCGCCCACCACGCCGAGGCCGCTCCACGCGGCCAGGGCGATCCTGCGCCGGCCGGGCGAGCGGTAGACCGCGAGCACCGCGGACAGCGCGGCGGCGGACAGCACCGCGGCGCCCGCGCCCTGGGCGAAGCGTCCGGCCAGTAGCGCCGGTGTGGCCGGAGCCAGGCCGCACAGCGCGGAGGCCGCGCCGAAGAGCGCCAGCCCGGCGAGGAACGAGCGGCGGCGCCCGAACACGTCGGCGATGCGGCCGCCGAGGAGCAGCAGGCTGCCGTACGTCAGCACGTAGGAGCCGACGGTCCACTGCAGGGCCGCGGTGCCGGCCGGCAGCGAGCGGCCGATGGAGGGCAGCGCGACGTTCACGACCGTCGAGTCGAGCATGACCATGAGCTGGGCGGCGCCGAGCACGGCCATGGCGCTCCAGGAGGCGGAGGGGTCCGGCGCCTGCGCCGGCGGGCCCGGGGCGGCGGAGCGGGTCCGTGTGCTGTCGTCCATGGCGGCAACTCTATGCATGCGCATGCAAGTTGTCCATGCATGCGAATGAAAGTTCCTTCGGGTAGGTTGTGAAGGGTGAGCGACGACCTGGTGACCGGCTGGCTCGAGATGATGCGCGCCTGCAACCGGCTGACCCAGAGCATCGAACGCGAGCTCGCGCGCGAGCACCGGCTCTGCGTCAGCGCCTACGAGCTGATGTCCGCGCTGGTCCCGGCCACGGGCTGGACGAGGCTGGTCGAGCTGACCGAGCGGGTCTCGCGCAGCCAGCCCCAGGTGTCCCGGCTGGTGGCGCAGATGGAGGCGGCCGGGGTCCTGCAGCGCACGGCGTCGCCGGACGACGGGCGGGGAACCCAGGTGCGCCTCACCGAGGCGGGACGGGACCTGTACGCCGCGGCCACCGCGACGATCGGCCGCATCCTCCGCGACGCCGCCTTCCCCGCGGTGCGCTTCCCGCCGCCCACCACCGCGCTGCGGGCCGGCGGCGACGCCGCGCGGGCCGGCGGGTGACGTGACCGGTTGAGGCGCGCGGCCACGGACCGGATGCGGCCGGACGGGCCCCGCGCCCGCGGCCATCGAACCCGCCCGCCAGGACGAGGGCCGAGCACGGCCCTGCCGTTCCCCACGGCAGGGCCGCCGACGTTGCGGATCACGCGGGCCGGACGTCCCGCCGGGCGCGACCGGCCCCGCGGGCCGCTCACGTGACCGGGGAGGCCGCGCGAGAGGCCGAGCCGTACCGGCCCCGCCCGGCGCGCCGGAGCGCCGCGGGGTGCCCGGCGCCCGCGCACGGCGGCCGCGGCGTCAGCGCTCGGGGCGATGGGCGGAACGCAGGGGCGGGCCGCCGGGGATCGCCACCGCGGCCGGTTCACGGCGTCGGTGCCGCGTCCGTGACCCGGCCGGGGGGCGGAACGCGAACGGGAGGGCCTGCCGCCTTCCTTCGCGAGGGAGTGGTTTTCCAGCGCGTGGAAGTACGCGCGCTCCCGTCAGTCGAAGATCGGGCCGCGGGTGCGGGAGCGCTTGAGCTCGAAGAAGCCGTCGGTGCCCGCGACCAGGAGCACGCCGTCCCACAGCCTGCCGGCCGCCTCGCCCTTCGGCGTGGGGCTCACCACCGGGCCGAAGAACGCGGTCTCGCCCACCTTGATCACCGGGGTGCCGACCTCCTCGCCGACCAGCTCCATCGCGGTGGCGTGCGAGCTGCGGATCTCCTCGTCGTACTCGGTGGAGTCCATCGCGTCGACCAGCTGCTCGTCGTACCCGGCGGCCGCCAGCGCGCGGCGGAGCACCTCGGCGAACCGCTCCTTGCTGCGGTCCTCGCCGAGCTCGGCCCGGTTGTGGAACCGCACGCCGATCTCGGTGTAGAGGCGGCCGAGCACGGCGCTCTCCCCGCCCTCGGTCTCCCCGCCGTACTTGTTCGCCGCGGCGGCGAGCACGCGTACCGGCCCCATCGCGTTCGCGAGCAGCTCACGGTACTGCTGGGGGATGTCCTTGTCCTCGTTGAGGACGTAGAGGCTCATGATGTGCCACCGCGGCTCGACCGGACGGACCCGTTCGACCTCGAGCACCCAGCGGGAGGTGAGCCAGGCCCACGGGCACAGCGGGTCGAACCAGAAATCCACAGGAATCCGATCGGTCATCGTCAGCTCCCAGGTCGCGATCACATGCTTACACTGTGGCGCAACCCACGGTTGGAACGAGGGTATTCCCGAAGGGAACGTCCCTCCCGGGCATGGCAGGATTCGGAAGACCCCCTGCGAGGCGGCAGCGGGGCACAGCGATGAGGAGCCGATGTGGCAGGCAATCTGACCCGTGACGAGGCCCGGGAACGAGCCCGGCTGCTGACGGTCCGGTCCTACACGGTGGAACTCGATCTCACCGAGGGCGAGGACCGTTTCGAGAGCGTCACCACGGTCCGGTTCGACTGTGCCGAGCCCGGGGCCGAGACCTTCATCGACCTCGCCGGCGCCCGCGTGCGCAGCATCACGTTGAACGGGCGCGAACTCGACCCGGCCACGTACGACCCGGTCGCCGGGCGCATCCCCCTGCCGGACCTTGCGGCGACGAACGAGTTGCGCGTCGACGCCGACTGCACCTACATGCGCACCGGTGAAGGGCTGCACCGCTTCATGGACCCCGTGGACCAGCGGGTCTACCTGCACAGCCAGTTCGAGACGGCGGACGCGCACCGCATGTACGCCTGTTTCGACCAGCCCGACCTGAAGTCGACGTTCGAGTTCATCGTGATCGCCCCCGCCGACTGGGAGGTGGTGTCGAACACCGTGCCCGAGTCGGTGGAGGAGCTGCCGGAGGAGCGCCACCGGCACGGCGTGCTGCAGCGGGCCAGGCGGTGGAAGTTCGCGCCCACCCCGGTGATGTCCACCTACATCACGGCGCTGATCGCCGGGCCGTACCACGTGGTGCGGTCCGAGCACGACGGCATCCCGCTCGGCATCTACTGCCGGGCCTCGCTCGCCGAGTACCTCGACGCCGAGAACATCTTCGAGGTGACCCGGCAGGGCTTCGACTTCTTCCACCGGGTCTTCGGGCTGCGGTACCCGTTCGGCAAGTACGACCAGCTGTTCGTGCCCGAGTTCAAGTCGGGCGCGATGGAGAACGCCGGGGCGGTCACCTTCCTGGAGGACTACATCTTCCGCTCCCGGGTCACCGACGCGATGGTGGAGCGCCGGGCCGAGACCATCCTCCACGAGATGGCGCACATGTGGTTCGGCAACCTCGTCACCATGCGCTGGTGGGACGACCTGTGGCTGAACGAGTCGTTCGCCACCTACATGTCGGTGCTCTGCCAGGCCGAGGCGACCCGGTGGGGCAAGGGCGCCTGGACCACGTTCGCCAACGTGGAGAAGGCGTGGGCGTACCGGCAGGACCAGCTGCCCTCCACCCACCCGATCGCCGCGGACATCCCGGACATCCAGGCGGTCGAGGTCAACTTCGACGGCATCACGTACGCCAAGGGCGCCTCGGTGCTCAAGCAGCTCGTGGCCTACGTCGGCCTCGACAACTTCCTGGCGGGCGTGCGCGACTACTTCACCCAGCACGCCTGGGGCAACACCGAGCTGAAGGACCTGCTGTCGGCGCTGGAGCGCACCTCCGGCCGGGACCTGTCGTCCTGGTCGAAGGAGTGGCTGGAGACCTCCTGGGTGAACACGCTGCGGCCGTCGTTCACCCTCGACGAGTCCGGCCGCTTCGCGAGCTTCGAGGTGCTGCAGGAGGCGCCGGCCGACTACCCGACGCTGCGCACCCACCGGATCGCGATCGGCCTCTACACCGAGCGGGACGGCGTGCTCACCCGGACCAAGCGGGTCGAGCTCGACGTCTCCGGCTCCCGCACCGCCGTGCCCGAGCTCGTCGGCGAGGCTCGGCCCGACCTGGTGCTGATCAACGACGACGACCTCACCTACGCGAAGATCCGGCTCGACGAGCGCTCGCTGCGCACGATCGTGGACGGCGGCATCGCGAGGTTCGACGAGTCGCTGCCGCGCGCGCTGTGCTGGTCGGCGGCCTGGGACATGACCCGGGACGCGGAGATGGCCACCCGCGACTACGTGCGGCTCGTGGTGCGCGGCATCCACTCGGTGACCGACCTCACCGTGCTGCAGACCGTGCTGCGGCAGGCGCGGCAGGCGGTGCAGCAGTACGCCGACCCGGCGTGGCGGGCCGAGGGGCTGGCGATCCTCGCCGACCGGCTGCGCGAGCTCATCGCCGAGGCCGAGCCGGGCTCGGACTTCCAGCTCGCCTATGTGAACGCGTTCGCCGGGGTCGCGGTGCGCGCGCAGGACCTGGCGTTCCTGCGCGGCATCCTCGACGGCACCGCCGTACCGGAGGGGCTGGCGGTCGACGCCGACCTGCGGTGGACGCTCACCCACGCGCTGGTGAGCGGCGGGGTGCTCGGCGAGGCCGACATCGCCGCCGAGCTGGAGCGGGACCGGACCGCGACCGGCGAGCGGTCGGCCGCGATGTGCCGGGCGGCGATCCCCACGCCGGAGGCGAAGGAGGCGGCCTGGGCGACGATCGTCGACGGCGGGCTGAGCGGCGCGGTGCTGCGGTCGACGATCCTCGGCTTCAACGACCCGCACCACCCCGAGCTGCTCGCGCCGTACGGCGAGCGGTTCTTCGCCGAGGTCGGCCGCGTCTGGCGGGAGTGGACCACCGACATGGCGCAGAACTTCGCGGTGGGCTGCTACCCGGTGTTCCAGATCCGGGCGGAGACGATCGAGGAGACCCAGCGGTACCTCGCCGAGGCCGAGCCGCCGCACGCGCTGCGCCGGCTGCTGCTGGAGGGCGCCGACGGCATCCGCCGCGCCCTGCGCGCCCGGGCGAAGGACGCCGCCGCGGCCTGACGGCCCGGTGACCACGTGAGCGGGGCGGCCGGCCCGGATCCCGCCGGATCCGCCGCCCCGGCTCCCCGCCCGGTATCCGCCGGAGCCCGCCCGGGTGATCCACGACGGCACCGGCACGGCACGCACAACTGGAGAGCCTCGTGCGATCCCCCCTCGACCTGCTCATCGAACTCGCCCGGCGGTACGCGTTCGGCGACGTGGGCGCGCTCGCGCCGCGCGCGCTGGCCGACGCGCGGCGGGTGGTGGCGGTGTGCGAGTTCGGCCAGCGGCTGCTCACCCTCGACGCCGAGGACTTCGCCAACGGCGACGACGAACGGTACGTGCCCGCGGAGCTGCGCCGCCGGGCGCACGCCTGCCACATGCCGCAGACCGCGCGGGAGCGGCCGCGCGGGGCGCTCGACTCGCTGCGCCCGGCGTTCGGGCTGCTGCTCGAGGTGATCCGGGTGCGCTGGGACCGGCACGAGCTGAGCCCGGTCACCGCGGCGCTGCACATCGCCGCCGAGTACCTGCCGCTGCTCGCGTTCGAGACCGTGCTCGGCCACGCCGGCGACCCGGTACGCTGGCCGGCCGGGCTGCGCGCGCCGGGCAGCCGGTTCGGGGTGCTCGACGCCGCCGACTGCGCGCACACCAAGGCGGCCAGGTCCGCGGCCGAGCGCACGCTCCGGGTCGCGGTGGAGCCGCCCTCCGGCTGGCAGGCGTACCTCGACCGGCAGCACAGCCAGGTGGCCGGGGCGCTCGCGGTCTGCGTGGCCCGGTGCCGTACCCCGTGCACCGCGATGGACTGGATCGACCCGAAGGCGCGCGAGGACCTCGCCGCCCGCTGCCGGGTGGCCCGCGGCTTCGCCGAGAGCCCGCTGGTACGGCTGCGCCACGCCGCGCCCGTCGGGCACGGCTTCGGGGTGCCGTCCCGCGCGGAGGTGCTCGAGGCGTGGGAGCGCAGCCGGGCCCGCCTCGCCCGGCACGACATCGCCCGCGGCGCGCTCGACGACGACGGCTACCCGCTGCCCGGCCTGCCGAGCCTGTTCTCGGCGGTCGCCGGTGCGCCGATCACGCCGTCGACGCTGCTCGCCGACACCGCCGCGCACCTGGTCGGCCTGCTCGCCGCCACCCGGGACGGGGACGGCCGCGCGGCGTACCGGGGCGGCGCGTGACCACCGCGCGGGCCGTCACCAGACGGCGGGGCGGCGCTCCCCCCAGAAGCCGCCGACGGCCCGCTCGATCTGCGCGGAGAGCGAGATCAGCAGGCCCTCCTCGCCGTACCGGCCGGCGAGCATCACGCCGATCGGCAGGTTGCCGGGCGTCCAGTGCAGCGGGAGGTTCACCGCGGGCTGCCCGCTGACGTTGCACAGCGCGGCGAACGGGGTGAAGCGCTCCATGCGCCGGAACGTCTCGGCCGGGTCGTCGCACTCCTCGAACCAGCCCACCGGCACCGGCGGCATGCTGAGCGTCGGCATGAGCAGCGCGTCGTACTCCGCCGTGGCGGCGAGCCCGGCGCGGGCCGCGAACTGCAGCGAGGACATCGCGCGCAGCAGCTCGGGCGCGGACACGGCGCGGCCGCGCTCGCGCAGCCAGGCGGTGAGCGGGCGCAGCTTGCCCTCCATCGCCGGGTCGACCGGGTGCACGGTGGCGTACGCGTAGTAGAGGGTCTCGAAGTCGGCGAGGATCCCCCCGTCGTAGACCCGGGGCACGTCGACCACCTCGTGCCCGAGCGACTCCAGCAGTCTGGCGGCCGCCTCGTAGGCCGCCATCACCTCGGGGTGGATCTCCACGCCGGGCACCACCGGCTCGGCGGTGCGGCCGATCCGCAGCCGGCCCGGGTCGCGCCGGGCGTACTCGGCGAACGGCATCTCGGGCGGCGGCGCGTAGGAGAGGTCGCCGGGCGCGTTGTGCGCCATCGCGTCGAGCAGGGCCGCGGCGTCCGCGACGTCGCGGGCGATCGGCCCGCTGGTGGACAGGCCCGCCAGGTCCGGGACGATCGGGCCGGTGCTGATCCGGCCCCGGGACGGCTTGATGCCGAACAGGCCGCACACCGAGGAGGGGATGCGGATCGAGCCCGCGCCGTCGCTGGCGTGCGCGGCCGGGGCGAGCCCGGCGGCGACCGCGGCCGCGGCCCCGCCGCTGGAGCCGCCGGCCGAGCGGGACGGGTCCCACGGGGTGCGGGCGGGCGGGGCGACGTCGGTCTCGGTGTAGCAGGGCAGGCCGAACTCGGGGGCGTTCGTCTTGCCGAGCATGATCGTGCCGGCCGCGCGCAGCCGCTCCACCACGCCGTCGTCGACCGGGGCGACGAAGCCCTCGTAGACGGCCGAGCCGAAGAGCGTGGGCACGCCCTTGACGAGGTTGAGGTCCTTGATCGGGATGGGCACGCCGTACAGCGGGGGCAGCTCGCCGTCGGGACCGGCCGCCGTGCCCGACATGATCGCCTGCTCGGCCTGCCGCGCCTGCTCGCGGGCGAGCTCGGCGGTGACCGTGGCGTAGGCGCCGACCTGCGCGTCGAGCCGTTCGATGCGCGCGAGGTAGTGGTCGACGATCTCCACCGGGGACAGTTCCCTGTCGCGTACCGCCGCCGCCTGCTGCAGGGCGGTAAGATCATGTATCTCCGTCACGTCTCCGAACGGTAGGCGGATGACGGGACTTTGCCCAGTGCGGCGCTCGCGCTGGGGACGACCGTGGACCGGGCGAGGGGAAATGTGTACGTACCCGTCCCGCGCGCGGGGCACGCGGCGGCACGCGGCAACAAAAGTATGAACTAGGTAACACTATCCATGACCTGGAGTCTCGGCTACCGTGAGTGACGTGGATTCCGGGCTCGAACCAGACAACGGTAACGGTACGTCACCGATTTGGGTGAGTGATCGCCCTTCCGGGGAGCGTGTCCGGGAACATCCCCGGGAGGCGGAGTCGACGTATGCCCCGGTCACGCGGGTCTCGCTGCGTGATCTCATCCAGGACCCGCGGTACCGGCACCTGCGACGACGCGTGATCATCTCCGTGCTCGTCGGCGTGGGCGTGGGCGTGCTGCTCATCGACTGGAGGCTTGGGGTCACCGCCGCGATCATCGCCGCGATCGCCGACACCGTCTACCAGGCCCAGCTCGTCTCCTCGGTGCCCGCCTGGCGCCGCCCGTCCGTGGCCGAGCGCCACACCGAGGCGCAGCTCCGCAAGCTCGAGCGCAACGGCTACCGCTCGCTGCACGCCCGCGCGATCCCCGGCACCGACGCCCAGATCGACCATCTCGTGATCGGGCCGACCGGTGTCTACGCGGTGGACTCGGAGAAGTGGGACAAGCGGCTCCCGGTCCGGGTGCAGTCGCATCGCAAGCTCTTCCACGGGCCGTTCAACATGAAGGAACGTCTCGACGAGGCCCGGATGGAGGCGAGCGAGGCGAGCAGGCTGATCAGCGAGGCCCTGGGCCGCGAGATTCACGTGGTGCCGTCGCTCGCGATCTACGGCCCGCGGATCCCGTGGAAGATCCTGAACGTGCGCGGCGTGGACGTGTTCGACGGCAGCCGCGTGCGCAAGTGGATCACCCGGCGGGAGCGGGCGCTCACCGACGCCGAGATCGAGGAGATCTACGAGATCGGCGCGAGCGTGCTGCCCGCGCGCTACCCGGAGGACTGAGCCGCCCTGGGCCGCGCCGCCCGCGGCCCTGGTGCCGCCCGGGTACGGCCTGCGCGCCTGCCGGCGCGGGACCGCGCGCGGCCGTACGGCCCGGCGGTGCGTGCCGCGCCGGGCGCGGGATGGCCCTACCATTTGAAGACCCGCACGTCTTCGGATGGGAGAACCGCCATGCCCGCCCTCAGGTCCCGTACGGTCACCCACGGCAGGAACATGGCCGGCGCCCGGGCCCTGCTCCGGGCGACCGGTGTGGCCGCCAGCGACTTCGGCAAGCCGATCGTCGCGGTGGCCAACAGCTTCACCCAGTTCGTACCCGGCCATGTGCACCTGCGCGAGGTCGCGGCGGTGGTGGCCGAGTCGGTGCGTGAGGCGGGCGGCGTGCCCCGGGAGTTCAACACGATCGCGGTCGACGACGGCATCGCGATGGGCCACGGCGGCATGCTCTACTCCCTGCCCAGCCGCGAGCTCATCGCGGACGCGGTGGAGTACATGGTGAACGCCCACCGCGCCGACGCCCTGGTCTGCATCTCGAACTGCGACAAGATCACCCCGGGCATGCTGCTCGCCGCCCTGCGGCTCAACATCCCGACCGTGTTCGTCTCCGGCGGCCCGATGGAGGCCGGCAAGGTGCCGGGCCGCAAGCTCGACCTCATCGACCCGATGATCGCCTCCGCCGACGACGCGGTCTCCGACGACGAGCTCGCCCGGATGGAGGAGAGCGCCTGCCCCACGTGCGGCTCGTGCTCGGGCATGTTCACCGCCAACTCGATGAACTGCCTCACCGAGGCGATCGGCCTCGCGCTGCCCGGCAACGGCACCACGCTCGCCACGCACACCGCGCGCAAGGAGCTGTACCGCAAGGCCGGCCGTACCGTGATGGAGCTCGCCCGGCGGTACTACGAGGAGGACGACGAGTCGGTGCTGCCGCTGTCCATCGCCACCCGGGACGCGTTCGAGAACGCGATGGCCCTCGACGTGGCGATGGGCGGCTCGACCAACACGATCCTCCACCTGCTCGCCGCGGCCCGCGAGGCCCGCGTCGACTTCGGGCTCAAGGAGATCAACGAGCTGTCGCTGCGCGTGCCGTGCCTGTGCAAGGTCGCGCCCGCCACCGCCAAGTACCACGTGGAGGACGTGCACCGGGCCGGCGGCATCCCGGCGATCCTCGGCGAGCTCGACCGCGCCGGGCTGATCCACCGGCACACCCGCACCGTCCACTCGCCCACGCTCGGCGACTACATCGACGAGTGGGACCCGCGCTCGCCGAAGGTGCGTCCCGAGGCGATCGAGCTGTGGCACGCCGCCCCCGGCGGGGCGCGCACCACGCAGGCGTACGCGCAGAGCAACCGCTGGGAGAGCCTCGACCTCGACCGCGAAAACGGCTGCATCCGCGACATCGAGCACGCCTACACCCGGGACGGCGGCCTGGCGGTGCTGTGGGGCAATCTCGCCCGCGACGGCGCGGTGGTGAAGACCGCCGGCGTCGACGAGTCGATCTGGCGCTTCTCCGGCCCGGCCGTGGTGTTCGAGTCCCAGGAGGAGGCGGTCGAGGGCATCCTCGGCGACCGGGTGAAGCCCGGCGACGTCGTGGTGATCCGGTACGAGGGCCCCAAGGGCGGCCCCGGCATGCAGGAGATGCTCTACCCGACGAGCTTCCTCAAGGGGAAGGGGCTCGGCAAGGTCTGCGCGCTCATCACCGACGGCCGGTTCTCCGGCGGCACGAGCGGCCTGTCGATCGGCCACATCTCCCCGGAGGCGGCCGAGGGCGGCATCATCGCGCTCGTCCGCGACGGGGACGTCATCGACATCGACATCCCGAACCGGTCGATCGAGCTGCGGGTGTCCGAGGAGGAGCTCGCCCGGCGGCGCAAGGAGCTGCTCGACACGCTGCACGGGTACCGGCCGCGTGACCGGCAGCGCCCGGTGAGCGCCGCGCTGCAGGCGTACGCCGCGCTCACCACCTCGGCGTCCACCGGCGCCTCGCGCGACCTGTCCCAGCTCGGCCGTACCCACGAGGCCTGACGATCACGACCTGCCGGGGCCCGGGCGACCGCTTCGCCCGGGCCCCGGGCCTTCTCGCGGCCCGATCAGATCGAACACTCTATCGAAAAGGGGAGGGAAAATGTCGGTGGCGGGAGGTAACGTCGGATCATGGGAACCGTCGCGAACCAGGGCTCCGCACCCCTGACGGCCGCCGAGATCGCCGCCCTCGCCCTCTCCCTCGCCCACCTGGGCGCCGGCCCGCAGTCCGTCACCGCCCGCCGCGGGCTGCGGCACGTGTTCGAGCACCTCGACATCGACGACGAGGTGGTCGCCACCACGCTCGCCACCCTCACCACCCCGCTCGACGCCGACGTGGCCGGCCGCGCCCGGGTGATCGCCAACGCGATCACCACCCGGCGGGTGGTCCGCCTCGGCTACGTCGACGCCGCCGGACGGCCGACCGTGCGCGACGTGGAGCCGGTCACCTGCCTGGTCCACCGCGAGCACTGGTACCTGGTGGGCTGGTGCCGGCTGCGCCGCGCCATCCGCGCCTTCCGGTTCGACCGCATCCTCACCGTCGAGCCGACCGACATCCCGGCCCGCCCGCACCTCGCCCGCCGCTTCCTGCCGTTCCAGCGCCGCAAAGCCGCCTGACACGCCGCGACCCCCGAATACCGGGGAAACCACCCATGACCAGGCAGAATCCGGTCATGAGGATTTCGGGGGGAGTTCTCGCGTTGATCGTGGCGCTCGCCGGGTCGGCCTGCGCGCCGGGCGACCCGGCCGAGCCGCGGGGCGACGCCCGGGGCGCGGCCGCGCTGCCGGACGCCACGGCACCGGCGCCGGCCGCGCCGGGCGGCGGCGCGGACGGCACGGCGAGCGGTCCTCCGTCCGGCGCGCCGCGGCCCACCGGCTCGGCCCCGGCAGGCGCCGCGGACGGCCCGTTCTCGGTCGCGGCCGCCCCCGTCGCGGCCGAGCAGCGGCGTCGCCTCACCGCGCGGCTCGACCGCTACCTGCGCGGGCGCCCGGGCCGGACCTCGGTCGCGGTGTACGACCGGGTCACCGGCATGCGCTACCAGTACCGGGAGCGTACGCCGTACCGGCTCGGCGACGTGGCGGAACTCGACATCCTGCTCGTGCTGTTGCTGCGCGCGCAGGGGCGGCCGCGCGGCCTGACCCCCGCCGAGCGCGACCTCGCCACGAAGATGATCAGGCTCGGCGACGACCGTGCGGCCGAGCGGCTCTACGCCGCCCTCGGCGGCCGCGTGGGCGTGGCCCGCACGCTCCGCCGGTTCGGCCTCGACCGCACCCTGCCCGGGCCGGGCCTGCGCTGGAAGGAGACGCGCAGCGTCGTCGCCGACCAGCTGCGGGTGCTCGACCTGCTCACCGCCCCGGGCGGCCCGCTGAACGACCGCAACCGCGCCTTCGCCGCCGCCCTGCTCGCCGTCGACGCCCCGGGGCGGCACGGCGGCATCGGTGCGGCCACGATGGCCCGGGACCGGGTGGCACTGCGCAACGGCAGGCTGCGCCACCGCGACCGGTGGACCGTCACGAGCGCGGGCAGGATCGTCTCGCCCAGCCGCGACACCCTCATCGCGGTGCTGAGCGACCGCCACCCGCGGCACGCGACGGGCCGGGCCACGGTGGAACGCGTCGCCACACTGGTGATGGACGAGGTACGCCGGGACTGACCCGCGCGCGGGCGCGGCGGCCACGCGCCCGGGGCACGCCGGTCGGGCCCGGTCATCGGATCACGAAGGTCCCGCTCCGCCGGACACCGGACGCCGAGGAAAGGGCGGTGCGGTTCGGCGCGGCGCCGGTCGGGGCCGGGGCTGCCGGGCCGTCCCGGGGCCGGGCGCGGGCGGGAGGCCGGCCGTACCTCGGGCGGACGGCCGCACGCCTCAGCCGCAGCAGCCGCCGCCGCAGCAACCCCCGCTCGGACGGGGGGCGGCCGCCGTTCCGGTCACGGCGACGGTGGGGAGGAGCTTCACCGTGTCGTCGTGACCCTCCGGGCAGACCGCCGGGTCGTCCGACTGGGCCATGGGACGGGACAGCTCGAAGGTCACGCCGCAGGCGCGGCACCGGTAGTCGTAACGCGGCATGGCACCAGAGTACGACCGCCGTCGCCTGTGGTAAGGTCAAGCCGCCGATTCCAGGTAGGGCGCCCACTGCGGGTCTCCGTCGTACTGCGCGCCGATGAGCCGCCAGTGAGCGCCGCGTGGCACCACCGGGGAGACGCGGAGCGTCCACCCCAGCTCCTCCACGAGCTTGTCGGCCTTACGGTGGTTGCACGACATGCAGGAGGCGACGCAGTTCTCCCATGTGTGGGTGCCGCCACGGGATCGGGGGATGACGTGGTCGATGGTCTCGGCCCGCTGGCCGCAGTAGGCGCAGCGGAAGTCGTCCCGGCGCATCAGGGCCGCCCGGGTGAGCGGGATGCGGGACCGGTACGGGATGCGGACGTACCGCCGCAGCCGGATCACCGAGGGGACCTCCAGCGTGCGGCTCGCCGACCGCAGGACGGCGCCCCGGCGGTCCCGGTGGACGACCTCCGCCTTCTCCCGCAGCACCAGGACGACCGCCCGGTGCAGCGAGAGGGTGGTTAACGGTTCGTACGTAGCGTTCAGCAGCAGTACCTGGCGCATCACTGGGCCTTTCCAGTTAAGCGCGTCACGTCGGAGGTCGTGCCCCGGCACGACCCCTGTTGCGGCCCGACATCGGGCCCTGACGCTTCCGTCACACGGACCTCCGCCGGACGGTCCAGCGGATCACCACGGCACCGCCCTCAACCAGTGTGGCCTTTTCCGGTCCCCTCTCGCCACCCCATAACTCGTGGCCGCGGATGGCGGGAGAGACGTCTGATACGCATAATCCCCGCTCTGAGGATTCTTTACGCCTGCCCCGCGCGTCGACGTGGACACGATGCGTGACCGGCCGCCGCCGGGCCCCGCAGGCGGCACCGCCGTACCCCCGGTGGGCGGCGCGGGCGGCCCCGCATCGGCGGAGTGCGCTTAGGGTTACGGGCATGACACGACCGCAGTACCCGACCGCCCACCGCGACGACGTGGTGGACGTCCTGCACGGCACCCCGGTGCCCGATCCCTACCGCTGGCTGGAGGATCGCGACTCCCCCGCCACCAAGGAGTGGCTCAAGGCGCAGGAGGAGCTCTTCGCCGCCGCCGTACCCGGCCTGCCGATCCGGCGGAGGTTCCGCGAGCGCGTGGCCGAGCTCATGCGGTCGGGGACGGTCGGGCCGCCGGTGTGGCGCGGGGACCGGTACTTCTTCATGCGCCGCACCCCCGACCAGGAGCACGCGGTGCTGTACGTGGTCGAGGACGGCGCCGAGCGGCCGCTGATCGACCCGGTCGCGATCGACCCGAGCGGCCTCACCACGCTCGACGCCTGGCAGCCCGACAAGGAGGGGCGGCTGCTCGCCTACCAGCTCTCGGTCGGCGGCGACGAGGAGTCCCGGCTGTACGTCATGGACGTGGCGACCGGCGAGCGGGTGGACGGCCCCATCGACCGGTGCCGCTACTCCCCCATCGCCTGGCTGCCCGGCGGCGAGGCGTTCTACTACGTGCGGCGGCTGCCGCCGGAGCGCGTGCCCGAGGACGAGCGGCAGTACCACCGCCGCGTCTACCTGCACCGGGTCGGCACCCCGGCCGACGAGGACGTGCTCGTCTTCGGCGAGGGCCGGGACAAGACCGAGTACTACGGGGTGTCGGTCTCCCGGGACGGCCGCTGGCTCACGATCTCCGCGTCCAAGGGCACCGCGCCGCGCAACGACCTGTGGATCGCCGACCTGACCGCCTCCCCGGCCGAGGCGCCGGAGCCGGTCACCGTGCAGGAGGGGGTCGACGCGCAGACCGGGCTGCACTTCGGCCGCGACGGGCGGCTGTACGTGTTCACCGACCGGGACGCCCCGCGCGGCCGGATCTGCGTGACCGACCCGGCCACGCCCACCTACGAGCACTGGCGGGATCTGGTGCCCGAGGACCCGGAGGCGGTGCTCGCCTCGTACGCGATCCTCGACGAGGCCGGCACCCTGCTCGTCGGCTGGACCCGGCACGCGATCGGCGAGATCACCGTGCACGACCTGGCCACCGGCGCCCGCACCGGCGAGGTGACGGTGCCCGGCATCGGCACGATCGGCGGCCTGGCCTCCCGCCCGGAGGGCGGCCACGAGGCGTGGTTCGTCTACACCGACAACACCACGCCGCCCGCGGTGCACCGGTACGACGCCCGCACCGGCGAGACCACGCTGTGGGCGGCCGCCCCCGGCACGGTCGAGGTGCCGGACGTGCGCACCGAGCAGGTCGTCTACCGGTCGAAGGACGGCACGCAGGTGCGCATGCTGGTGATCTCCCGGCCCGGGGAGGGGCCGCGGCCGACGATCCTGTACGGCTACGGCGGCTTCGGCATCTCCATGGCGCCCGGGTACTCGGCGTCGATCCTCGCCTGGGCCGAGGCGGGCGGCGTCTACGCCATCGCCCAGCTGCGGGGCGGCGGCGAGGAGGGCGAAGAGTGGCACCGGGCGGGCATGCTCGGCAACAAGCAGAACGTCTTCGACGACCTGCACGCCGCCGCCGAGCACCTGATCGCCACCGGGGTGACCACGCCCGACCGGCTCGGCATCTCCGGCGGCTCGAACGGCGGGCTGCTCGTCGGCGCCGCGCTCACCCAGCGCCCGGAGCTGTACGCGGCGGTGGTCTGCTCGGCCCCGCTGCTCGACATGATCCGCTACGAGCGGTTCGGCCTCGGCGCGACCTGGAACGTGGAGTACGGCTCGGCCGACGATCCCGAGCAGTTCCGCTGGCTGCTCGCCTACTCGCCCTACCACCACGTGCGGGAGGGCGTGCCGTACCCGGCGACGCTGTTCACCGTGTTCGACTCCGACACCCGGGTCGATCCGCTGCACGCGCGCAAGATGTGCGCGGCGCTGCAGCACGCCACCTCGTCCGACCGGCCGATCCTGCTGCGCAACGAGACCGAGGTGGGGCACGGGGCGCGGGCGGTGAGCCGCAGCGTCGAGCTCGCGGCCGACCAGCTCGCGTTCCTCGCCGTGCACACCGGCCTCGCCGCCGAGGAGGCCGCCGGGCCGGAGGCGTAGCGGCCTGTGGTCATGGTCCCGTCGTGGCCGGCGGCCGCGACGGGACCCGGCGGCGTTCGTCTCGGCTAGGCGTTCTCGCTCACCGCGGGTAAATCGTGCTCGTCGGCCTCGGGGTGGAGTTCCTTCTCGAAGTAGACGACGGTGAGCGCGCCGATGCGGCGGCGTCCGGTCTCCAGCCAGCCGTGCCGCCGGTACAGCGCCATCGCGGCGAGCTGGTTGCTCGTGGTGTCGCAGATGAGGCGGCGGTAGCCGAGCCTGACCGCACGCTCCTCGAGCCGGAGCAGGATGCGCGTGCCGTACCCGCGCCGCTGGTACTCGGGGTGGACCCGCATGCGGCACAGCTCGGCCTCGTGCTCGGTGACCCGCCGCAGCCCGCCCATCGCGACGATGCGGCCGTCGACGAGGCCGACCAGGAACTCGCCTTGGCCGTTGAGGTAGATCTCGTGGATGCGCGGCAGGTCGTGGTCGTAGTAGACGCCGTCCCCCGGGGCGAGGCCCACCTGCGCGAGGCCGATCCGGTTGAGCGCGCAGACGGCCTCCAGATCGGACCAGCGGTAGCGGCGGATGCGCAGGCTCATGCCTCCGCCCTCGTCGCCCGGGCCTTGACGGCGTCCTTGAGCTCCTCCAGCACGGGGATACGGCTCCCGCTCGCCGCCTTCTCGGCCTGCCGGATGAGGTCGTTCGCCCGGCGCACCACGATGTCGGTGCGGTAGGCGTCCTCGAGTTCCTTCCAGGTCTCCAGGGCCATCCGCGCGGCCTCCTCGATCTCACCCTCGATCAGCTTGCAGCGGGCCCGGTCGAACCGGATGAGGGTGGGGTCGAGCCAATCCGACGGCCCGTACTGGGAGAGGGCCTTCTGGAGGATGTAGTCGGCCTCGATCGTCTCGCCCAGCCGTACCAGCGCGTCGCCCTCGTGGAAGTAGAGCTGGCGCTCGGTGTAGCCGAACGCGAGGTCCTGCTGGTCGTCGCTGCTCATCTGGGTGAAGGCCGCGCGGGCCCGGGACAGCGCGCGCTTGGCCTGGTCGACCGCCTCCTTGCGGCCGGTCGAGCCGCTCTGCATCGCGATCGCCCGCGCCTCCACGATCGGCGCCATCGCCTGCGCCGGGCAGGGGGTCTGGCCGGCGAGGGCACGGCTCTGCCTGGCGAGGTTGAGCGCCTCCTTCGGGTCGCCGTAGTAGAGCGGGACCAGGGACTCGCGGGCGATCACCCAGGCGCGCAGCGCGCGGTCCTCGGTCTCGTCGGCGGCGGTGCGCGCGGTGCGGAAGAACGAGCGCGCGAGCCGGTGGTCGCCGAGGTTGAGCATGATCATCCCGCTCAGGCCGGATAGCTGGGCCGTCATCTGGCACAGCCGCCGCTGCAGGTCCACCGGCTGGCGGTGCGCCATCGCCCTGCGCACCGAGCTGAGCTCCAGCAGAACGTCGCAGAGCAACTGCAGCGGAGGGGTCTTCATGTACTGGCGGCCGAACCCCTTGGTGGCCTCCTCCCACTGGTCGAGCATGGCCGCAGACACGGTGCCCGACACCAGGGTCTCGTCCAGCCGCCTGCGGATGTTCTCGACGGCGCCGAAGACCCGGCTGTGGGTCTCCGGCTCGATCACCGCGCCGGCTCCCGTCACCGCGAGGAGCTGCAACAACGTCCTGCGTAGCACGTTCTCGTCCTCCTCGCCCCCGTCGCCGGGGGCATCACTGCCGGTTGGCCACGTCCGCGGCTCACGCTGCCTGGGCACCAGCTCGGGGGTGGGCTCCTGCGCCGCGTCGCTCCGGCCCGCACCGGGGGCACGGTGTCCGTTTCCGCAGATGCACGGCCCCTCGTAACCGAGGGCGGCCGGCTCGACCCGGTAGACCGTGCACAGGTAGTGGAGGTACTCCGGGCCCGGCCGCTTGAGGCCGCTCTCGTACGCCGACAGCAATGTCTCGCCGATCCCGGGGACGGGCTTGCCGTCGCGCTCGAACAGCGCACGTACCTGCTCGATCACGTCGGCGAGCGCGATGCCGTGGGCCAGGCGGTGGGCCTTGATCCGCGTCGTGCCGAACTGCGGGCCGCATAATTCGAAGATCTCGTCCGCGATCTGGGGAAGGCTCCGCCCCGCGGCCAACCCTCGAGCCCGGCTCCGCCGGGCGAGTTCGGTCTCCCTGTGTCTCCCGGTCACGATCCGGTTCTCCGTCGCCCTGCCGTTCGAGGTTCGGCCGTCATCTCCGACCATGCCTGGCACGACCATGACAGCCCTTCTCCTTGGGGCGGCACGTGACCGCCCTGCCGAGTCCCCGCCCGGTCGACCGCCCCCTGACTCACTGTTACCGGCGGGTTGCGCTACGCCTACAGAGAATAATGGACCAGACGAGGTCTGCTGGGGAACGAGTCTTGCGGAATTCGGCTAAGGATCGTCCTCCTTCGGAGCGCTTCTATAACCCTGATTGGGGTATCCCCCATCCACGGCCGCCTCAAAGGTCCGTTGCGCCATTTGACGATGTCGGTCATCTTGAGCCGACCGGAAAAGCAGGCGCGGGACCGAAGAGGCCCGCCGTACGAGGAGGACATACGGTGCGCGAGGACCACCTCGGTCACCTGGAGCGCTTGGTGTCGGAACTGGACGCACGCGGCCTGCTCGCCCGCGTGGTGCGCACGTCGTCGGGCCGCGCCTTCGTGCGTGTGATCAATCCGAAGGCGACCAGTCTCACCGAGAACGTCACCTGCCGTCCGCAGGCGGCGACCGATTACTACTGGTGGTCGTGGGGCGAGCGCATGCACCGGGCGGACGATCCGGCCGGCGCCGCGACGAAGGTGGCCCGAGTGCTCGCCGCGGTGGGCGACTAGAGGCACGCGCCCACCGCGGCGTCCCCGGGGTCGGCGCGGCGGCGGTGCGGAACGCGCCGGAGGGTCCGGGCGTTGCCTGCCGCGCCGGCTCCGGGATCATTTTCGCGAATTCTCGTCAAGTCGGAACAATACGTCAATTCCTGATTCGCCGGAATCGAACACGGTACCGAGTCAGACATCCGAGTCATACTCGGATTCACCCGAGTCAGATTCGGATTCGAAATTCCACCCGCGGCGTAAAGCTCCGCCCGGGCCGCCGGTACGGCGGTGCCGGGCGGCGCCGGGACCCCACCCCGGCGAGGGGACGGCCGGCAGGTGTTTCCGGGTGCGCCTACCGGCCGGGCCGCCGCGTGGGGCGATACGGGCCTGATCCGGCGGTCGGGCCCGGCGCCCCCTCTTGACGGCGCGGAGGTCGCGGCGGCCGGTTCGGTCGGCGGTGGCAGCTCGGCGGTATCACTATGGTTGACCGAGGTATGACCAACCGCCGACCGAACCAATCCCCGAGGATCCCGTAAGTGTTCCTGCGATCGCTCGCACCTGCCCCGACGCCGGAGGCGAACCCGTCCGCGGACCCGTCCGACGCCCCGGCGACCCCGGCCCCCACATCGGAAGGCACTCCCGCGCCGACGGCGGAGGCCACCCCGGCGCCCACGCCGGAGCCGACCCCGGAGGCCACCTCCACGCCGGATCCGACCGACCTGGTGCTTCCGGACCCGGAGGCGCTCACCGAGGCGGTGCTCTCCACCTGCACCTCATCGAACGACGTGATCTGCCCGCTGGTGGAGGGCATCCTGCCGAAGGGCTGGGCACCGTTCGCCGCCTGGCTGATCACGATCGTCCTCATCCTGGCGGGCGCGTTCGTCCTGCGGAAGCTGGTGCTCCGCCTGATCGAGCGCATCACCCGCAAGGCCGCGCAGGGTGTGCTCCCGGAGAAGCTGCGCGCCCGGTCCGGCCAGCAGACGGACGCCGCCCAGGTGCTGCTCACCGAGCGGCGCCGGCAGCGGGCCGAGACGATGGGGTCGGTGCTGCGGCACGTCGCCACCGTCGTGATCATGGGCACCGCGTTCCTGATGGTGCTCGCCCGCTTCGGCATGAACCTCGCGCCGCTGCTCACCAGCGTGGGCATCCTCGGCATCGCGATCGGCTTCGGCGCGCAGGAGCTGGTGAAGGACTTCATCTCCGGCATGTTCATGCTGCTGGAGGACCAGTACGGCGTCGGCGACATCATCGACGCCGGTCCGGCCACCGGCACCGTCGAGGCCGTGACGCTGCGCATCACCCGGCTGCGGGACGCCGACGGCCGCGTGTGGTACATCCGCAACGGCACGATCAGCCGGGTGGGCAACGAGTCGCAGGGCTGGTCGCGGGCGCTGGTCGACGTGCCGGTGCCGTACGACGCCGACATCGAGGAGGTCCGCGAGCTGCTCAAGTCCATCGCGAACGGGCTGTGGGAGGAGCCCGGCATGCGCGACCTGGTGATCGTCGAGGAGCCCAAGGTGTACGCCCTGGAGCAGATCTCCGACTCGGCGATGCTCTTCCGGGTGACCGCCAAGACCATGCCCGGCAAGCAGAACGAGGTCGCGCGCGAGCTGCGGGTGCGCATCAAGCACGCGCTCGACGAGAAGGGCGTGCCGTTCGCCGCGGCGTCCTGACGGCCGCGCAGGCCCCACCCGGCGTCCGGGCGGCCCGTCCGTCCCGGCGGCGGCCCGGTCCCGCGCGTGTCGCCGGTCTCGGCACCGCGCCCGGCACGCCGTACGGCAGGCCGCGTGGACGCCGGGAGGGCCGGTGGCCCGTCCGCCGGCCCACCGGGGGTGAGGCCGTACCCTGGGAGCGTGCCGTTCCGCGTGCCGAGACGGCGGTGGCGACGCGCTCCCGGCACGGTCGCCGTCCGCCGGCGGACGCCCCCCGGTTCGCGCACAGCGAGTACCACGTCCTCACGGAGATGAGCCGAGGAATGTCCCAACAGCCAGCAACCCCCGACCAGGCGAAGCAGACCTTCTACGAGGCCGTAGGCGGCGAGGAGACCTTCCGCAGGCTCGTGCGCCGCTTCTACGAGGGTGTCGCCCAGGATCCGCTGCTGCGGCCGCTCTATCCCGAGGAGGACCTGTCCGGCGCCGAGGAGCGGCTGCGGCTGTTCCTCATGCAGTACTGGGGCGGCCCGCGGACCTACAGCGAGCGGCGCGGCCACCCGCGGCTGCGCATGCGGCACGCGCCGTTCGCCATCGGCGAGGCCGAGCGCGACGCCTGGCTCAAGCACATGTACGACGCGGTGCAGGAGCTGGAGCTGGCGCCGGAGCTGGAGGCGCAGCTGTGGGACTACCTCGTGTACGCCGCGCACAGCCTCGTCAACACCCCAACCTGACGGTGGCCACGCGGGCGACGGCGACGCCCGGCTCCCGGGGCCGAGGGTCCCCGCTCGCGGCGAGCGGGCCGGCGGTGTCCCGCCCCGGCCGTCCGGCCGGGCGTCAGGCGTAGCGCCCGGCCATCGCGGGCAGCCCTGTCACCATGGAGACACTCCCCTGGTGGCACGACGCCGTCGTCTATCAGATCTACGTGCGCAGCTTCGCCGACGCCGACGGTGACGGGGTGGGGGACCTCGAGGGGGTACGGCGGCGCCTGCCGTACCTGTCCGCGCTCGGCGTGGACGCCGTGTGGCTCACCCCGTTCTACCGGTCGCCCATGGTCGACGGGGGCTACGACGTGGCGGACCACCGCGACGTGGACCCGCTCTTCGGGGACCTCGCCACGTTCGACCGGCTGGTCGCCGACGCGCACGCCCACGACCTGAAGGTCATCGTCGACCTGGTGCCGAACCACACCTCCTCGGCGCACCCGTGGTTCCGCGAGGCGCTGGCGGCGCCCAAGGGCTCGCCCGAGCGCGACCGGTACATCTTCCGGGACGGCGTCGACGGCGGGCCGCCGAACAACTGGCGGTCGGTGTTCGGGGGCCCGGCGTGGACGCAGGTGCCGGACGGGCAGTGGTACCTCCACCTGTTCGCGCCCGAGCAGCCGGACCTCAACTGGCGCAACCCCGAGATCCACGCCGAGTTCCTCGACATCCTGCGGTTCTGGCTCGGCCGCGGGGTGGACGGCTTCCGTATCGACGTGGCGATGGGCCTGTACAAGGACGAGGCGCTGCCGTCGATCCCGGAGGAGGCGCAGGACCTGCGCTCCGGCACCCCGATCTGGGGCCGGCCGGAGGTGCACGACGTCTACCGGGAGTGGCGCAAGCTGCTCGACCGGTTCGACGGTCACCGCATGCTCGTCGGCGAGGTGTGGACCGACTCGGTGGAGGACCTCGCCCGGTACGTGCGCGGCGACGAGCTGCACCAGTGCTTCAACTTCGCCTGGCTGGAGGCGCCCTGGGACGCCGCCGCGTTCCGCTCGGTCATCGACGACACCCTCGCCGCGCTCGGCGCGGCGCCCACCTGGGTGCTCTCCAACCACGACGTGGTACGGCACGTCACCCGGTACGCCGAGGGCGCGCCGGAGCCGGGCGTGGGCGCGGCGCGGGCCCGGGCAGCCGTGCTCGCGATGCTCGCCCTGCCGGGCTCGGTCTACCTCTACCAGGGAGAGGAACTCGGCCTACCCGAGGTGACGGACCTTCCGCCCGAGGTGCGCCAGGATCCCACCTTCTTCCGCACCGGGGGCGAGGTGCCGGGACGCGACGGCTGCCGCGTCCCGCTCCCCTGGTCGGGCTCCCGCCCGCCGTTCGGCTTCTCGCTCACCGGGTCGGCGGCGCCGTGGCTGCCCCAGCCGGCGGACTGGGCCGAGCTCACCGTGGAGCGCCAGCTCGCCGACCCGGAGTCGATGCTCTCCTTCTACCGGAAGGTGCTCGCGCTCCGGCGGAGCCTCGTCGGCGCGCTGCCGGACCGGATCGGCTGGCTCGACTCGCCCGACAAGGTGCTCGCCTTCGCCCGCGGCGACCTGATCTGCGTGCTCAACTGCGGCCGCGGGCACGTGGCCCTGCCGCCGCACCGCACGATGCTCGCCGCCAGCGGCCCGCTGACCGCGGACGGGCTGCCGCCGGACACCGCCGCATGGCTCGCCGCCCGCTGAACCGGGCCGCGGCGCCCCTCCCGTGCCGCCGGTGCCGCCGCGCCGGTGCGCGGCGGCTTCTGCGGATCAGTCGCGGGTGAGCTTGCGGTAGGTGACGCGGTGCGGCCGCGCCGCCTCCGGGCCGAGACGCTCGATCTTGTTCTTCTCGTAGTCCGCGAAGTTGCCCTCGAACCAGAACCAGTTCGAGCCGCCCTCCCAGGCGAGGATGTGGGTGGCGATCCGGTCGAGGAACCAGCGGTCGTGCGAGGTGACCACGGCGCAGCCGGGGAACTCGAGCAGCGCGTTCTCCAGCGACGACAGGGTCTCGGTGTCGAGGTCGTTCGTCGGCTCGTCGAGCAGCAGCACGTTGCCGCCCTGCTTGAGGGTGAGCGCGAGGTTGAGCCGGTTGCGCTCGCCGCCGGACAGCACGCCCGCGGGCTTCTGCTGGTCCGGGCCCTTGAAGCCGAACGCGGCGATGTAGGCGCGCGACGGCATCTCGACCTGGCCGACCTTGATGTGGTCGAGCCCGTCGGAGACGACCTCCCAGACCGTCTTCTTCGGGTCGATGCCGGCCCGGTTCTGGTCGACGTAGGAGAGCTTGACGGTCTCGCCGATGGTGATCGTGCCGCTGTCCGGCGTCTCGTCGCCGACGATCAGCCGGAACAGCGTGGTCTTGCCGACGCCGTTCGGGCCGATGATGCCGACGATGCCGTTGCGCGGCAGGGAGAAGGACAGGTTCTCGATGAGGACGCGGTCGCCGTAGCCCTTGGTGAGGTCCTTCACCTCGATCACCGTGGTGCCGAGGCGCGGGCCGGGCGGGATCTGGATCTCCTCGAAGTCGAGCTTGCGGTACTTGGCGGCCTCGGCGGCCATCTCCTCGTAGCGCTGCAGACGCGCCTTGCTCTTGGCCTGCCGCGCCTTGGGGTTGGAGCGCACCCACTCCAGCTCCGCCTCGAGGCGCTTCTTGCGCTTGGCGTCCTTCTGGCCCTCGATCTTGAGCCGGGCGGCCTTGGTCTCCAGGTAGGTGGAGTAGTTGCCCTCGTACGGGTAGCAGCGGCCGCGGTCGAGCTCGAGGATCCAGTTCGCGACGTTGTCGAGGAAGTACCGGTCGTGGGTGACGGCGAGCACGGTGCCGGGGTACTTCTCCAGGTGCTGCTCGAGCCACTGCACGCTCTCGGCGTCGAGGTGGTTGGTGGGCTCGTCGAGCAGCAGCAGGTCGGGCTGCTCCAGCAGCAGCTTGCACAGGGCGACACGGCGACGCTCACCACCGGAGAGCTTCGTCACGTCGGCGTCGGGCGGCGGGCAGCGCAGCGCGTCCATCGCCTGCTCCAGCAGGCTCTCGATCTCCCACCCGTTACGGGCGTCGAGCTCGTCCTGCAGCTTGCCCATCTCCGCGAGCAGCTCGTCGCTGTAGTCGGTCGCCATCTTCTCGGCGATCTCCTCGTACCGGGCCCGCAGCCGGAGCGTCTCGGCCACGCCCTCCTGGACGTTGCCGAGCACGGTCTTGGTCTCGTCGAGCTGCGGCTCCTGCATGAGAATGCCGACGGTGAAGCCCGGCATGAGCCTCGCCTCGCCGTTCGACGGCTGCTCCAAGCCGGCCATCATCTTCAGCAGCGACGACTTCCCGGTGCCGTTCGGCCCCAGCACGCCGATCTTCGCCCCGGGCAGGAAGTGCAACGTGACGTCGTCAAGGACAACTTTGTCGCCGTACGCCTTGCGCACGCGCTGCATGGTGTAGATGTACTCCGGCATGCCCTCCAGCTTAGTGGGCGTGTAGCACTGCTAACGGGCGTGCGTCGCCGCCGATGCCGGGCATCGCGGGCGTTTCACGACCGCGGGCGGCGGTGCTCGGGCGGGGTGTGGCCGGGGGCGGGCAGGCAGACCCGGTCCCGGCCGAGCTCCTTGGCGCGGTAGAGGGCGAGGTCGGCTGCGGCGAGCAGGTCGAGCAGGTCCTCGCCGTGGAGGTTCATCACCGCGACCCCGGCCGACACGGTGACGGTGATGGCGGCGTCGTTGACCGGGACCGCCATGTGGGCGACGTGCATGCGCAGCCGCTCGGCGACGTTGCGCGCCTCGACGACCTCGGTGTTCGGCAGCAGGACCACGAACTCCTCACCGCCGAACCGGCCCACCACGTCATACTCCCGCACCTGGGAGCGCAGCGTGGCGGCCACGCCGGCGAGCACCCGGTCCCCGACGAGATGGCCGTGCTTGTCGTTGACCTGCTTGAAGTGGTCGATGTCGAGGATGATGAGGGCGAGCGTCTGCCCGGTGCGCCGGGCCCGGACGATCTCGGTCTCCGCCTCGCGCTGCCACGCGGCGGCGTTGAGCAGGCCGGTCTTGCCGTCGGTGCGCGCCGCCGCCTGGAGCTGGGCGTGCAGCAGGCTGCGCTGCAGCAGCACGATCGGCGGCAGCGTGACCAGCAGCAGCCACGGGCTCAGCGCGAACGCGATGGTGACGAGCACCCCCAGGCACAGCTCGACGAGGTCGAGGGTGGCGCTCTCCCGGTCCCACAGCAGCTGCCGCCACGGGGTGCGCGGTTCGGCGGTGTGCGCGGCGATCGCGATCAGCGCGGTGTTGAGCACCGTGAACACCACCCCGCAGCCGATCGCGAGGGGCACCGTCGCGTTCACCCCGAGCGCGAGGCCGTCGCCCGCCGGGGCGAGCCAGTGGAAGGCCATCGAGGCGGCGCCCGCCGCGAGCCCGATCGCGGCCGCGCTGAACACCCGGCGGTAGACCACCGTCTCCCGCACCCGGAGGTGGAGGAGGAACTGCAGGGGAAGCGGGAGCAGCAGCGCGTAGGCCGGGGGCAGCAGCAGCGCGGCCGGGAGCCACCAGGCCGACAGCAGGTCGCGGGAGACGCCGGCCGGGACCCCGAGCCGGCGGCGCGCCTCGATGCACACGGCGCCGCAGGCGAGCAGGGCGGCGAACGTCGCCAGGTCGCGTCCCTCCAGCCGGGTCGCGAGCAGGGCCCCGGAGAGCGTGACGAGATAGAGCGCCACGATGCAGCAGACGTAGCCGACGAGGGCGCGCCGCTCGCCCAACAGCGGCCATCGGGCGGCTCGTGCGGCGATGACGCCACGCGGCTTGGCTGAGACCGGATCGGCGGCCACCATCGCATCCCCCAAAACACATCGATCGCCTCGTCACGAGCCGCCGCAGGGACGACTCCGATGTGTAACACAATAGTTGCGGACTGTGCGATGTGCGACGGAAACCGATAGGCTGCCTTGGGTGGATCCGCGTATCCGGCAGCGGATCGAGTGGAAAGGAGCAGGCCATGACGCAAGGCGTCATCTGGACTTGAATCCGCGTTCTCACCCTGTGTTGCGCCATCGGCCGGCTCCGGTAGGCCTTCGCCCTCCGGTGAGGACCGACCCGGTACCGCCGATGCCCCCTCCCCCATCGCCGAGCGCCCCTCCCCCGTCCCCCGGCGCCGAGGCGGCCACGGCCGTGCCCACGCCGGCCCGGCGCCATGACCGCCCCGGACGGGGTCGCCAGGGCTAGGCCGCGATGCCGCCCGCGGCCGGCCGCCGCTCGTCGTCGCCCCAGGCGGCGTCGGCCGTGACCATGTCGGCCGTGACCATGGGGGCGGGATCGTCGCCGAGAAGGCCGGCCGCGGGGTCGGCGGGATCGGCGGAATCGACGGGACCACCGCCATGACCGGCGCCTTCGGGATCTCCCGGCACGTCGCCGGCCCACTCCGCGCCGTCGCCGGCGTCGCCCGACCCGTGCCCGCCGCCGGGCACGGCGCGCATCGCCCGCGGCGGCTTCTCGAACGTGGCGATGCCCCACTTCAGGTCATGGCCGACGGAGCTCGCCTCGACCTCGGCGATCACCCGGCGCTCGCCGTCGCGCTCGAACTCCCGGATGCGCAGCCGCCCGTGCACCACGACCGGATGGCCGCGCCGGATCGACTGGGCGACGTTGTCGGCGAGGCCGCGATAGCAGCGCACCGCGTAGAAGGAGGGCGGGGAGCTCATCCACTCCTGGGTCCGCCGGTCGAGGTAGCGGCGGGAGGTGGCCACCCGGATCGCGGTGACGCGGGAGCCGTCCGCGAGGGGGTACTGCCGGGGATCATGGGTGACGTTGCCGGTCAGCGTGATGTAGACGTCGTTCATCGTTGCCTCCTGTCGCTCGAGCCGGTCCCGCGGACCGCCTTCCGGGCCGGAGGGCGGCGCTCGCGCCCTCCGGCGGAGGCAACGATTCCGCATCCGGGCCCGCCACACGGCGCCCGAATCCGGTTCTGTGGATACCCGCCGGTAGCGTCAGCGGCGGACCACGGACAGCGCGCCGAAGAACTCGTTGCAACGCTGCAGCTCGCGCTCGGCGGGCCCGATCACCATCTCCTCGGCGATCGCCTCGACGCGCTTGCGCATCTCCCGCTCGAGCCGCTCGCGCTCGGCGGCCGCGCTGCGCCGGATGAAGTTGCGGCAGGCCGACGCGGCGAACGCGCCCAGCCCGAGCACCGAGGCCATGACCAGCGCGAGCCACGGCAGCACGCCGGGATCGTCGAGGAGGGCGCCCGGCGCGTCGGCCACGTCGAGCACGCCGTACACCAGGATCGCCATGGTCCACAGGATCCCGGCGAGGAGCAGCCCGACCAGGGCGTACTGGCCGAGCTTGACCGCCTTCCACCAGCCGGGCACCTCGTCCGGTCGCGGCGCCATCCGGGACAGCTCCTCCGACAGCCGCTGCGGCAGCGCCGCCGACGCCTGCCGTACCGCGTCCCGCACGCCGTCGGCCCAGGGGTCGGGCAGGCCGGCGGTGACCCCGTCGACCAGGCCCTGCACCGCGGTGGCCACCTCGGCGGGCTGCGCGGTCACCCCGCTGCGCACCAGGTCGCCGATCTCCCCGCGCAGGTCGCCCAGCCGCAGGTTGTGCAGCGGGTCGGGGCGCAGCCGCTCCGCCCACCGCGCGTACGGCCAGCCGACCCACTCCTCGGCGCGGGCGATCTGCACGTTCTCCATCGCCTCGCCGACCGCGGTGAGCCCGACCGCGTCGCACAGCGCCCGGGTGAGCGCCTCCCGCCGCGCCGGGTCCACGGTCGTGGGCGTGGCCGGGTTCTCGTGCGCGGGCAGCGACCTGACCAGCTCGGCGACCACGTGGTCGAGGTCGGCCTCGATGCGCTGCACGGCGGCGCGGCGCTGGGAGACCGCCTCGGCGATCACGCCCTTGAGCCCGTCGATGCCCCGCCCGGTGAGCGCCGAGGTGGACACCAGCCGCGGGTGTTCCACCCCCTCGCGCTTGAGCAGGTCGGCGAGGTCGCCGACGCACTCGACGAGCTCCTCGGGGGAGAGTTTGTCCACCTGGTTGAGCACGAACACCGTGGTGGCCTCGTGCCCGACGAGCTGGGACAGGTACCGCCGGTGGATCGAGGCGTCGGCGTACTTCTGCGGGTCGAGCACCCAGATGACCAGGTCGGCGGCCTTGATGAGCCGCTCGGCCTCGGAGTCGTTGAGCGCGCGGATCGAGTCGTGGTCGGGCAGGTCGAGCAGGATGAGCCCGTGCAGCCGGCTCTCCCCGCGGTCGAGCGCGCTCGCCCGGGCGAAGCGGTGCCGCCACTGGATCTGCAGCCAGTCGAGCAGGGGCGCGGCCCCCTCCAGCCCCCACACGCAGGCGTGCGTGCGCGCCGTGGTGGGCCGCCGCACTCCCGTGGGCGACAGCTCGAGCCCGGAGATCCGGTTGAACAGCGACGATTTCCCGCTGCCGGTGCCGCCCGCGAGCGCCACCACGGTGTGCTCGCTGGACAGCCGGAGCCGGTCACCGGCCCGCATGAGGAGGCGGCCGGCCTCGTCGAGAATCTCGGGATCGACCCGGCCGGCACCGAGCTCGACGATACGGGCGAGCGCGGCGAGCCGGGCACCAAGACCGAACTGTGCTGAGGCGGTCGTCGTGCCTGGAGTCATCGGGCGACCTCAAGGTTGTAGGTGGCCTGGTAGAGCCGTGCCGCGGCGGACTCGTCCGGGATGCCCGCGCTGTCGAGCACGTGGACGTGGCGCACCGTCTCCTCGTCGAAGAGCATGCTGATCCGGGCGCGCAGGTCGCTGCGCGCCTTGGCGGCGATGTTGCGCAGGGACTCCGCGCCGAGCAGCCCGCGGAGCAGGCGTTCCGGCAGCGAGCCCTTGGTGCTCGTGGTGGCGGTGTCGGCGAACTCGTAGCCGAGCAGTCCCACGGTGAAGATGACCGCGAGCGAGTCGACGTCGACCGAGAGCACCCGGGCGATCGACCGCTTGGTCACGCCCTCGGTGCGGACCAGCTCGACGATGTGGTCCTGCCAGGCGCTCACCGCCTCGCCGGCCCGCCGTACCAGCTCGTCCGACGGTTTGCCGAGGCCGGGGGTGGCGGCGAGCCGCTCGCCGACCGGCGACCGGTTGCGCCAGCGGGTGACCACGTCCTCGGCCGCCCGCTGCGCGGCGGCGACGATGATCGACTCCAGCCCGGAGGCGACCGCCTGCTTGAGCGCGCGCAGCCGCATCGGGGCCTCCTGCCGCGCCTTGCTCGCGAAGCGGCCGGGGCGGCGCAGGTGCTGCAGCGCGTGCCGGATGTCGCCGGAGCCGACGAAGTCCTGCCAGCGGGCGAGCACCTCGCCGCGCAGCAGCGAGCCGTTGCGGGTGGCCTCGTCGATCTCGGCGAGCGCGGCCATGTACGCGGCGTCCACGTCGGTGCGCAGCTCGGCCCGGAACGCCACCTGCGCCTCGAGCTGGCGGGCGAGCGCCGGGATGCGGACCCGGAAGCTGTTGAGCGCGCCGTCGAGCGTGGTGCGGATCGCCCGGGCGCGGCGGTCGTCGTCGACCGACAGCTCCTCCAGCCAGGTGCGCAGCTCGGCGATCTCCTCGTCCGGGAGCCGCCCGTCGGTCACCGTGGTCTCGTGGATGACGAAGCGCTCCACGTCGCCGAGGCCGTAGTCGTCGAGCATGCGGCCGAAGTGCTTGAGCACCACGTCGCGGGCCTTGGGCGTCACCCGGGCGACCACGATGACGAACCGGGCGCCCCGCTCCTTGGCCAGCTTGAGCAGGTGCCAGGCGGGCGCGTCGGCGTACCGGGCCGCCGTGGTGACGAACACCCACAGGTCGGCGACGTCGAGCATGCGGTGCGCGATCTCGTGGTGCTCCTCGACCGCCGAGTCGATGTCCGGGGTGTCGAGCAGCGCGATGTTCTCCGGCAGCCCGGGCGAGGTGGTGAGCACGAAGCTCGACATGCTCGGCCCGAGGCCGGGCCGGGTCACCCGGGTCAGCCCGCTGAGCACGTTGCCCCGGGCGAACCACTCGCGGTCGTTCGGGTGGCAGACGAGCACGGGCGTGCCGGTGGTCGGCCGCCGCACCCCGGTGGCGCTGACCTTCGTCCCGGCGAGCGAGTTGACGATCGTGGACTTGCCCGCGCCGGTCGAGCCCGCCACCACGACGAGCGCCGGGGCGGTGCTCATGTGCACCCGCGGGATCACGTAGTTGCCGAGCTGGGAGAGGATCTCCGCCTGCACCTTGCGGGCCTCCACCGCGCCCGGCAGGTCGAGCCCGAAGTTCAGCCCGATCAGGCTCTCGCGCAGCTCGGCGAGGGCCGCGCTGAAGGCGCGGGACACCGGCTCGGGCACCGGCACCTCGCGGGTGCGCGGCGGCGTGTCCTCGTCGGCCCGGCCGGTCTCGGGCTCGGGCTCCGGCGCGGTCTCCTGCTCCGCCGCCGGTTCCGCGCGCTCGGGTTCGGACCCGGTCTCGCCGGTGGCCTCGTCGCCCGCCTCGGCCGCCTTGGCCGGCTCGGCCGCCGGTTCCGCCGCGGGTTCCGTCTCCGGTTCCGGCCGCCCGGCCGCGGACGCGGGCTCGCCGGCGGTCTCGCCGGCTGTCTCAGGCGCCGCCTCGGCGACCTTGGCCGCCTCGTTCGCCTCCCGGTCCGGTTCCGGCTTCGGCGGATCGGGCCGCTCGGGGTCCTCGGCGACGCGCGACGGACGCCACTCGAGGCCGGCGGGCCCGGCCTGCCGTACGGCCGCCGCCGGCCCGGCCCGCTCCGGGGACGGCGCGCCGCCGGCGACCGGTGCCACCGCGGTCCCGCCGGGACCGGTCACCGGCTCGTCCCGCGCGGGGGCGGCGGCGCGGGCGCGCGCCGCCGGATGCATCGTGGGCCGGGTCGGCCCGTCGGCCGCGTCCGCGGGGTCGGCGTCCGAGGGGTCGGCGCCCTCCTCGTCGCGGATGGGCTCGAACGACAGCGTCTGCTCGCCGGGCGACTCGGTGTCGTCGCCCATCGGCGTCCGCCCGGTGGGTTCGTTCGCAGCCGGGTTCACGGAATCCGCTCCGCTCGCACCATCTCGATCTCCTGGCCGACCCTGACCACCTCGCCGACGACCACCGTCGCCGGCGGGCGGATTCCAGCCGCGGCCACGCGTTCCGCCACCGTGCCGAGCGTGGCGGAAACGGCTCGCTGGGTGGGAAGAGTACCGTCCTGCACCACCATCACGGGAGTTTCTGGAGAACGTCCGTTTTCGAGGAGTGTGTCAGCGATCGCCGCGATGCGCTCGACGGCCATGAGCAGGACCAGGGTGCCGTTCGACCGGGCGAGCGCCGGCCAGTCCACGGTGGACTGCGGGTGCCCCGGCGGCACGTGCACCGAGATCACGTGGAACTCCTGGGTGACGCCGCGATGGGTGACCGGCACCCCGGCCGCCGCGGGGGCGGCGATGGCGCTGGTGATGCCCGGCACCACGGTGACGGGTATGCCGGCCCGGGCGCAGGCGATCATCTCCTCGCCGCCCCGGCCGAACACGAAGGGGTCGCCGCCCTTCAGCCGCACCACGAACTTCCCCTGCCGGGCGTGCTCGATGATCAGCTCGTTGATCTTCTCCTGCGCCAGGTAGCGGCCGTACGGGATCTTCGCCGCGTCGATCAGCTCGACGTCCGGCGGCAGCTCGTCGAGGAGCGCGCGCGGGGCGAGGCGGTCGGCGATCACGACGTCTGCCTGGGCGAGCAGCTGCCGCCCGCGTACCGTGATCAGCCCGGGATCGCCCGGTCCCCCGCCGACGAGCGCGACGCCGACCGGCTTGGTGCGGTTGCGGCGGGCGTCGACGGTGCCGTCGCGCAGCCCGTTGACGATCGCGTCGCGGATGCTGGCGGCCCGGCGCGGGTCGCCGCCCGCGGTCACCGCCACGCCGATCTCGCCCACCTGCCCGCTCGCCGGGGTCCACGCGGCCGAGGCGTCCCGGTCGTCGGCGCGCACGCACCAGATGCGCTTCGCCTCGGCCTCGGCGGCGACCGCGGTGTTCACCGCGCGGTCGTCGGTGCACGCCTGCACGAGCCACGCGCCGTCGCAGTCGCCGACCTGGTAGCGCCGGCGCTCCCAGTGCACCCGGCCGTCCGCGATGAGGTCGTCGAGCGCGGGGGTGACGCTCGGCGAGACGATCGTGACGCGGGCTCCGGCGGCGAGCAGCGCCGGTACCCGTCGCTGGGCCACCCGACCGCCCCCCACGACGAGCACGCGCCGCCCTTCCAGGCGCAGGCCGAGCATGTAGGGCGACATGACGCGGTTTCCCTCCATGGCGGCAAGATCGGCGGGGCGCGGTACGTGAGTTAACCTACAGCGCCATTGTTTCAGGAAGGGCAGGTTATCGCCCCTGACCGCGATCTCCCACATTGTGCCGGTCGGTGCGGTCAGGAACCATTGTCGACCCTGCGGAGGGCACACCGAACGGCACGTCCGGAGGACACCGGTACGGCACGGCGGACTGCGCGCATGCCCGGAACCGGCCACCGCGAACCCGGCGCGGGCCGCGCGGCCGTCACTCCTTCTCGGAGACGCCCGCCGAGTCGAAGGTGGCGACCTCGTGCATGACGCGGGCCGCGGCGCACACGAGCGGGTGGGCGAGCACGGCGCCGGTGCCCTCGCCGAGCCGCAGCTCCAGGTCGACGAGCGGCCGCAGCCCGAGGTGCTCCAGGGTGGCGGCGTGCCCGGGCTCGGCCGAGCGGTGACCGGCGAGGCAGTAGTCGATCGCGCGGGGCGCGATGCCCGCGGCCACCAGGGCGCCCGCCCCGGCGATCACGCCGTCGAGGATGACCGGCACCCGCGCGGCCGCGGCGCCGAGGATGAACCCGGCGATCGCGGCGTGCTCGAGGCCGCCGACCCGGGCGACCACCTCGATCGCGGGCACCTCCTCGGACGGCAGGCCGTTGGCCTCGAGGCCGCGGCGTACCACCTCGATCTTGTGCCGCAGCGTGGCGTCGTCGATCCCGGCGCCGCGGCCGGTGACGAGCTCGGGGTCCCGGCCGGTGAACGCGGAGACCAGGGCGGCCGAGGCGGTGGTGTTCGCGATGCCCATGTCGCCCGCGATCAGGCAGCGGGCGCCGTAGCGGACGAGGTCGGCGGCGATCTCGGCGCCGGTGGCGATCGCGCGCTCGGCCTGCTCGCGGGTCATCGCCGGGCCCTGGGACAGGTCGGCGGTGCCGTACGCGATCTTGCGGTTGACCAGTCGCGGCGTGGGCGGCAGGTCGGCGGCGACGCCGACGTCGACCACGGTCACCGTGGCCCCGGCCTGGTTGGCGAACGCGTTGACCACCGCGCCGCCGGCGAGGAAGTTCGCCACCATCTGGGCGGTGACCTCCTGCGGCCAGGGGGTGACGCCCTGGGCGTGCACGCCGTGGTCGGCGGCGAACACGGCGACGGCCGCGGGGTGCGGGATCGGCGCCGGGCAGGTCCCGGCGATCCCGGCGAGGCGGACCGCGACGTCCTCGAGCGAGCCGAGCGCGCCGCGCGGCTTGGTGAGCCGGTCCTGGTGCTCGCGGGCGGCCCGCGCGGCGGCCTCGTCGAGCGGATCGATCGCCGCGACGATCCGGGCCACGGCCTCCGCGGGCGTCATCGCAGCACCTGCCGCCGGTCGGCGAGCTCCACGGTCAGCGCCTCCTCGTAGCGTTCGATCACGACGTCGGCGAGGCCCTCGCAGTCCCCGATGGCCTCGGCGCAGCGGATGTCGAGCCCGTCGTGGCCCGCCGCGTACGCCATCGCCTGCGCCCAGACCCGTTCCAGGTCGGAATCGGCGAAAACATGGTAGGGCAGCACGATCGCACGCTTTGCACCGAGTCGTCGGCATCGCTCCAACCCGCCGGCCACGCCCGGCCGGGTGAGCGGCGACATGTAGGCGGTCTCCACGGTGAGGTAGCCGGAGGCGTAGGTCTCCCACAGCAGGCGGGAGGTCCGGTGCACGTCCGCGTTCCCGGCCGGGTCGGTGGAGCCGCCGCCGACGAGCACGATCGCGGTCTCCGACCGGCTCACGCCCGGGGTGGACTGGGCCGTGGCGGCGGGCACGGCGGCGAGGCGGGGGATCTCCGCCTCGGCGTCGGCGAGCCGCTCGGCGAGCAGGCCGAGCACGCCCAGGTCGGGGCCGAGCGGCCGGGCGAGGTCGTACCGCAGCGTCGGGTGGCGCTCCTGCTCCCGGGCGAGGGCCGCGCGCAGCGCGGTGAGGACCTGGTCGTGCTCGGTGAGCACGAGGGGCAGCACCACGATGCGGTGGTGCCCGCGGGCCACCAGCGAGGCGACCGAGTCGCGCAGGCGCGGCTCGGACCGGTCGAGGAATCCGCCGCACACGTCGGCGGCGATGTGCTCGAGGCGACAGCGCAACCGGTGCACGAACCTGCCGAATTCGGCGGTGCCGCTATTGTCGTCGGTGCCGGTCCCGATCAGCAGCAGCGGCGGCTTCATCTCGGTCTCCCCTGGTCGGCCTGCAGCGGCAGACCGCGAGGATACTCCAAAGCGCACCACGGCGTCCCGAGCTTGGAATTTTCAGCACGAAACCGCTCATTCGCCCCTGAGCAGGCTGAACAATATGCCGTCCACGTAGCCGCCGGGCACCGGCACCGCCCGGCGCATCACCCCCTCCCGGGTGAACCCGGCCTTCTTCGCCACCGCCTGGCTCGCCACGTTCCCGTCCGCGACCACGAGGTGGACCCGCTGGAAGCCGCGCTCGAACAGGTGCTCGCTGATCGCCCGGGTCGCCTCGGTGGCGTAGCCGCGGCGGCGCGCCCACGGCGCGATCCAGTAGCCGATCTCGGCGTCGCCGCGCTCCCAGTCGGCCCGGTGCACCCCGGCCGACCCGGCGAGCCGCCCGCCGTCCCGCGGCTCGAGCGCGAAGTGCACGGCGGTGGCCACGTCGATGTGGGCGAGCCGGGTGCACCACTGGAGCGCGCTCTCCATCGTGTACCCGGCGGCCCACGGCATCCAGCGCCGGATCTCCGGGTCGCCGGCGACCGCGGCGAGCACGTCGGGGGCGTCCGCCGCGGTGAACGGGCGCAGCAGCAGCCGCTCGCTCTCCAGCCGCAGCCCGGTGTGGAACCCGGTGTACGGCATGGGCGGATCCCCGGCGATCCGGCCGAACACCAGCAGGTCGTGCGGGCCGTCGTCCTCGAAGCCGCCGCCGCGCAGCAGGCCCTCCCGGGTGAACCCGGCCTTCTCCGCCACCCGGATCGAGGCGGCGTTGTCGAGGTTGACCCGCAGCTCGACCCGGCGCAGGCCGCCCGGGCCGAGCGCCCACGAGGTGAGCAGGCGCACCGCCTCGGTGGCGTACCCGCGCCCCCGGTGGCCGGGGAGCACGCCGTACCCGATCTCGGTGGTGCCGGCGCCCCAGTGGGTCTTGAACAGGCTGATGGCGCCCACGATCTCGCCCGCGGCCTCCATCGCGAGGTGGATGCCCTCGCCGGAGCGGAGCGGCTCGTGGACGCCGTGACTCAGCCACTGGTCGACGTAGGCGAGGTGACCGGGCGCGCCGGGCGGCAGGAAGGAGGCGGTCCCGGCGGCGACGATCGCCCGCACCTGGGGCGCGTCCTTCGGCCCGAAGGGGCGCAGCACCAGCCGTTCCGACGAGAGCGTGAGGTGGGCGTCGAAACCTGGCATGGTCACCCCTCGACGAGGCCGGGCGGTACGGATCTCATCCCACCACTATCGCAACCACCCCCGCCGGTACGGCACGGCCCCCGGCGCCCCACCGGTCACCGGGCGCGCAGCACCTCGGCGATGCGCACCCGGGCGCCGGTGCGCAGCACCGCCCGCTCGTACACCCGGCCGCCGAGCCAGAGCACGAGCAGTACGGCGAGCAGCATGAGCCCGAACGCCAGGCCGATCTCCCAGACGGGCACCTCGTCCCCGGCCGCCCGCACCGGCATGATCATCGCGGAGAACGGGGGCACGACCGACAGCACGCGGGTGACCGGGCCGGCGGGCTCCATCACCGAGTAGATCGCCACGAAGTAGCCGCCCATGAGCAGCAGCGTGGCCGGGGTGAGCGCGGACTGCAGCTCCTCCTGGCGGGAGACGAGGGAGGCGATCGCGGCGTACAGCACCGCGTAGAAGGCGTAGCCGAGCAGGAACCAGGCGAGGGTGAGGGCGAGCACGCCGCCGGTGTCCTCGGGCAGCTCCGGCAGCAGCCCGCTGAACTGCGCGGCGGTGTAGCCGGCGATCGCGATCACGGCGACCTGCAGCAGCCCGAGCACGCCCAGCCCGACCACCTTCCCGGCGAGGAGCTGGGCCGGGCGGATCGTGGCGAGCAGGATCTCCACGATCCGGCTGCCCTTCTCCTCGACCACGCCCATCGCGACCATGGTGCAGGCCTGAATGATCAGCACGAACAGCAGGATGACGATGGCCATGGCGAGCATGCGGCGCAGGCCCGCCTCCTTCCCGCTCGTGCCGGTGAGCGAGACCTCGGTGAGCGGCTCGACCTGCATCGCCTGCTGGACCGCGTTCGGGTCGAGCCCGGCGGCGCGCAGCCGCTCCTCGGTGGCCACCACCTGGTGCGCGGTGGCGAGCATGGTCCGCAGGTTGGCGTCGGGGGTCTCCGCGAGGATCACCCTGGCGTTGTCCACCACGGCCAGGTCGACGTCACCGGCCTCGACCCCCGCCCGGGCGGCGGCCTCGTCCTCGTAGTTCACCACGGTCAGCTGCGTGTCCTCGGCGGCCTCGGCCTGCGCGCCGAGCACGGCGGCGAGCCGGTCGCTCTGCGCGCCGACGAGGCCGACCGTGTACCGGTCCGGTACGCCGGCGAGCAGCCGCGGCAGGCCCACGGCCACGACCACGAGCAGGATGGTGACCGCCAGGCCGATGATGAACGCCTTGCTGCGGCCGCGTACGGTGATCTCCCGGCGGGCGGTGAGCCAGACCGGGCCCAGGTCCTTCACGGTGCCCCTCTCCCTCGCTGCGTCGTCCCTCTCGCGATGCCTCGTGCTCCGGCGCGGCCTCCTCCGGCGCCGGACGGTCCGCCGGTCACGCTCACGCGACCACCTCGCGGAAGATCTCGCTCAGCTTCGGCTCCACCCAGCCGAACTGCTCGACCCGGCCGAGCCGCATCGCCTCCCGGAGCACCTCCTGGTCGTCGGCGGGCTCGAGGATGACCTCGTCGCCGTCCTTCGCCACGATCGTGCCGGGCAGCCGGTCGGCCCAGCCCGGCTCGGCGTCGGAGAGCACGACGCGCAGCCGCTTGTGCCGTTCCCGGCCGCGCAGCTCGGCGACGGAGCCGACGGCGACCATGCGGCCGCTCGCGATGATGCCGACCGAGTCGCACAGCCGCTCGACGAGCTCGAGCTGGTGGCTGGAGAACACCACCGGTACGCCCGCGGCGGTGCGCTCGAGCAGCACCTCGGCGAGCGCGTCGACCGCGATCGGGTCGAGGCCGGAGAACGGCTCGTCGAGGATGAGCATCTCGGGCTCGTGCACGAGGGCGACGGCGAGCTGCACCCGCTGCTGGTTGCCGAGCGAGAGCCGTTCCACCTCGGTGTCCCGGCGCTCGGTGAGGCCGAGCCGTTCCAGCAGGTCGTCGGCTGACCGGCGGGCCCGGGCCGGGGCCATGCCGTGCAGCCGGCCGAAGTACTCGAGCTGCTCGCGGACCCGCATCTTGGCGTAGAGGCCGCGTTCCTCGGGCATGTAGCCGAACCGGCGGCGGACGGCGAAGTCGATCGGGCGGTCCTGCCAGCGCACCTCGCCCCCGTCCGCCTGGAGCACGCCCATGACGATCCGCATCGTCGTGGTCTTGCCCGCCCCGTTCGCGCCGACGAAGCCGAACATCTCGCCGGGGCGCACGGTGAGCGAGACGCCGTCGAGCGCGACCTTCTCGCCGTACCGTTTTCTCAGCTCGTCAATGCGGAGCATCCACCGCACCTTTCGTTGGTTTTGTCACGATCTCCTGCAACACGGACACGTACTCGGCGAACGCCTTGCGCCCTCGCTCGGTGAGGGAGAGCCAGGTACGGGCGCGCTTGCCGACGAACCCCTTCTGCACCCGCACGTAGCCGGCCTCCTCGAGAGTGGCGATGTGCTTCGACAGCAGCGAGTCGCTCACCTCGATCGTGTCGCGCAGGAAGCGGAACTCGGCCTTCTCGGCCGCCGCCAGGGCCGCGACGATGGAGAGGCGTACCGGGGCGTGGATGATCTCGTCGAGCTTGTGCCGGGGATGATGGCCGCTTCCGGTGGTCGCGGTCACTGGATCGCCGGCTCCTCCCGGTCCAGGTCGCGCAGCGCCTTCAGCCCGCGCCAGCCGCCGTACAGCGGCGGGATGGCCGCGACGAGGATGCCGACGACGCCGACGACGACCGGCCAGATCCCGTCGTTCTCCCGCACGTACGGGGTCACCAGCACGTTGAAGAGGGTGGCCGCCAGGAACACGGCCATCACGACGCGCGCCAGCCGGTACAGCCTGCGTTCGTATGCGCCCCGCCGGCAGACGTAGAAGGCGGACGCGGTGGAGAACACCACCCATCCCACGACCGCGAGCGTGTCGTACGGCTCGCGGCCGAAGTGCATGACCGACCAGTAGACGGCCGTGGCGATCCCGCACGCCAGCCACCACACCGCGGTGGGCCGCGACGACCGCCGCACCTGCCGGTCGACGCGCCTGATCTCGCCGAAGGCCTGTTCCGCGCTGAGGTCGTTACCGGACCACATACGTCCCCCTTCGTCGGGTTTGATGGTAATCAACTACTCAACCGACGTTCAAGTGCTTTCCAAGTGCTCCACCTCGGGCTCGCCCGCGGGACGGCCCCACGTTTGCCGATGGCGCCAGGGGTACGGAGAGGCAAATGGCCTGATTCGCACCTTGGGTGAACGGGAGGAGAAGGTCATGGAGCGAGGGAGCCCGAAGCAGGGCGAGCGCACGACCCGGTCCGCACGGCACGCCGCCGAGGCCGCCGAGGATGTCCGGCGGGACGAGCCGATGACCGCGCCTCCCGCCGACGCGGTCGACGACGGCACCCTTCCCGGCCGGCGTCCCGCCGCGCCGCAGCGCCCCCGCATCACCCCGGCGGACGTGGAACGGCGCGCCAACCTCGCCAAGTGGCTGAGCGACGCCCGGTTCCCCGCCGACCGCCGCGCCCTGCTCACCCACGCCGTGACCAAGGCCGCGCCGGAGCCGGTGCTGCAGGCGGTGCGCACGTTGCCCGACGAGAAGTTCCACAACCTCGGCGAGGTCGCCACCGCGCTCGCGCTGAGCGCGGCCGAGCAGAAGCGCTAGCGCAACCGAAAGGGCTCGTCCGCCGCGCTCCTTCCATAAGGAGAGGTACGGCCGGCGCCCGGCCCGGCGACCGGACGCGCGCCCGGGCGAGGATGTGGTCACGGCGACAAGAAATCCATCGCCCCGGATCGGGCGCACCCGTGACGCGGGCGGCTCGCGTCGAGCGGCCCGGGCATGCCGCGAACGGCCGACGTGCCGCCCGGCACCTCGGCGACAACCCGGCCACGGAATGCCTCTGATCGGCGCAGGCGGCCGACGGCTCGGCAGGAATCGCGCGAAAGCCGTACGAGATCGGCGTGGGCGAGGCCGGGCCGTACCCGGCCAACGGCGGCGAGGCCGGTGACACACGCCCGCCCTGCCGCAGTGCCGGTTGCGGGGACGCCGACCGGGGCGGACGTCCCCGAGCGGATCAGTCCGTGATGATCACGACTTCGAGGGTGCGCGGCCCGTGCACGCCCTCGACCCGGTTGAGCTCGATGTCGCTGGTCGCCGAGGGGCCGCTGATCCAGGTGAGCGGGCGGCGCGGGTCGAGCCGGGCGACGGCCTCGGGCACCCGGGGGACGATCTGCTCGGCGCGCACCAGGCACAGGTGGTAGTCGGGCACGAGGGTGAGCGCCCGGCGCCCCTGGCCCGGCCCGGCGTCGAGCACGATCGTGCCGGTCTCGGCGATCGCGACCGCGCACGCGCTGATCACCCCGTCGGTCCGGTCGAGCTCGGCCGCGGACAGCGGCGGGTCGTCGGCGAGCCGTTCGACCTCGGCGTCGGCCCGCGCCAGCCAGGTGCCGGGCAGCCCGGCGGGCACGACGAGCCGCCGCACCCCGCGCCTGGCGAGCGCGTCGGCGACCGTGCCGGGCACGTCGTCCGCGGCGACCGTGTGCACGATCGCCCGGTAGTCCCGGACCCGCTCGGCGAACAGCTCGATCAGGGTCTCGCGCGGCATGCGCGCGCCGGTGCGGTAGGCGCGGCGGATCCGCTGCTCGGGCGCGACCGCCACCGCGGCGCGGATTCGGGCGAGGATGCGCTCACGCGAGCCCGTGGCCGGGGTCACCGGGCACCTCCTTCGGTTCGGTCCCACCAGTCGCGGAACGGCTCGGCGGGGATCGGCGGGATGTCGCGGGTGTCGGTCCAGGCGGCGAGCGGCCCGGGTCCAGGGGCCCGCCGGGGGATCAGGCGGCGCAGCCGGGAGGCCAGCCGCTGCACCGCGCCGAACCGGTTCGCCCGGGCGAGCAGCCAGGACGCGGCCCGCATCACCGCCCGCTCGGCGGGTTCGTGCGGCGCCCGCGCCCGCAGGTGGACGAGGACCGTGGGGATGTCGATCGCCACCGGGCACACGTCGTAGCAGGCACCGCAGAGCGAGGAGGCGTACGGCAGCGAGGCGTCGAGCGGCGTGTCCATGCCGCGCAGCTGCGGGGTGAGGATCGCGCCGATCGGCCCGGGGTAGACCGAGCCGTACGCGTGGCCGCCCGCCCGCTCGTACACCGGGCACACGTTGAGGCATGCCGAGCAGCGGATGCAGCGCAGCGCCTGGCGGCCCACCTCGTCGGCGAGCACGTCGGTGCGGCCGTTGTCGAGCAGCACGAGGTGGAACTCGCGCGGCCCGTCGCCGGGGGTGACCCCGGTCCAGGTGGAGGTGTAGGGGTTCATCCGCTCCCCGGTCGAGGACCGCGGCAGCAGCTGGAGGAACACCTCCAGGTCCCGCCAGGTCGGCACGACCTTCTCGATGCCGACGACGCTGATCAGCGTCTCCGGCAGGGTGAGGCACATGCGCCCGTTGCCCTCGGACTCCAGCACGACCAGGGTGCCGGTCTCGGCGACCATGAAGTTCGCCCCGGAGATCGCCACCTTGGTGGTGAGGAAGCGTTCGCGCAGGTGCAGCCGGGCGGCCTCGGCGAGGGCGCGCGGGTCGTCGCCGAGGCCGTCGGGCGCGGGCCGGCCCCACTCCCCCATGTGGTCGAGGAAGATCTCGCGGATCTCGGCGCGGTTGCGGTGGATCGCCGGGACGAGGATGTGCGAGGGCCGGTCGTCGCCGAGCTGGACGATGAGCTCGGCGAGGTCGGTCTCGTACGCGGTGATGCCCGCCTCGTGCAGCGCCTCGTTGAGCCCGATCTCCTGGGTGGCCATCGACTTGACCTTCACCACCGAGGTCTCGCCGGTCGCCTTCACCAGGTCGGTGACGATGCGGTTCGCCTCGTCCGCGTCCGCGGCCCAGTGCACGTGGCCGCCGGCCTCGGTGACCGCCCGCTCCAGCTGGATCAGGTAGCGGTCGAGGTTGCGCAGCGTGTGGTCCTTGATCGCCTTGCCCGCGGCGCGCAGCTCCAGCCAGTCGGGCAGCTCGGCGACGACGTTCGCGCGCTTGCCCCGGATCGTGTGCGTCGCCTTGCGCAGGTTGAAGCGGAGCTGGGAGTCGGCGGCCGCGCGCGCCGAGCTGCGCGGGAACGCCGGCATGCCGAGGTCGACGACGTGGCCCCGCCCGGTGCTCGCCTTCGGTGCGCCCATCAGGCCCTCCCCTCGGTCTGGGCGAGGATCTCGGCGAGGTGCATCACCCGCACCCCGCCGCGCTGCCGCCGGAGCGTGCCGCCGATGTGCATCAGGCAGGAGTTGTCGGCGGCGCACAGCACCTCCGCGCCGGTGTCGAGCACGTTGCGCACCTTGTCGGTGCCCATCGCCGCGGACATCGCCGGGTTCTTCACCGCGAAGGTGCCGCCGAAGCCGCAGCACTCCTCCGCGCCGGGCAGGTCGACGAGCTCGAGCCCGCGGACCGCGCGCAGCAGCCGGAGCGGCCGGTCCCCCAGCCGCAGCCCGCGCAGCGAGTGGCAGGTGGGGTGGTAGGTCACCCTGTGCGGGAAGTACGCCCCCACGTCCTCGACCTCGAGCACGTCGATGAGGAACTCGGACAGGTCGTACACCCGGGGCGTCACCTCGTCGACGGCGGCGGCGAACTCCCGGCCGGCCCGGGTCGGGACGAGCCGCCGCGCCCCGGCCGGGGCGGCGAAGTGAGGGCTGTGGGCGAGCTTCGGGTACTGCTCGCGCACCATCGCCGCGCACGAGCCCGAGGGCGTCACGACGGCGTCGTACCCGGAGAAGACGTCGACGAAGTGCCGGGCCAGCCGCAGGCTCTCCCGGGGATAGCCGGTGTTGAGGTGCATCTGGCCGCAGCAGGTCTGTGCCCGGGGGAACTCGACCTCGCAGCCGAGCCGGCGCAGCAGGGTGACGACCGCCTTGCCGGTCTCCGGGAAGAGCGTGTCGTTCACGCAGGTGATGAAGAGGGCGACGCGCACGGGGTAGCCTTTCCGAATATGGTCAGACCACAATATGGTCAGACCATACCCCCGAGGTCAAGGCTTTCACCCCGAAGGAGAGGCCCACGTGAGCGAGGACGGGTGGCGACCGGTCCGGCGCACCCGCACCTTCGAGGAGGTGCTCGCCCAGATCGAGGAGCGCATCGAGGCCGACGGTCTCGCGCCCGGCGACCGGCTGCCCGGGGAACGCCGGCTCGCCGAGCAGCTCCAGGTGAGCCGTGCCTCGGTGCGGGAGGCGCTGCGGGTGCTGGATGCGCTGGGCGTGGTCTCCTCGGCCGTGGGGCGCGGCCCGGACGCGGGCGCGGTGCTCACCGCGCGCCCCGGCGACGCGCTCACCGACCTGCTCCGCCTCCACCTGCGGCTGTCGAGCCTGACCATGCGCGACATCATCGACACCCGCCTCATGGTGGAGCGCTGGTCGGCCGAGCACGCGGCCCGGCACGTCGACCGGCACGCCGCCGAGCTGGCGGCGATGGAGCGGGCGCTGGAGCGCATGGACCGCCCCGGCCTGCCGCCCGAGGAGTTCGTGGAGGACGACACCGCCTTCCACCTGGCGATCGTCCAGGCCTCCGGCAACCGCCTGCTCGTCGCGGTGATGCAGGCGCTGCGCGACTCGGTCCGCCGGTACGCGGTGGACGCGATCGTACGGCTCGGCGACACCACGATCCTGCGGCGCGACCACCGCCGCATCTTCGAGGCGATCAAGGCGGGCGACGCGGCGGAGGCGGGCCGGGCGGTCGCCGACCACCTCGTGCACGCCTACCCCGAGCTGTTCGGCGACTCCCCGTCGAGCACCGCGCCGCACGGGGCCTGCCCGCTCGACGATCCCGACGAGAACGTGAGCTGACCGGCTCGTCCCGGTGGCCGGCGGCGTGGCGGCGGGCCGTACCGGACGCCCGCCGTACCGTCCGCTGCGTCCCGGTGCGCCCCGGCGTGCCGGGACGGTTGCCGGGGAGCGGGTTTCGGCCGGGCGCGAGATGTCGCGCGGTGTTCAATGCGCGGTGCTCCCGTTGGACACCGGCCTAGACCTCACAAAACGCCCGAGCGGAACATCGAAATTGTCCGAGCGCCTCCAAGGGCGGCCAATATCGTCCAATTCCGGTGCGAACGCGAAAACGAAGATCGGAATGGCGTGAGGTGGGCTCTGTCGTATCCGCCTCATGTCGAGGAGCACCACCGATGCGCATATCGTTCGTGGCCGGATCAGGCCGGCGGCCATCCGGAGGCCGGCATCTGGCGGCGATCGGACTCACCCTGGCCACCGCGCTGGCGACGGGACCCGCGGCCATGGCCGCGGGCACCGGCAAGGGCGCGGCGTCCCTCTCCTCGGCGGCCCTCGCGCCCACCCTGGTACGCGCCGACGCGGACACCTACGTGGTGCGCGAGCGGCCCGGCCGGGCCTACGGCGAGGCGACCAGCCTGGTCGCCGCCCGCCGCGCCGACCGGTACAGCGAGATCCTGTTGCGGTTCACCGTTCCGGACGCGGGCGGCCGCACGCCCAGGCGTGTGGTGCTGGAGCTGCGCACGCGGGGCTCGGCGAAGCCGGGCGGGCTGGAGGTGCGGCGGGTGTCCGGGTCGTGGAGCGAGTCCACCACCTACGCCGACCGGCCGTCGCTCGGCGGGCTCGCCGGGAAGCCGGTCGCCCAGAGCGCCTCGGGCGTCGTGGCGTTCGACGTGACCGCGTCGGTCACCGGCCCGGGCACGTACGCGTTCGCCGTGCGCAGCACGGGCGGGCGCCCTGCCGTCTTCCACTCCACCGAGGCCGGTGACCGCGGCCCGCGCCTGACCGTGGAGTACGCGGACCCCGGCGACGGGACGGGCGGCACCGGCGCCACGGGCGGGTCGGCGGGCGCCTCCGGAGGGACGTCGGGGGAAACGGCGGCGGGAACGCTGTGCGGCGCGTCGTTCGCCACCGAGTCCGAGGGCGAGACGATGCGCGAGGCGCTCGCCCGCGTCGACGGCTACTACGGCGGCCTCGAGCTCATCCGGCTCTTCAACCCGGGCGAGCCCAAGCCCTGGGCCCGCATGCTCGACGTGGGCGGCAGGCCGGTGCACGTGTCGTTCAAGATGAACCCGTCCCAGGTGCTGCAGAAGGCGTACGACGCCAAGCTGCGCCAGTGGTTCGCCGACGCGCCCCGGGACCGGGTGACCTACTGGACGTACCACCACGAGCCCGAGGACAACATTGAGAAGGGCGAGTTCACCGCGGCGCAGTTCCGGGCCGCCTTCGAGCACATCGCGAAGATCGCCGACGAGGTGGGCAACCCGCGGCTCAAGGCGACCCTCACGCTGATGGGCTGGTCGTTCAACGCGCGCTCGGGCCGTACCTGGACGGACTACCTGCCCGGCAGGTCGTACGTCGACGTGGTGGCGGTCGACGTGTACAACCAGGGCCGCAACGCGAAGCAGCCGAAGTACACCCCGCCCGCCCAGCTGTTCGACGGGATCGTCGCGGAGATCGGCCGCCAGGGCCTGGCGTTCGCGGTCGCGGAGACCGGCAGCACCGTCATCAAGGGCGACGACGGCACCGGCCGCGCCCAGTGGCTGCGCGATCTCACCCGGTACCTCACCCAGAAGGGCGCGCTGTACGTCGCCTACTTCGACCACGACTGGAGGACGAAGAGCGGCGACGACTACCGCCTGCGCGACCCGGCCGGCAAGGCCGCCTGGCGGGACTTCTGCGACGCCTGACGCCCTCACCGGTACCCGCCGCAGGTCGCGTGAGACCGCCGGGCCGCCCGGACCGGGCGGCCCGGCGCCGTTTCTCAGTCGCCCGGCCGCCACACCACGTAGCGGAACGCGAGCACCGGGTCGGCCGGTGAGGGGGTGCGTTCCAGGGTGAGCAGGGCGAGGTTGCCCTCGGCGGTCCAGATGCAGATGGCGTGGCCCGGGGGCCACGCGTGCAGGCCCTTGATCTGCTGGGTCTTGGCCGCGGCGGGCCGCCGCGTGCAGCGGCGGTGGTCCTCGGCGCCCGTCTCGCGCAGCGGCATGACCACCGCCTGCGACTTGGCCACCAGGTGGTTGCCCGAGCTCCAGCCGCTCACGTCGATGCCCCGGCTGTTCTGCCGCAGGACCATGCCGCGGTCGGCGTCGAACCCCTCCACGTCCCGCATGCCCGTGACGACGCCCCGCTTGACCACGCGCATCGGTCCGGCGGGGCCTGCCGGGTCGAGTCCCGGGGACGCGGCCACCTCGAGTCCGGGGGACGGCCCGGCCGGTTGCTCGCCGTTCCCCACCACCAGGAGCGTGCCCGCCACGCCGACGAGGGCCGCGGCCACCGCCAGGCCGACGGCGGCCGTCAGCGGTACCCGCCGGTCGCCCCGCCACCGCGTCCGCCGCCCGTGCCCGGGGGGTGTCTGCGGCCGCGCGGCCGGTTCCGCGTCGTCCGGAGGCGCGAGGACCGGCGGCCCGGGAGCCGCGGACGGCACCACGCCCGGGGCGACGTGTCCCGGTCGCGGCGGGCCCTCCGCGAAGGTCACGGCCGCGGCGGGCGTGGACGCGGGGATCGTCGGCGCCACGTCCGGCGCCGGCCCTGGCCCGGACGCGCCGAGCGGCGCGGGCACGGCCGTGCCGGAAGCCGTCATGCCCGGCGAGGCCGGGGCGGGCGCCGCCCGTGGCACGGCCCCTTCCGAGGTCGCCGCGCCCTCCTGCGCCAGGGCGAGGGCACGCCAGCAGGCGCGCCAGCGCTCCACGATGGCCGGGATCTCCTGCTTCGGGTGATCGCAGGCGAGCAGGCAGGCCGTGACGAACGCCTCGACGAACTCCAGGCGCGGCGGGCGCGGCAGGCCGCGCCCGTTGAGAACGTACGACGTCGTGCTGGCCGGCAGCGCGTCGACGACGTCGCCGGACGGCGAGGTGGTGGTACCGGCGAGGCGGCGCAGGGTGCGCAGCGACGGTTGCCCCGCCCAGGCGCGGAGCTCGGCGAGCCGTTCCAGCAGTTGTTCGGCGGTCTGCACGCCTTCGGGAGTGGGAAGCGGCGGACTCGCGTTCATCGCCCTCTCTGGCCGTGACCGAAACCCGGGTATCGGCCGTGATTGTGACATTCCGCAAGGCGCGCCAAACCCGTTTCCGCCGCTTCGTCATGCTTTGTCAATGGCAGAATTCATCGCGTGAAGGTGCTCATCGCGGACGATCAGCAGCTGGTACGGACGGGCTTTCAGATGATCCTCGACGCCCAGCCGGACATCGAGGTCGTCGCCGCCGTTGCCGACGGGGTGGAGGCGGTGGAGCAGGCCCGCAGGCTGCGGCCGGACGTGTGCCTGCTCGACATCCGGATGCCCCGGCTCGACGGGCTCGAGGCCACCCGGCTGCTCGCCGGGCCCGGCGTGCCCGACCCGATGCGGGTCGTGATCGTCACCACCTTCGACCTGGACGAGTACGTGTACGGCGCGCTGCGCGCGGGCGCGTGCGGCTTCCTGCTCAAGGACAGCGGGCCGACGCTGCTGATCGAGGCGGTGCGCGCGGCCGCGGTCGGCGACTCGCTCGTCTCCCCCTCGGTGACCGTGCGGCTGCTCAAGCACCTCGCCCGGCCCACGCCGCAGGCCCGGCGGCCGCGCGAGCCGCTCACCGAACGGGAGCTCGACGTGGTGCGGCTGGTCGCGCGCGGCCGTACCAACCAGGAGGTCGCCGCCGAGCTGTTCGTCTCGCTCTCCACGGTCAAGACGCACCTCGGCAGCATCCAGGCGAAGCTCGGCGCGCGGAACCGGGTCGAGATCGCCGCGTGGGCCTGGGAGTCGGGTATCGTGTCCTGACCTGCCCGGAACGAGCGGTACGGCCCGGCGGAACGCCCGGCGTGTCGGGGGATTAGCGGCGCGGCGCGTGGGATACATGTCTGGCAGCGGCGCACCCGATCGCCGCGCACCGACCCATCAGCGCATGCCGGGGGGAGGAGATCCTTGCGCGCCACCCTGTCGTCCAATGGGTCCTCCACTGGGTTCGCCTCGGGGTCGTTCACCGGGCTCTCCGCCCGGCTGGCCGCCTGGCTCCCCGGCCGCCGCGCCACCTGGTCCTCCGCGGGCCGGTACGCGGTGCGCGTGTATGTGGCCCTCGCCGTGCTCGTGCTCGCGATGGCCGCGCTGGTGATCTTCGAGGAGACGCGGGGCGGGCCGCTCGCCGCCCGGATCGCGGCGATCGACGGCGACCCGCGGGCGCCCGGCGCCGAGGAGATCACCGGTGAGCTGACGGCCTTCGCGCTGCTGGTGCTCGCCGTCGCGGTCGCCTGGGCCGCGGCGGCCGTGACCTACCTGCGCTGGCTGGGCCAGATGCGCCGGAGCGCGCTGCGGGCCTGGCTGATCCCGATCGTCAACCTGGTCGCGCCGCCGTTCGCGCTGCACGCCGCCTGGCGGGAGGCCGATCCCCCGGCCGGTCGGCGGCACCGGCCCGTGCTGCTCGTCGCCTGGTGGCTGAGCTGGCTCGCCGCCCTCGCCACGGTGACGATCTCGCTGGTCGCGGGCGACGACGGGCTCACCGGCCTCGGCCCGGCCGCGGTCACGGTGACCGCGCTCGCCGCGGCGCTCTGCGCGGCCACGGTCCGCGAGGTCACCCGGGCCGGCGTCGCCCCGCGGCGGCGCCCGGTCGCCCGGATCGCGGCCGCCCCGCTCGCCGCGCCGGTCGCGCCGCCGAGCACGGTGCCGGGCAACGGCGGCCCGGTGGCCGGCGGCTGAGGCCGCCCCGGTCACCCGCTTTTCGAGAGAGGCCCCGGAACGAAGGTCAGTCGCCGCGCATGGCGGTCCAGCCGGGCAGGGCGATGCCGAGCACCCGCGCGGTGCCGTCGGCCTGGGCGTGCGCGACGCTCTGGTAGCGGGCATCCCAGGTGAACGCCCGGCGCACCGTGGAGTCGTTGAGCAGGCGCGACGCCTCGTCGGCGAGGGTGATCTCGAACCGGCCGCCGCTGTTGGTCGCGGTGAACGAGTAGGCGAGCACGTACCACACCACCGAGCCGCCGTCCGCGGTGCGCAGCGCGTAGGAGCGGCCCTGGGATGCGGCCTGGTGCCGGACGGTCCACGCGTAGCCGCTGAACAGCCGCGCGTGCTGCCGCAGCGTGGCCCGCAGCGCGGTCTCGGGGTCGCCCCCGCCCGCCGTGTCCGCGTCCTCCGCGTCGGCCTCGGCGGCGGCGGACGTCCCCAGCTCGCGGGTGAACGTCTTCGCCTGGCGCTCGGCCAGGTCGCCGGGCTCGGCCGCGGTGACGTACCCCTCGGCGTCCCGGGCGAGCTCGGGCATCGGCCGGCTGAGATAGGCGAGGTGGTGGACCCGCCAGGCCGCGCCCTTCCGGCTCTTCACGAACAGCGCCACCTCGCCGGTCATGCCGGGCCGTACCGCCCCGGCCGCGAACCACTTCGGGTACCCGGTGAGCCGGGGGATGGCGAACTCGGCGGCGAGCTGCGGGACCGACGCCTCGGTGAACCGGAGCTCGGCGTCGTGCACCGCCCGGGCGGCGCCGCCCTCCAGCTTCGCGAGCGTCTCGGACGAGGGCTCGCGCATGGCCGCCAGGTAGCGGCGCAGCAGCCTGTCCGCGGTCTCCGGGGTGGTGGCGGGCGGGGTCGCGCCGGGCGTGGCCGCGGTGCGCTCCCGTTCCGGGCCCTCGTCGGGCGAGCAGGCCGCGAGCAGCGCGACGAGCGTGACGAGCAGCGTGACGAGCACTGCCGAGGCGCCTCGCCGCAGCGCCCGCCGCCCTCCGGCGCCGGCATGCCCTCGCCTGGAGCCGCCGCATGCGCGGCCCGTCGGGTGGCCCGTCACACCGCCCCCATCCCGTTTTCGGTCATGTTCCCTGCTAGTGGCATTACATCTGATAGGTCCCCGTCAGAGGTAACGATTCGGGAATCTCCGGAGTGACGATCACCTCACGCCTCCCGGCCGGACCGTGGGGCCGGAGCTGCCCCCGCTGGCGTGCCACATGCGGCGCGGCGGCCGGGTCGGGCCGGGCGCGGGGCCGACGTCGGCGTACGGGGAGAGCCGGTAGCCGTTGGGGTACGCGATCGAGGTGCCGCCGACCCCGGCGGACCCGGCCGGGCGGGAGGCGCGCATGAGCGCCCGCACCGCGTCCATGCCGCCCTCGCGCCGGGCCTGGTCGAGGTCGACGAGGTTCCAGCAGTCGATCGCGCGCACCGACACCGCCCGGGCGCCGGTGCGCCGCACCACCCCGCGCGCCGCGAGCAGCCAGGAGCCGAACACGGTGGCCGCGCAGCGGCCCTGCACCGACTCGAAGAACGTCAGGTCGACCGGCCCGGTGGAGTCCTCCAGGGTGGTGAAGATGACCCGCTGCCCGGACCGGACCGCGGGCGTCTGGGTGGCCACCTTCACCCCCGCCACCAGGATCTCCGCGCCGTTGCGGCAGCGCAGCAGGTCGCGGGCCCGGGTCACGCCGAGCGCGTCGAGCAGCTCGTCGTAGAAGGCGATCACGTGGCGGCTCACGTCGAGGCCGAGGATCTCCAGCTCGGCCTCGACCACCTCGGCCTCGGTCATCTCCGGCAGCTCGCCGGGCGGCACCCGCTCGGTGAAGCCCATCGCGAGCTGGCTCTCCGCCACCCCCGACGAGGCCCGCTCCAGCGCCCCCACCTGGGCGATCAGGTCCCGCCGGGTGAGGTGTCCGGGCCGCCAGCGGGGCCCGCCGGGGCGCAGGCCGTGCAGCGCGTCGAACCCGCCCACCTCGACGATGCGCTCGGCGACCGGCCGGGACGGGCGGGCCCGCTCCCAGAAGTCGGCGAGCGAGGTGTACGGCCGGCCGGCGAGGATGCGGTCGATCTCGGCCTCGCTGATCCCCTTCACCGCGGACAGCGGCACGCGCAGGCCGTACCCGGGGCGGGACAGCGGCGGCCGGCCGACCGGCGGCGCCGCGCCGTACCCGGCCGCGGGGGGCACCCGCTCGACCCGCCAGGTGCGGTCGGAGCGGTTGACGTCGAGCGGCAGCACCGCCACCCCGCAGCGGCGGGCCTCGTCGAGGATCACCCGGGGCGGGTACATGCCCGGCTCGTGGGTGAGCACCCCGGCGAGGAACGCCGCGGTGTGGTGCCGCTTCAGCCAGGCCGACTGGTAGGTGGGGAGCGCGAACGCCGCCGCGTGCGCCTTGCAGAACCCGAACGCGCCGAACGCGTCGAGCACCCGCCAGGCCTCCTCGGCCTCCTCCCGGGTGTACTCCGGGCGGAGGTTGGCGAAGAACCACTCGCGCATGCGCGCCCGGCTCTCCGGGTCGGACAGGCCGCGCCGTACCCGCTCGGCCTCGGACAGGCCCTTGCCCGTCATGACGTCGATGATCCTCAGGACCTGCTCGTGGAAGACCACGACGCCGCCGGTCTCCTCGAGCACCGGGCGCAGGCTCGGGTGCGGGTAGCGGGGCGGCCGCCAGCCGTGCCGGGTCTCCAGGTACGGCGTGACCATGTCGGAGTTGACCGGGCCGGGGCGGAACAGCGAGATGTCCACGATCAGGTCGTGCAGGGTGCGCGGCTCCAGCTTGGCGACGAGCTCGCGCTGCCCGGGCGACTCGATCTGGAAGCAGCCGATCGTGCGGGCCTCGCGGATCATCTCGTAGGTGGCCGCGTCGTCGTGCGGGATCGCGTCGAGGTCGACGCGCTCGCCGTCCACCCGCTCGATCTCGGCCACCGCGTACGCCAGCGCGGACTGCATGCGCACGCCGAGCACGTCGAGCTTGAGCAGCCCGGCCTCCTCCACGTCGTCCTTGTCGAACTGGCTCATCGGGAAGCCGAGCAGGCTGCGCTCGACCGGGGTGCGGTCGCGCAGGCCCGCGTTGCCGACGAGCACGCCGCACGGGTGCAGGGCGATGTGCCGGGGCAGGCCGTCGAGCCGCTCGGCGAGGCGGAACGCGGTCTCCAGCAGGCGGTCGTTCAGCCCGCTCTGCCGCAGCTCCGGCAGGTCGGACAGGGCGGCGCGGATCTGCCGGGCCCGGACGTGCGGGAACGCCTTGGCGATCACGTCGACCTCGTGCGGGGGCAGGCCGAGCGCCATGCCCACATCGCGGATCGCGCTGCGCGCCCGGTAGGTCTCCATCATCGACACGCAGGCCACGCGGGCCTCGCCGTACCGGTCGCGGATCGCCCGGTAGCAGTCGAGGCGGCGGGCCGACTCCACGTCGATGTCGATGTCGGGCAGGCCGACCCGGCTCTCGGCGAGGAAGCGCTCCATGAGCAGGCCGTGCTCGAGCGGGTTCACCTCGCCGATGCGCAGCAGGTAGGTGACGAGGCTGCCCGCGCCGGAGCCGCGGATCGCGCAGCGCACGCCCATGCCGCGGATCATGTCGGTGATGCCGGCGACCGCGACGAAGTAGCCCGACAGGCCCTTGCGCTCGATCACGTCGAGCTCCTCGGCGAGCCTGCGCCGCGCCTGTTTGGACCGTTCCAGGCCGCGTTCCCGCAGGCCGTCCGCGCAGCGGCGGCGCAGCAGCCCGACCGGGTCACCGCCGACCTCGGGCAGGTGCAGCCGGGGCGGGTCGGCGCGCAGCGCGAGGATCTCCACCGGGTCGAGCACGCAGCGGCGGGCGATCCGGCGGGTGACGGCGAACAGCCGTGCCATGCGCTCGGCGTCGCCGCCGCAGATGCGGCGGGCGACCAGGGCCATCTCGGCGCCGGTCTTCAGGTACGCGTGCGACGTGGACCGTTCCAGGTGCCGCGAGTGCAGCGGGAGCAGGTGGCGGGCCGAGTCGAGCACGTGGCCGATCCGGTGGTCGGCCGGGTCGAGGAAACGCACCGCGTTGGTGAGCACGGCGGGCACGCCGGCCGCCTCGGCGAGGGCGAGCATGCGGGTGGCGTTGCTCGCCTCGCGCGGGCCGTACCGGTCCACCAGCTCGACCACCACCGCGTCGCCCGCGGCGGCGCGCCACCGGTCGAGCAGCGCGCGGGCCTCCTGGTCGCGGCGGAGGGCGACCGCCCGGCCGACGTCGGAGCCCGGGCCGAGCAGCACGAACAGGCCCGGCGCGTGCTCGCCGACCAGCTCCGGGGTCACCCGCGGCTCACCGCGCTCGCCGAAGTGGTGCGCGGCCGTGACCAGGCGGCACAACTGCGGCCAGCCCTCGCTCCGGGCGAGCACGACCACGCGGTCCTCCCGGTCGCCGCCGCCGGCCAGGGCGAGGTCGGCGCCGGCGATCGGGCCGATGCCGGCCTCGTGGCACGCCGCGACGTGCTTGATCGCGCCGTAGAGGCCGTCGCGGTCGGTGAGCGCGAGCATGTCGGCGCCGTGCTCGGCGGCCCGGCGCACCAGGTCGGCCGGGAACGCGGTGCCGTACCGCAGCGAGTAGGCCGAGGCGACGTGCAGGTGCGGGAACGGGCCCGGCAGCGCCTCGGCGAACGCGGAGGCGTCCGGTGCGGCGATGTCCGGTGTCGTGACCATCAGTCCCACGCCCTCAGCAGCAGCCAGCGGTCGCCGGAGGTGTCGTAACGCAGCTCGTAGGTTCCGGTCGTGCCGCCGGGACTTGCCTCTACCCGCCAGAACCTGCGCTCACCGGGGTCGGTGTCCGAGGTCTTCCACCACTCGCGGGCCACCACCCAGTGTTCGAGCACCTGCCGGACGGTGTAGAGGCGGTCGCGCCAGACGAAGCGGACGGGGCTGCCGTCGCGGGTCCACACCTCGATGGGGTCACCGTAGAGTCTGCTCAAGGCGGTTCGTCTCCCTGTGGCCGTCGGTACGAAGCCACCCGGGGGAAGACGGGCGTCGGCGGTACTTCGAACATATGTTCCAAGCAGCATGAACGCAAGTCGCGCCACGCCGGGCCGTGACGCATACCCCACCGCAGAGTCACTTGACGACTACGCGTAATCTGGTTATGAGGCTCCGGCGACGCGGGCCGATGGCCCTCCCGGCGCGCACCGGACGTCCCGCCCCCGGCCGCAGGTCGACATCGCCCGGCACACCCCCATCGCGGGACGTTTCCCCCGGATGCCCCGAGGTGCTCGTCGGCCGTTCACAGAACCGCAACCGTTGTGCGACGTACTTGATCTGGCATGGCTTCACGCATTCGCTTACGTTCGGCGCACCGGTGCCTCTTCTGCGTAAATTGAGGGTTTGGAGTTCTGCGTGCTTTCGTCTCGTTTCTCCAGGAAAACCCGTTTTGCTGGGCTGGCCGCTGCCCTGACCGTGGCCGTCTCGTTCACCGCGGCCTGCGGCTCCGCCCCCACCGAGCAGGCGGGGGGTGCCGGCGCGTCCAAGGCCGCCACCGCCACCTCCGCCGCCGACCTCGGCGGCATGGACGCCCTCATCGCCGAGGCGAAGAAGGAGGGCCAGCTCAACGTCATCGCGCTCCCGCACGACTGGGCCAACTACGGCGAGATCATCAGCACCTTCAAGGCCAAGTACGGCATCCAGATCAACGAGGAGAACCCGGACGGGTCGAGCTCCGACGAGATCGCGGCGGTCAAGTCGCGGAAGGGCCAGGACCGGGCGCCCGACGTGCTCGACCTCGGTCAGACCTTCGCGCTCAGCGGCGCGGCCGAGGGCCTGTTCGCCCCCTACAAGGTGGCCTCCTGGGACAAGCTCCCCGACACCATGAAGGACCCGAACGGCCTCTGGTACAACGACTACGGCGGCTACATCTCGATCGGCTGCGACGCCAAGGCCGTCGGCACCTGCCCGAAGACCTTCGCCGACCTGCTCAAGCCCGAGTACAAGGGCAAGGTCGCGCTCAACGGCAACCCGACCAAGGCCGGCTCGGCGTTCGCCGGCGTGTTCGCCGCCGCGCTCGCCAACGGCGGCTCGTTCGACGACATCCAGCCCGGCCTCGACTTCTTCAAGAAGCTGAAGGAGGTCGGCAACTTCAACCCGGTCGAGACCACCACGGCGACCGTGGAGAAGGGCGAGACGCCGATCAGCATCGACTGGGACTACGTCAACGCCAAGTACGCCGAGGACTTCAAGTCCAAGGGCCTCGACTGGCAGGTCGTGATCCCGGAGGACGGCAAGTACGCCTCCTACTACGCGCAGGCGATCAACAAGGACGCCCCGCACCCGGCCGCGGCCCGGCTGTGGATGGAGTTCCTGTTCAGCCCCGAGGGCCAGAACCTCTACCTGAAGGGGTTCGCGCGGCCGGCGCTGCTGCCCGCGATGGAGGCCGACAAGACCGTGGACCCGCAGCTGCTTGAGAAGCTGCCCAAGGTCGAGGGGACCCCGAGCTTCCCGACCGAGGAGCAGGTCAAGAAGGCGCAGGAGGTCGTCGCCTCCGGCTGGTCCGCGGCCGTCAGCGGATGACGGGCGCATCGACCGGCGGCCGGTCCGCCGGCACCGGGCGCGGGCTGCTCGCCCGCGTCCGGTCGGCGGGCTGGCTCGCCGCGCTTCCGCTGCTGGTCTTCTACGCCGTCGTGTTCGGCGGCCCCGCGGTCATGATCGTCATCGGCGCGTTCACCGTCGACGGCAGGCCGAGCCTCGACAACATGGAGCGGTCGCTGCAGGGCGGCTACCTCACCGCGCTGCTCGGCAGCGTCCGGCTGTCGGCGGTGGTCGCGATCGCCGGGGCCGTGCTCGGGACGCTCCTCGCGCAGGCGGTGGTGACCTCGCGCTCCCGGTGGCTGCGGGAGAGCGTGCTCACCGCCTCCGGGGTGCTCGCGAACTTCGGCGGCGTGCCGCTCGCGTTCCTGTGGATCGCCACGCTCGGCAACGCCGGCGTCGTCACCACCACGTTCGGCCTCGACCGGTTCGGCTGGAGCCTGTACAACTTCTGGGGCCTCGCCCTGGTCTACCTGTACTTCTCCGTGCCGCTCATGGTGCTGGTGATGACGCCCGCGCTCGACGGGCTGCGGCCGCAGTGGCGCGAGGCCGCGCTGAACTGCGGCGCCACCCCGTGGCAGTTCTGGCGGCACGTCGGCATCCCGGTGCTCGCCCCGTCGCTGCTCGGCGGCGTGGTGCTGCTGTTCGGCGGGGCGTTCGCCGCGTACGCCACCGCGGCGGCGATGGTGGGCGCCACGGTGCCGCTGGTGACCCTGATGATCGGGGACGCGCTGTCCGGCCAGGTGCTCGTCGGCCACCAGAACGTGGCGCTCGCGCTCAGCCTCGACATGATCCTGGTGGCCGGTCTGGTCATGGCCGTCTACCTCCCGATGCAACGGAGGAGTGCCCGATGGCTACGTTGACCCCGGCCCCGGCCGTCCTCACCGACACCACGCCCGCCAAGCATCCGGGCGGGCCGGCGCGCCCGCGTACCGTACGGGTCTGGCGTGGCGTCGTGCTGCTGATCGCAGCGCTGTACTTCCTCGTGCCGATGGCGACGGCGTTCGTCTTCACGGTGAACATCCCGAACGTCGGGTTCACCCTCGACGCCTACACGCGGATCTTCACCGTGGAGGGGTTCGTCTCCAGCCTGTCGCTCTCGCTCGGGCTCGCCGCCGCCACGATCGTGCTCGTGCTGCTGTTGCTGCTGCCCGCGATGCTCGCGGTACGGCTCGCCGCGCCGCGGCTGAAGCCGGTGCTCGAGGTGCTGTGCACGCTGCCGATGGTGGTGCCGCCGATCTCGTTCACCGCCGGGATCTCGTCGCTGCTGCCGTGGGCGCAGGACGTGCTCGCGCCCACGCCCTTCTACCAGACGATCATCACCATCCAGGACCAGCGGTTCCCGCTGATCCTCGTGCTCGCGTACGTGGTGCTCGCGCTGCCGTTCGCCTACCGGTCGCTCGACTCCGCGCTCACCGCGATCGACGTGCGCACCCTGGTGGAGGCGGCACGCAACTGCGGCGCGTCCTGGCCGCGGGTGATGCTCTCGGTGATCGTGCCGAACATCCGCTCCGGGCTGGCGGGCGCGTCGTTCCTCACCCTCGCGCTCGTGCTCGGCGAGTACACGGTGGCGCGGCTGCTGGGCTACGTGCCGTTCCCGGTGTGGATCGTGATGATCTCCGGGTCGCAGGCCCAGGTGTCGGTCGCGGTGTCGGTGTTCAGCCTGCTGCTCACGTGGGCCCTGCTGCTCGCGGTGTCGAGCGCGGGGGTCAGGAAAAGGAGTGCGTCATGACGACCGGGGCCCGTGTCGAGTTCAAGGGGCTGCGCCGTGTCTTCGGCGACACCGTCGCCCTCGACGATCTCGACCTCGTCATCGAGCCGGGCGAGCTGGTCGCCCTGCTCGGCCCGTCCGGGTGCGGCAAGACGACGGCGCTGCGCGTCCTCGCGGGCTTCGAGCAGCCCGACGCCGGGGCGGTGCTGATCGACGGCGAGGACATCACCCGGGTGCCCGCGAACCGGCGCGACGCGGGCATGGTGTTCCAGTCCTACAGCCTGTTCCCCAACCTCAACGCGCGCGACAACGTGGCGTTCGGGCTGCGGGTGCGCAAGGTGCCCGCGGCCAGACGCCGGGCCCGCGCCGAGGAGCTGCTCGCGCTCGTCGGGCTGCCCGAGCACGGCGACCGCTACCCGCACCAGCTCTCCGGCGGCCAGCAGCAGCGGGTCGCGCTCGCCCGGGCGCTCGCGCTCGAGCCCCGGGTGCTGCTGCTCGACGAGCCGCTGTCGGCGCTCGACGCCAAGGTGCGCGTGCAGCTCCGCGAGGAGATCCGCAGGCTGCAGCTCTCCCTCAACATCACGACGATCTTCGTCACGCACGACCAGGAGGAGGCGCTGTCGATCGCCGACCGGGTCGCGGTGATGCGCGCCGGGCGCATCGAGCAGTGCGCCGCCCCGGCCGAGCTGTACTCGCGGCCCGCGACCGCGTTCGTCGCCGAGTTCGTCGGCACCATGAACCGCCTGCCCGGCGTGGTCTCCACGGCGGGCGACCGGCCCACGGTCACGGTGATCGGCCAGACGCTCCCGGTCGACGGGCCGGTCCCGGACTCGCCCGAGGTGGACGTGCTCGTACGGCCGGAGGCGGTGCTCGTCACCCCGGACGCGGACGGCCCGGCGCTGATCGCGGACTCCTCGTTCCGGGGCGCGTCGGTACGGCTGCGCCTGCGGCTCGACGACGGCGTGGAGGTGCTGTCCGACGTGCCCGGCCACGACGTGGCCAGGTTCGTGCCCGGCACCCGGGCCTCGGTGCGGCTCGTCGACCGGCCCGTGCTGGTCGCGCCGCGCACCGAGGCCGGCGGCACAGGGGCCACCGGCGCGCCGGCCACGGCCGCGGCCGGCCGTACCGGAGGCCGCTGACCTGCGGAAGGCCGCACGCGGTGCCCGAGGCCGCCCCGGCGGCGGGCGGCCTCGGCCCGCGCCCCGGCCGGATCACCATGGCCGGATCCGGGCGCGGGGCCGGAGGGTGGCCGCGCTCCGCGGCGGGGCACCATGTTCGCGTTGACGTTTTTGTGCAGTCTGAGGTGAAGGAGCGGCAACAGCATGCGCGCCATCGTCGTGTCCACCCCCGGTGACTCCTCGGCGCTGGAGTACACCGAGGTCCCCGACCCGGTGCCGGGCCCGGGCGAGGTCCTCATCGACGTCGCCGCGAGCGGGGTCAACTTCATCGACGTCTACCACCGCATGGGCCGCTACCAGCTGCCGCTGCCGTTCACGCCCGGCTCGGAGGGGGCGGGCACCGTGGCCGCGGTCGGCCCGGACGTGACCGGCGTGTCCGTCGGCGACAAGATGGGCTGGGTGAACATCCCCGGCGGCTACGCCGAGCGCGCGGTGATCCGCGCCGACCGGCTGATCCCCATCCCCGACGCGATCTCCCCGGAGGCCGCGGCCTCGGTGATGCTGCAGGGCCTCACCGCGCAGTACCTCACCCACTCCACCTACGAGATCAGGCCGGGCGACGACGTGCTCGTGCACGCGGGTGCGGGCGGCATGGGCCAGCTGCTCATCCAGGTCGCCAAGCTGCGCGGGGCCCGGGTGATCACCACCGTGTCCACCGCGGAGAAGGAGAAGATCGCCCGCGAGGCCGGGGCCGACCACGTGCTGCGGTACGACGGCTTCGCCGAGGCGGTCAAGGAGATCACCGGCGCCGGGGTGCACGTGGTGTACGACGGGGTGGGGGCCGCCACGTTCGAGGGCAGCCTCGCCTCGCTGCGGCCGCGGGGGGTGCTCGCGCTGTACGGCGCGGCGAGCGGCCCGGTGCCGCCGTTCGACCCGCAGCGGCTCAACCCGCTCGGCTCGCTCTTCCTCACCCGGCCGAGCCTGCACCACTACATCCTCACCCGTGAGGAGCTGCTGTCCCGGGCCGAGATGGTGTTCGGCTGGCTCGCCGAGGGCCGGATCCGGGTGAACGTGTTCCGCCGCTACCCGCTCGCCGAGGCCCGGCAGGCGCACGACGACCTCGAGGCCCGCCGTACCACCGGAAAGCTCCTGCTCATCCCGTGATCACATGCTCCGGCCGGGGCCGCTGAGCACCGGCCGGAGCAGCCGCCCGGCCGTGGCGCGGCCCGGCCGCGGCGGCGAATTTCGGGTGTCCGAAAAAGAGCGTTCCGCTGACCGGTAACCCGGTGGTGGGTGCCCGAGAACGACCCGATACCCTCGAACTTCCCGTTTCGTCCGCACGTAGCCGTGAGTGGGACACATCACACCGAGGGAATCGAGGGCGCCCGTGCCATGTCCTGCCACGAGATCCCCCGCCGTGCGACGCCCCGCCGGGCGCGCACCGGTCAAGGGACGTCCGGCCATAGGGCGTGATGCCTGATGGCCGCCGACGGTCTGCTCGGCTCGATCGAGTTTCCGGCCATCGAGGCGTCGGTGCCCCGCGCCCGGGCCTGGCTGCGCGAACGGCTCGGCGAGGACCATCCGGCCCTCGACGACGTGCTGCTGCTCGCCTCCGAACTCGTCACCAACGCGGTACGGCACTCCGACTCCCGCCACTCGGGCACGGTGACCGTGGTCGCCTCCGCCCGGCGCGGCGTCGTCCACGTCACCGTGATCGACGCCGGGGCGGAGGGCATGCCCCACGTGGAGAGCGACGCGGAGGACGAGGAGGGCGAGGGCGGGCGCGGCCTGTTCCTCGTCGACGTGCTCGCCCGTGCGTGGGGCGTGACGGACCACCCCGCGGGACGCGCGGTCTGGTTCGAGGTGAAGTACTGAAGCCTCACCAGTCCTGCGACAGGCCGGACATCCGCCGCAGGTACTCGTCCTCGTCGATCTCGCCCGCGGCGTACCGGCGTTTGAGGATCTCCTTGGGGTCCTCCTCCCGCGCCCGGCGCCGCTCGTGCACCGTGCTGGTGAGCCAGGCAACGCCGAAGCCGACCGCGGCCAGCACGGCGAGCACGAAGGCGACCGTCAGCAGCATCCGCATCTTCGTCACACCCCTCCGGGCGGCAGGACCGGGAGCCCGTCGTCCACCCCATTCTCCAGCAGCCGCAGCAGGGCCGCGGTGTCCAGGTGGTGCTCGACGAGGTCGCCGAGCGCATCGAGGCGGCGCTCGCGCAGCGCCGCGAACGAGGTGTCCGGCGCGGGCGCGAAGTCCCGCCCGGCCGCCGCGGCGACGTCGGCGAGGAACGCCCGGCGGAAGCCGTCGTTCTCCAGCAGCCCGTGCCACGAGGTGCCCCACACCGCGCCGGACCGGCAGCCGCCCGGGAACGGCTCGCCGCCGGTGGGCGTCACCACGCCGTGGTGGATCGCGTACCCGGCCACCGGGTGGCCGTAGCCCTCGCCGCTCGGGCGGCCGAGCGTCTTGGCCGGGCGGAACTCCACGGTGGCGGGCAGCAGCCCGAGGCCGTCCACGTGCCCGGCGCGCGACTCGACCTCATCGCGAATGGTGCGGGCGAGCATCTGGTAGCCGCCGCAGATGCCGAGCACCGGCCGCCCCGCCCGCGCCCGGGCCGCGACGGCCTCGGCGAGGCCGGTACGGCGCAGCCAGTCAAGGTCGGCCACGGTCGCCCGGGTGCCCGGCAGCACGAGCAGGTCGGCGTCCTCGGCCTCCCACGGCGAGGTGACGAACCGGACGAGCACCCCGGGCTCGGCGGCGAGCGCGTCGGCGTCGGTGAAGTTGGAGATCCGGGGCAGCCGCACCACGGCGACCCGCAGCGTGCCCCGGTTGCCGCCCCCGCCCGCGGCGGGCGGGTCGGCGGCGAGCGCGAGGGAGTCCTCGGCGTCGAGCCACAGGCCGTCGCGCCAGGGCAGCACGCCGTACACCGGGCGGCCGGTGAGGCCGCGCAGCATGGCGAGGCCGGGGGCGAGCAGCTCGGGCGCGCCGCGGAACTTGTTGATCACGAATCCGGCGACGAGCGCCTGGTCGGCGGGCTCCAGCAGGGCGAGCGTGCCGTACAGGGAGGCGAAGACCCCGCCCCGGTCGATGTCGCCGACCACGATCACCGGCAGCCCGGCGGCGCGGGCGAGCCCCATGTTCGCGATGTCGCCCGCGCGCAGGTTGATCTCTGCCGGGCTGCCCGCGCCCTCGCAGATCACCACGTCGTAGGCGGCGCGCAGCCGCTCCAGCGCGGCGAGCGCGATCTCGCGCAGCCGGTCCCGGTGCGCGCCGTACTCCAGGGCGTCCACGTCGGCGATCGGCTCGCCGAGCACGACCACCTGGCTGCGCCGGTCGCCGCCCGGCTTGAGCAGGATCGGGTTCATGTCGGCGGTGGGTTCCAGGCCGCACGCCGCCGCCTGCATCGCCTGGGCCCGGCCGATCTCCGCGCCGTCCGGGGTCACGTACGAGTTGAGCGACATGTTCTGCGCCTTGAACGGCGCGACCTTCACGCCCCGGCGGGCCAGCCAGCGGCAGATCCCGGCGGTGACCACGCTCTTGCCCGCGTCCGACGTGGTCCCGGCGACCAGCAGTGCCCCTCGCGTCATGCGACAACCATGACACATCCCCGCGAACCGGCCACGGCGCGGTCAGGCGGGCCTCGTTGCGCGGGCGAGCCGGGGCCGCGCCGCGGCGAGCGCGGCGAGGGCGGTCGCGGCGAGGCCGACGACGCGGGCGAGCCGTACCGCGCGGCGGATGTCGGCGGCGCCCGGGCGCTCGCCGTCGCCGAGGTGGGGGCGGTGCTCGATCCGGCCGCCGTAGTCGTTGGCGCCGCCGAGCCGGACACCGAGCGCGCCGGCGAACGCGGCCTCGCACCGGCCCGCGTTCGGGCTCGGGTGCCGGTGCCCGTCCCGGCGCAGTACGGCGAGCGCCCGCCGCGGCGAGCCCCCGGCCACGGGCGCGGCGAGCACGGCGAGCGCGGCGGTGAGCCGGGCCGGGAGCAGGTTCGCCGCGTCGTCGAGCCGGGCCGCCGCCCAGCCGAAGTTCGCGTACCGGGGCGAGCGGTGGCCGACCATGGCGTCGAGCGTGTTGATCGCCCGGTAGCCGAGCAGGCCGGGCACCCCGGCGATCGCGCCCCACACCAGCGGGGCGACCACCGCGTCGGAGGTGTTCTCCGCGACCGACTCGACCGTGGCGCGGGCGAGCTCGGGCTCGTCGAGGCGACCGGGGTCGCGCCCGCACAGGTGGGGCAGGCGGGCCCGGGCCGCGGCGATGTCCTTGCGCTCCAGGGCGGCGGCGAGGTAGGCGCCCTCCCGGCCGAGGCTGGTGCCGCCGAGCACCGCCCAGGTGGCGGCGGCGGTCACCGCGGCCCGGGCCCACGGCCGGTCCCGGGTGAGCGCCTGCGCGGCCGCGCCGAGCAGGGCCGCGCCGCCGGCGCACAGCGCGGCGTGGGCCGCGCCGCGGGCCTTCGAGTCCGCGTACAGGCGGCGCTCGAGCGCGGCCGCGGCCCGGCCGAACAGGGCGACCGGGTGGCCGCGGCGCGGGTCGGCGAACACGGCGTCCGCGGCGGCCCCGGCGAGCAGGCCGAGCGCGGTCGCCGCGCGCATGCGGCCGCCGTGCCGTACCGGGGCGGTGGGTGCCGATCGGCGGGGTGCGAGCAGCATCGGTCGTCGCACGGCGGCCGGGTGCGCCGTGCCGCCTCCTCTCCGCTGGGGTCCGAGCCCGGCCGTCCCACCATGCCAGGCGCGCCCGGGAGACGGTCAGAACAGGTGCCGCTCCAGTTCCTCCTGGTGGGCGTCGAGCCACGCGGCGGCCCGGCGGATGCGGTCGCCCGCGCCGGAGGCCCACATGCGGGCCCAGCCGCCGCCCTCCCGGATCGCCCGGGCGCGCATCGCCGCGTACGAGCGGCCGAACCGCAGCCGCGCCACCTCGACGACCCGGCGGCGGTCCCGCGGCGGCAGGCCGTACGCGTCGCAGAACAGCCGCAGCCGCCGGCCCACGTCGAGGTTGCGCTGGCGCGGGTCCGCGTCGACGGGGTCGGCGAGCGGGGCCCAGTGCCGCAGCGTGGTGACCACGTCGAACAGCCGGGTGGTGGGCCGGGCCAGGTCGAAGTCGATCAGCGCGACGGGCCGGCCGTCGCGGAACACCACGTTCTCCGGCGTGACGTCGCAGTGCCCGACGATCTCGGGCTCGCCGTCGTCGCCGGACCCCTCCTCCCAGACCAGCCCGGGCGGCGGGGCGAAGCCCGCGGCCGCGTCGTGAAACCGGCGCAGCAGCCGGGCGAGCGCGACCAGGGTCTCGTCGCTCACCGCGTACGCCGGAAGCGGCCGGGAGGCGGTCTCACCGGGAATGTACGTCAGCACCTGGCGGCCCAGCTCGTCGACGCCGAGCACGCGCGGGGCACCGTCGAACCCCACGGCCTCAAGATGCGCGAGCAGGGCGTTGACGGCGGGTGTCGAGGCCCGCGCCGGCCGCCGCACGGTGTCGCCGACCCGCACGACACCCTCGGTGACGGATCCCCCGCACGGTCCCCCGCCCAGCCTGACCTCGGTCAGGGTCATGCTCAGCGACATGCCCCCAAAGGGTAACGTTCCAAGCGCCTCCGCCGGGGCGGTTTCGCCGCCTGACGGAAGCGCGAGCGCCGCGGGCCGGTGCGGCCGGTGCCGGAGCGTGACACGTTGCGCGGTCACCGGTGACCGCACTCATGCCGGCGGCCACCCACGGGACCCACCGGGACGCCGCCCACCCGTTCCGGCTCATGTTCCCGCTCACCGGGCGTAAGGCCGACGGCGCCTGGCGAGGCTCGTCCCGTGCGGTCGCACCCGGCCGCGGCGGCCGTGCCGTACGCGTGGCGGGGAGCGGATCGCCCCGCGTCCCTCCGCCCGCGACGACCGGGTCCGGACCCGAGGCCGTCGCGATATTACTCGTTTACCCTACCGATGCATTAACCGTTGCACAGCGGTTCCCGGGATCCTGCACAATTGAGCGGGAGCGCCCTTAGCTCAGCTGGATAGAGCACCGGACTTCTAATCCGATGGTCGGGGGTTCGAATCCCTCAGGGCGCGCGTCGTGTAATCAGCGGACACGGCCCCGCCCGATGATTCACCGCGTGACCGGTGACAGGGCGGCCGACAGGGCACACCGTGCCCGAGTCCCCGTCACGCAGTGAATGTCCGGCTCCGCGCGGGGCCACGTCCGGTCCCGCATGGCGTTCGTGTGCGGGCACTGTTGGGCGTCGCCGTACTCCGGCCCGCGCCTCCGCCGGGTCCGCCTCCGTCACCTTTCGCGCGTCGGCGGACGCACCGGCAAGGATCGGCCTGCTCGACGAACGTGCACGGCATCGGGGTGACATTCCCCTCGTCCTCGGTACCGACTCCCCGTCGGCTCGGGTGGCGCCGGTCGCCGGGGTACGGCACGCGCGGGGCGCCCGATCCGCCCTGCCCGGGGTCTGGTGCCCGAACCGGGCCCGCGTGTCAAGTTCGGCGCTTTCATCCGGTCCGGGTGGCCCTCGGCATGAACCGGCAGGAGCCCGGGGAGCGTCGGCGATACGGCGGACGGCCGTCATTTCCCTCCGGATACGTGTTTGCCGGGCGAATTCGCCGGCCTCCCGATCACGGCGAGGGGCGCGCACACCCACGTCCATCGTCACAAGTGAACGTGAAATCCGGCGATTGCCTTTCATTAACCCAAGCGGGCCGACGCGAGGCAGCGGATCCCGCGAACCTGCGGGACTCAACGCCCGATAAGGGCCATACCATTTCCGACCGGTAGTGCATGGAACCGACCTCGCGCCGCCACGCTCCGCCTGGAGACGCCCGGTATGGCGCCGCCCCGCTCCCCATGCCTTCGACCGGCAGGTGAACCGCGACCGGCCTTTACGGATCGCGACTAAAACGACAAATCCGTCCACTCACCACTTGCCCCGGGCGTAACGTTCGTGAAATAAAACTATCAGTCAATCCGGGAGGTGAAAGAGCCCTCGGAGCACCACACGAGCGTGCCGGAAAACGGCCGGGTATGACTTGACCGCGGCGGGAATCCGTATCGCGGACAATTGCGCCGTACCCGGTGGACCGCGCTCGGGCACGTGGACAAGGCCCCGACGTACGCGAAATTGAGAGGCCGGCGTGGGGAACGTACGTGTGCTGGTCGTCGAGGACGACATCCGGCTGGGCAACGCGCTCAGCAAGGCGCTGCAGCGTCAGGGGTACGAGGTGCTGCGCGCGGTGACCGCGGCCGAGGCGCTCGAGGCGCCGCCCGTCGACCTGATCCTGCTCGACATGGGGCTGCCCGACGGGGACGGCCTGGACATCTGCCGGCGGCTCCGCCGGGAGGGCTCGGACGTGCCGATCATCGCCGTCACGGCCCGCGGCGAGGAACGCGACCGGGTGATGGGCCTGCGCTGCGGCGCCGACGACTACCTCGTCAAGCCGTACTCCCTCGCCGAGCTCGGCGCGCGCATCGAGGCCGTGTTCCGCCGGGTACGGCCCCGCCCCAGGCAGGTGGTCGAGGTCGAGGACCTGCACCTCGACCTCGCCGCGCACACGGTGACCCGGGACGGGCGGCCGGTCGCGCTCGCCCGCAAGGAGTTCGCCCTGCTCGCCTGCCTCGCGCAGGCCCCCGGGCAGGTCGTGCCGCGGGAACGCCTGATCATGGACGTCTGGGGTACGGCGTGGCAGGGCGTGGGCCGCACCCTCGACGTGCACATGGCGACCCTGCGCAAGAAGCTCGGCCAACCCACGCTGATCGAGACCGTCCGCGGTGTCGGGTACCGCCTGGGCCGGAGCGACGCCGACTGAGCGCGGGCACGCACCGTGCCCGTGGCCCGGCTGAGGCGTTCGACGCGAACGGGAGTCCCGCTCATGCGCAGGCTGGTGTGGTGGACGGCGCTGCTCGTCCTGCTCCTCGGCGGCTGCCAGGCCCTGGGCGAGGTGCCCGCCCCCAAGGGCACGATCAGGATCGGCACCGGCAACGCGGGCGGCGTCTACGCCGTGTACGGGACCGGCCTCGCCCACGCGATCCGCACGACCATGCCCGGCACGACGGCCGAGGTGATCCTCACCGACGGCTCGGTGGAGAACATCGAGCTCGTCGCCGCGGGCAAGGCCGAGGTCGGGTTCACCCTCGCGGACGTCGCGGCCGACGCGGTCGCGGGCTGGCCGCCGTTCCGCGAGCCGCGGCCGATCGTCGCGCTCGCCAACCTCTACGAGAACTACGTGCAGCTCGTGGCGCGGGCCGACGGCCCGGTGCGCACGGTGCGGGATCTCGCGGGACGGCGCGTGTCGATCGGCGCCCAGGCGTCCGGCACCGCGGTGGTGGCCGAGCGCATCCTCGCCCTGTCCGGGGTCGGTGACGCGGCGGTCCGCCGGCACATGGACATCCAGGCGTCGGCGCAGGCCCTCGCGGCGGGCGATATCGACGCCTTCTTCTGGAGCGGCGGCCTGCCCAGCGGCGCGATCGCCGAGCTGAGCCGGCGGGTGGACGTGCGGCTCATCGACCTGCAGGAGGTCGCCCGGCCGCTCATGCGCACCTACGGCGATCTCTACCGGGAGACCACGGTGCCCGCCTCGGTGTACGGCCTGTCGAGCGCGGTGACCACGGTGAGCGTGCCGAACTACCTCGTCGTCTCCCGGGACATGCCGCAGGACACCGCCTACTGGATCACCAAGGTGCTCTTCGAGCGGCAGCCGGACCTGGCGCGGGCCCATCCGGAGGGCCACCGCCTGGGCCAGTGGGCGGCGATCCGCACCCACCCGCTCGACCTGCACCCCGGGGCGGTGCGCTGGTACCGGGAGAACCACTACTGACCGCCGGGCGACCGGCCGGCCCGCGCGCCGTCGCGCTCGGGCGCCTCGCGCGGCCCCGGCACCGCGATCGCCTCGTCGGCCGGGCGCAGGCGGATGAGGATCTGCAGCCCGGTGGGGTCCGCCGGGGACAGCTCCAGGGTTCCGCCGCTCTCCTCGATCAGGGTGCGCGCCGTGGCCAGGCCCAGGCCGGTCCCGGGCACGTCCCGGTGGCGCACGCTGCGCCAGAACCGCTCGCCCGCGTGGGCGAGCTCGTCCGCGGGCAGCCCCGGCCCGGTGTCGCGCACCCGGATCTCTGCGCAGCCGTCGTCGCCCCGCCGTACCGTGAGCGCGACCGAGCAGCCGCGGGCGTACTTCAGCGCGTTGTCGAGCGGCACGTCGAGCGCGTGCCCGAGCAGGTTGGGCAGGCAGAGCGCGGTGACGCCGTCGGGCACGTCGACGGTGAGCCGGGTGCCGGTGCGGGCGTAGGCGGCATGCCAGGCCCGGGCGCGGGACCGCGCCACCGCCGAGACGTCCACCGGCGCGGGCACCGCCTCCACCGCCTCGGCCCGCGCGAGCTGGAGCAGCGAGTCGATCACGTCGCCGAGCCGGTCCACCTCCCCCAGCGCCATGCGCAGCTCCTCCCGGCCCTCGGCGTCGTCGCCGGGCAGGTGCCACTCGACGTTCTCCAGCCGGATGCGCAGCGCGGTGAGCGGGTTGCGCAGCTGGTGGGTGGCCTGGGCGACGAAGGCGCGCTGGTTGCGCGCGGCGGCGGCGATGTTCTCCGCCATCGCGTTGAAGCTCGCCGCGAGCCGCCGCAGCTCCGGCGGGCCGCCGCAGTCGGCGACCCGCACCGGGTGCGTGCCGTATCCCACCGCGTGGGCCGCCCGGTCGAGGGTGCGCACCGGCCGCAGCACCCAGCGCACGATCAGCGCCGCCGCGACCAGCGCCACCGCGGTGAGCGCGACCACCCCGAGCCCGAGCACGATCAGGCGGTCCCGGATGATCGCCCGTGGTGACGCGGTGTCGGACACCGTCACCACCGCGCCGAGCACCCGGCTGTCCCGGACGATCGGCTCGGCGATGACGTACGGCCGGTCGTCCCAAGGCCAGAGGGTGTGGTGCCGCCGGGTCGGCTGGCCGGCGAGCGCGCGCCGGAGGGGCCCGCCCACGCCGGGGAGCTTCGCGGTCAGGCCCTCGCGGGACGAGCAGATGACGAGGCCGTCCTCGCCGGTCACGAGCACCGGCGTGCCGTACAGCTCGTCGTAGCGCGTCAGGCTCGCGGTGAGGTACCGGGTGCGGCCGGTGGAGAGCGCCCACTCCGCCTCGTCGGCGAACCGCGCGGTGTCGTCGGCGCGGCCGAGGAAGAACCTGCGGGACTCCTCCTCGACCGCGGTGTGCACCAGCGGAAGCCCCAGCGCCGCCACCAGACCGGCGGTGAGGCCCAGGACGATGATGAGCAGACGCCTCCGCATTGCCGCCTCCCGTGCCTTACCTACCCTTGACCGGCCGCTTCGACGATGTCGCGGGCGGGACGGGTCACTCGTCGCCGGGCGCGTCCGGCAGCAGCCAGCAGGCGACGATGTGCGGGATCACCTTGTGGCTCGCCCAGGCCGCGCCGACGTACATGAAGGCCGCCAGCGTCGGGACCGTGAGGACGTGGTCGGTCGCCCCGAACGCGGCGACGAGCAGGGCGGCGGTGCCGAGCATGAGCGCGCTCACCCGGTGGGCGACGGCGTCGATGCGCCGCCGTTCCGCGAGCTGGCGCTCGTCGAGCTTGCGCTCGTCCCGCGTGACCGCGCCGTCGGTGGCCGCGACGAGCACCGCGAGCACCCCGCAGTAGATCAGCAGGGCGGCGGCGATGAGGCCGAGCGTGGTCCACGACGCCGTGGATCCCGGCCCCAGCGCCCAGGACGTGAACGGGATCGCCCACACCAGCGCGAGCGCGGCCACGCCCATCCCCGCCGCCGTCCGGCGTCCGCGGCGCGTGCCGTACCAGGCGGGCGGCATCGTGCTCTTGAGCTCCTCGACCTGCCTCGGGCTCAGTTCGTTCATCGCGTCATCCCCTCGCTTCCGAGCAGCGGGAACGGGTGGAGAGAGAACACGACCTCCATCGGGACCTCGAAGAAGTCGGCGATCTTGAGGGCGAGGAAGAGGCTGGGGTTGTACTCGCCGCGCTCCAGATAGCCGACGGTCTGGTAGTGGATGCCGAGCGCGTCGGCGAGCTGCCGCCGGGAGACGCCCCGCTCGGCCCGGAGCACCGCGATGCGGTTGTGCACGGCTTCCCCGGTCATCGCGCCTCCGGCCTCAGTTCCCCGCCGCGGCGAGCTGCCGCTCGGCGAGCCGGGACCCGGACTCCCGCCGGGTCACCCGGCGGATCAGCGAGGGCGCGATCAGCATGCCGGCGATGCCCCAGGCGGCGAGCACGCCCGCGACCTGGGGAAGCCGCCAGCTCCCCGCGATCTCGGCCGCCGCCGCGGACTCGGGCAGCAGGGCCGCGCGCAGGCCGAGCCCCTGCCAGTAGAGCGGGAACACCTGGGCGATCGCGCGGACGATCTCGGGCAGGTAGGACGTGGGCACGAGCACGCCCGAGACGGCCATGAGCCCCATCGCGGGCAGGACGAGGACGCCGGCGGCGGCCTTGGGGTTGGGGAACATGCAGCCGATCGCCGCCCCCAGGGGCACGACCGCGACCGTGCCGAGCACCAGCACCCAGACCAGCGTGAGCCAGTCGCGCGGCGCGCCCACCCCGCCCACGACCAGGGCGGTGGCCATGATGAGCACGCTCTGCACGGCGATCTGGCAGAGCAGGGTGGTCGCCCGCCCCACGAGGTAGGCCGGGATCCCGCCCGGGAGGCCGCGCAGCCGCAGCAGCGTGCCGTCCTCCCGGTCGGTGGCGAGGGCCGTCGGCAGGGTGAACAGCCCGGTGCCGAAGACGACGAAGGCGAGCAGGCCCGCCGTCATGTACGTGGTGGCGGTGACGTTCGTGCCCTCGATCGGCGTGTCGCCGATCCACAGGATCATGGCGGTGAAGAACCCCACCGTGCTGACCAGGGTGCCGATGAGCTCCTTGGGGTCCTTGATCAGGTACGTGTGCTCGATCCAGCCGCGCCGTATCCCGATGCGGACGGCCTTGCGGTTCACGATTCCCTCCCGACCAGGTTGAGGTAGCTCTCCTCGAGCGTTGGGCGACGGATGACGAGCCCCGGCACCGGGCCGCCGAACCGCTGGTGCAGCTCCCACGCCACCTGCGACGGATCGGACGTGGTCACGCTCTGCGGGCGGCCGTTCTCCAGCCACTCGACCCGGGAGGGCGCCTGTACGGCCGCGGCGAGCTCGCCCGGCGTCCCGCAGACGGCCACCCTGCCGCGCACGAGGATCGCCGTCCGGTGCGCCAGCTTCTCGGCCTCGGCGAGGTCGTGGGTGGTGAGCAGCACGGTGATGCCGTCCCGTGCCGCGAGCTTGGTGATGAGCTCGTGGAACTCGCTGCGCGCCTCCGGGTCGAACCCGGCGGTCGGCTCGTCGAGGAACAGCAGCTCGGGGCGGCCGATGATGCCCAGCGCGACGTCGAGCCGCCGCCGCTGCCCGCCCGACAGGCGGCCCACCCGCCGGTCCGCCTGCTCGGTGAGGCCGACCGCCTCGAGCAGCTCGTCGACGTCGTAGGGGTCGTCGAAGAACTCCGCCACGTGCGCGAGCAGCCGGCGGGTCTCCCATCTGGCGTGGTCGCGCCAGGACTGGAGCACGATGCCGAGCTTCGCCCGCCAGGCGTCGGTGCCGCGCTCCGGGTCGACGCCGAGCACGCGCACCTCGCCCGCGGACCGGTTCCGGAAGCCCTCGAGGATCTCGATCGTCGTGGTCTTCCCCGCCCCGTTCGGGCCGAGGAGCGTGAAGATCTCGCCCCGCTCGACGTCGAGGTCCACCCCGCGCAGCACCTCGGTCGTGCCGTACCGCATCCGCAGCCCGCGGATCGTGATCGCCGAAGTCATACTCAGGAATGTAGCAGTTCTACTACATCCCATCAATGGCGTACTACGTATCGATGAAGGAGCACGACGGAACCAGAGGCAGCCGATCGGGTGAGGCGATCCACGACGCCCGCACGCACGCACGGCCCGCCGGCCTGGCCGGCACGGCCGGGCGCGGCAGGTGTCACGACGGCGTCACGGCATCGCGGCGGCGCGGCCGGGCCCGGAGGACAGCGGCACGATCCTCAGGTCGGCGCCGGAGGCGAGGAGCGCCTCGTCGACGTCACCCACGATCACGCCGCCCGGGCGGCCGGTGCCGTACAGCTCCACCGCGGCCCTCGCCACGTCCGCGGGCGGCACCGCGCGCAGGAGGCCGGGCAGCCGTTCCAGCCAGTCGGCCCCCTGCCCGAAGGAGACCGCCTGGCAGATCAGGTCGGCGAGGAGACGGGGGGAATCGAACGCCGACAGAAGCTGCGCGAGGCAGTGGTCGCGGGCCGCGGCCGTCTCGGCGGCGCCGGGCGGATCGGCGGCGAGCCTGCGCATCTCGGCGCGGATGTCGGCGAGCGCGGCCGGGACGAGCGCGTTCGGGACGAGCGCCCGCACGTAGGCCCGGTGCGTGTCGAGGATGACGTCCCGCCCGGCGTAGGCCTCGTACTCCACCCGGTCCCGGCCGAGGATGCGCGTCACCAGCCGGGAGCGCGCGTAGCCGCCGAAGATCGCCGTGGCGAGGTAGCGCGCCGCCTCGGCGGGGCCGTCGAACGGACGCACCGCGCACAGGGTGAGGCGGGCCGCGGCGAGCCCGGGCCGGCGCACGAGGAGCAGATCCTCGGTGCCGTGCAGGGTGAGCGGGCGGCGCGGCGGACCGTCCGGGGCCCGCCAGCCGAGCAGCGCCTTCTCCGCGTGCGCCGGGAACTCCTCCGGGTCGAGATCGCCGACGGCGACGAGGCAGGCGGCGGCCGGGTCGAGCACGGAACGGCGCAGCCCGGCGAGGTCGTCGTCGTGCCCGGCGGACCCGCCGAGCCAGTGGCGGCGCAGCGCGGCGTCCCCGACGCGGTCGGGGTCGTGCCATGCCGGCGGCGGGACGGGCTCGGCGGGCTCCGCCGCGAGCAGCAGGCCGGCGAGCACGCCGAGCCAGTCGTCGAGCGCCCCGGAGGGCGCGTAGCCGGACGCGTCCAGCCACTGCCCGTCGGTGGACAGGTCGAACTCGCCGCCGAACGCCCGGGCCGACCGGGACGCCCGCACGCGGTCGGGGGCGGCGAGCGCGTCCACCCGCTCGGGACGGGCCCAGCCGGGCGTCCCGAGCGGCATGCGCAGCCGCAGCTCGACCAGGGGCACCCGCGCATCGCGGACGGCGACGACGCGCAGGCCGTTGGCGATCACGGTCTCGCACAGCCCCTGCAGCCGGGGGTCGCGCTGTGGCCCGGCGGGGGGCATCGGCCGTACGGCGGCGCGCCCGAGCCGCTCGGCGGCGCCGCGGCGCGCGGCCGGGGCCGGCGTGCCCGCGACCGGCACGGCGGGACCGGGCCGGGTCCGGCGCCCGGCCGGCTCCATGACGAGCACCGCCTTGTGCGCGGCGCGCAGCCCCCGGGCCGCCCGCGCGACCTGCTCGGGCGTCACCCGGGCGAGCAGGCCGGGCAGCTCGTCGAGCAGCCCGGCCCGGCCGAAGAGCGCCTCCAGCCGGCCGAGGGCGCGGCACCGGGCCTCCAGGTCGCCGTGCCGCCGGTGGTGCTCGGCGCACAGGCCGCGGACGGCCTCGGCCACCGGGCCGGCGATGCGGCCGGGGTCGGCCCACTCGTCCCAGCGCTCGTCCACCGCGGCCACCAGCCGCTCCGGCGTGACCCCGGGCGCCGGCAGCGTCGCGATGACCAGGGTGTCCGGGTCCTTCGCGGCGAGCATGCCGAAGAAGCCGCAGCTCGCGTCGAGGCGTGGCCCGTACGGCCGGGCGAGGCCGTGCCGGGTGAGCAGCCGGGCGAGCACCACGTGGGCGAGGTAGCCGGGCAGGTCCCCGGCGGGGTCCGGCAGCCGGTAGCCGAGCGCGACCGCGGTGGCGGGCACGCCGGGCTCGCCGCAGACGACCCACCGGTCGGCCCGGGGCGCGGGCTCCCGGAGATCCGGCGCGGGCCGTACCGGACGCGCGGGGATGTCCCCGAAGTGGCGCTCGACGAGGATGCGAGCCGCGTCCGGGTCGACGTCACCGGCGATGGTGAGCACCGCGTTGCCCGGCGCGTAGTGGGCGTCGAAGAACTCGGCGCAGTCGTCCGGCGTGGTACGGCGCAGCAGCGCCACGTCCCCGTAGCCGTCGTGCGCGTTGGCGAAGGTGTCGTAGAGCACGCCGGGCAGCAGCGGCCAGGGGAAACCCCCGTAGGGCCGTTCGACGACGGCCTGGCGGATCTCCTGCTCGATCCCGGCGAGCTGCTCGGCGAGGTTCGCCGCGGTGAACCGCGGCGCCCGCATTCGGTCGGCCTCGCTGAACAGCGCCTGCTCCAGCGCGGCCGACGGAAGCACCTGGTAGTAGTCGGTGAAGTCCTGATGGGTGGTGCCGTTGGCGGTGCCGGCGAGCCGGTACACGTGGTCGAAGAACCGGCCGTCCGGCAGGCTCGCGCTGCCCCGGAACATCAGGTGCTCGAAAAGGTGCGCGAAGCCCTGCCGACCCGGCGGCTCGTTGCGGAACCCGACCCGGTAGTGCACGGCCACCGCGACCCGCGGCGTGCCCGGCCACGGCGCCACCAGCACGCGCAGGCCGTTGGACAGGGTCATCCCGATCGGTTCCCGGCCGCCGGTCATCGGCGCGGCACCTCCATGTCACAGGTCGATGAGATAACCGAGAAAGTGCGCGTACCGCTCGCACTCGGCGGGGTCCCACGCGACGTAGGCGGTGAAGTCGTGCAGGTGCAGGGCGATGCGGACCGCCGCCAGGTGGTTCCACGGCACGCCCGGGCCGCGGCCGTACCCCTCGAGCAGCGCGTCGGTGAGGCCCTGCCAGGTCCGTGCGTCCCCGCCGAGCCGCCAGGAGAGCTCGACCAGCTCGCCGATCACCCAGCCGAGGTCGGTGTGCCGCGGCGCGGCGCAGAGGTCCTCGCCGACGAGGATCTCGGTGACGCCGGATCCCGGGGCGCACACCACCGAGCCCAGGCCGGGGGCGCCGTGGGCGAGCACCACGTCGTCGTCCCCCACGCCCCGCGCCGCCCAGGAGCACAGCGCCGCCCAGCGGTCCGGGCCGAGCCGCTCCCGCAGCACCGCGGCCGCCTGGGCGGCCCACGCCTGCGGCGCCCGGCCGCGCAGCCAGGCGTCGAGCCGGGCCAGGCCGCGGGACGGTACGGCGGGCCGGGACGCCGGCGGCGGGAGCGTGTGCAGCGCGGCGAGCGCGGCCCCCAGGCCGCGGAGCGCGGGCGCGAGGCGCGGGTGGACGCCGTCGCGGAGCAGGTGCCCGGCGAGCGATCCCGCGCCCGCGACGCGGTACTCCCGTGCCTCGCCCCGGGCCGTGCCGGGGACGAGCCGTACCCCGGCCGCGGGCCGCAGCGCCGCGATCCGCGGGGCGAGCTCCGGGTCGGCGGGGGTGAACGGCGCCGGGGCGAGCGGGCCGGGACGGCGGATCCAGACGAACCCGCCCGCCCCGTCCGTCGTGATCGTGGTCCGCAGCAGCCCGGTGCCGAACTCGTCCACCGGGGCGGCGGCGACCGCGGGGGCCGTCATGGGCGCATCCCGTCCGCCAGGGAGACCACCGGCGACGGCGCGTCCGGCTCGGCGGCGAGCTCCGCGCGGCACCGCTCCACCAGCTTGAGCACGTCGGGCAGGAACGCGGGCGCCCACGCGTCGTGCCGCCCGGTGGTCGCGCTCAGCCCGGGCCGGGGCGGGGCCACGGCGACGTTGCGGCGGCCCTGCAGCGCGGTCCAGTGCGCCTGGTAGGCGGCGCTGTCGAGACCGTTCGGCGGCAGCGCGGGCGCGAGCACGACGGGCACGGTCGCGCACTGCGCTGCGAGCAGCGCGGGCGTGTCGGCGAGGCCGAGGGCGAACCGGGCGATGAAGTTCAGCGTGGCCGGGTAGACCACGATGGCCTGCGCCCACTGCTGCCACTCGACGTGCCGGGCGGCGGCCTCGTCCTCGGGCCAGGCGTCGAGGAACACCTCGCCGCCGGCGTGGGCGGCGAGCGCGGCGGGCGTCACGAACCGCCGGGCGCTGCGGGTGAGCACCACCCGGATCTCCACGTCCGGGTGCGCGCCGCGCAGCCACTCCAGCCAGAACGGCGTGTGCGCCGCGGCGACCGCACCGGTGACGACGAGCAGCAGGCGCGAGATCCCGAGTTCGGGGACGGGCTCGTGGCCGTCGGGGAGCGCGGTCACGCGGCCACCTCCGCGAGGATCGTCTCCAGCTCCGCCTGCGCGACGGGCAGGCCGTACCGCTGGCAGACGCCGGTGACGTTCAGCACGATCTCGTCCACCCCGGCGTCCGCGTACTCCGCCACGGCGTCCCGCAGCTCGTCCGGGCCGCCGAAGACGAAGGCCCGGCTCTCCAGCACGCCCTTCGCCGTCACGGCCGGGTCCTCCGGGTCGACCTCGACCCCCGATCGGCGGAGCATGTCCTGGTAGTGCGGCATCGCCAGGTGGCCCGAGTTCCCGGCGAGCACGAGGTCGACCGGGTCCCGGCCGGGGGCGGCGAGCGCCACCGGGACCATCGCCGCGACGCGGGGCGCGGAGCGCCCGGCCCGCTCTGCGCCGGCGCGCAGTGCGGGCACGATCACCTCGCGCAGGTAGCCGGGCGGGGTGAGCCAGGTGATGGCGACGTCGGCGATCTCCCCGGCGAGCCGGGCCATCGCCGGGCGCAGCACGCCCAGCCCCAGCTCGATCCCGGGAACCGGCGGCCAGCCCATGTGGACGCGGCAGGGGTAGTACTCGCCCTCGAGCTCCACCGGCCGCCCCTCGAGCAGGCCGCGCACCACGGTCAGGTACTCGCGCACCGCGGTGAGCGGGCTGGCGTAGGGGGCGCCGAGCATGCTCCGCTGCAGCACGGTCGCGCCCGGCCCGAACCCGGCCACCGTCGGCTGACCGGTGGCGATCGCGACCGACCGCGCCTGCAGCGCGGCCTCGAGCGGGTGCCGGAACGGCATGAGCGTCACGCCCGTCCCGCACGGCACCCGGAAGCCGGAGGCCGCGACGTGGGTGAAGGCCTGGTGCGGCTCGACGAGCAGCGACTGCCCCTGCCAGAGCCGGTGGGCGGCGCTGTGCCGTACCAGGGCGGCGAGCGGCAGCACCTGCTCGGGCCGGGCCGGCATGAACGGCACCAGCACGGAGAAGGTCGGCATGCGGATCACACTCCCTGCCGCGCGACCGCCGGTCGCCCCGCCTCGTGGGCCCCGGCGCTCTCCGTCTCGGGGCCCTCCCCCGCGGTGAGCACGGCCTCCGCGGACCCCAGCAGCTGCCCGTTCACCAGCTCCGCGTACGCGGCGCAGCCCGACAGCAGCTCGTCGTGCGTGCCGGCGGCGAGGACCCGGCCGCGGTCGAGGACGATCACCTGGCCGGCGTGCTGCACGGTGGAGAGCCGGTGCGCCACGACGAGCACCGCGCGGTCCCGCGCGAGGTCGTCCACGACCTGGCGGAGCCGGACCTCGTTGACGCTGTCGAGCTGGGAGGTCGGCTCGTCGAGCAGGACGAGCGGGGTGTCGGCGAGGATCGCCCGGGCCAGGGCGAGGCGCTGGCGCTGGCCGCCGGACAGGTCGTTCTCGCCGCCGATGACGGTGTCGAGCCCGTCCGGCAGCCGCAGCACCTCCTCCTCCAGGCCCACCTTGCGGAGGGCGTGGAGCAGCGCCTCGTCGGGTACCGGGCCGTCGTGCCCGAGGGTGAGGTTGGCGCGGACGGTGTCGCGCAGCAGCGTGAAGGACTGGTCGACGTAGGCGATCCGGCCGCGCAGCTCGGCGGAGGTGAGCCCGGCCGCGTCCCGGCCGAAGACCTCCACCCGGCCTTCGCCGGGGGTCACGAAGCGCTCGACCAGCGCCAGCACGGTGGACTTGCCCGCACCGGACGGCCCGACCATCGCGGTGAGCCCGACGGCGGGGACCGTGAGGCTCACGTCACGGAGCACCGGCTCGTCGCCGTAGGAGAAGGAGACCCGCTCGAACCGTACGGCCGGGGCCGTGGGGTCGGGGTGCCACCCGCGCGATGCCGCGTCCGGCCCCGCCGCGCCGGCCGTGCCGTCGTCCTCGGACGGGAGGGCGAACAGGTCGTTGAAGCGGCGGCGGGCGGTCATCCCCGCCTGGATGTTGGAGGCCCCCGAGGCCACCATGATCAGCGGCGCGGTGAGCTGGAGGAGGTAGAGGAGGAACGCGACGAAGTCGGCGAGGGTGAGGTGGCCGGCGAGCAGGCGCGCGCCCCCGCCGATGAGCACGGTGAGGAGGGCGATGTGCTGCCCCAGGTTGATCGCCGGGACCATGAGGGACTCCATGCGGGCGGTCTGCACGCCCAGCCGCGCCAGGTGCTCCGCCCGGCCGGCGAGGTCCCGCGCCACCCGGTCCTCGGCCCGGTACGCCTTGATGATCGGCAGGGCGTCCATGACGCCGACGAACCGCTCGACCAGCTCGCCGAGGTTGACCTGCAGCGCCTGGAACTTGCGCCGCAGCCCCACGACCACGAGGGCGACGATCCACAGTGCGGTGAGGAAGCCGCCCAGTGTGATCAGCAGGAGCACCCAGTCGAGGAAGCCCATGATCACCAAGGTGCCGGCGAGGGTGACGAGGGCCATCGGGAGCTGGATCGGCCCGATGTCGATCGCGCCCTTGAGCTGGAAGACGTCGGCGGCGAGCCGCGTCGCCAGGTTCCCGCTGCCCTCGCGGCGGGCGTCGGAGAGCCGCAGCGCGAGCGACTTGCGCATGGTCTGGATCCGCAGCCGGCAGATGAGCCGCTCCGCCAGCCGCGACAGCAGGTACGTCGCGAGCGTCCCGGCGACGGCGGCGCCCAGGCCGACCGCGACCATGATCATCGCCGGCCCGGCGATGCCCCGGTTCTCCTGGACCGCCTCGAGCAGCCGCGCGACCACCAGGGGGAGCGCGAGGGTGCCCGCCGTGGAGAGGACCGCGAGCGCGCCGATCGCCACCGCGTGGGCGGCCTTGCCGGCGAACAGCGCGCGCATGATCTTCAGCTCGCCGCCGGGGAGCCGTTCGTCCAGATTCGCGTCGTTGACCACTCTCACCAGATCCCGCCTTCCCGGGAGTCGCGCAGCGCCTGGCCGACCTTGACGATCCCGCCGTGCCGCAGCAGTCCTCCGCTGTAGATCCGTGCGCCCACCCGCAGCAGTGCCGCGATCGCCGCCACGGTGAGCGCCACCGCGAGGGCGACGTCCCACCACGGCACCGGCTCGGCCGCCATGCGGACCGGCATCACCGACGACGACAGCCCCGGCACGAGCGAGAGGACGCGGGTCAGGGTGTCGTTCGCCCCGGAGAACGGCGCGAGCGCCGCGAGCAGGGCGATGCTCTGCAGGAAGCTGACCGGGCCCGCCGCGTGCTGGATGTCCTCCTGGCGGGAGACGAGCGAGCCGGCCACCGCCCAGAGCGTGGCGAACAGCAGGTAGCCGGGGACGAACCAGGCGACGACCAGCGCCGCGGTGCCGATGGCGTCCCGCGGGACGTCGACGAGCCCGGTGAGCAGGGCGACCGCCACCCCGCTCGTCGCGATCAGGGTGATCTGGGCCAGTGCGACCGTGCCGATGCCGAGGACCTTGCCCGCCAGCAGCTGGGCGGGGCGGACCTTCCCCAGCAGCAGCTCGACGATCCGGTTGGACTTCTCCTCGAGCACGCCCTGGGCGATGCCCTGGCCGAACATGAACATCAGGAAGAAGAGCACCATGACCCCCATGGCGGCGGTCATCGTGCGCTGCGAGGCGCGTCCCGCCTCCGGCTCCAGCGCCCGGACCGCGGGCGGGGCCACGTCGAACGCCGCCGCGACCTGCGCCGCGGGGAGGCCGGAGTCCTGCAGCCGTTCCGCGATCACGGCCTCCCGGTGGGCGAGGCGGAGCGGCGCGGCGAGCCGCTCCGGCAGCTCCTCCAGGACGACGATCTCGCCCCCGCCGACGACCGCCGCGTCCACCTCGCCCGCGCGGACCGCGGCGAGCGCGGCGTCCGCGGAGCCGTACGGCACCGGCTCGATCGCCTGCGCCCGCAGCGCCGTGACGAGCGCCGGCCGCTCGCCGGCGACGCCGAGCCGCGCCGCGCGCGCGTCGTCGCCGAAGAGCGTCTGGACCGCGAGCGAGGCGCAGAACACCGCGACCATGAGGACGAGCGAGACCCACAGCTCCGTGCGCTGGAGCTGCACCGTGATCTCGCGGTGCGCGATCGTCCTGATCAGGTAGGCCGGCGAGGGGCGGCCGCGGCCGGTTCCGTCCCGGCCCTCGGGGCGGGAGGGCGCCGTGGCGGATGCCGTTTCCGGCACGCCGGTGTCGGTCAGCCTCGTCGTCATGCCGCCATCGCCTCCCGGAAGATCTCCGCGAGCGAGGGCTCGCGGCGGCCGAAGTGCTGGAGCTCGCCCAGGGACCGGGCGGCGTCGAGCAGCTCGCCGAGGTCGGTGTCCGGCCGCGTCCGCAGGGTGGCGGTGTCCCCCGTCTCGGCGACGACGTCCACCCCCGGCAGCATGCGCGCCCAGTTCTCCGGGGCGCCGGTGAGCGTGATCCGCACCTCGGGGCGGCCGGCGGTGCGCCGGAGCTCGGCCACGGTGCCCTCCGCGACGATCACGCCGTCGCGGATGATGCCCACCCGGTCGCAGAGCCGTTCGACGAGGTCGAGCTGGTGGCTGGAGAAGAGCACCGGGACCCCGCGGTCGCGGTACTCGGCGAGCACGCCGGCCATCGCGTCGGTCGCCACCGGGTCGAGGCCGGAGAAGGGCTCGTCGAGGATGAGCACCTCGGGCTCGGCGATGAGCGCCGCGATCAGCTGGACGCGCTGCTGGTTGCCGAGCGACAGCCGCTCCAGCGGGTCCTTCGGCCCCACCCGCACGCCGAGCCGTTCCAGCCACTCGTCCGCGCGGCGCGCGGCGACGTCCGGGCGGATCCCGCTCAGCCTGGCGAAGTAGACGAGCTGGTCGCGCGGCCGCATCTTGCCGTACAGGCCCCGCTCCTCGGGCATGTAGCCGATGCGGCGGCGCACGTCCGCGTCGACCCTGCGGCCGGCCCAGCGCACCTCTCCGGCGTCCGGGGCGAGCACGCCGAGGGCGATCCGCATCGCCGTGGTCTTCCCGGCGCCGTTGGCCCCGCAGAAGCCGTAGAGCTCGCCGGGCCGTACGGCGAGGCTCAGGCCGCGCAGCACCGGCCTGCCGGCGAAGCTCTTGGTCAGCCCGTCGAACTCAAGCATGGGCGGGCTCCCGGGGGGACTCGGCGCCCGTGGCGGCGGTCTCGGCGAGGGAGAACTCGAGCAGCGACCGCACCGGGGTGCTCGGCCCCTCCCAGGTGACCCGGAGACCGGCGGACCTGCCCAGCTCACGCAGCTCGTCGACGGACCGCGACGGCCGCGGCATCGAGGCGGCGAGGAACAACTCGAGGCGGGCCGCGTTCGGTGTCCCGGCGGGGACCCGCAGGTGGATGTCGGCGAGGAGCACCCTGCCCTCGGGGCCGGCGGCCTCCGCGCAGTTGCGCAGGATGGTGATCGACCGCTCGTCGCTCCAGTCGCCGAGGATGCCGGAGAGCAGGTAGACGTCGTAGCCGGTGGGCAGCGGGTCGAAGAAGCTGGCGGCGACGGCGCCGGCGCGATCGGCGAGGCCGGCCTGTTCGATCCGCCGCTGCGCGATGCGGGCGAGGTTCGGCAGGTCGAGCACGGTGCCGTGCAGGTGCGGGTGCCGGGTGAGCAGCTCGATGAGCAGGGTCCCGTCGTTCCCGCCGACGTCCAGGACGCGCCGCGCCCGGCTCCAGTCGTAGGCCTCGATGATCAGCTCGGCGTCCCAGGCGATCTGCTGGTTGCCCTCCGCCTCCAGCGCCGGGACGAAGACCGGATCGTTGTTGATCTCGTCCCAGTACTCCCGGCCGAACGCGGCGGCGTGGCAGGGCTCGCCGGTCCGCACCGAGTGGAGCAGGCCGACGAGCCCCAGCTCGATCCGGCCGAACAGCCCCTCCGCGCTCAGGTACTGCCCGACGCTCTGCGGCGAGTCCCGCCGCAGCGGCTCGCCCAGCTCCGTGAGCGTGTACCGCCCCGCGTCGTCGGCGTCGAGGATGCCGAGCTCGACGAGATAGCGCAGGAGTTTGCCCAGCATGCCCTCGTGGGCGCCGGCCCGCTCGGCCAGCTCTCCGGCCGTCATCGGGCGGCCGGAGAGGTGATCGGCGAGCTTCAGGGCCGCCGCGGCCCGGACCGCGTTGGGCCTGACGAGATCAGCCATGTCGAGCAGGATTTCGACGCTCGACCCGTTCACTGTCATTTGCTGCCTCACATTCCTCGTGTCCGGTATTCCGCGCGCTCCCGATTCATCGCCGGCGGGTAGGATTTCCCGCGAGGCCGCGGTTCCGCAGGTGCGTGCTGCGGAACCGCGGCCCACGGTTCACACGACGGCCTTGTTCCGGCCCGGACCGTTCGTGGTGACGTAGCTGAACATGAAGCTCGCGACGAACCCGCAGAACGGAGAGGACGCGGGGACGTCGGCGGCCGCGCCGACGTTCAGGTCCGCGGCCTCGGCGTACGACCGGTAACCGGTGACGAGCTCCTCGGTCAGCATCGCCTGCATCCGTGTTCACCTCCTTTCTCGGTCGTGGGGTTGGTCCGCTGCGGAGGGTGGTCGGTAGGCCGTTTTCCGGGTCAGCAGCCGACCTTGTAGGTGGCACCGGCGGAGGCGCCGATCAGCGCGCTGACGCACCACTTCGAGCTCGCGGCGGAGACCGCGCAGACGGGGGAGGTGGCCGGGGCGTCGACGCTCGCCTCGATGTTCAGCTCGGCGGCGGTGGCGTAGGCGTCGTAGCCCGCGACGAGCTCCATCATCGGCGTGCCCTTCATTGGTCGCTCCTTTCTTCGATCGGCTGAAGCCAAAGCAGGGAGTACGCGCACGCACTCCCTGCAATCGCTTCAGCGCGGGAATTCGTGCGGTGCCGGGAGGAGAACTCGGGACGTGTCCGGGGATACGCGCGAGGGCGTTCAGAGCAGGATCACGCCGTCGCGGGAGCGCACCCGGGGCGAGGTGGTGTTTCGAGCGGGATCAGCGGGATCGATGTTGCTTTCTGCGAAACTTGCGAGGATTTTCCGCTCTCGGTCGACGCCCTCCCTGACGCTGTCGAGCAGTGCCCGGGCGAGCACACCGGCACGGTGCTGGCCGAAGCTCAGCCCGCGCATCGCCGGGCGGTCGTCCTCCGGCTCCCAGGCGACGGCGACCCCGGGGCCGAGCCGGCGGCAGAAGACCGAGACGTCGTCGCCGACGCCCGGGCCGTCGGCGGCCGCCCCGGCGAGCTCGGGGAGGAGGGTCCAGCCGTCGGAGTCCAGGTAGACGACGATGGCGTCGCGCCGCGGATACATGACGGGTGCGGAGAGCACCTTCGCGCGGTACCGCACCCGGCGCTCCTCCAGGAGGGTGAGCACCCGCCCCCACGCCGCGACCGCGCTGCGGGGATCGCGCAGGTGCACGTACACGCGCAGGGTGCGGGACGACGCCACGCTCCCCGCGGAGCCGTCGACGAGGAAGAAGCCGGGCGACAGCGCCGGGCGGGCCGGGGACATCGCCAGCGTGACCTCCTGGCCGGGTGCCCACGGCGGTCCCGCCGTCCGGATCGCGTCCCTCGGCGCCCACACCCGCAGGCCGTCCACCAGGACCAGCACCCGGGATTCGGTCTCCGCTCCCGTGCCGGGCACCCGATGGGCGGCGGAACCGGCTTCGGCCTCCGCGGGCGGCACGGCCACCGGCGGCGGTTCCGGCATCGCGCACACCACCGCCCGGGTCGTCGTCTCCGCGTGCGGTACGGCCGCGGCGAGGTCCGTCTCGAGGCGGGCGTCCCGGAGCCGTCGCGGCAGGGTGGCCGGCTCCCCCTTCATGCCGGCGTGCAGGACGTCGTAGAGCGCCGAGGCGAGCAGCGACTGGAGCTCACGCGGATTGTCCGCGGTCACCTTCCGCTCGAACACGGTGGCGGTCAGATCCGCCACCGAAACCCGGACCTCGTCCAGGGCGGCCGTCAATGCCGCGGGAAGCGCGCTCACGGTGGCCGTCATTTTCCCGCTCCCAGGCCGATCGTCGCGGCGAACCTGCCCGGTTCCAAAAGGATTTTCCGCCCTATTCCGGCCGCGGCCTTCTCGATTCCCGAAATCCGCCCGCGCTGCGGGCTGCCGGCGATCATCCGATCCAGCATGTGCCAACCGGCGAACGCCGCGGCGCGTTCGGCGAATTCGTCGTCAATCCGCTCGCGGCCGCGCAGATAGGCGCGCCAGAAATGCTCCACCTTGGGTCTCAGGCGTTCGATTTTCTCGGCCCCGCGGCGAAGGACCGTCCGGTGGTCGAATTCGAGGTCGACGAAGGCGGAATCGCCGCGGGACGTCACGATGTCGAGCACGGACCGGTACAGCCATTCACCCGCGAACGCACCGACGTCGCGTGCTCCGTCGGCCAGCCGGAACTCCTCCCAGTCGGTGATGTGGACACGGTCGCGGACGATGATGAACTGGTCCACCCGCAGGTCGCAGTGCGCGGGAACCTTCGGAGCGGCGGCCTCCCTCGCGCACAGCCGCGCGATCGCCTCCAGCAACCGCGGGTCGCCCTGCAACAGCCGCCAGACCTCGATCTCGGCGTAGCTGAAGTCCTGGTAGGCCTGGAGTGCCACGCCCGGCCGCAGCAGCAACGCGGGAAGCACGGGCGGTGAGCGGTCCAGCTCCTCGCCGTCCGGCGGCTCCGCCTCGTGCAGCGCCGCGATCGCCTCGCCGGCCGCCGCGGCGAGCCCGTCGTGGAAGGTCTCGTCGACCATCAGCCTGGCGCCGCTCACCCCCGACTCGATGTACTCGAACGCGACGAGCCGGGTGGCCGGGTCGCTGCCCAGCAGGACCGGCGAGTGCAACGGCGTGCCGCGCAGCAGGCCGGCGAGCCGCTCGAAGGAGAGCATGCGCCGCATGCGCGCCGCGACGTCCTCCGGTGGCCCCTCGAGTCTTTTGACGAACACCTTCCGGCCGCTTTCCGTGACCCCGGCCCAGGTGTCGTTACGGCCGACCGGCGCCGTGACGGAATCGCGCTGGAAATCGCCGACCCCCAATTCCCGGAGGAAGCGCCCGACCTCGGGAACCGAGTCGAGGTCGACGGGCGTGTACCCCAAATTCCTCTTATCGGTTCGGTGTCGGGTCGATTCCCGAGAAGGAGCGCGAGATTCGGCCACGGCGACCATGGCGGCCTCCCGTCATTCGCAGTCAGTGGACCGACGGGAGCGAAGGTACAAGTCGGATATGTCGGTCCTCAATGAGAGTGTGTGATCTCTTAGGGAAGATTTAATACTGGCGCCCGGCGCGAGGAGCGGTGACCCGCGGCCGCCGCCGGGGTGGACGGCGGACGGCGGTACGGCGAAAACACCAGGCAAGAGGCACGGCAATACACTCACGGCCACCGGCGGACGGCCCCCGCCGCGGCCGCGTCCCGGCCGCATGACGGGGCACGGGGCGGCAACCCTAAATGTTCCTCAAGAAACCATCGCCGCCTCCGCCGGCGTCCCCTCGGCTATCTACCGTTGCCCCGGGGTGCACCGGGTCGCCCCACAGCAGCACCAAGCCGGGAGGGACCGTGCCATCCGCCGCACAGGACGCCGAACGCCAGATCCCCGGCGAGGGGACGGAGGAGCCGTCCGCCCGCAGCGCGGAGGAGCTCATCGCCGAGTTCGACGAGGAGCGGCCGGCGCGGCGGCTCGGCGGGCCGCTCGCCCGCGTCATCGGCGCCGTCGCCCTCGGCGTGTCGGTCTACGTGCTGTACGCGGTGTTCGTCCCGGTGCAGGTGCTGCCGTACCGGATGAGCTTCCTCGCGGCGGTGCTGCCGCTCACCTTCCTCTGCTACCGCGCCCGGGTACGGCCCCGCCGACGCCGCCCCCGGCGTACCGGCGGCGCCACCGCCGGCTCCGCCGAAGCCGCCGCCGCGCCGGCGAAGGGCCACGACAACCCGGGGATCATCGACTGGATCCTCGCCGGGCTCTCCCTCGTGGTGTGCGCCTACCCGCTGGTCGGCTTCGACGACTTCATCCGGCGCACCTTCGAGCCCACGGTGCTCGACGTGGCGATGGGCGCCGGGTGCCTGCTGCTCGTGCTGGAGGCGACCCGGCGCACCGTGGGCGCGATCCTGCCCGCGATCTGCCTCGCCTTCCTCGCGTACGCCTACTACGGCGGCTACCTGCCGGTCGACTGGTCGCTCGGGCACCGCGGGTACGACATCGACCGCATCATCGCCCACCTCTACATGGGCACCGAAGGGCTGTTCGGGGTGCCGCTCGACGTCGCCGCGACCTACATCGTGCTGTTCGCGATCTACGGCGCGGTGCTCGAGTACTCCGGCGCGGGGGCGTTCTTCGTCAACATCGCGTTCGCCGCGTTCCGGCGGTCGAGCGCGGCGGCCGGCCGTACCGTGACGCTCGCGGGCTTCCTGCTCGGCACGGTGTCCGGCTCGGGTACGGCGACCGCGGTCTCGCTGGGCAGCGTCGCCTGGCCGGTGCTGCGGCGGGCCGGGTACCCGCGGGAGAGCGGCGGCGGCATCCTCGCCGCGGCGGGCATCGGGGCGATCCTCTCGCCGCCCACGCTCGGCGCGGCGGCGTTCATCATCGCCGAGTACCTCAAGGTCTCGTACCTCACGGTGCTGCTCTACGCCACCGTGCCCACGATCCTCTACTACCTCGGGATCATCCTCGCGATCGAGATCGACGCCCGGCGGCTCGGCACCCGCGAGGTCGACCTGGAGACGCCCTCGGCGTGGCGGCTGCTCGCCCGGTTCGGCTACCACTTCTCGTCGCTGATCGCGATCGTGGTCTTCATGGCGCTCGGCCTGTCGCCGTTCCGCGCGGTCGTGTACGCCACCGTGCTCGCGTTCCTGCTCTCCTTCCTCGACCGCGAGCACCGGCTCGGCCCGCGCCGGACGGCCCGGGCGCTGTCCGCGGGCACGCTCAGCGTGCTGCCGGTCGCCGCCACCACCGCGGCCGCGGGCGTGATCGTCGGCGTGGTGACGCTCACCGGGCTGGGGCTGAAGGGGTCGCGGATCATCGTCGACCTGGCGGGCGGCAACCTCGTGCTCACCACGGTGGTCGCCGCGGTCGCGGTGCTCATCCTCGGGCTCGCCGTACCGGTGACCGCGTCGTTCATCATCGCGGCGGTGATCATCGGGCCCGCGCTGCAGACCCTGGGCGTCCCGCCCGAGGCCACCTACATGTTCATCTTCTACTACGCGGTGCTCTCCGAGGTCACGCCGCCGACCGCGCTCGCCGCGGTCGCCGCGTCCGCGATCACCGGCGGCGACGCGATCAAGACGATGATGATGGCCTGGAAGTACACCCTGCCCGCGTTCCTGGTGCCGTTCGCGTTCGTGCTCGTCCCCGGCGGGCGGGCACTGCTCGGGCAGGCCCCGCCGCCCCAGGTGCTGGTGGCGCTCGCGGTGTCGGCCGTGGCCGTCGCCGCGCTCGCGGCGGCGACGGGGGGCTGGATGATCCGCCGCGCCGGCGTGCCCGAGCGGGTGCTGTGCGCGGGCGCCGCGCTCGTCCTCCTCTACCTGGAACCCATCCCCGTCGTGATCGGCCTGGCCCTGCTCGCGGTCGCGCTCGGCGTCCACCTGGCGCTGCGGCGTCCCCCCGACCGGCGGGCCCTGGCCTGAAAGGAGCGGCATGAGATCGCTGACCCGTATCGCCGCCGCCGCGGCCGCCCTCGTCCTCCTGCTCACCGCCTGCGGGGGTGAGCGCCGCGGCGACGCGGAAGGCGAGGCCTACAAGGGCGGCCGGCTGTCGATCGCCACCGGGAACACCACCGGCGTCTACTACCAGCTCGGCGGCGGGTACGCCGACCTGCTCACCAAGCACCTGCCCGGCTACCAGGTCACCGCCGAGGCCACCGGGGCGTCGGTGGAGAACATCCAGCGGGTGGTGCGCGGCGACTCCGACATCGCGTTCACGCTGGCGGACACCGCGAGCGACGCGGCGACCGGCCGGGACGCGTTCTCCGCGCCGCAGCCGATCCGCGCCCTCGCCCGCATCTACACGAACTACACCCACGTGCTCGCCCGCAAGGACGCGAACGTGCGCACGGTCGCCGACCTCAAGGGCAAGCGGGTCTCCACCGGCTCGCCGAACTCCGGCACCGAGACGATCGCGCTCCGCCTGCTGCGCGCGGCCGGGCTCGACCCGGACGCCGACATCAGGCGGCAGGCGCTGTCGCTGCCGGAGACCGTGCAGGGCGTCAAGGACGGCACCATCGACGCCCTGTTCTGGTCCGGCGGGCTGCCCACGGGCGGCATCACCGACCTCGTCACCAACCTGAAGGAGCAGATCGTCTTCGTGCCGCTCGACGACCTGCTCCCCAAGTTGCAGAGCGAGTACGGCCCGATCTACCAGGCCGGCCGGCTGCCCAGGGAGGCGTACGGCACGGCCGAAGACGTGAACACGATCGTCGTGCCGAACATGCTCGTCGTGTCCGAGGCAATGCCGGCCGACCTCGCCGAGAACCTCACCCGGATCCTCTTCGAGCACCAGGCCGAGCTGGCGAAGGTGCACCCCGAGGCGAACAACATCTCCCGCGAGGACGCGCCGAAGACCGACCCGGTGCCGCTCCACGACGGCGCCAAGCGGTACTTCGGCGTGTCCTGAGCCCGCCCGCGCCGGTACGGCACGGCCGTACCGGCGCGGGCGGCCGCGGCTCAGGCGGGCCGGGTCACCGGCTCCTGGATCTCGGTCACCCAGCCGGCGGGGTCGCCCTCCCCGTAGGCGAGGTAGACCTCGCGGGCGACCCCGGTGCCGCGGTAGCCGTTCTCCTCGATCCAGGTGGCGAGCAGCTGGTAGGTGGCGCCGACGGTGTCCATCGGCCCCCTGTGGATCACGGTCGCCGCCTGCTCGATCGCGGGCAGGTCGACGACGTCGAAGTCGTGGCTCACGCCGGGCTCGAGGTTCACCTGGAGCCCGGCGTGCACCCGCACGCCCTCGGCGACCGGCTCGTAGTAGGCGACGCCCGGGCCGGTGGGGGTGAGGCCGGCCCGGGCGATGCGCCTGCCGAGCTCGGCGTAGAGCGGCCGGATCACCGCGCCGATCCTGTCCGACTCGAAGCTCTCGGCGATGCCGCTGAGCTCGGCGAGCCGGACCCCGGGCACGCTCTTCACCACGACGTCGATGGACATGACGCCCTCCGTCTCGATCATCCGGAGCCGCGCTTCGACCTCGGCGAGCCGGGCCAGGTCGGCGGCGACCTGGGCCTCGAGCTCCGCGCGCCGCAGCCGCAGCATGCCGTGCAGCTCCTCCGGGCCCACCTTCTCCTCGAGCACGCGGCCCACCTGCTCGAGGGTGAGGCCGAGGTTCTTGAGGGCGATGATCCGGTTGAGCCGGGACAGCTGCCCCGCCTCGTAGTAGCGGTAGCCGGTGTGCGGGTCGACCCGGGCGGGCCGCAGCAGCCCCAGCGCGTCGTAGTGCCGCAGCATGCGCACGGACACGCGGCCGAGCCGAGCGAAGTCTCCGATGCTGAACATGACACCCCCAGGTCTAGGGCCTACCACCGTGTCAGGGTCAAGGCGACCGGGAGCGCTCCGCCGGGGTACGGCCCGGCCGGTACGGCACGCGTCCGCCCCGGGCCGGAAAGCCGGAAACGGTCGTGCCGCCGAGTCCGGCTCTCGGCGGCACGACCTCCCCGCGGCCCGCGTCGCGCTGCGGTCCGGGGGCCTCGCCCCGCCCGGGCCGGCGTGCTCGTCAGGAGGCTGGATCGGGAGAAGAGCCGGCCGCGCCGGGCGGGGATGGTCCGAGGTCAGCGGGCGAACACCACGACGTTGTCCCGGTAGCTGCGCCGGGTCCGGTCGAAGGCGCCGCCGCAGGTGATCAGGCGGAGTTGCGGGGTTTCCGCCGGGCCGTACACCTCCCTGTTCGGGATGCGGTTCTTCGGATAGCGGGCGACGCGGGTGACGGTGAACGTCACCGTGCTGCCGTCCGCGCGGTCGACGTGCACGCGGTTCCCGGGCCGCAGCTGCCGGAGGCGGAAGAAGACCGCCGGTCCGGACCGGGAGTCGACGTGCCCGGCGATCACGGCGACCCCCGGCTCGCCGGGCTCCGGCCCGGCCTTGTTCCAGCCCACGTGCACGAAGCTCTGCGGGGCGATGAGGCGGCCGTTCCGGTCCAGGCGGAGCGGGATCACCTTGGCCGAGACCCGGATCGCCGGGATGCGGAGCCGTACCGGGTCTGCGGCGTCGGCGGCGCCCTCGCGGGGAGCCGCGGCGGCGTCGACCGGGCGGGCCGCCGCGGCCTCGCGGACCGCGGTCTGCGTCCCCGCGGCGACCGCGTCGGCCGGGGCGGCTCCGGCCGCGCAGGCGCCGGCGGTGACGAGGGCGGCGACGGCGAGCGCGAGGCCCATCGGCCGGCCGCCGCGCCCGCCGGGCCATCCGCGGCGATCGCCCATCACTCGGCCGCCGTGATCCTGCGCCGGAGCCACAGCCCGCCGCCGGCGAGCGCCGCGGCGCTGGTCAGGCCGAGCGCGGTGAGCGGCAGGATGCCGAGGCCGGACCCGCCGTCGGCGCCGGTGTCCGCCGCGCCGCCCAGCCCGGTCTCCACGCCACCGCGCGGCGTGTCGTCGTCATCGTCGTCGTCCGCGCTCCCGGCGACGCCGCCCGCGCCGGTGTCCACACCGCCGCGCGGGGCACGACGGTCATCGTCGTCGTCATCGCCGGCCTTCCCGGCCGCACCACCGGCACCGGTGTCCACGCCCCCGCGCGGCGCACGACGGTCGTCATCATCGTCATCGTCGTCGGCCTTCCCGGCCACTCCGCCCGCGCCGGTGTCCACACCGCCGCGCGGCGCACGGCGGTCATCGTCGTCGTCATCGTCGTCGTCCGCCTTGGCCGCGGCCTTCACCGCGCCGCGCGGAGCCCCGCGCTCGTCATCGTCGTCATCGTCGTCGTCACGCCCGTCGTCATCGTCGTCGGCCGCGACGTACGCGGCCGAGGGTACGGCGGCCGCGCTCGCGGCCTGGGCCGCGGTGACCGCGACCGCGGCGCCGAGGCCGAGGGCGGTCGCGAGGGCGAGCAGGATCCGCCACAGTGCCAGTGCCATCCGATGTCCTCCCGGAGTCGTTCCGCGCCCCCTGCGCGGATGACTCCAGGCTCGTGGCGGGCGGTTGGGCCACCGTGAGGCCGGGATGAGAGCCCTCTCACCCGGCGGATCATCCGGCGCGGAGCCGGTATCCGGCGCCCCGCACGGTCTCGATGCGCTCCGCGCCGAGCTTGCGCCGCAGGTAGCGCACGTACACGTCGACGACGTTCGAGCCGGGGTCGAAGTCGAACCCCCACACGAGGCTGAGCAGCTGCTCGCGGGTGAGCACCTGGTCGGGGTGGCGGCAGAACACCTCGGCGAGCGCGAACTCCCGCGCGGACAGGTCGACCGAGCGGTCCCCGACGTACGCCCGCCGGCTGCGCAGGTCGAGCGCGAGGTCGCCGACCCGCAGCACGGTCACCTCGGGGCTGTGCGAGCCGCGCACGCGCAGCCGTACCCGGGCGAGCAGCTCCTCGAAGGCGAACGGCTTGGCGAGGTAGTCGTCGGCCCCGCCCTCGAGCCCGGCGACGGTGTCGGCGACGCTGTCCCGCGCGGTCAGGATGATCACGGGGATCGTCACCCGCTCCTCCCGCAGCCGCCGCAGCACGGTGAACCCGTCGATGCGCGGCAGGCCGATGTCGAGGATCATCAGGTCGAACTCGCCGCTGCGGGCGTAGTCGTAGGCCGAGACGCCGTCGGAGACGACCGCCGTCACGAACCCGTTGCCGCGCAGCCCTTTCTCCAGGAAGGAGGCGATCCGCGCCTCGTCCTCGGCGATCAGAATGCGATTCACGCAACCTCCCGCAGCGGAATCGTGATGACGAACCGGGCCCCGCCGATGGGGGCGTCCTCCACGTGCACGTCGCCGCCGTGCGCCCGGGCGATGGAGCGGACGATGGCGAGCCCAAGGCCCGCGCCGTCCTGCGACCCGCTGCGCGGGCCGCCGCGCACGAACCGGCCGAAGATCCGCTCCCGGTCCTCGGGCGGCACCCCCGGCCCGCTGTCGCTCACCCACAGCTCGACCGTCCCGCCCCGTACGGCCGAGCCCACCGCGATCTCGTCGCCGTCCCGGGTGTGCCGCACCGCGTTCGCGGCGAGCTGCATGAGCGCCTGGGTGAGCCGCTGGCGGTCCGCCGCGATCCGCTCCTCGGCCACCTGCTCCACCCGCCACTTGCGGTCGCCGAGCGCCCGCGCCTTCGCCACCACGCTCACCGTGAGGTCGGCGAGCTCGACCTGCTCGATGGAGAGGAACCCGGGCTGCTCGGCCTTGGCGAGGGTGAGCAGGTCGTCGACGATGCGGTTCATCCGGTCGAGCTCGTCGGTGACGAGCGCGAGGGTCTGCGCCCGGTCCTCCGGGTCGTCGCCCATGAGCTCCAGGTGCCCGCGGATCACGGTGATCGGGGTGCGCAGCTCGTGCCCGGCGTCGTCGACGAACTCGCGCTGCACGGCGAACGCCCGCTCCAGCCGGTCGAGCATGTGGTTGAAGGTCGCGGCGAGCGCGGCCACGTCGTCGTTCCCGGTCACCTCCAGCCGCCGGGTGAGGTCGGAGGAGTCGCTGATCGCCTCGGCGGTCTGCCGCACCAGCCGGACCGGGGCGAGCACCCGGCCGGCGACGAGCCACCCGGCCGCGCCGGCGAGGCCGAGCGCCGCCACGCCGGCGATCGCGAGCACCCGGACCGCGTCCACGATCTCCTCGCGCTGCCGGTCGTAGAAGACCGCCACCACCAGGTGCGCGGGGCGCGGGTCGGCCACCCGGACCGGGATGACCGCGAGCCGTACCGTGCCCGCCTCGCTCTCCGCCCACGTCGCGGTGGGCCGGGTCGCCGCGGCGAGGCGCCGTACCAGCCCGTCGTCGGTGTCGAGCCGGGCGGGCGGCGCCACCGCCGTGATCTTGTCGGCCGCGCCGTCGACGATGGTGAAGAACGTCTCCCACCGGTCCGGCGCGTTCACCGCGAGGTAGTCGGCGAGCAGCCGGGACACGTCGTCGGGTGGCCGCCCTCCCCGCGCGGCCACCTGGGTCCGGACGTACCCGCGCAGCTTCTCGACCTCGTTCTCCAGCTCGGCGTTGACCCGGTCGTCGAGGCGTTTCAGCAGGAACGTCCACGTGGCGAACACCGCGACCGCGAGGGCGATGCCCGCGACGAGCAGCATCCAGCCCACGATGCGCGCACGCGCGGTCACCCGCATGCGCGTCGCCGCTCAGTCATCGTCGTCGTACCCATCGTCATCGTCATCATCATCGTCGTCCCCGCCGTCCCTCGGCGGCGGCGGCTTCACCGGCTCCGCCCGGGACCGGGTGGGCGAGGGCACCGGCCGCGACCGCGGCGGGGGCGAGGAGTCCGCGGTGGCGCGGGGCGTGGCGGTGCCCGCGCGCTCCCCCGCCTGCTCGGCGGGTTCGCGGCCGGACGGCTCGGCGGAGGGCCGGACGGTGGCGGGGTCACCGGGCGTGCGGCCGTCGGCGGAGGCGGACGCCGACGGCGCCGCGGGCGACGGTGAGCCCTCCCCCGGGGAGGCCGGCGGCTCGGAGGCCGCCGGGGACACCACGATCGCCTCACCGAGGTCCGGGTCGCGCCCCGAGGCGGCCCACACGAACCCGACGAGCAGGAACGCGGCGAGCAGCACCCCGGCGACCACGACGAACAGCGGACCCTGGCTCTTCATCCCCCCAGAATCGCCCGGATTCCGGGAGACGTTCGTGAGAGCAGGATGAGAAAGCTCTCATCTTCGCCGGTCGCGGCGGTGGCGGGGACCCGGGTACGGCCGGGCGGGCGCGGCGCCGGTACAGGGTGGGACGGCCACGGGCAAAGGTTGGCCCGATCCGCGCCGCCGCGCGCCGCGGATGCGCGATGCTGGAGCCGCGTCCACACACCGGGAGGCGGCCGAATGTGGCGGAACGTCGACGTAATTCCCGATACTCACCCCGAGACCGTGCTTTTCGGGATTGAATGCTGACCGGTGGGCGGACGTCCGAACCGTCCACCGGCCACGGCGGCTTGCACGTGTACCTGGAGGCTCTCCGGATGACGAATCTGCTCAAGGCCGGTCTGGGGCTGGCGGCGGTCCTCGCCGTGCTCATCTACGTGCCGGGCGGGTGGATGCTCGTGCTCGTCCTCGCCGCCGTGGCGCTGGTGATGGGCCTCTTTCTGGGATACGTGTGGCTCGTCGAGGTACGGCCGGCCGACCGTGGCCCCGCCACGGCGCAGGACGTGCTGCGCGAGCGCCTGCGGCACCGCCTCGGCCTCCAGGAGGGCTTCCGGTAAGAACCCGAGGTTCGTGACGGCCCGCGCGGCCTAGCCCGCGCCGCCCGCGCGGGCCGTACCCGCGTCCGCGCCGAGCGCGGCGACGAGCCCGGACAGGCCGTCGAGCACCACGTCGGCCTCCGCGGCCTCGGGGCGGGCGGCGTGCAGGTATCCCCAGGGGCCGCGGCGCAGCAGCGCGGTGCGCATGCCGGCCCGCTTCGCCGGCAGCACGTCGTTGTCGACGCGGTCCCCGACGTACAGGATCCGGGCGGGCGGCACCCCCGCCACCGCGGTCACCTTGGCGAAGAAGGCCGGATCCGGCTTGGCCACGCCCCACCCGTCCGAGGTGTGGATCGACTCCACCGGCAGCCGCATCGCGGCGAGCGCGTCGGCGGCCTGCACCGGCTGGTTCCCGGCGATGATCAGCCGGTACCCGGCGGCGCGCAGCGCGTCGAACGCCGGGCGGACGTCCGGGTAGAGGTCGTCGGCGTCGAAGTGCACCCGCAGGCCGTGCGGGTCCTCCCGCTCCCAGGCGGCGATCTCCTCGTCCAGGTCGAAGCCGGGCCGTACCAGCCGGAACGCCTCCACGAGCGGCCGACCGGCCGCGGCCATCGCGCCCAGCAGCCCGAGCATGGTCCCGGCCGGCACGCCGAGCCGGTCGGCCCACCGCGTCCAGATGCGGGTCTCGTCGATCAACGTCTCCCCGACGTCGAACACCACGGCCTCGACCACGCCCGCTCCTTCCCTCGGCATCCCGACAAGTCACCCTAATCGTCCCGCTTCCGCCCGGTACGCCCCCGGGTACCGGCTGCACCCGGGCCGACGGCTACGGGTACCGTTTGCTTCGTGACAGCCATCGATCCATCCAACACTGGGGCGCACGGGATCGGCCTGGCGACGATCGCGGCCGACGGCACCGTGCTGGACACCTGGTTTCCGGCTCCCGAGCTGGGCGAGCCGCCGTCCACCGGCACGCGACGACTCTCCGCCGACGAGGCGGGCGATCTGGCCGGGCTGATCGGGCCCGACCCCGACCGGGGCGTGGAGGTCGTGGCGGTCCACACCGGCATCGCCAAGCTCTCCGAGCCGCCCGCCGACGCGCACGACGTCTACCTGCGGCTCCACCTGCTGTCGGCGCGCCTGGTCCGGCCGCACGGGCTCAACCTCGACGGCGTCTTCGGCAAGCTCGCCAACGTCGTGTGGACCAACTTCGGTCCCTGCCCGGTGGAGGGCTTCGAGCAGGTACGGCTGCGCCTGCGCCGCCGCGGCCCGGTCACCGTCTACGGCGTGGACAAGTTCCCGCGCATGGTCGACTACGTGGTGCCGAGCGGCGTGCGCATCGCCGACGCCGACCGGGTACGGCTCGGCGCCCACCTCGCCCCGGGCACCACGGTGATGCACGAGGGCTTCGTCAACTTCAACGCGGGCACGCTCGGCGCCTCGATGGTGGAGGGCCGGATCTCCGCGGGGGTCGTGGTCGGCGACGGCTCCGACATCGGCGGCGGCGCCTCGATCATGGGCACCCTCTCCGGCGGCGGCAAGGAGGTCATCTCCATCGGGGAGCGCTGCCTGCTCGGCGCGAACGCCGGCATCGGCATCTCGCTCGGCGACGACTGCGTGGTCGAGGCCGGGCTGTACGTCACCGCCGGGACGAAGGTGCGCCTCGCGGACGGCCGGGTGGTGAAGGCCCGCGAGCTGTCCGGCGCGAGCGGCCTGCTGTTCCGCCGCAACTCGACCACCGGCGCGGTCGAGGCGATCCCGCGCGAGGGCGAGGGCATCACGCTCAACGCCGACCTGCACGCCAACGACTGACACCGGGCGACGGCCGACCGGCACGGCGGCCGCCGCGGCACCGCCGTACCCGCAGCGCCCCGGGGCCCGCGCCCCGGGGCGTTCGCCGTTTTCGCCCGGCGATATTGACGAGACCTGCTACCGCGAAGTAAGTTCACGACTAAATTAACAGGAAAGCTTCCTAATAGTTCCGTCACGACAAGCAGGTCGGACCGCCCATGCCGCGTTCCCCGCCGCCCCGTACGTCCCGTCACCGATCCCCGCCGACTCCCGGGGATCCCGTCCCCATCGGTCGAGGCCGCCGTCGCGGCGAGCCGGCGCGCCCTCTGCGGTCCCACGCAAGGGACACCCCCCTCATCTCTCGCAAGCCTCCTTTCGCACCTGACAGGGACGTGGAGCAGTGAAGAAACGACTTGTCACCAGACTTCTCGCGGCGGCGGGAACGCTGTTGCTGCCGCTCGGGTCGGCCGTCGCCTTCGCCCCGGGCGCCGCCGCGGCCGTGACGCCTCCGATCCTGGTGAACGCCGCCGGGCAGGCGTACACCGACGGCGCGGGCAACAACTGGTCGGCGGACCGCGCCTACAGCAGCGGCGGCTGGGGACACGACACCACGTACGGCACCGGCCAGGTCAGCGGCGACATCGCGGGCACCGACGATGACACGCTCTACCGGAGCTACAACCTCTTCAACGGCTGGTCCGGCTACAAGTTCGACGTGCCGAACGGCACCTACCAGGTCACCCTGAAGATGGTCGAGGACTGGGCGACCGCCGCCGGGCACCGCAGGTTCGACGTGCGGATCGAGGGCACCACGGTGCTCACCGGCTTCGACATCTTCGCCGCCTGCGGCCGGCTCACCGCCTGCGACCGCACGTTCACCGCGAACGTCTCCGACGGCCAGCTCAACGTGCAGTTCAACATGAACGGCGGCGCCAACTACGCGGCGGTCGCCGCGATCGCGGTCACCGGCGGCCAGGGCGGCTCCGACACCACCCCGCCGAGCGCGCCCGGCAACCTGCGCGCCACCGGCACCACGTCCACCAGCGTCTCCCTCGCCTGGAACGCCGCCACCGACAACGTCGGCGTCACCGGCTACGACGTCTACCGCAACGGCACCCGGATCACCACCGTCACCGGCACCAGCCACACCGACACCGGCCTGAGCCCGTCGACCACCTACACCTACACGGTCCGCGCCCGGGACGCCGCGGGCAACGTCTCCCAGCCGAGCAACCAGATCAGCGCCACCACCCAGTCCGGCGGCGGCTCCGACACCACCCCGCCGAGCGCGCCCGGCAACCTCCGGGTCACCGGCACCACGTCGGCGAGCGTCTCCCTCGCCTGGAACGCCGCCACCGACAACGTCGGCGTCACCGGCTACGACGTCTACCGCAACGGCACCCGGATCACCACCGTCACCGGCACCAGCCACACCGACACCGGCCTGAGCCCGTCGACCACCTACACCTACACCGTGCGGGCCAAGGACGCCGCCGGTAACGTCTCCCAGCCGAGCAACCAGGTGAGCGCCACCACCCAGTCGTCGCCCGGCAACGGCGGCGGGGGCAAGAAGGTGCTCGGCTACTTCGTCGACTGGGCCGTCTACCAGCGCAACTACCACGTCAAGAACATCGACACCAGCGGCTCGGCCGCCAAGCTCGGCTACATCAACTACGCCTTCGGCAACGTGGTCAACGGCCAGTGCGTGATCGCCGACACGTACGCGGCGTACGACCGGTTCTACAGCGCGGCCGAGAGCGTCGACGGCGTGGCCGACACCTGGGACCAGGGGGCGCTGCGCGGCAACTTCAACCAGCTCCGCAAGCTGAAGAAGAAGTACCCGCACATCAAGGTCCTGTTCTCGTTCGGCGGCTGGACCTACTCCGGCGGGTTCACCCAGGCCGCGCAGAACCCGGCCGCGTTCGCCGACTCCTGCTACCGGCTGCTGAAGGACCCGCGCTGGGCGGACGTCTTCGACGGCATCGACATCGACTGGGAGTACCCGAACGCCTGCGGCCTCTCCTGCGACTCGAGCGGCCCGGCGGCGTTCCGTAACCTGATGGCCGCGCTGCGCGCCAAGTTCGGCCCGGACTACCTGATCACGGCCGCGATCACGGCCGACGGCACCCCGGGCGGCAAGATCGACGCCGCCGACTACGCCGGCGCCGCGCAGTACGTCGACTGGTACAACGTCATGACCTACGACTACTTCGGCGCCTGGGCGCAGAACGGGCCGACCGCCCCGCACTCGCCGCTCACCTCCTACAACGGCATCCCGACGCCGGGCTTCTACGCCGACGCGGCGATCCAGAAGCTCAAGAGCAAGGGCGTCCCGGCGAGCAAGCTGCTGCTCGGCATCGGCTTCTACGGCCGCGGCTGGACCGGCGTGACCCAGAGCGCCCCCGGCGGCTCGGCCACCGGCCCGGCGCCCGGCACGTACGAGAACGGCGTCGAGGACTACAAGGTGCTCAAGACCAAGTGCCCGGCCACCGGCACCATCGCCGGCACCGCGTACGCCCACTGCGGCAACGAGTGGTGGAGCTACGACACCCCCGCCACGATCAACGGCAAGATGACCTACGCCAAGAACCAGGGCCTGGGCGGCGCGTTCTTCTGGGAACTCACCGGCGACACCGCGAACGGTGAGCTCATCACCGCGATCCACAACGGCCTGAAGTAGGCCGCCCCGCACCCCGAAAGCGGCCGCCGGGGAGGCCGCGCCGCACCCCCGCCACCCCCTGCCTCCCCGGCCGGCCCTTTCCGGGCCACGGCGCACGAACGAGGCGAAGAAATTTCTCCATCGGATCGAACCGCGGCGGCGCATGCCGCGTACCTCCTGGCGACATGCGCCGGAGAAAGGAGTGAGCAGTGCACCGAGCCCACCGGGTCGCACCGCCCGCTCCCGTTCGCGGCGCCGGAATTCGCCCGGATTGGAGGTTCCTCTCCCTCCCTGTACGCCTGGTCATCGCATCCGATCACGCCGTAACACGCAGAACACCCGCACGAGCCCTCACCACCCGTGAGAAAGGAGGCGGCACAGGCTGACTCCCTTGACGAGGCGCTGATTCTGGAAGAGACATCCTGGCGCCGCCGCGGGGTTTCCTGGGTCACCTCGCGGCGGCGCCGCCTTTTCGCCGGCCGGTGGCGCCGGCTCCTGTTCTCCCAGGATCATCGGAAAACGTACGACGCGGCAGGCGTTTCCCGGCCGGTGGCCGCGGAACGCGTCACGACGCGTCGGGCAGGCTGTCGGCGAGCACCTCGGCGTACCGCCGGCTGAGCGCCCCCTCCCGCAGCCGCGTGTGGATCTTGGCGCGCAGGGCCGCCACCCGCGCCCGCACCTCACCCTCGGTCCCGGCGACGATGTCGTTGCGCAGGTTCGTGACGAGGTTGGTGAAGTCGAGCGCCACGTCGGACCGGATCTCCCCCGCGGCGAGCCCCTGCTGGACCACCGACGCCACCTGGGCGAGCGCCAGCATCGTCTCGCTCGAGGTGTCCCGGCCCGCCGTACCGGTCTGTCCGCCGGTGTCCGGGTCCGCCGGCTCCGTCTCCACGGCGATGCCCGTCCCGGCGTCCACCTCGGCCTCCGGGGCCACGTCGCCCGACGGGTCCGCGGTGTCCGGCGCGGGACCGGTCGCCCGCAGCTGGGTCGGCACCGGGCGGGCCGCGGCGTCCTCCGGGGCCGTCCTCCGCTCACCGCCCGGCACGAGGAGCCCGATCAGCAGCGCGCTCACCACGAGCACCAGGCCGGTGGTCGCGACCGCGCCGACCGCCGGGTTCGGGGTACGGCGGGGCTTCGGCACCGCGGGCACGCCGGACGGGGGCGTGGGGACGTCGAGCGACGCGGGCAGGCTCGCCGCGAGCACCGCGGCCACCTCCGCCGCGGGCGGCCGCTCCGCCGGGTCCGCGGCCCGGCACCGCCGCCACAGCTCGACCACCCGCGCGGGCGTCTCGGCGGGCGGCTCGGCGTCGGCCTCCCGGCCGCCGGTGAGGCACTCACCGAGGATCACGCCGAGCGCGTACACGTCCGCCGCCGGCGTCACCTCCTGCCCGGCGAGCTGCTCGGGCGCGAGGTACGGCGCGGGCCCCGCGGGCTCCTCCGGATCCACCGGCGCGGTCCACACGAAGGGGTCGGCGCGCACCGGGTCGCCGCGCAGCGCCCAGGCGATGCCGAAGTCGAGCACCTTCACCCCGTCCGGGGTGAGGAACACGTTCGCGGGCTTGACGTCCCGGTGCACCAGCCCGGCCCGGTGGGCGGCGGCGAGCGCCTCGGCCACCTGCCCGCACACCCGGGCAGCCTCGGCGACCGGCAGCGGCCCGCGGGCGAGCCGCTCGGCGAGGGTCTCCCCGTGCAGGAACTCCATCACCAGGTACGGCGTGCGCGCGCCGAATCCGTCCTCGGTCTCGCCGTAGTCGTGGATCGCCACCACCCGCGGGTGGGTGAGCCCGGCGGCCGACCGCGCCTCGTCCCGGAAGCGCCGCCGGAACGCCGCGCCCCGGCGCCCGCCCGCGCTCACCAGCTTCACGGCGACCGAGCGGGCGAGCACCTCGTCCCAGGCCCGCCACACCTCGGCCGTGCCGCCGCTCGCCACGCGCTCCTCGAGCGTGTACCTGTCGGCGAGCCGTACCCCCAGATCCACCCCAACCAACCTTTCGCAGGCCGAAGATCAGCGCACTTCCCCTTGGTATACGCGCCGTCCGCGGCGTCGGATCGGACCGGCGCGCAAATCGTCCGATCGGTGCCCGGCCCCGGCTCCCGGCCCGGGGCCGACCCCGACTCCCCTCCGGTACGTCCCTGACCCGTCCCTGAGATCCCCGTTCACCCCTCACGGCACGGCCCGCCCCGGCCGTACGGTGAGGGTCATGGGACGCATTCTTCTCGTTGCGGCGGCACTCGTGGTGGGGTTTTTCGTATTCGGTGCCGTTCTCGGTTTTCTGTTCAACGTCATCAAGTGGGTCGTGATCCTCGGCGTGATCGCCCTCATCGGCTACGCGGCGCTGCGGCTCCTGTGCGGGGCGGAGCGGTGCGGCCGCTGATCCGGCCCACTTCCCGCGCTTCGGCATGAGGTCGTATCCGGCGGGTACGGCTAGTGCATGGTTGAGGTCATCGACCGCTGGGCCGTACAGGGCCTGCTGGACAGTCAGGAGGCCCAGCTCGTGGACGTGTCGCCGCGGGCGGCGTACGCGTGGGCGCACCTGCCGCAGGCGGCCCACCTGCCGCTCGAGGAGATCCGCGACACGGCGGCCGAGCGGCTGAACCCGGCGCGGCCGGTCATCGTGTACGGCCAGGACTGGCTGTGCGACCGCAGCGCCCGGGCCGCCCGGCTGCTGGAGCGGCTCGGCTTCCACGACGTCTTCGACTACGCCGCGGGCCGGATGGACTGGCTGTCGGCGGACCTCCCCTACGCGGGCGACGCGGTCCTCGTGTCGCGGATCGTCCGCCACGACCCGGTCATCACCTCGGCGGGCGACGCGGTCTCCGGCGTCGAGCCCCGCGTGGGCGCCGACCCGGCGGGCGTGGCCGTGGTGGTCGGCGGGCAGGACGTCGTGCTCGGCCTCATCGGCGAGCGGGAGCTGAAGGGCGCGTCCCCCGACGCCCGCGCCGAGGAGATCATGCGGATCGACATCCCCACGGTACGGCCCAGCGAGGAGGTCGCCGCGCTGAGCGCGCGCATGGACCGCGAGGGCCTCGACGAGGTCGTGGTCACGATGACCGACGGCCGCCTGGTCGGCATCGTGCCGGCCGCCGCCGTACGCACCCCCGGTGATCCGCCCGGTGACGGGCCCGACGAGGACCCCTACCTGTGACCGGTCCGGCGTCACGGGTTTCTCCTGATCGATTCCGGGCAGGGTAACCGGTCCACGCGGGTCTGGGATCCCTCCGGTCACGGCCTGCCGGACGCGTCCGGCTCGCCGCGTCCCAGCCTGCCCGTTCACCCCGGGACCGGACGGGAAACGTGACGCCGGGAGATGAAGCGATGCGAGCGGCCACCTCACCCGGGCCCGACACCGGCGCGCCGGGCCGCGGGGAGACCGCCGAACAGCGCGCCGACCGCAACTTCGTGGAGCTGCTGCAGGGCTTCCGCGTCGCGGTCACCGGCGTCCAGGTGCTGTTCGCGTTCCTGCTCACCGTGCCGTTCTCGCCGGCCTTCGCCACGCTGAGCCACACCGACCGCCTGCTCTACATGATCGCGCTCGGCGCCGCGGCGGTCGCCTCGATCTGCTACATCGCCCCCGCGGCCCAGCACCGCATCCTGTTCCGCCGCGGGGTCAAGGAGCCCCTCGTCCACCGCTCCAACGTGTACGGCATCCTCGGCGGCATCGCCCTGGTGATCTCGATGACCGCCGCCACCGTCATGGTCGTGGACTACCTGTACGGCGGCGCCGTACCGCTCGTCGTGGGCACGGGCCTCGCCCTGCTCGGCGGCTGGGCCTGGTTCCTGCAACCCCTGATCAGCCGCCACCGCGCCGCCGACGTGACCTCCCCCGCCCCCGAGCGGCCACCACCACCGGCCGACCCTGCCGACCAAGACCGGCGATGACGTCTGTCCCTACCTGCCTCGCATGGGCCGGCTCGGCAAGGCCACCCTGCGGGAAGGCAGGGTGGCCTGTCGCGAAGGCCGGGAAGGGGTCAGCGCTCGCAGACGACGCCGTCCCCGTCTCGGTCCTGGTACCAGGAGTACTCGGGGTCCCGGCCGCGGACGTACGGGCCGTAACCGGCGGCGTTCGCCTCGGCGCAGGTACGGAACCGCGGGTCGAGGCCGCCGCTGCCCTTACCGCTGCTCGCCTTGCCGGAGCCGCCGCTTCCCGTGCCGCCGCTCGCCTTACCGGACCCGCCGCTCGCCTTGCCGGAGGCGCCGGACGCGCCGGAGCCGCCCGTCCCAGCGGCGCCACCGGTGCCGACGCGGCCGAGCGGCCCGCACCTGCCCGACCAGATGCGCAGGCGTTCCTGCTTCGCCTTGGCCTGGTCGGAGCGCAGCGCCGGCAGGTAGCGGACGTTGAGCTTGACCGACACCACCCGTCCGAAGCCGTAACGGACCAGGTTGCGGTTGACGAAGGTGCCCGAGGGCGTCCAGGCGTAGTACAGGTAGCGGCCGGAGGAGTCCCTGAGCCTCTTGTCCCGCAGCAGGTACACGCCTCTGCCGGCCTTGAGCAGGGCGGCGGTGCGGGCGGTCGCCTCGCGGCTCCAGCATCGGCCCGGGTCGGGGGTGTCCACCCCGAGCAGGCGTACGCGCCGGATCCCGCCCTGGTAGCGGACGTCCAGGGTGTCCCCGCTCACGATCTTGGCGACCTTGGCCGTGATCGTGCCCTTCGGCAGGTGCGGCCTGGCCGCGGCGGCGTCGGCCGGGGTGGCGGCGAGGATCGGGGCGGTCACGGCGAGGGCGCACGCGGCGGCGGATAAGCGAGCCGTTCGGTTCATCGGCGATCACTCTCTGTTGCGACTGATACCTGCGTGGCGTAGGACGCGTGAGGGTACGGGTGGGGTTTTCCTGGAACTCCACCTTGACCTGCGCGCACGCAGGCGAGTGAGCATGCCCGGTCAACCTTGCCCGCGGCCGGAAGGAGAGCGGGCGCGCAGGTGCGGGAAGCCATACGGCCTCCCCCGCACATCACGCCCGGGCACCGTCGCACGCCGCGGCCGGACGGCCGAAAGGCCGGGGTGCCGACGCCGCCGGATGGTCAGCCGACCGCGAGGGCCCGCCGTACGTCCTCGTCGTCGGGGGCGAGCTCGAGCGCGCGGGTGAGGTCGGCGATCGCCTCCTCCTCGCGCCCGGCCGCGCGCAGCGCCACGGCGCGGTTGAACAGCAGCGGCGCCTCCTCGCGAGGGGACGCGTTCGCCCGGGTGAGCTCGACCGCGCGGCTCAGGTCGCGCACCGCGCCGTCCAGGTCGCCGGTCTCGAAGGCGAGGATGCCGCGGTTCGCCCACGCGGTGGCGAGCGACGGGTCGTACCGCAGCGCGCCGTCGAACGCCTGCCGCGCCCGGTCGGCCCGGTGCTCGGCCATCTCGATCTGGCCGAGCACGCACAGCAGGTACGGGTTGGCCGGGGCGAGGGCGAGCCCGCGCTCGGCGTCGACCCGGGCGCGCGCGTAGTCGCCGCGCGCGGCGAGCAGCCCGGCCCGGTTGACGTAGGCGTCGACGAAGCCGGGGTCGAGCTCGAGCGCGTAGTCGAGGTCGGCGAGCGCGCCGTCGTGGTCGCCGGTGGCGTACCGGATCTCGGCGCGGTTGTAGTACGCCTCGGGGAACGGCGGCCCCACGCGCATCGCGGTCTCGTAGTCGGCGAGCGCCTCGTCGAGCCGGCCCAGCCGGTGCAGCAGGTTGCCCCGGTCGATGTAGTAGTCGGGGTAGCCGGGGTCGGCGGCGATGGCGGCGTCGAGGTCGGCCAGCGCCTCCTCCGGGTGGCCCAGCATGCTCCTGAGCTGGGCGCGGTTGGCGCGCAGCACGAGCCGGTGGATCGGGTGCCGGTCCGGCGGCAGCCCCTCGTCGGCGAGCGCGATCGCCCGCTCGACCAGCTCGAGCGCCTGCTCGACGCGGCCCAGGCGCATCTCGATGAGGGCCCGGCCGTTGAGGTCGAAGCCGAGCTTGAACGCGCGCAGCTCCGGGTCGGGCAGCAGCGTGGAGATGGCGATTGCCTGGTTGATCCACGGCAGCGCCGCCTCGGAGTCGCGCCGCGCCGGGTCGTGGTGGCGCACGAGCAGCATCGCGGTGGAGTACGCGGCGGCGGCGTGCTCGGCCGGCTCGGTGCTCACCCGGCGCACCTGGTCGAACAGCGCCCATGCCTCCTCCTCCCGGTCGATCGCGGCGAGCGCGGTGGCGGTGCGGTGCACGAGCCGCCACCAGCCCTCGGCGCCGGGCTCGGTCGCCTCCAGCGCCCGCCGGCCCAGCTCGGCGACGGCGTGGTGGCAGCCGGCCTCGAAGCACCGCTCGATCGCCTCCCGCAGCTCCGCGCCGGCGAGCTCGTCGAGGCGGCGCTCGCTCGGGTACGGCAGCGCGGGCCCGCCCTGCCAGGTACGGCGGCCGCCCTCCTCCGCGGCCCGGTCGTCCTCGCCGCCGGCCGCCCGGCCGCCGGGGACGCGCCTGGCCCGGGCGGCGAGCGCCGAAGCGAGCGGCTCGGCCGGGGCGGGGGCGCACACGACCAGGGTGAGCAGGTCCGGGTCGACGCGGGTGAGCAGGATCTCCAGCAGCTCCCGGTCGGTGAAGTCCGCCAGGTGCGCGTTGTGCACCACGACCGCGCGGGGACCGGCCGGGCCGTCCTGGCCGCGCAGCGCCGCCACGGTGTCGCGCACGAACTCCGCCAGGCCGTTCGCGATCCGCCGGGTGCGCTTGGCGGCGTGCACGAGGATGCGCTCGGCCGGCGGCAGCGTCTCGGCGATGGAGCCGCGCCGTACCGGGACCGTGCCGCGCAGATCGGGGGCGACGGTGCGCAGCTCGATGTCGTGCGCGTCGACCAGCCCGGGCCGGTGCCGGAGCGCGAGCGGCACCAGGGCCCGGGCGATCGCGGCGCCGAACGTGTAGGGGCCGCCCGCCCAGCGGTCGGCGTCGACCGGCGGGAGGAGAGGCGGAGGAAGGTCGATGCCGGACGGAGTCCGTTCCGCTTCGATCCACAGGTGGTCCACTGCCTCCCCCTCTCTTCGGTTCCCCCCTTCGGCGCGTTATCGGATCAGCCCTCGTGCTTGGCGCTCGCCGCGCCGCTGAGCCGTACGGTGCCTGGCTTGTGCACGATGACCTTCTTCATGCCCTCACCTTTCATCGCTTTCCGCATAGATCATCACTACTATCACAATTTGTCCGAGAACGAGAGCCGGAAAGCGAACTTTCCCGAAGGGCTAGACGTTTCTACACAGATGGGCCGGTTACTCACCAGGAATTTTTTCCTATTTGGGAGCAACCGTTATTTACATTTTAAGCTGACCGAAACGCGGATATCAGGTTATCACGGCACGGCGAACCGGACACCGGCCCCCAACCCCGACACCCGGCGAACCACCGCCATCCATAAATCTCCGGCATGCCGTATTGAACGACATGCCGGTTTCGATCAGACCTGTTGACTAGACAAATTGGACAATTGACCGTGCCGGTGAACGGTTCTCCCACGCACCGCATAAGGCGGTTCGCGGCCGCCTCCCCGCCCCGGCAGCGGCCGGGTCACCCGTCCCCGGCGCCTGCGGCGAGCAGCCGGTCGATGCGCCGCGCCGCCTCCAGGTCGAACTCGGTGACGCCGCCCCGGTCGTGGGTCCACAGCGTCAGGTGCACCGTGCGGTAGCGGATGTCGATGTCCGGATGGTGGTCGAGCTCCTCGGCGATGTCGGCGACCCGCCGTACCAGCTCGATCGCGTCGCGGAACGACGGGCACACGACGGTACGGCGCAGCCGCCCGTCGGCCACCCGCCACTCCGGGATGCCGGGCAGCGCGGCGGCGAGCTCCTCCGCGGAGAGCAGGTCACGTCTCATCCCCTCATCGTGGCACGCCGGTCCGCGATCCCCCGCGCTCCGCCTATGATCATCCGCGTGTCCCGGCCAGGTGTTCGTGAGGGCGGGGAGGAACCATGACCCATCGCACGCGCCGCACCGCCGTCCACGCCGCCCTCGGCACGCTGCTCACCCTGGCGGCCGCCGCCCTCGGCGGGCCCGCCCACGCCGCGGTGACCGCCCCCGCAGCCGCCACCGCGTATCCCCGCACGACCGCGGCCTCCCCCGGCGCCGCCACGAGCGACACCGTCCGCTACGCGTACGTCAAGCGCTGCACCGAGAACGGCACGGCCACCCCGTGCGGCCCGTGGCGGCTACGCATGCGCAGCGGCCGCACGGTGCGGCTCGCCGAGGCGCGCGTCCTTGCGCGCACCGCCAAGGGCGAGAAGGTCCGGAACCGCACGGCCCCGTTCGCGATCAGCGGCGACGGCACCACCGTCGCCTACTTCCGCGAGGACGGCCGCCTGGTGGTGCGCAAGGTCGCGGGCGGCGCGCCGCTCGTGCTGGCGTACACGCCGCCGAAGGGGAGCGGCACCGACCTGGTCACGCTCTACCTGTCCAACACCGGCGGCCGGCTCGCGGTCGAGGCGGGCGACGACCCGGAGCGGCGGCCGACCGTGGTCTACGACACCTCGACCGGCGCCGTCGCGCTGCGGCTGCCCGGCACGCTCGCCTTCCAGGGCTTCGGCGGCGACGGCGAGTCGGTGCTCGCGGCCGGGTCGCGCGGCGACCGGATCACCCGGCTGGTCGCGTTCGACGCCGGCGGGGAGCCGCTCCTCGACATCCGGCCGCCCCAGGTCGTCGCCGACAACGCCCCCTACGCCCTCTCCCCCGACGGCGGGACCGTCGCGTTCGTCGGCGGCGGCGGCACGGACGCCGCGCTGGGCCTGTACGACCCGCGGACCGGGACGCTGCGCCGCATCCCGGTGCGGATCCCCGACGACGACCTCGTGGACGCGCTCGGCTGGAGCGGCGAGACCCAGGTCACGGTACGGCTGTCGCGCATCGCCGCGCGAAGCGACGCGATCCGGGTGCTCGAGGTCGACACCGCCACCGGGACCGCCCGCACCCGCGAGTCCTACACGATCGGCGACGACGTGTTCGGCACGACCCCGGACGCCTAGCGACGCGCACACGTACCGGCCGAGCACCGCCATCAGGCCGAGCTCGCACCCCACCACGACCCGCTGGATCAGCCCCGGCGGCAGCAGCGCCGTCCGCTCGCCGAGGATCTCCGTCACGTACGGCACGGTCACCAGGGCGAGCGCGGCGTAGGCGGCCGTGCTCAGCACGCGCACCAGGCCCGGCCACGGGGTACGGCGGGCCACCAGCAGCCCGGCCACGGGCAGCGTCAGGAAGGCGAGGAACGCGGCGTACCGGTGGATGGCGCCGGACGCCGACAGCGGCTCGCCGGGCGGGTCGGTGGGGAACGCGCCGACGAGCAGGATGCACCCGGCCCAGACAGCCACGAGGGCCGCCACCCGCGGGTTCGCCTCCGCCCGGGCGAGCACGAGCGCGAGCGCGCCCCCGCCGACCGCGATCGTGACGAGCGAGACGGACAGCAGCCAGCCGGACGGCAGGAAGTGGTACTCGCTGATCAGGTCCCGTACCGGGCTCAGCCGGGGCGTGACGTGCAGCGCGACCAGCCCGGCGGTGCCCACGACGATCGCCGCGAGGCCCACCGGCGCGAGCGCCCGCACCGCCGGGGTCGCGGGGGGCTTGATTGACCATTCCATGACCCCCCACTGTCCGGGCCGGGCCACGGACGGGGTATCGGAGATCGGCCGGATGGCGCCCTGATCGACCCCCTACCTCCGCCCCCGGAGCGGCCGGGGACGAATTGGGGGACGGCCCTCCGGGGTACGGCCGGCCGTCCGGCCGCCCACCTGCGCGTTCGCGCCGCGGACCGGATCCGGGACGGGGCGGCGGAGCGCTCGGGGTCGGCCCCCATGCGACGGAAAGGCGCCCGCGCGCACGCTCGCGGGCGCCCTCCACCTGGCCTCACCATTGTGCCTCGCCCCGGGCCCACCGGCACCCCTCCGCCTGGATTCGCCCCGTCCCGCCGGGGTCCGGCGCGGGCACGCAGCGGACACGGGCGTGCGTCACGGGTGACCGCGCGAGGGCACGGCCGTCCGGCCCGCGGGCGGGATGATCACGGTGTGGGAGGGAGGCGCGGGACGGCGCGGCCTCCCCGGCCGCGGGCGGGATCGGGCGTACCGGCCGGCGCGGCCCGGAGGGTCAGCCGCCGAAGGTGCCGAACCGCTCGAACGGCACGCCGACGTAGTTCTCGGCGAGGGTGGTCGCGGCCGCCTCCGAGGAGGTGACGTAGTCGAGGTAGGAGCGCTGCAGGCGGCGGCCGTAGGCGTCGTCGGTGTCGAAGGTGTGCAGCAGGGTGGTCATCCACCAGGAGAAGTGCTGGGCCCGCCAGATCCGCTTGAGGCAGGCGTCCGAGTACCGGTCGAGCAGCTCGTCCGACCCGGTCGCGTACCAGTGGGAGATCGCCTCGGCGAGCATGCGCACGTCCGCGGCGGCGAGGTTGAGGCCCTTCGCCCCGGTGGGCGGCACGATGTGCGCGGCGTCCCCGGCGAGGAAGAGCCGGCCGTACCGCATCGGCTCGGCCACGAAGCTGCGCATCGGCGTGATGCCCCGCTCGATGATCGGGCCGGTGGTGAGCTCCCAGTCCGGGATGGTCTCCAGCCGCCGCTTCAGCTCGGCCCAGATGCGGTCGTCCGGCCACTCGTCGAGCGACGCGTCCGGCGGCACCTGCAGGTAGAGGCGGCTGATCTCGGGGCCGCGCATGCTGTGCAGCGCGAAGCCGTCCTCGGTGTAGGCGTAGATCAGCTCCTCGGTGGAGGGCGGCACCTTCGCCAGGACGCCGAGCCAGGCGAAGGGGTAGGTCCGCTCGTAGATCGTGAGGGCGCCCTCGGGGATCGACTTGCGGGACACGCCGTGGAAGCCGTCGCACCCGGCGATGAAGTCGCACTCCAGCCGCTGCCCCTGGAAGGTGATCGACGGGTGGTCGGTGTCGATGTCGTGCAGCTCGACGTCGGGGACCTCGAAGTGGATCGTGCCACCGGCGGCGAACCGCGCCTCGAAGAGGTCCTTGACCACCTCCTGCTGGCCGTACACGGTGATGGCCCGGCCCGGCACCAGCCGCTCGAACGCGATGCGGTGGCCCTTGCCGCCGTAGCGCAGCTCGATGCCGTGGTGCACCAGGCCCTCCCGGTGCAGCCGGTCCGCGACCCCGGCCTCGGTGAGGATGTCCACCGTGCCCTGCTCGAGCACGCCCGCGCGCACGCGGCCCTCACAGTACTCCCGGCTCCGGATCTCCAGAACGACCGAGTCGATTCCCCGTAGGTGAAGCAGATGGGACAGCAACAGGCCTGCAGGCCCGGCCCCGATGATGCCGACCTGAGTTCGCATGCTTCGATCCTGGGACACTCCGCCGCCTCGCCCCGTTTTTGCTTCCGCTGACCGGAAATACGCCGTGACTCAGCGTGCCGCCGGGTCCTTGGCGGCGAGGTCCTTGGAGAGCGCGCGGGCCGCCGAGCGCACCGCCGGCCCGAACCGCTTGACGTCCGCGCTGTGCCGCCAGGCCACCACGGACAGCGCGGCGACCACCTCCTCGCCCTGCCCGTAGACCGGCGCGGCCACCGAGCAGGTGCCGATCGACATCTCCTCGACGGTGTAGGCGAGCCCGGTACGGCGCACCTCGGCCAGGTCGGCGCGCAGCCGCTCGGGGTCGGTGATGGTGTTGGGCGCGTGCTTGGTGAGCCCCTGGGCGATCACCCGCTCGGTGAGCTCGGGCGGCGAGAACGCGAGCAGCACCTTGCCCACGGCGGTGGCGTGCAGCGGCAGCTCGGACGCGACCCGGGTGAGCACCGGCACCGACTTGGGGCCGCGCAGCCGCTCCAGGTACATCGCCCGGTCCCCGCGCAGCACCGCGAGCTGGATGTTCTCCCGGGTCTCGGCGTACAGGTCGAGCATGTACGGCAGGGCGAGCTCGCGCAGCTCGCGCGGCCGGGCCGCCTGGATGCCGATCTGCCACAGCCGGGTGCCCACCCGGTACGAGGCGTCCGGCAGCCGCTCGAGGAAGCCTCCCGCGACCAGCTCGGCGATGAGCCGATGGCCGGTCGCCAGCGGCAGGTCGGCGCGACGGCAGATCTCGGTGAGCGTCAGCCGTACGTCCCCGGGGGCGAAGGCCTCCAGGATGCGCATGACCTTGCCCGTGACCGTCGGCGGCGTCTGCCCGGGCGTCGTCATGTCCGCAGCGTACGACGCGCGCTCAGGTCACTTTGACGGCGGGCTCCGCCATGTACCACCGCGCGTGGCCGTCGCCCCTGGTGAGCGAGTCGAGGCGGCGCGGCAGCTCCTGCCGGGAGAACGGGTCGCCCGCGGCGTTGCGGATGTGGATGCCGATCGCGTACATGTCCCTGATCTCCATCAGGGTGCCGAACCCGGGCCACTCGCGCAGGTCGCAGCCGTAGGCGCGGGCGAACTCGTCCACGTCCGCCGCGGACAGGCCGAACCGGCGCTGCCCGTGGTAGGTGTGCACCAGGTCCCACTCGCGCGGCCCGACCGCGACGCCGTCCCAGTCGCACAGCACGGCGCGGCCGTCGCGGCGGCGCAGCAGGTTGTCGATCCACGCGTCGCCGTGCAGCAGCACCGGCGGCCCGCAGCTCTCCAGCGTGTTCCACGCCTCGGTGAGCTCGGCGATGCGGTCGCGCAGCCAGGCCCGCTGGTCCGGGGTGAGCACCTCGGAGCAGGACTCCACCGCGCCGCGCACCTCGGCGAGCGGGTCGGCGAGCCGCTTGATCGGGAACGGCGGCACCGGCTGGTCGTGCAGGTGGCGCAGGATGCGGCCGAGCTCCCGGGTGGTGGGGCGGCCGCTCACCGGCACGTACTGCCAGAAGGTGACCAGGCGGCCGTGGTGCTCGATCGGCTCGTCGGAGATGTAGTCGGCGGGCCGTACCGAGGGGAAGCCGCGCCGGACCAGCCAGCGGGCGACCGCGAGCCCGGTGTGCGTCTGCGGGGCGCCGTCGGGGGTGGCGGTGATCCGCACGATCAGCCCGCTGCGCAGCTTGAACACCGCGTTGCTGCGCAGCCGCAGCAGCTTGGCCCCCTTGGTGTTCACGCCGAGGCGGCTCCCGACCGTGTGCAGCACGCCGAAGGCCTCTTCGGCGAGGGCCCCCGCGATCACGTCAGGCCCATCGTCGACCGGCCGGGCCGCGGCGCGTTCGCGGCGTCACGGCGGGGGTCGGGGCGGGCCTGGTGGCGTTGGTCGCAGCGGGGGTCGGGCCGCTGGTCGGCGCGCGGGGTGCGGTGGGCGCCGCAGCGGTCGGGGAGCGCGGTCGTGGCGCCGGCCTGCCCCGGCTGCCCGCCCGGGAAGGCGTTCGCGAAGGTCCTGGCGGCGATCGTGTGGCCCAGCGGGGTCTGCGGCAGGGTGTCCATGAGCAGCTCGTGCAGCCGCTGCACGTTCGGCCGGTCCCGCAGCTCGGGCGGCACCGAGGTGAGCAGCCGGTGCGCCCGGTTCACCACGATCGAGGTGCGCTGCTCGATCGGCACCTGCAGCAGCGCGTCGGCCGCGCGCCCGCAGGCGCCCTCGAGGTCGCCGACGCGGGCCATGTGCTCGGCCTGCTCGAGTAACACCAGGCCGAGGTCGAGGCTGTGGAAGGTCTGCTCGCCGGAGCGCAGCAGCGCCTCGTCGTCGGACACCGCGCCGAGCTCGATGAGCGTGCCCGCGCGGTAGAAGTGCATGCGCCGCTCGGAGAAGGCGAAGGCGAGGTCGTCCTGGTTGCTGCCGCGCATCCGGACGAAGATCTGCTCGGCCTCGGCGAGCGCGGCCTTCGCCGCCTTGCGGTCGCCGAGCCGGGCGAGCGCCCGCGCCTCGGCCGCCGCGGCGAGCGCGGCCGGGGAGCTCGGCGCGTTCCCGGCGAGCCGGCGGGCCTCGCGGGCGAGCCGTACCGTCTCCATGGGGTCGCCGTAGTGGTAGGAGAGCATCGTCTCCTGGGCACGGACCAGGGCGCGCAGCCGCGAGTCGCCGATGTCGTCGGAGGCGGTGCGGGCGGTGCCGTACCAGGCGGCGGCCTGCCGGGTGTCGCCGAGCCGCATGAGCGCGTCGGCGGCGAGCAGCGCGAGCATCGTGGTGGCGTGCAGCAGGCGGCGCTGCACCGCGGCGGGCTGGCGCAGCGCGAGCAGGCGGCGCAGCCCGCACAGCTCGAGCATGAGCCGGCAGAGCATGGTCACCGACGCGGTGTCCATGTACTCCCGGCGGAACCGCAGCACCTGCTCGTCGATCCGGTCGAGCTGGTCCTCGGTGGCGTTGCCCGCGGCGAGCGCGAGGTCGATGTCCTGCCGCACGCGCTCCACCTCGGCGAAGAACCGGCCGTCGGGCAGGGCGGTGCTGAGCAGCATGTCGTGGAAGAGCGCGCGGCGCTCGGCGTCGTCGTCGGTCTCCTCGATGAACGTGTGCCCGCCGGGATGGTCCTGGCCGCCGGCGGCGACCACCACGACCCGGGGCGCGTTCTCCCCGTCCTCGCAGTAGTCGGCGGCGAGGCCGAGCCGTACCGCGTTCGCCTTGTACAGCCGGGCGAGCAGGTCGATGGTCTGCGGACGCGGCCGGGCGCGGCCGTTCTCCCAGGCGTTGAGCAGGTCGATGCTCGCGCGCGGGGAGCCGAGGCCCTCCTCGTCGCAGAGCCGCTCCAGCTCCTGGATCGCCTGGCGGGCCGACCACCCGCGGGCGAGCCGATGCGCCTTGAGCAGGCTCACCCCGCAGCAGCCGTGGATCGCCTGGACGGTCTGCCACATGGTCCAGCCCCGGGCCTCGGCCTGCTGCCGCCAGCCGCGGGCGCATGACGGGGCATGCTCTCCACGGGCCATCCGCACCCTCCGCGTCGGTGTCTTCAGGTCGCTCGAATGTTTCCCCGAAGTTAACCGGCACCCACCATAACTCCCGGACCGTGATGCAAACGAGCCCGTGAGTTCGTGCCATATCCACGCAATGTACGCGGATTCCGCGTGTATTCCACTGATCACGAAATCCCAGGCGATTGTCTGGAGAAGACCACGCGGGCCAATCTGTCACTGACGTTCGTCCCGTGACGTCGTCCCACCTTCTCGACCGGGAGAGCAACAATGGCCACAACAGATCTCAAGGGCACCGCGCGCGAGGCCCGCGAACATCTGGAGCGGCTCGCCGCTCAGCTGGAGGCCCACGCCTTCCAGGTGCGTCTGTCCGCGCCCTCCGGTCTGTATCCCCGGTTGCGCGTGATCAATCCTCTCGCGCCCTCGGTCACCGAGGACGTGCTGGCCGCCGACTCCTCCGACGGCGAGTGGTACTTCTGGCTCTCCTGGGCGGGTCGTATCGGTCACGCGTCCGACGTGGTGACCGCGGCCGAGCGCATCGCGAGCGTTCTGCACGTCATCCGGCGCTGAGCCGGACGGCTGGACCGCACCCACCACCCCAAGGCCCGCCACGGAACCGCGGCACCGGTTCCGTGGCGGGGCTCAGCCGGCGAGGAGCGAGACGGGCCGTTCCGCCTCGGCGCGGACCGGGCGCACGCCGTCCATCGCCTCCCGCACCTGGGTGAGCAGCCGGTCGGCGAGCGCGTCGTCGCCACGGGCCCGCGCCGACTCGGCGAGGTTGACAACGAGGTCGGCGAGGGCGAGGGCGGTCTGCTCCAGCCGTGAGTCGCGGGCGCGGCGCGCGGCCCACGGCTCGCCGAGCGGGTCGAGCCCGAGCACCCCGAGCATGGCGCGCAGCCGGGAGCAGGCGTCCGCGAGCACCGCCTCGTCGCCCTCGGCGAGGGCCCGGTTGCCCTCGTTGACCGCCGCCCAGACCACGGTGAGCGCGCGGGGCACGTTGAGGTCGTTGTTCATCGCCGCCGCGAACGGCTCGGGCACCACGGTGGCCGGAGCGGCGTGCGGCAGCCGCCGGGAGGCGCGCAGCACGAAGCCCTCGATGCGGCGGAAGGCCGCGGCCGCGTCGCGCAGCGCCGTCCAGGAGAACTCCAGGTCCGACCGGTAGTGCGACATGGCGAGGTAGTAGCGCAGCTCGATCGGCCGGACCTCGGTGAGGATGCGCGACAGCGAGAACGGGCTGTCGACGGACTTGTGGATCTTCTCGCCGCCCCGGGTCACCGTGCCGCCGTGCAGCCAGTAGCGGGCGAAGCCGTCGCCCGCCGCCTTCGACTGGGCGATCTCGTTCTCGTGGTGCGGGAAGATCAGCGGCGCGCCGCCCGCGTGGATGTCGAACTCCCGGCCCAGGTACTTGCGTGCCATCACCGAGCACTGCACGTGCCAGCCCGGCCGCCCGTCACCCCACGGGGTGCGCCAGTACGGCTCGCCGGGCTTGGCCCGCTTCCACAGCGCGAAGTCCGACGGGTGGCGCTTGCCCCGGCCCGGCTCGGCCGACGCCCGCATGTGCTCGGCGCGCCGCCGGGACAGCCGGCCGTACTCCGGAAACGAATCGACCGAGAAATACACGTCGCCGTCCACCACGTAGGCGTGCCGCCGGCGCAACAGCTCCTCGATCAGCTCGATCATTTCCGTGATATGCCCGGTGGCCCGTGGCTCCACGGTCGGCGGCAGGCAACCAAGAAGTTCGTAGGCGGCGAAAAACGAACGATAGTTTGTTTCCGCGATCAGCCACCACGGCACGTTTTCCATCAGCGCCCGCCGGAGTATCATGTCCTCCATGTCCGTGACATTCCGGCACAAGGTGACCGTGCAGCCGCGGTATTTCAGCCACCGGGCGAGCACATCGAAACTCACCTGGCAACGAAGCTGACCGACGTGCGGGGGTGCCACGACGGTCGGGCCGCAGATATAAATGGAAACATCCCGGCCACGACGCGGCGTGAAATTCCGAACGGCACGGCTGTACGTGTCGTAGAGTCGCAGTGGCATGATTTCGAGCGTAGGGGGCCGCGCGCTCGTCTGTCGATACGATTGCGTGTTAAATCTAGCGCAAGATCAGACATTCGCTCGCACGTCGCCATAACGGCGACAAATCGGATCGCATACCGCAGGGCATGCCAAAACAGGGGCGAGGGAAATCGCCCCGATAACCGCATCGGTAGGTACCCGAAATTTCTAGAATGCGGCCTTCGGGCGCCGCTGGAGCACCCCGTCGGGGTGGCTGTCCACCCGCTCGCCGAAGGACGTCGTCGGCCCGGCGATCTCCCGGCTCTCCGGCAACGGCGTCCGGTACGACCACACCCTGTCGTTATACACGGTCGTTATACACGCGGCCGGAGGCGGCTCCGTCCGCCGGGCGGCGCCCACCCCGGCCGCCCCGCTCCGCGCCCGCCGCGGGCGGCACCGCCGGCCGGTGCCCGACCGGCCCCGGCGCGGACGGCGGGTGACCGTGTCGCCCGGCCGCAGCGGGCCGAGCCGGACGTCGGTCCCCGGCAGGTGGCGGCACGGCGGCGGCCCGGTCGCGAGGCGCCCTCCCCCGGGCCCGGAACGGCGCGGGTGGCACCGGCGGCGGCGTGCGGGCCGCGGCCGGCATCCTCCACCAGGTGGGGTGGTACGGCACCGACCCCGCCATCGGCGTCCGGGTGCGGTTCGGCCACCGCCCGTCCTGCCGGATGCGCGGATACGTTTCTCCGTGGGCTCCACCCGTAACCCCGCCGGGTGATTTCGCGCACGGCCGTACCCCGTTGTCGCCCCCATGCCACCGGAAACCGCCAAGCACGCCCCGGCTATTCCGGACAACATCCCCGCGTGACGCACAAACGAAACGTTTGAGGTTTTTGTCCGAAACATGGGTATCGTACGCTCCGAACGAGCCCGGCGATTCCGGCCGGAACCGATCGGCCACGGGAGGTGATGGAAGGCTTCCTCGGCCGCCGCGAGCGGTCCGTTCCCACAGGTGCGCAATGGAGCGTGTTCGCCGACCGCCAACACGGGAAGTCTGTGATCGACGAGAGGAGATCGCGATGAAAAGGATCCGGATCGTGCACCGGCCCCGGCCGCCGAAGCGCCCGGCGCCTCTCGACCTCCGTACCCCCTCCGGTCGTCGACTCCCGTTCTGACCCCGGCCGCCCGCGTTGACCACTGACCCCGATTCGCTCCCCCGCGCCCCTCGCCGCCACGCGGCCCCCGCCGCGCCCCCGGCGTCCGCGGCGCCCCGCGATCCACCGCGCGGCCGCCGGCCCCGCCGTACCGCGGGCCGTCGTCCGATACGCCCGGCCCGGAACGTCCCGAAGGGGAACGCCGTCAGCCCGAACGCCGCAGGCGGGTGCGCTCCACCGCCAGCGCGTAGCAGCGGTCGAACCCCGCGAGCACGGCCGGCCAGGAGCACTGCACCGGCTCGGTCGCCCGGTTGTGCTCGGCGATCGACTCGCGCAGCGCCGCGTCCCCGGCGAGCCGGGCGAGGCAGGCCGCCAGCTCGGTGAAGTCGCGGCCGAGCAGGCCCTCCTTGCCGGGCCGTACGAAGTCGGCGACGCCGCTCTGCGTGCGCGCCACCACCGGCACCCCGGCGGTGCGCGCCTCCAGCGCGGCGAGCCCGAACGACTCCCGGGGGGCGGGCGCCACGAACACGTCGGCCGACTCCAGCAGCTCCCGGATGCGCTCGCGCGGGTAGCGGCCGGGCATCGACACCCAGCCCATGCCCCGCGCCCGCAGGTAGCGCTCCATCGAGGCGCGCGCCGGGCCGTCGCCGACGATCGTCGCCCGCAGCCGCACCGACGCGGGGACCCGCCGGCGCGTCTCCTCCAGCAGCTTCAGCAGCCGCAGCGGCTGCTTGCGCGGGGCGAGCCGGCCCACCGCCACCACGTGCACCGGCGCGTCCGGCTCGGTACGGCTCCGCGGCCCGGCCGGCCGCCAGGCCGCCACGTCGAGGCCGTTCGACACCACCCGCACCGGCACCCGCGGCCCGGCGACCCGCCGGATCGGCCGCGCCGCGGCCTCGCTCACCGCGGTGCCCACCAGCCCCCAGCGGTTCCACCGGTAGACCGCGTTGAGCGCCCGGTACACGGTCCGGGTGACCACGTCCCACATGCTGTGCACGGTGACCACGACCGGTAACCCGGCCCGCACCGCCGCCCGCACGCCCATCCAGGCGAACGGCGACACCGCCCCGGCGTGCACGTGCACCACGTCCGGCGCGTAGCCGCGCATCAGCGCGAGCAGCCGCCCGGTGCCGCGCGGGTGCACCGGCAGCTCGTACGGCAGCGGGGCGACGATGCGCTCGACCCCGTCCATCGGCGCGCCCGCGGTCGCCGTGGCGACCCGCACCTCGTGCCCGGCCGCCCGCTGTGCCCGCACCAGGTCGGCGACCTGGACCTCGATGCCCCCGAGCCGCGGCAGATAACAGTCGCTGACGTGAAGGATCCTCACCGGGCACACCCTATTGCGGCGGCCCGTGGAATGATTGCCAAGGTGTCACGCACCGCGGTCTTCTTCCACGCGCATCCCGACGACGAAGCACTGCTGACGGCCGGGACCATGGCGATGCTCGCGGCCGAGGGCCACCGGGTGGTCCTCGTGGTGGCCACGGCCGGGGAGCGCGGCCTCGCCGACCTGCCGCACGGCGACCGGCTCGGCGAGACCCGCATGAACGAGCTGTACCGGTCCGCGGCCGGGCTCGGCGCGTCCCGCGTGGTCCACCTCGGGTACGCCGACTCGGGCCTCGCCGCGGGCGGCGCCGCCCCCGACGACCGCCCGCCGAACGCGTTCATCGACGCCGACGTCGAGCAGGCCGCGCGGCGGCTCGCGGACGTCCTCGACGAGGAGCGGGCCGACCTGGTGACGATCTACGACCCGGCGGGCGGCTACGGGCACCCCGACCACGTGCAGGTGCACCGGGTGGGCAGGCGCGCCGCCGAGCTCGCGGGCACCCCGATCGTGCTCGAGGCCACGGTGAACCGCGACCCGCTGCTGCGGGCGCTGCGGCTCGCCGGGCGGTTCTACCGCTTCCCCCCGGACTTCGACCTGCGCGCCTTCGAGAAGGCGTACTCGCCGGGCAGCGCGATCACCCACCGGGTGAACGTGCGCCGGTACGCCAAGGCGAAGCGGGCGAGCATGGCCGCGCACGCCTCCCAGACCACCGGCGGCGACGGCGACCGCACCCTCGCGCTCATGCTCCGCCTCCCCCGCCCGCTCTACCGCCTGGTCTTCGGCACCGAGTGGTACGTGCGCCGCGACCTGCCCCCGGGCACCCGGCTGCGCCACCCGTTCGACGCCTTCCCCGGCTGACCCCGGCCGCTCCGGGACCTCCCGGACGCCCGGATCCGGGGCGCCTCCTCCACGAGGAGGACGGCCGGCCGTACCGAAGGGTGAGCCACGCGGCCCGCGAACCCGGCAGACTGGACGGTGCCGGGCCTCCGGCCCTCCGGCCGCACCGGACGGGCCTCGGCCCCGGCACGGGGGCATGACGGCACATCGACACGACGGGGGGCCGGCGATGGGCGGGCGGCGATGAGGAACACCTGGCTGCAGATCCTGCTCTCGGCGGCCTCGCTCGCCCTCGCCGTGCTCCTCGTGGTGCTGCTGCCGCAGATCCTGCAGGCGCTCACCGGCGCGGAGGTGAGCTGGGCGCAGATCGGCTCCGGCTTCGCCCGGCTCAGCCCGGCGATGATCGGCCTGATGGCCCTGGTGTGGGCGGCGAGCCTGTGGGCGTACACGTTCGTGCTCACCAACTCGCTGCCCGGCCTGTCCCACCTGCAGGCGCTCACCCTCAACGCCGCGGGCAGCGCGGTGAGCAACCTGCTGCCGTTCGGCGGCGCGGCCGGGGTCGCGCTCACCTTCGCGATGACCAGGGGCTGGGGGTTCCCCACCCGGGCCGTGGTGGTCTCCACCCTGGTGTCGGGCATCTGGAACACGCTGTTCCGGTTCATCCTGCCCGCGGTCGGCATCGTCGCCCTGCTGCTGGCGGGCAAGGTGCCGGACCCGACCGTGGCGAACGCCGCCTGGGTGGGCGCCGTCTCGATCCTCGTCCTCGTCGCCGTGGTCGCCGCCGCGCTCTACTGGGAGCGCGCCGCCCGCCTGCTCGGCCGCGCGCTCGACGCCCTGGTACGGCTCGCGCCGCGGCGCGTCCGCCCCGCCGAGGGCCGGATCTCCGGGGCGATCCACCGGCTGCGCGCCGACACCGCGGACATCGTGCACCGCCGCTGGGCGGGCCTGTCCGGCGGCATGACCGCGTTCCTCGTCTTCCAGTGCCTGATCATGGCGGCCTGCCTGGTCGCCACCGGCGCCTACCCCGGCCCGGCGGAGACCGTGGCGGTGTTCGCGCTCAGCCGGGTGCTCACCACCGCCCTGGTCACCCCGAGCGGCGCCGGGATCATGGAGGGCGGGGTGGCCACCCTGCTCGTCGCGTTCGGCGAGCCCGCGGCCGAGGCCGCGGTCGCCGCGCTGCTGTTCGGGTTCTGGACCTACACGATCGAGATCCCGGTGGGCGGCCTCGCCCTCGGCGCGTGGTCCCTGCTGCGCCGCAGACCCGCACGGCAACAGCCTGTTGATCGAACGCCAAGCGAGCGCAGATCCCGCTCTTGATAGCCTGAGATCACTCTCGCCGGTACGGCACGGCCGTACCGGCGTGCACGGTTGCGGGCAGGCGAGCGACGATGGGCAGGTCGGCCTTGGCGGTTTCCTTGTGCGTGCTTTCCGGCCGTGCATAGCGTGGCGGTCGACATGGTGGCGTTCCGGGTCCTCGGGCCGGTGGAGGCCTACGAAGGAGACACTCAGCTCGATCTCGGCGGGCTACGGCAACGCTCCGTGCTCGCCCGTCTGCTCGTCGCCCGCGGGCAGGTCGTGCCCGTCGACACCCTCATCCACGACCTGTGGGCGCAGGACGCGGTGAAGGGCGCGCAGTCCGGCCTGCAGGTGTACATCTCGCGGCTGCGCCGCGTGCTCGAGCCCGGCCGCCCGCGCGGCGGCCCCAACCGGCTGCTCGTCACCGTCGCCTCCGGGTACGCGCTGCGCATCACCCCCGAGCAGGTGGACGCGCTGCGCTTCGAGGCGTTGATCCGCGCCGCCGGGGAGCGGCTCGACGGCGGCGACCCGCAGGCCGCCCGGGCCGGGCTGGAGACCGCGCTCGGCCTGTGGCGCGGCACGCCGTACGCGGACTTCGCCGACCAGCCGTGGGCGGAGGCCGAGGTGACCCGGCTGTCGGAGCTGCATCTCGTCGCCCGGGAACGGTACGCCGACGCCGGGCTGCGGCTCGGCCTGCACGCGGAGACCGTGCCCGACCTGGAGGCGCTCACCAACGAGCACCCGCTGCGCGAGGAGGGCTGGCGGCTGCTCGCGCTCGCCCTCTACCGGTGCGGGCGGCAGGGCGACGCGCTCGCCGCGCTGCGCCGGGCCCGTGCCATCCTCGCCGAGGAGCTCGGCATCGACCCGGGGCCCGCGCTCCGCAAGATGGAGACCGACATCCTCAACCAGGACCCCGGCCTCGACCTGGTGCCGCCGCCGCGCCGCGCCCCGGAGGCCGCGCCGGCCTCGTCCCGGACCGTTCCCGGCCCCGCGGTCGCCGTTCCGCCGCTCGAGCCCGAGCCGTTCGTCGGCCGGGACGCCGAGCTGAACGCCCTGCTCGGCGCCGCGCCCAAGGCCCTGGCCGGGCGGTTCAGCCTCGCCGTGGTCACCGGCGACGCGGGCGCGGGCAAGAGCACGCTGGTGCGGCAGCTCGCGGTACGGCTCGGCGCGGACGGCTGGCTCGCCGCCTCCGGCGGCTGCCCGGACAGCACCGCCACCCCGCCCGGCTGGGCCTGGGTGGAGGTGCTGCGCTCGCTCGCCGACCGGATCGGCACCGGCGAGTACGGCCCGCTGCTCGCGCCGCTGCTCGACGACACCGCGCCCCCGCCCGAGCCGGACGAGATGGGCGGCGGCTTCCGGCTGCACCGCGCGGTCGGCGGCTACCTGTCCGCCGCGGCCCGCGAGGCCCCGCTGCTGCTCGTGCTCGAGGACCTGCACTGGGCCGACGACCAGACGCTCGCCCTGCTGCGCGCGCTGCCGAGCCTCGTCGCCGCGAGCCGGGTGCTGCTCGTGGTGACCTACCGGGACAACGAGATCAACGACGAGCAGGCCGAGGTGCTCGCCGCGCTCGCCCGGCTCGACCCGGTGCGGGTGAAGCTCGGCGGCCTCGACCGCGAGGCCGTGGCCGAGCTGGTCCGCGCCACCTGCGTGCACGAGGTGGACGAGGAGGCGGTGCACACGATCGTCGAGCGCACCGGCGGCAACCCGTTCTTCGTCCGGGAGACCGCCCGGCTGCTCGACGCCGAGTCCGCGGACGGCCAGGCGAGCGCCGCCGAGCTGATGTCGGTGGTGCCGAGCGGGGTGCGCGACGTGCTGCGCCGCCGCATCACCCGGCTGCCCGCCACCGCGCAGCAGATCCTGCTCATGGCCGCGGTGATCGGCCGCGAGGTCGACGTGGACGTGCTCATCGACGTGTGCGGCGACGAGGACGCGGTCGTGGAGGCGGTGGAGGCCGGGCTGCTCGCCGGGCTGATCACCGAGCCGGGGCCGGGCATCGTGCGGTTCGACCACGATTTGGTACGTGACACGATCTACTCGGACGCCTCGCGGCTGCGCCGTTCCCGGCTGCACGCCGCGGTCGCCTCGGTGATCGAGCAGCGCAACCCGTCCGACGTGGCCGCGCTCGCCCACCACTACCACGCCGCGGGCACCGCGGAGACCGCGGCGAAGGCGGTGAACTACGCCGGGCTCGCCGCCGAGCAGGCCGAGCGGCGGTTCGCCCACCGGGAGGCGGCCCGGCTGTGGCAGCAGGCGATCGACGCGTTCGACCGCGCCCACCCGGACGGCTCGGAGCCGAAGCGGCGGCTGCAGCTGCTGCTCCGGCAGATCAAGGCGCTCGCGCTCAGCGGCGACATGGCCGCGGCCCGGGCGCTGCGCCGCAAGGCGATGGAGGCCGCGCTGCCGCTGCAGGACCTCGAGCTCACCGCGCGCATCGCCGCCTCGCTCGCCGTGCCGTACAAGGGGATGGCGCGCGACTTCACCCGCACCGCCTGGGAGATCGTCGACGTCACCGAGAAGGCGCTGGTCGAGCTGCCGCCGGGCGAGCAGTCGCTGCGGGCGAGCCTGCTCGCCACGCTCGCGCTCGAATTGGAAGGTTCCGACACCGGCCGCGGCCAGCAGGCCTCGCTCGAGGCCGAGGAGCTCGCCCGGCGCAGCGGCGACCCGGCGCTGCTCGCGGTCGCGCTGAGCGGGCGGCTGCGCCAGTCGTACAGCATCCCGGCGGTGGGCGAGCGGGAGGCGATCGGCCGCGAGCTCGTCGAGGTCGGCGAGGCGAGCGGCCAGCCCGCGGTGCAGGCGCTCGCCCACCTGGTGCTGATGGAGTGCGCGGCGGCGCGCGGCGACTTCGCCGAGGCCGACCGGCGCATCGAGGCCGCCGAGCGGCTCGCCAAGCAGTACGACCTGCCCGCCCCGGCCGCGGTCGCCGCCTGGTACGCCGGGCAGCGGCTGATGATCGCGGGCGACTACCGGGGCGCGGAGGCGGCGTACCGGAACGCGGCCCGGCTCACCGCGCGGGCCGGCATGCTCGAGGGCCGCCAGGACCTGCCGCTGATCACCTCGTTCTGCCTCGCCCTGGTGGAGGGCCGGGTGGCCGAGATGGTGGAGCCGCTCGCCGAGGCGCACCAGCGCCGGGCGAAGTGGACGCTCGACGCGTACGCGCTCGCGCTCGCCGCGGCCGGGCACGAGCGGGACGCCCGGGCGATCGCCGCGGTGCGGCCACCGGTACGGCCGGACTTCCTCTACGAGCTCGCGATGACCTGGCGGGCGCACGCCGGCATGCTGCTCGGCGACGCCGGGCGCATGGAGGAGGCGTACGACACGCTCGGCCCGTTCTCCGACCGCATCGCGGGCGCGGGCACCGGCGTGGTCGCGCTGTGGCCGGTCGCGCAGACCCTCGGCGACCTCGCCCGGCACCTGGGGCGGCCGGACGCGGCCCGCGGCCACTACGCGAAGGCGCTCGCGGTCGCCGAGCGGGTGGGCGTCTCGCGCTGGGTCACCGCGGCGCGGCAGGCGCTCGACGCACTGTGACCGCCGCGCCCGGCGTCAGCAGGTCACCCGGAAGCCCTTGCTGTAGGCGGTGCCGCCGGGCCGTACCCGCAGCTCGACCCGGTACCAGCCGGGGTTGGCCACGATCTGCGGACGCCAGTGCACGGTGCGGGTGTCCACGGTGAACGCGGGCGGGGCGGCGAGGTACGGGCGCCAGCGCTTGGCGGCCGGGCTCCAGCGGAGCAGCCGCCAGTGGTAGACCGCGATGCCGCCGGTGGCGGTGACCAGGCCGCGGGCGTGGTAGGTGCGGCGGCAGAGCGAGTCGGCGGCGCGGGACCGCGGCACCGCGGTGACCGCGACCGTGCCGGGCTTGGGGCGTGCCGGGACCGGGACCGCCTCCGCGGCGGCCTGGCCGGGAGCGGCTCCCCAGGGTACGGCTGCCCGGTCGGCGGGATGGGCGGTGCCCGCCCCGAGGTAGGCGGCGGTGAGGGCGAATGCCGCGGCGAGCGGTCCGAGCGCCGATCCGGCCGCCCGGCGCGACGCCCGATCGGCGGACATGGCGGCTCGGGTCGCCGCCGCGGGTACCAGGCGTTCGTGCTTGCCCATGGCCCGCACCCCTTTCGTGCACTCGGGTTCGTGCACCCAAAGGCGGACGTGCGGGGGTTGCGCCCGACCCGCCGGCCGCTCGCGGCGATGGCGGACCGGGCGGCCGCCGCGCCCGGTGTCGCGGCGGGCGGACCGCCCGGCCCTCGGCCCCGTCGGGGACGGTGAGCCTCGGGGACGCTCACCGGCGTGTCCGTAGGGCTCGCCATCTCCCCGAAAGCCGTTCACCTGCCGAAATACCCGATATATGGCTGATTAGTGCGGTCTGCCAGGAGTGCACCCTCCGCTCCCGCCGCCGGGGGCGTCGCGCCGGCGGGGACCGTCGGTACGGCCGACGCGGGCGGAGGAGGGCGCGAAGGCGTGACGTTGCCCGCACCCCGGCGCGGGGCGGGCCGGGCCGGCCTACATAATTAGGTAAGCCTGCCCTAAGAGTGGCTGGTGTGGCGCGACGCGAGGCGGTGAGGCGAGGTGAACACCATCCCCGACCCCACGGCCTCCTCGGTGCTCGGCATGCCGCTGTGGCTGTGGGCCCTGGTCTGCGTCCTGATCATGTTCGTGCTGTTCCAGTTCTACTACTGGGTGGGACGCAGGCTCGGCGAGCGGCTCTACGAGTCCGGCCTGGGCCGCCGGATCGGACGGCACCGCATCGACAAGGTGGAGGCCCTGGTCCGGCGGCGGGGCGCGGTCGCGGTGTTCGGCTGCTTCTGGGTGCCGGTGCTGCGGCACGTGCTGCCGCCCTGCGCCGGGGTGATCCGCATCTCCTACCCCTGGTTCGTGGTGGCGAGCGCGCTCGGCGCGCTGCTGTGGACGCCGCCGTGGGTGGTGGGCGGGTACGCCGTCATCTGGGCCTGGCTGCAGCTCGCCGCGCGGTCGCCGCTGCTCGCCGTACTCGTGCTCGTCGTGGCCGCGCCCGCCGTGGCCGCGCTGCTCGTCGTGCGCCGTCGCCGCCGGCGGCGGAGCGCCGAGGCGCCGGTCGCATCCTGACCGACCTCGGCGGGTCACCCCTCCTGGCGAGGGTTGCGGTGCCATCATTGCCGAATGCGCATCAGGTCATCCGCGACTGCAGGACCGATCCGGGTACCGATCGTTCGCCTTCCCGGCACGCTCCGCGCGCTTCTCGCGGGCGCGCTGCTCGCGGCGCTCCTGCTGCCGCCCGGCGCCGTCCGGGCCGCGGCCGCCGAAACGGCCCCGGACCCCGCGCCGGCCACGACGTCCGGTGCGGCGCCGCCCGGCGCCTCGCCCGAGGCCGCGTCCACCACGGCCGCGGGCGCCCTCCCGGCCGCCCCGAAGATCACGGCCAAGGCCGCGTACCTGGTGGACGCGACCACCGGCACCGAGCTGTTCGCCAAGAACGCCGACCGCCCGCTGCCGGTGGCGAGCCTGGCGAAGGTGATGACCGCGATCGTGGTGCGCGAGGAGGGCTCGCTCGACGACGTGATCAGGATCACCAAGGCGGACGTACGGCACGCGGCGCGCAACGGCGCGAGCCGGGCGGGCCTGCGCGCGGGCGAGCGGTTCACCACCCGCGAGCTGCTCTACGCCCTGATGCTCCCGTCGGCCGCCGACGCCGCCCACGCGCTCGCCCGCCGGTACGGCCCGGGCGTGCCGAACTTCGTCGCGAAGATGAACCGGGCCGCCGAGGACCTCGGCCTGGAGCGGACCTACTACACCAACCCGGACGGGCTGCCCCGCCCGGACCTCGGCGGCCGCTCCACCGCCCGCGAGCAGACCCGGCTCGCCATGATCGCGCTCTCCGACCCGGTGCTCAACGAGATCGCGTCGACCGCCCGCCACTCGCTGCCGAAGACGGACGACCACCGCGCCTACACCTGGCACAACTCGAACAAGCTGCTCACCCGCGCCGAGGGCGTCTTCGGCCTGAAGACCGGCTTCACCCGCGCGGCCGGGTTCTGCCTCTCCTTCGCCGCCGTGCGCGACGGCCGCTTCCTCTTCGGCACCGTCCTCGGCGAGGCCACCGAGGCGAACCGCCTCCGCTCCGCCACCCGCCTGCTCGACCTCGCGCAGACCTGAGCCTCCGCCGGGGCGCGGTGCGGCCCGGACCCGCACGACGGGTACCGGCCCGCGCCCGCCCGGCCCGGCGAAGGGGCCGGGCGGGCTTCAGGATTCGGGAGGCCGCACGCCCGCACGATCGCGTCGAGTTCGCCGGCCAGTGACGCGTCCACCGTGACCACGGCGGCCACATCGCCGGAGAGGACGAGGAACCGGCGCGCGCCCTCGCCGGTGGCGGCGAGCAGGCCCCGCCGCCCGCCGACCTCCGTCTCCCGGGCCTCGGGCCCGAGGGTCCGCGCGGTCCAGGCGGCCTCGGCGATCGCGCCGCCCCTGGCGATCTCGACGCGTACGCCCGGTTTGCCGGATCGGTCGAGCCAGCGCCCCTCGACCGACGACCAGCCATCCCCTTCGTCATATCTGTCCGACTTATCGCGCGTCAGTCCCGCCGGGAGACGCGTCACCGCGACGCCGTCCACGTGCTCGCCGGTCACCCGCGTCTCGGCGGGCACGATGCCCTCCCGGATGCGGTCGGGCTCACCGGCGAGGGGCGCGCTCACCATGAGCAGGAACCCGAGGCCCGGCCGCTCCCGCCACAGGTGGACGTGCCACCGCCGGCCCTCGTACCGGACCTCGCCGGTGTACCCGGCCGTGCCGTGCACGGTGACCTCGCGCATCGCCCGCACCTGTTCCTCCCCGAGCCGCGCCCACGCGGCCAGCCCGTCGAGCGTGCGCGCGCCGGTCCCGCGCAGCGCGGTCAGCGACACGACAGCCCCGTTCGCTCCGGTCCACCGCTTGTACGTCGAGGATCCCGACGGGGCGACGGTGCGACCGGTGCCCTCGAGGTGGACGCCCTCCGGCAGGTGGCGCACCCGCATGCCCTCGAACACGCCCCCGCCGGGCCGGTACGGCTCAGCGCACCAGGCCGTGGCAGGCGATCGCGGCGGCGGCCACGACGTTGAGCGAGTCGACGCCCATGCGCATCGCGTCCCGGCTCATCGGGATGCACACCCGCTCGTCCGCCTCGCTCAGCCAGCGGGAGGACAGGCCGTCGCCCTCCGAGCCGAGCAGCAACGCGACGCGGTCGGTGAGGGCGACCTTGTCGATCGGGGTGACGGTCTGGTCGGGGGTGAGGGCGAGGGTGCGGAAGCAGGCGTCGCGCAGCAGGGCGAGGCCGTGGTACCAGTCGGTCATCCGGGCGTACGGGATGGCGAACACCGCGCCCATGGAGACCTTGATCGCGCGCCGGTAGAGGGGGTCGGCGCAGCGGGGCGACAGCACGATCGCGTCCACGCCGAGCGCGGCCGCGCACCGGAAGATCGCGCCCACGTTGCCGTGGTCGACGAGGTCCTCGAGCACCACGACGCGGCGGGGCGGCGGCCCGGGCCGGAGGCCGGCGGGCACGCCGGGCGGCGGCGCGGGGTCCCCGGGTACGGCGGGCCGGAGCCCGGCGAGCAGGTCCGGCACGCTCGGCAGGGGCTTGCGCGCCATCGAGGCGAGCGCCCCGCGGTGCACGGTGAAGCCGGTGATGCCCTCCATCACCTCGTCGGCGACCAGGTACGCCGGGGCGGTCACCGCGTCGAGCAGGTCGCGCATCGGCTCGAGCCACTTCGCGGTCAGCAGCAGGGCTCGCACGGGGTAGCCGGTGGCCACCGCGCGCCGGATCACCTTCTCCCCCTCGGCGATGAACAGGCCGTGCTCGGCCTCGAGGCTCTTGCGCAGCTCCACGTCGCGCAGCCGGACGAAGTCGGCGATGCGGGGGTCGGCGGGGTCGTGCACCGGGACGATGTCGGCCACCCGCCCAAGCCTACGGCACCGCGCGGCGCGGCACCGGCGGACCGTGTCCCGCCCGCCGGGGCGCGGATTCCGCGGATCCGCCGCCCGGCTCCGGCACGACGTGTGAAACTGTGTGCAGTGGACGGATCACTGTCCGTGTCGGTGCCGGTGGGGTGACGAACGGGGGGCACGGTGCCTGACCAGCGTGCGGCGGCGCGTCCGGCCGCGGCGGCCGAGACGTGGCTACGCGACGCGCGCCTGGCCCGCAGGCTCGCGCTGCTCACCCTCGGCTGGCTCGCCGCGGAGAGCGCCCTCGGCCTGCTCGCGGGGTTCGACGCGCATTCGGTCGCGCTGGTCGGGTGGGGCGCCACCGCGCTGGTGGAGGGCATGGCGGGCCTCATCGTGGTGTGGCGGTTCACCGGGGCCCGGCTGCGCTCGCCGTCCGCCGAGCGGGTGGCGCGCCGCCTGGTGGCGGTGAGCTTCTGGGTGCTCGCGCCGTACCTCGTCGCCCACGTCGCCTACGACCTGCACCTCGGCTACCGGCCCGAGCCGACCGCGCTCGGCATCGCGGTCACCACGATCAGCCTGGTCGGCATGCCCCTGCTCGGCCGGGCCAAGCGCCGCCTCGGCGCCCGGCTGGGCTCGCCCGCGACCGTGGGCGAGGGCACGCAGAACCTGCTCTGCGCGGGGATGGCCGGGGTGGTGCTGCTCGGGCTCGCGCTCAACACGCTCGGCTGGTGGTGGGTGGACGCGGTCGCCGCGCTCCTCCTCGCCGGTACGGCGGTGCACGAGGGGCGCAGGGCCTGGCGCGGCGAGTCCTGCCACCACTGAACCCGCACCACGGCGGGCGCGATCCCGGTGCCGCGCAGCGCCTCGACGATCAGGTGCGCGGTCCCGGGGTCGGCCCAGGCCCGGCATCCGCCGCCCCGCAGCACGACCGCGCGCACGCAGTCGAGGTCGCGCAGCGCCCGCCGCGCCGCCGCCGGGGCGATGCCGTACACGACCACCAGGTCGGCGGGGGCGGGGGCACCGTCGGCGCGCCGCGGGGCCGGGATCGCCACGGGGCGTTCATCGATGACGGACATGAGCGGACACCTTCCGCCGGCATGCGTCGGGGCATCGCGAAGGACTCGCGTTCGAAACTCACGATACATCGCATCTTCTACGCGATGTATCGTGTTTTCTGACTACTTTCCGCACACGTCCGGACGTCTTCCGTGGTCATTCCAGGAAAGCCGCCCTTTCGCTCCGTAAAGCCGACCAGTATGGTTCCTTAGGCATTTACGACGTTCCCCCCATCCTGGGGAACGACGGCGCGTACCGTCTGGGGGAACGGCAACGACATCACGAGAGGTCATCGTGGGCGGACGCCACCGTTGGGATGAACAGGATGGCGGCTACACCCCCTACACCGCGCCGCCGCAGCCACGCCGGAGGACGGGCACGGGCCGCATCCTCGCGCCCCTCGCGGGCGCGCTCGCGCTCATCGTGCTCGCCGCCGTCGGCGCATATGTGATCGTCAACCGGGGCGAGGAGTGCTCCGACCAGCGCATCGCGCTCCAGGTCATGACCTCACCCGACATCCGGCCGGTCGTGGCCGCGGCCGCCGAGCGGTTCAGCCGTTCGCAGACCAAGGTCGACGACCGGTGCGTCACGGTCAACGTCAAGGACGCCGACCCGGCGAGCGTGGCGAACGCGCTCGCGGGCACCGGCCCCACCGACATCGGCAACGTCGACGCCGACATCTGGATCCCGGACTCGAGCGTGTGGGTGACCAAGCTCAAGGCGAGCGCCACCGCGCGGGTCCCGGGCACGATCGTGGGCACGATCGCGCGCTCGCCGGTGGTGCTCGCCGCCCCGAAGTCGGCGGTGGCCGACCTGGAGGAGGTGCTCGGCGAGGCGAGCTGGGACGGGATCATGGCCGCGGCCAACGCCGCCGACCCGGACGGCGTCGCGAGCAAGGTGCGGGTGCTCGCGCTCGACCCGACGCGCAACGCCGCCGGCCTGACCGCCCTGCTCGCCGGCGCGGACGTGATGCGCCGTGGCGGGGCGAACAACGCGCAGTTCGCCGGCGTGCTGCGGCGGCTGTCGGAGTCCACGGTGAGCACCCCGGCGGGCCTGTTCGCGAGCATGGCGAAGCGGTCCTCCCGGACCCCGATCGGCATCGCCAGCGAGCAGGCGATCTGGGCCTACAACCGGCAGAAGCGTCCGAAGGACCCGATGGTCGCCCTCTATCCCAAGGAGGGCACCCTCGCGCTCGACTACCCGATCGTGGTCGCCACCAAGGACATCGCGGTCGGCCGGGCCGCGGAGCTGTTCAAGCAGGAGCTCACCTCGGCCGAGTCGGCGAAGGTGCTCCAGCGGCACGGCTTCCGCACCCCGGCGGGCCAGGGCGACCCGCGCACCCTCACCGCGGCCCACGGCGTCTCGGCCGCGGCGGTGCGCGCGCTGAAGGAGCCGGACGCGGGCAACGTCACCCAGGTGTCCCAGGCCTGGTCGCGGCTGAAGCTCGGCTTCCGCATGCTGTCGCTCATCGACGTCTCCGGCACGATGGCGCTCACCCCGCCGGGCACGAACCTCACCCGGATGCAGCTGATCGCGCGGGCCTCCATCGAGGGGCTCAAGCTCTTCCCGGACAAGGCCGAGATCGGCACCTGGATCTTCTCCACCCACCTCAACGGGCGGGGCGTCGACTACAAGGAGGTCATCCCCATCGGCCCGCTCGGCGCGAAGCTCGGGGACGTCACCCGCCGCGAGGCGATCGTCCGGCAGATGAGCACGATCAAGGCGTGGCCGAGGGGGGACACCGGGCTCAACGACACCCTCGCCGCGGCCTACGCCAAGATGAAGGCGGAGTACGAGCCCGACAAGGTCAACACGATCCTCATCTTCACCGACGGCATCGGCAACGACGACCCGGATGGCGGCATCTCCAACGCCGAGATCCTCCGCCTGCTGCGCCGGGAGTTCGACAGCTCGCAGCCGGTGAGCATCCTCATCGTGGCGCTGGGCGCCGACGACCCGGCCGGGCGGCGGCAGATGCGGGCGATCGCGTCGGCCACGGGAGGCGCGGCGTACTTCCCGCGCACGCCCATGGAGATCCGCAAGGTGTTCCTCGAGGGAATCTCCCGCCGGCTCTGCGCGCCGGACTGCGAATCCCGCGCGGGCACCAGCGGCACGCAGTGAGGCCACTGTAAACACAACTGTCACATCAGTCGCAATGGCCGCAGATTTCACCATTTTCGCAGGCCAACAAGATGTTGTTATGCCCGGGAATGTGAACCGATAAACGCGGCACGGCGTCCTAACTCGCGTGAGGGGCGGGCTCCGCAAGGGGGTGGAGCCGCGACGCCCCGTCGCACGGGGGAGGACCAGTTGCCCGCATGGCCCGACACCGGCCGCGCCACGCCGCGCAGGCCGGCCGATCCGGTACGGCCCGGCGACGCCGAGGGGGCGGCGTCGCAGCTCTACGACGCCTACGCCGACCGGCTGAACGACTACGCCGTCTCGCTGCTGCACGACCAGGACGCCGCGGCCGCGGTGGTGCACGACACGATCGTCACCGCGTTCGTCCGCGCCGACCGGCCCGCCGAGCCGGGCCGGCTGCGCACCTGGCTGTACGCCGTGGTCCGCCGCCTCTGCCGGGCGCGCGGCCGCGCCGCCGCGCGGGCCGACGCGCCGACCGCCCCGCTGCCGGCCGGCGCCGGCACGGCCGCGTACCCGGCCGGCGGGGGCGCGCCGCAGGAGCCGGTGAGCGTCTCCGACGCCGACCCCGAGCTGGCGACGCTGGTGCACCGGGCGCTCGCCGAGCTCGACCCGGCCGACCGGGAGGTGCTCGACCTGGCGATCCGGCACGGTCTGGGCGAGGCCGAGACCGCCGCCGTGGTCGGCGCCACGCCCCGGCGGATCGGCGCGCGCCTCGCCCACGCCCGCGAGCATCTGGAGAACGCGGCCGCCGTGCTCGTGCTCGCCCGTACCGGGCGCGCCCACTGCCCCGGCCTGTCGGCGATGCTCGACGGCCGGCAGGGGCCGCTCACCGAGCCGCTCCGGCGGCGCGTCGCCCGGCACGTGTCCGCCTGCGCGGAGTGCACCGAGGCCCGCCGGAGGCGGGTGTCCGCGGTCCGGCTGCTCGACCTGATCCCGATCATGTACGCCCCGCTGTCGCTGCGCCGCCGGGTGCTCGACACCTGTGCCGACCCCGCCCGCGCGGCCGCGGCCGCCCTCGGCGACGAGCACTTCGGCCCGGACGGCCTGCCGGCCCCGCCCGACCGGCGGCGCGGCGGCCGGTCCCGCGGTGGACGCCGGGGCCGGCGCGCGGCCCCGGCACGGCCGCGCCGTACGTTCACCCTGGTGAGCGTGCTCGCCTGCCTCGGCCTCGGCATCGGCACGCTGCTCGGGGCGACCTACCTCGACGCCACGCGCACCGGCCGGGGCGCCCAGCCCTTGGTGCTGCCCACCCCGACCCCGGACGCGGGCGGCACGGACGCCCAGGGCACCGACACCGGCACCCTCGCCCCGGACGGCGGGCGCACCGGTGGCGCCCCGGAGGAGACGGCCGACCCCGAGGACGCGGCCACCCGCCGCGCCCCGGAGGAACCCGCCGAGCCCCGCGACGACGTTCCGGCGCGCACCCCGCTGGTGCGCGTCTCGGCCATCCCGCGGTCCGGTCCGGCCACGTCCCCGCCGCCCCGCCCCCGGCCCCGGGCCTCCTCCCGGCCGGCGCCGCCGCGCCCGGTCACGCCCGGGCTCGCGGTGAGCTGCCCCGCGACGCTCGGCGACGACCGCACGGGGGTGATCCGCATCGCGGCGCGCGGCGCCACCCTCGCCTGGCGCGCCACCACAACCGGCGACCTCGTGCTCAGCCCCGCGCGCGGGCGGCTCAAGGCCGGGGCGAGCGCGCTCCTCACCGTGACCGCAGAGGGGCCCGATCCCGGGCGCGGCGTGATCAGATTCGAGTCGAGCCGCGGGGCGCGTACCTGCACGATCTCGTGGCACGGCGAATCGCCGTCGCCGTCCGATTCCCCCACGCAGGATGAGAGCCCGGCCCCGGATTCCCCTCCGTCGCCCGGCCCGTCGTCCGGCGACGACCCGGTGACCGCCGATCCGGACGACGCCACCGCGAGCGAAACTGTTTCGTCCGACAATTCATGACTAGTAACGATAATTTAGGTACTAGTACGAAGTGGCCATGCCTTATTGCGACGAATTAGCTAGTACCGGTTCAAATCCCGTAATCGCCACAAATCGCGTCGAGTGGATTCACACGACGGAGACACCGAGACCTTGATCACGCCGCGACGCGCGCCCGCGTCCCGGGGCGGCGCCACCGGACCGCGCGGCCACCGTCCCCCAGGGGCACCCCGCACACCCGCCGGACCGCGGGTCCGGGCGCGCCGGACGCAACCGGCCGCTCCACTGACCAGCCTTTGACCTGCGGGAATGCGCGCGCCAACAGCACATCGATCAGCGAAAAGGCCCATACAGGCACAATTCGACAGCAATCGCACAAGATCGTGCGTCAGTAGGTAATATCTGATAACGCGTGGGTCAACGTCGTAACACGCTCCGTGACAGTCCGCGACCGAGGCCGTAGTCTCTTGCCCGCAGACGAGGCGGATGCGGGACATCTCCGAGTGGGCCGACCGGACCGTTTCGAGAGATGCGGACGGGGCGCAGCGACAACAGTGGGATACACCACACTGACGTTCTCTTGGCGCTCCGGTAAACCGACGAGCGGCGCAAAGCGTCGCCATTGACGCGCAGTTGAGAGGGTTGGTGCTATGAATGAAGCGATCAACCCCGCCTAAAGTGGGCTTTGTCGGCCGGAGCCAGGAGAGATGATCAAGTACCGTAACGTGATCAAGTGGACGCTCGCCGCGGCGTGCGTCTCGGGGGCGGTGATCGCGCTCGCGGATATCGACACGCCCCTGCGCCCGGTTTTGACGACGTTGTTCCTCTTGGTGGTTCCGGCCGCCTCTGTCGTCGGACTGTTGCGTGATCGTGACCCGCTCGCCGTACTTACCGTGGGCGTTGCGGCGAGTCTGGGGGTGAACGTCCTACTTGCTCAGGCCATGCTCGCGTTCGGCGCATGGTCACCCCGGGCCGGGGTCGCGACCGTGGCGGTGTTGGCAGGATTCATGTACGTACTTCGCTCGCTCTACCGAGGCAACGGCGACAGCGTGCATAGCGAACAGGGGGCCGGGTCGAGGTGAAGATCACGATCACACGCCCGGGCGAGCTCGGGGAGCCGGAGCTCGCACGATGGCGCGAGCTGCAGAAGGCGTCGCCGGCACTGGACAACCCGTTCCTGTCCGTGGAGTTCGCGCTCGCCATGGACCGGTTGCGCGACTACGTACGGCTCGCCGTCATCGAGGACGCCAACCGGATCGTGGGCTTCCTCCCGTTCGAGCGGCACGCCTTCGGCATCGGCAAGCCACTCGGCACCTGGCTGACCACCTGCCACGGGCTGATCTCCGAGCCCGACCTGCGGCTGGACGCGCGCGCCCTGCTGCGCTCCTGCGGGCTGACCGTGTTCGACTTCGACCACATGGTCGCCGGCCAGCCGACGTGGAAGGAGTTCGAGTCGGCCATCCGCGAGGCGCCGATCATGGACTTCACGGCGGGGTTCCAGGCCTACCTCGACCAGGTGAAGGCGAACTCGCCGAAGAACTACAAGACCATCCGCTACAAGGAGCGGAAGCTCGGCCGGGAGCAGGGCGAGCTCCGCTTCGAGTGGGCGAGCCGCGACACGCGGACGATGCGGATCCTCATGGGCTGGAAGTCGGACCAGTACCGCCGTACCGGACGGGTGGACCGGTTCGCCCAGCCGTGGATCGTCCGGCTCATCGACGAGCTGCACGCCGTCGAGACCCCCGACTTCGGTGGCGTGCTCACCATGCTCTACGCCGGTGACACCCCCGTCGCCGGACACTTCGGGCTGCGGACCGCCACCACCATGGTCGGCTGGTTCCCCGCCTACGACGTCGAGTACGCCCGCTACTCGCCCGGCATCACCCACCACCTGCACATGGCCGAGCACGCGGCCGCGAACGGCCTGCTGCACGTGGACATGGGCAAGGGGGGCCGGGAGTACAAGAGCTGGCTCAAGAACAACGCTGTGCTCGTCTCCGAGGGCCGGGTGTCCCGGCCGTCGGCGGCGGCCGCAGTGCACTGGATGGGGCGGGCCCCGGTCAACAAGGCCCGCAACATCGTCGTGGAGCGACCGTCGCTCTACCGCCTGGCCGACCGACTACTCAAACGGTTCGGCCGGGTTCGTACCTCGCTGCTCCATTCGGAGTCACCCTACGAGGAACCCTCGGGAGCGCGATAGATATCGTCGTCGTTCCCGTACCTATAACTGCACACACACTGCACCCTTGCTGTCTCTGACCGGGATGGAGCCCGCTCCGTCCAGTCGCGCCGGTCCGTTGGCAGTCTCCCGCTGATGACGACCGCCCGGAAGGACCCACCTAATGAGTCCCGAGATGACAAAAACCACCGCTAAGCCTCAGGTGACCAATCTGAGGCAGATGCCGAGCCTTGACCGTTACACTCCTCTTACCCCGGAAGTGGCGATTTCACCCACGGTGAGTGTCGTCATTCCGGCGATGAACGAGGCGGAGAACCTGCCGCACGTCTTCGCGACCATCCCGCACTGGGTCCACGAGGTCATCCTGGTCGACGGCCACTCGACGGACGACACCGTGGCCGTGGCGCGCCGCCTGCGCCCGGGCATCCGGATCGTGCAGCAACCCGGCAAGGGGAAGGGGAACGCCCTCGCCGCCGGCTTCGCGGCGTGCACCGGCGACATCATCGTGATGATCGACGCCGACGGCTCCACCGACGGCCGCGAGATCATCCAGTTCGTCGGCGCCCTGGTCACCGGCGCCGACTTCGTCAAGGGCTCGCGGTACGCCGCGGGCGGCGGCAGCGACGACCTCACCTTCACCCGCCGCCTCGGCAACACGATCCTGCGCGGCCTGGTGAACAGGCTGTACGGCACGCAGTACACCGACCTGTGCTACGGCTACAACGCGTTCTGGGCCCGCCACCTCGACGTGCTCGACATCGACTGCGACGGCTTCGAGGTGGAGACCGTGATGAACATCCGGGCCGCCAAGGCCGGGCTGAAGGTCCAGGAGGTGCCGAGCCGGGAACGGTCCCGGATCCACGGCGAGAGCAACCTGCGGGCGATCCGGGACGGCTGGCGCGTGCTCAAGACGATCCTGCGGGAGTACCGGCGTCCGGTGCCGACGCCGCGGCCGAAGCGGGCCACGGCCACCCCCACCGCCGACCAAGGCGCGGCATGAGCATTTCGGTCGTCATCTGTGTCTACACCGAGGAGCGATGGGAGGACATCCGGGCCGCGGTCGAATCCGTGCGTAACCAGCGGCGGCAGCCGCACGAGCTGATCCTCGTGGTGGATCACAACCCGGATCTCCACCTGAGGCTCAAGCGGGAGTACCCGGACGCGCTCGTGGTGGAGAACCGCCACGAGCGCGGCCTGTCGGGCGGCAAGAACACCGGCGCCGAGGTGGCCACCGGCGACATCGTCGCGTACCTCGACGACGACGCGGTCGCCGATCCCGGCTGGCTCGAGGCGCTCGAGGACGCCATGCACGACAAGGCCGCCGGTGGCACCGTGGTCGGGGTCGGCGGACGTACCGACCCGCTGTGGGCGACCGGCCGGCGGCCCCGCTGGTTTCCGGAGGAGTTCGACTGGACGGTGGGCTGCAGCTACCGCGGCATGCCCACCACCCGGGCGCGCATCCGCAACGTCATGGGCGGGAACGCGGCCTTCCGGCGGCACCTCATCATGGAGGTCGGCGGCTTCCACACCGGGATCGGGCGCAGCGTGCAGGGCCGCAAGAGCCGCCCGCTCGGCTGCGAGGAGACCGAGTTCTGCATCCGCCTCGCCCAGCGCAGGCCCGGCTCGGTGATGCTGTTCGAGCCGCGTGCCCGGATCGGCCACAAGGTTCCGGCGGCGCGCATGCGGTTCGCGTACTTCCGCTCCCGGTGCTACGCCGAGGGCCTGTCCAAGGCGCTCGTCACCAGCAGCGTCGGCGCCGGTGACGGCCTGTCCAGCGAGCGGGCGCACGCGTTCAGGACGCTGCCGCTCGGGGTGCTCCGCAACATCGGTCAGGCGCTGCGCGGCGACGTCGCCGGCCTGGCGCGGGCGGCCGCGATCGTGATCGGGCTCGCCTGGACGGCCTGGGGTTACGCCGTGGGCACCGCGCGCATCCGCCTGCGCTCCGCCAAGAGGTGATCTTTCATGCGCGTCCCCATCCTCATGTACCACTCGATCACCGACCGCCCGAACGCGGACACCCGGCCGCACGCGGTACGGCCCGGCGACTTCGAGGAGCAGCTCGCCTACCTCACCGAGCACAGGTTCCGGCCGATCACCTTCGCCGACCTCGCCGCGGCGCTCGACGGCACCGGCCCCGCCCTGCCCGAGCGCCCGGTCGTGCTCACCTTCGACGACGGGTACGCGGACTTCCACAGCGCCGCGCTCCCGCTGCTGGAGCGGTACGGCGTGCCCGCCACGATCTTCGTGACGAGCGGCTGGCTGCGCGACGCCGGAGCCGACGCGGCGGGCCGGCCGCTCGACACCATGCTCTCCTGGTCGCAGGTGCGCGAAGTGGCCTCGGCCGGCGTGGAGATCGGCGGGCACAGCCACAGCCACCCGCAGCTCGACCAGCTCCGCGACCACGAGCTGCGCGAGGAGCTCCGGCGCAACAAGGAACTGCTGGAGGACAAGGTGGGCCGGCCGGTCACCACGATGGCCTACCCCTACGGGTACTCCAGCGCCCGGGTGCGCCGGGAGGTGCACCGGGCCGGCTACCGGGCCGCGTGCGCGGTGAACAACGCCCTCACCACCGGCCGGCACGACATGCTGGCGCTGCCCCGGCTGACGGTGGGGCGCAGCACGACCATGGGCAGGTTCCGGAAGGCGGTCGAGGGCCGGGGAGTGCCGTTGATCTACCTGAAGGAGCGCGTGCTCACCAAGGGCTACGCGGTCGTGCGCAGGACCAGGTACGCCGTGCGGCAAGTGACCGGCAAGTGACGGGCGCGAGCATGAGCCCGGAGCGCGACCCACACGACCGGGGGCCGCATGGCGAGATCGGCCACGGCGAGATCGGGTACGGCGCGGCCACCCGTGCCGCACCCGGGCGCCGCCGGTGCGGGCGGGACGCCGTACGGGCCGTGAACGGGAGCGGCGCGGGTCACCCACCCGCGCCGCCGTATGACGAAGCGGGGGGTGAGCGCGGCATGACGACGCTGACGGGCGAGGGACGGCCACCGAACGGCTCCCGCCCGGACGGCCCGGCCGCGGCCACACCGGCGGGCACGGCGCCGCCCGCGCGCCACCCGGGCCGGGCGGCGCGGCGGCGGGGCCGGCTGGCCGCCCTGCTCGACCGCCTGCCCGGGGACCTGCGCGACCCGCTGTTCCTCAACGGCTACGCGCTCATGGTCAACACCGGGATCACCGCGGTGCTCGGCATGGGCTACTGGCTGCTCGCCACGCAGTACTACTCGCCCGCGGACTTCGGCCGGAACCAGGCGGTGATCACGGCGATGCGGCTGTTCGCCTCGCTCACCGCGCTCGGGCTGACCGGGGCGCTCGCCCGCTACATCCCGCAGGCCGGGCGGCGTACCGGCGGGCTGATCGCCCGCAGCTACCTGATCGCGAGCCTGACGGCGGTCACCGCGGCGTTCTGCTTCCTGCTCACGCTGCCGATCTGGGGGCCGAACTTCTCCTCGCTCGCCGGGTTCGGGCCGGGGCTGTTCTTCCTCGCCTCGGTCGCGATCTGGGCGGTGTTCACGCTGCAGGACGTGGCGCTGGCCGGGCTGCGCAAGGCCACCTGGGTGCCGATCAACAGCCTGTGCTTCGGGCTGGTCAAGATGGCCCTGCTCGTGGCGCTGGCGTCGAGCCTGCCGCACGAGGGCATCTTCGTGTCCTGGGTGGTGCCGACCGCGATCGCGCTGATCCCGATCAACTACCTGATCTTCGGCGTGCTCGTCCCGCGGCACGTGAAGCGCACCAAGGACGTGACGAAGCCGCCCCGGCTGCGCGAGATCGGCCGCTTCCTCGCCGGCGACTACCCCGGGTCGTTCTCCATCCTGGCGATCGTCTACTTCGTCCCGGTGTACGTCGCGTCGCAGGTCGACGACGTGACGCTCGGGTACTTCGCGATGGCGCACACGCTGGGGTGCATGATCGAGACGCTGGCGATGAACATGGCCGTCTCGCTCACCGTGGAGGGGTCGTTCGACCGCTCGCAGCTCGCCGCGAACTGCCGGCGCGCGCTGCGGCGGGCGTTCCTCATCATCGGGCCGATCGCGCTCGTCACGTTCGTGGGGGCGCCGCTGATCCTGGCGGTGTTCGGCCCCGGGTACGGCGAGCACGGCGCGCCGCTGCTCCGGCTGATGGCGCTCGCCGTACTGCCCCGGGTGCTGATCGAGATCCACCTGAGCGCGCTGCGGGCGCTGGGCGAGGCCCGGCGGCTCGCCGTCATCCAGGTGGGGCTCGCCGTCCTGGTGCTGTCGGGTTCGATCACGCTGCTGCCGGTGACCGGGATCACCGCGGTGGGCTACGCGCTGCTGTTCAGCGAGCTGCTCGTCGCGGCGTTGATCTTCAAGCGGCTCCGCGCGATCCTCAGCGGCACGCCGGACGCGGCGATTTCGCGGCGGGCGGCTGAGACCGCATGATGGTTCATGTGAGTCGACGGGCGGACAAAGGTGTGACTACCGGGGGGAACGTGCCGGACACCGAGGGCGGCGAGGCGACCGACGAGGTGACCGAGGCGAGGACGTCTTCCCCCACCGCCCCTGCCACGGAGAAGAGCTCGGCGAAGACCGGTGCCGCGGCACCGGCGAGGCGGGCGGGGACGGCGACGGCGGACGACGAGTCCGGCGCCGACCCCGACTCCGGCACCGCGGCGTCCAAGGCCGAGTCCGGCGGCGACACCACGACGCTCACCATCGACCTCGACGCCGTGCTCGCCTACGGCCGGGAGCGCGCCGCCGCCGAGGCCAGAGCGGGCGAGGACGAGGCCGGCGACGCGGTCGTGCTCGCGGACCCCGACGGGGACCGCACGGACACGATCTCGCGCGACGCCATCAAGGCCGCGATCGAGGCGGCCGACCGCGCCGAGAAGGCCCGGAAGACGGCAGAGAAGCCGACCGGCACCGCCTCCGGCAAGCGCCCCACCGGCGACGCCGACAAGGCGTCTGCGGCCAAGGACGACGATGTCACCGTCGTGGCCGACGATGCCGAGGACGGCACCGCCGTCATCTCGGTCCACGACATCAAGGCCGCCATCGAGGCCGCCGACCGCGCCGAAGACGCCAAGAAGCAGGCTGGGACCGCATCGGGCAAGGGCCGCACCGGCACCGCGGACGCCGCGGGCGAGGCCGGTGACGCGAAGGCCGACGACGCCGCGGTCGTGGCCGACGAGGACGCGGACGGCACCGCCGTCATCTCGGTCCACGACATCAAGGCCGCCATCGAGGCCGCCGACCGCGCCAAGGAGCAGGCCGACGCCACGTCCGGCAAGCGCGGCGAGGCCGCGTACGGCAGGCGCGACGACGCCAAGAAGGCCCCCGCGGCCGAAGCCAAGGCCGACGATGCCACCGTCGTGGCCGATGACGACGAGGACGGCACGGCCGTCATCTCGGTCCACGACATCAAGGCCGCCATCGAGGCCGCCGACCGCGCCAAGGAGCAGGCCGACGCCACGTCCGGCAAGCGCGGCGAGGCCGCCAAGGACGCCGAGGACGACGACGCCACGGTCGTGGCCGACGAGGACGAGGACGGCACGGCCGTCATCTCGGCCCTCGACATCAAGGCCGCCATCGAGGCCGCCGACCGCGCCAAGGAGCAGGCCGACGCCGCGACCGGCAAGCGCGGCGACGCCGGCAAGGCCCGTGCGGCCGACGGCGCGCGTGCGGGCGCGGCCGCCGACGCGGCGGAAGACGACAAGACGGAAGAGAAGCAGGACTCCGGTACGGACAGCACATCGGTCGCACCGAGCGAAATGCTGCCCGAACGGGACGAGCGAGAAAGGACGAGGAAGCACGGCGACGCGGCGCCCGGAGGGACGGCGTCGCGCGTGGAGAGTTTTCCGGTACAGCAGGGTCCGGCGCCCGGCGGTGCGGGCCGCGCGCCGAGCACTCCCCGGCCGCGTCCGCCCCGGCCACAGGGCCCGGGCCCGATCCAGCGTCCGGCCCCGGGCCGGGCGCAGGGACCCGCGCAGCCCACCGCCCCGGCGGCGGGTCCGACGCAGCCGCCGGCGAAGCCGCCCACCCGGCCCCCGGCCGGGCACGCGGCGCAGGCCCAGGCCGCCGCCGCGGTGGCGAGCCCGCCCCGGCCCGCCGCGGCGCCGGTGCAGCCCACGCCGCTGGCGCCGTCCGTACCGCCGCCGTCCGGCACGTCCTGGTGGCACAAGATCACCGGCGAGATGCGCCCGGTGTCGCCGACCGGAGCCCCGGGGACGTCCGGCGACGCGCAGCAGAGCGTGCACCTGGGGCGGCTGGCGAGGTGGCTGCCGCCGCTGCTCACGCTCGAGGCGCTCATCATGTACGTCCTCGCGCTGAAGGTCTCCCCCGGATTCCTTCGCGGCGTGGACCTCGACCAGATCAACGGCCTCGGGCTGATCTCGGTGCTGCCCGGCGCGGCGCTCGCCTCGATCGTGCTGCTGCTCGCGGCGTTCTTCATCACGCTCGTGCAGAACGTCGACCGCAAGGGCGTGCTGCTGTTCCAGCTCGCCGCGATCACGTTCGCGCTGCACGGGGCCGCCGCGCTGGTCGAGGACGAGCCGCGGTTCCACACCGCGTGGGTGCACGCCGGGTTCGCCGACTACATCGGCGAGCAAGGAAAGGCGCTACCCGGCCTCGACGCCCGGTTCAGCTGGCCGGGCTTCTTCTCGGTGGCCGGGTTCGTGACCCGGGCGGGCGACATCGCGGACTTCGCGCCGATCCTCAAATGGACACCGCTCGTGTCCAACCTGCTGTACCTGGTGCCGTTCGTGCTGATCCTCCGCCAGATCGTGGCGACGACCCGGGCGCGGTGGTTCGCGGCGCTGCTGTTCGTGCTGGTGCAGTGGATCGGGCAGGACTACTTCTCCCCGCAGGGCTTCACCTACCTGCTCTACCTGAGCTTCGTCGCGGTGGTGCTGCGCTGGTTCGGCCGGGTGGAGCAGCACACCGGGCCGCTGCCGGAGAAGGGCTTCATCCGCCGCACCCTCGCCCGGCTCGACTCGCTCACCCCGGGCGAGCTGCCGCCGCAGGGCGATCCGCGCGACCGGCTGCTCGGGCTGCTGCTGCTCATCGGCCTGTTCGCGGCGACCACCGCCACCCACCAGGTGACGCCGTTCATGATGCTGGGCGCGCTGACCGGGTTCATCCTGCTGCGCCGTACCACGCTCACGCTGGCGCTGCCGGTGCTGCTCGGCACGATCGTGCTCGCCTGGCTCAGCTACCAGGCCACGCCGTACTGGAGCGGGCACTTCGACCAGCTCTTCGGCGGCATCGGCCGGATCTTCGACAACCTGCAGGAGAACACCGGCGACCGGCTCGAGGGCACCGACCCCGAGCACGTGCTCGTGCTGCAGACCCGGCTCGGCATCCTCGGCGTGATCCTGCTGCTCGCCGGGATCGGGCTGCTGCGCCGGCTGCGCCGCGGCGTGCTCGACCGGGTCGCGGTGGTGCTGCTGTGCATCCCGGTCCTCGCCCTCGCCATGCAGAGCTACGGCGGTGAGATCGGCCTGCGGGTCTACCTGTTCGCCCTGCCGGGGTCGTGCATCCTCGCCTCGTACGCGTTCTTCCCCAACCCGCAGCTCACCGTGGACGCGCCGGAGGTGTGGCCGAAGCGGGGGCGGCGGCTGAGCTTCCTGCCGCGGCTCGATCCGGTGCTGGTACGGCGGATCGCCACCGTGATCGCCGCGGCCACCTCGGTGGTGCTCGCGATGGCGTTCCTCGTCGCGCGGTACGGCAACGAGAAGTTCGAGCGCGTCACCAGCGACGAGGTGGCGGCGATGCACTACGTGTACGAGCACGACGATCCGAGCGCCCGCGTGCTCTACCTGGTGCCGTTCCTCAACCGGGAGGTCACGCCGACGATCCCGTGGCGGGAGCGGGACATCCATCTGGTCGAGTACCGCGAGGCGCTCGCGCCGCGCGACCCCACGCAGATCAACCACCTGATCGCGCAGCTGCGCGAGATGGGTCCGCAGACGTACCTGATCGCGAGCCGGGGCCAGGCGAGCTACCTGGAGCTCGCCCACGGTTACCCCGCGGACTGGGGTAAGCGCTTCCGCGAGGCGCTCGACAGGTCCCGGCAGCTCAAGCGGGTCTTCGAGAGCCGGGACGCCGCGGTCTACGTGCTGCGCTCGTATCCGCGGGGTACCGAGGTGCCCCCGCCCCTGCCGCTGGACCTGGTGGGCGACCGGGGCACGCCGCTGACCCCGTACGGCATCGGCGCGCTCGTGGTGGGCTGGATCGCGTTCTTCGGCTACGAGGTGCTGCGCCTCGGTGACCTGGAGCGGACGCGGCGGGCACGCCGGCGGTTCCTCGCCGTGGCGATACCCGCCGCGGTCGTCGCGGTCGCGGTGGTGGTCGAGCGGTTCATCGTCCTCGGCTTCGCGCAGTGACGGGCGGCGCGCCGGCCTCGGTCCGGCCGCCGTCCTGGTCCGCGCCGCGCCTGCTCCACCGGACCTCGTAGGCGTCGAGGTCGAACTCGAGGCCGTCCACGTTGACGGTGAGCGGGGCGTCGGTGGTGTTCACCATGACCATCTGGTTGTCGGTGGCGAGCACGCGGACCCGCTGGTCGCTCACCGGGACCTGCCGGATCGGCGCCCCGGCGTGGAACCACCTGGTGAAGCCGCTGAGCAGCCCCGCCATCGGCATCTCCTGGCCGGTGCCGGGCTCCCAGAGGCAGCCGGGGCAGTCGTCGCCGGCCCGGCGCTGCGGGTTCCAGTAGAGGAGGGTCTGCGCGCCGCTGCCGACGAACTCCATCATCGCGGCGGCCTGTACGGCGGTGCGCCGCCGCTCGTCCCAGTCGGCGTTGTCGGGGGCGACGTACCACTCGGCCCACCACACCGGCAGGTCACCGGCCTGCCGGCGCAGCCACTGGGTGACCGCGCCGAACTTGCCGAGCGCGGTGAACTCGTCGGGCACGACCCCGCGGTCGTTCGTCACCGAGGACCCGTCGATGACGACGAAGTCGGCGCCCTTCTTGTGCCTGAGCCAGTACGTGATCGCGTCGAGCGAGCGCTGGTCCACCACGCCCCACGGCCCCTTGAGCTCGGAGGGGTTGCGAGGCTCGGCGTGGCTGTCGATCGGCACGTACGGCCCGCCCACCTGGATCTCGGGGTTCACCTTCTTCAGCGCGTCGTAGACCCGGTTGTACAGGTCGGTGTAGGCCTCGGCGTCCCACGCGTTGCGGCTGTTGTTCCAGAACCCCTTGAACTCGTTCCAGACCAGGAAGTGCTTCACGTGCGGGTAGCGCTTCGCGATCGTGGCGGCGAGGTTCGCGAAGTCGTCGAAGTGCTCGCGCAGCGGGGCGGTCTCGATCCGGTTCCAGTTGGTGCGGCCCTCGGCTCCGCCCTTCATCCAGTCGGGCGCGCAGCACAGCGTGAGCACCGGTAGCGCCTGGGTGTCGGCCATCAGCTTGACGCGCCGGTCGAGGTCCCGGAAGTCGTACCGGCCCGGCGCGGGCTCGGGGTTGCCCGCGCCCCAGCCCATGATGTGCTGGTTCTGGATCATGGGTTGCCGGGCGAGCAGGTGGCCCGCCGGCTCGGCGGCGGAGGCGTCCTCGTTGTCCACGCTGAACTGGGTGTGGGTGACCCCCCAGCGTGGCCAGTCGCTCAGGGTGGGCGGCGCGGCGAGCGTGGGCGCGGGCTGCGGCGTGGGTGGGATGGTCGCCTCGACCCCGTCCAACCGGCCGCGCTTGGCGGCAAGCGTCAGGATGACGGCCACGAGCGCGAAGGCGATGATTCCGGCGATCACGGCCAGCGGGCCGCGGGCGAGGATGCGCCGTCGTGCGTGCCGGCCTCCGTTGACTAACACTCCGTCACCGTATCCAGGAGAACCTACAGAGCACTTGAACCCCCGTATGCTGCGGTAACGGAAGTTAGGACGCTTGACGCAGCATACAGGTGCACAAGGATCTCAAGCCCTACAAATCTTGACGGGTATGGGTAGCTGTGAATGGGTAAAAAACTGCCCAACCGAGGATTTTAGGGGGCACAGTGGCCCAAGCATGGCTACATTCCGCCGGTGTCGTTCCCGCTTCCGTCGACGGTGGGTCCATGAACGGAGGGGCCCCGCGAGCCGTATGGCTCCTGTGGCCGGCCGATCCCCACGGGATCAGCGCGAAGTCCGTGGCACAGCGTTTGGTCCAGATCGGCCGCCCCTCCCACCTGGTCTGGAATCCGGTGACCGGGGAGATCGTCCAGTCGCTCCCGGCGACCCGGGCGGCCTGCGGCCTGCCCGGTGATGTCAACCGGCACGGCCGGGTGTGCGTCCAGATCAGGGTTCTCGGTTCGGTGCACGAACCCTTCACCGACTCGAAGATGGACGGCCTCAATGAGATCCTCGCCTGGCTGGACTCCTGGAAGATCCCGCGGAGCTGGCCTGCCGGCCCGCCCTTGCCGTACCCCCACTCGGTCGCGGCGCCGCGCAGCGGCCGCGCCTGGGCCACCGGCGGCCACTTCGGCCTCTCCCAGGTCCCCGGGACGACCGAGGGCGACCCCGGCGCCATCGACATCACGCGGATCACCGGCGACGACGGGTCCTCCGTACGGGTCCCCCTGCCCCGTGTGGCACTGAACGGTGCACGCAGGGTACGGGGAGGGCAAGACCCGGCCACGTTGGCGGATGACGCCGCAAACCAGGCGATACAATCCGGCCTAGGCCATCTGGCCGGGCATGAGGTGAGCCTGGGATCCCGTCTCTCATCCGAGTGAATCGGTAATTTGCGGGGCATCTCCCAGGATCTCTTCGAGCTACGGTGAGCTTTTACTTGTCGCTTACGCGACGCCCAGCATGCTGGGTGAGTAGCGTGCACCGGCCCGCTGAGCCGCACCATCCACCCCTGATTGGGAGCTCATGCGTATCTCAGTCGTACATCCGCGCGAACTGGGAGACACCGAGATCACCGCGTGGCGGGAGCTGCAGACCTCACACCCCGCCCTCGACAATCCGTTCCTGTCTCCGGAGTTCACCATCGAGGTCGGGCGTCTGCGTGAACAGGCCCGAGTCGCGGTACTCAGCGAGGGCTCGTCGATCGTCGGGTTCTTCCCCTTCGAACGGCATCCGTTCGGGATCGGTATGCCCATCGCCGCCGGCCTGACGGACGCGCAGGGGCTGGTTCACGCCAAGGACATCGAGCTCGACCCACGGCAGCTGATCAAGGCCTGCGGCCTTTCCGTGTTCGAGTTCGACCACATGGTCGCGGGCCAGCCGCTGCTGCCGGAGCGCTATGACCGGTATCCCTCGCCGATCATGGACATGAGCGAGGGGTTCGACGCGTACATCGAGACGGTCAAGAAGAACTCCGGCAAGACCTACCGATCCACGGCCTACAAGAGCCGTAAGCTGCAGCGGGATTTCGGCACGCTCCGGCACGAGTACGGCCTGCGTGACGAGGAGCCGCTGCGCACGTTACTGCGCTGGAAGACCGACCAGTACCGGCGGACCGGCCGCAGTGACAGGTTCGCCAGGCCTTGGATCGTTCAACTGGTGCGGAACCTCGCCCAGCTCGACGGCGAGCACTTCGGCGGCGTGCTCGACATGATCTATGTCGACGACCGGCCGGTGGCGGGACACTTCGGGATCCGTACCAAGACGACCCTCGCCGGCTGGTTCCCCGCCTACGATCCGGCGTTCTCCAAGTACTCCCCCGGCCTCATCCACCACCTGGCGATGGCCGAGAAGGCCGCCCAGTCCGGCATCCGGGTGATCGACCTGGGCCGGGGCCAGAAGGAATACAAGGAGAAGCTCAAGAACGGCGAGTATCTCGTCTGTGAGGGGCGGATCGCCCTGCCGTCCCTCGGGGCGGGGCTGCACTGGCTGTCCCGGGTGCCCGTGCGTAAGGCGCGCGCGACCGTCCTCGCCAACCCGCGTCTCGCGCGAACGGCGGACCGCGCCCTGAAGACGTACGGCAAGCTCCGTACATCTCTCGCCTCCTAGACCACGACAGGGCCCGGCCGGGCCCGGCGTCCGGGACGAGCATCGCGACGACCCGCGCGCCGGCCCGGCTGACCGGCGTCGTGGCGATCATCACGCCCGTGTACGGAGTTTACATCAATTGGAACGTGCACGGCCATACTTTTCCGCACGTCCGCAACCCGAGTCACGTTCGGCCGCCCGCGTTCGCCATCGGCAAGGGCGGTCCCACCGTGCCGTCGGGTGTCGGCCCTCGCCGGTTCGGTGCGTCCGGTCCGCCGCCGTACCGGGTCCCCGCGCGCCGCGACGCGTGTCCGATCGGGAGCCCGGCGAACCCGGCAGATCTCCCCGCTCGGGCGGCGGCGCGATTCGGCGCGGTGCCACCGCGGGGCAAGGCAATGGTCACCTGCCGCCGCTTGAGACTCCCCCGCGGCGGCAAGTTCATTAGTCTGGCAAACATGACGCAATCCCCTGCAGGCTGGTATCCCGACCCTTACGGAAAACCCCTGCTCCGCTGGTGGGACGGCACCCAGTGGACGGACGCCACCCATCGCCTGGAGGACGTTGCGGCGGCCCAGGGCGCGCGGACCGCGGCCGAGGGGGGTTCCGAGACCGGCCCGCAGGCGCCCACGGTGGTGGTGAGCCCGTCCGGTGGCGGCCCGGACGCCCCCGGCCAGGGGGTACGGCAGGGCGACACCGCGCGGCTCCCCGTACCGGAGTTCCCGCCGCCGCCTCAGCAGCAGCCGGAGCAGCCGCGGCGCCCGGGCGGGATGATGCCGTGGGTGCTCGGCGGCGCCGCCGTGGCGATCGTCGTGGTGCTCGCGATCATCGGGACGATCGTGCTCACCGGGCGGAGCGGCTCCGGCGACGGCGGATCCGTGGCGGCCCCGCCGTCCGCGAGCGCCGAGGCGGAGCCGAGCGAGGATCCGAGCGTCGAGCCGGTGCCGGTGCCGAGCGCGGAGCCCACGTCGCCGGGCGGGGGCCTGTTCCCGCAGCCGGTGGACGGGCGGATCAACGATCCGATCAGCGGGCTGTCCTACCACTTCCCCGGTGATCCGTGGCAGATCGCCGACCCGCGGGCGGTGAACGGAGGAATCCCGTTCGGCCAGCTGTGGACCAGCGGCTACCAGGCCCTCTCGCAGCGGAACTACGAGCCGGGCAAGGACTGGGTGGGCACGGTGCTCGCCGGGCCGCTGTCGACGGCCGCGCCGTACAGCGGGCCGGACAGCCTGAAGGACGTTCTCGGCACCTTCCTCACCAACGCCGAGGACGCCCTGTACGGCGTGCCGCACGAGCGCCGCATCCTCGAGGACAGGGCGATCACGGTGAGCGGCCGCCCGGCCCGGCTGCTCAAGTTCGAGATGGACTTTACCGAGCAGGCCGAGCGGAACGGCTGGCAGTGGCGCAAGGAGGTCGGCGCGCTCGTGCTCGTCGACCGGGGCGAGGAGAACCCGCCGGCGCTGCTGTTCGCGACCGTGCCCGACAACCTCGACACGGGCGTGGTCGACGAGGTCGTCGAATCGCTGCGGGTGTCGTAGCGGGCATCGCGACCAAGTACCGATATATGCCGACCACATCCTGGCGCTCGCGTGCTCTACCCTGTTCCTATGAACGACCTGCTGGTTTGGATCGACTGTGAGATGACCGGCCTCGACCTCGGCCGTGACGCGCTGGTCGAGGTGGCGTGCGTGGTCACCGACAGCGAGCTGAACCAGCTGGACGGGGGCATCGACCTCGTCATCAAACCTCCGCAGGAGGCGCTGGAGCAGATGTCGGACGTGGTGCGCCAGATGCACACCGTCTCGGGCCTGCTCGACGCGCTGCCCGGCGGCGTCACCCTCGCCGAGGCCGAGGCACGGGTGCTCGAGTACATCCGCGGGCACATCCCCGAGCCCAAGCGCGCCCCGCTGTGCGGCAACTCGATCGCCACCGACCGGTCGTTCCTCGCCCGGGACATGCCGCTCGTCGACGCCTACCTCCACTACCGCATGATCGACGTGTCGTCGATCAAGGAGCTGGTGCGCCGCTGGTACCCCCGGGTGTACTTCGCCGCGCCCGAGAAGCAGGGCGGCCACCGCGCCCTCGCCGACATCGTGGAGAGCATCCGCGAGCTGCGGTACTACCGCGCCGCGGTGTTCGTGCCCCAGCCGGGGCCGGACTCCGCGACCGCCCGCGACGTCGCCGAGAGCGTGACCGCCGCCTCCTAGCCTCGGGCATACCCGGTCTTTCCCCGGACGTTTTCCCGGTACGGCCCCGGCAGTGGCGCAAGCACTCCGAAAGACCGGTACACTTTCTACGTGCCGCCGCGGCGGACATGGTGGGTGTAGCTCAGTTGGCAGAGCGCCAGGTTGTGGTCCTGGATGTCGTGGGTTCAAGTCCCATCACTCACCCCAACGGGAAAGGGCCCGGTCAGAGTTCTGACCGGGCCCTTTCGGTCGTTTCGGCGTGGCCGTTCACCGAAACAACCCGCGAAGGGTCCCGAAAGACGGGCGTCGCGGGTTATGCTCGCTGTCAACCGCAACGCCGCCAAGCGCGGGGGGCTCGGCGATCTCTGTTTGCGTTCCAGCCACGGAGGCCGGATGAGCGTCGACGACCGCGCCGCACTGGGCCTGAGCAAGCGCGAAGCCGAGGTGATGGAGCTGATCGCCACCGGCTGTTCCAACGGTGAGATCGCGCAACGGCTCTTCCTCAGCGAGAAGACCGTGAAGAACCACGTCAACCGGATCTACGCCAAGCTCGGCGCCGACTCCCGCAGGGCCGCGATCGGGCTGTGGCGCCGGTCCGCGTCGTCGTCCTCCAGAGGCTGATCCGCGAGCAGTACGCGGCGCAGCGCGGCGAGGCCGTACTCGAGCTCCTGCTCGGTCACCGACAGCGCCGGGCGCACCCGGATCGAGGTCTCGCCGCACGGCAGCATGAGCACGCCCTCCTCGTCGCGCAGCCGGGCGAGCAGCCGGTCCCGGTCCGCCCGCCGGCCGGAGGCGACGTCGAAGGCGCACATCAGACCCCGGCCCCGCACCGCGCGGATCCTGCCAGGGAACTCGGCCTCCAGCGCGCGCAGGCCGGTGAGCAGCCGCTCGCCGAGCACGTCGGCGCGCGGGATCAGGCCGTCCCGCTCGATGATCTCCAGCATGCGCCGGGAGCGCACCATGTCCACCAGCCCGCCGCCCCAGGTGGAGTTGATGCGCCCGCTCACCCGGAACACGTTGTCCGGGACGAGGTCCACGCGGCGGCCCGCCATGATGCCGCCGACCTGCACCTTCTTGGCGAAGGCGACGATGTCGGGGGCGAGGCCGAGCTGCTGGTAGGCCCACGGGGTGCCGGTGATGCCCACGCCGGTCTGCACCTCGTCGACGATGAACAGCGCGTCGTACTCGTGGCACAGCCGCTGCATCGCCTGGAGGAACTCCGGCCGCATGTGGTTGTCGCCGCCCTCGCCCTGGATCGGCTCGGCGATGAAGCAGGCGATGTCGTGCGGGTACCGCTCGAACGCCTCGCGGGCCTGGGCGAGCGCGCGGGCCTCGGCGGCCTCGAGCTCGGCGAGGCTGCCGAACAGGTGGGTGGCGGGCACCTCGATGCGCGGCCAGTCGAACTTGGGGAACCGCTCGGTCTTCACCGGGTCGGTGTTGGTGAGCGAGAGCGTGTAGCCGCTGCGGCCGTGGAAGGCGCGGGTGAGGTGGAGCACCTTGGTGCCGAGCTCCGGTGACCGGCCCGCCGCCTCGTTGCGGCGGCTCTTCCAGTCGAACGCGCACTTGAGCGCGTTCTCCACGGCGAGCGCGCCGCCCTCGACGAAGAACAGGTGCGGCAGCTCGGGGTCGCCGAGCACCCGGCTGAAGGTCGCCACGAACTCGGCGAAGTACGTCGTGTACACGTCGGAGTTCGCCGGCTTGTTCGCGGCGACGCGGCCCAGTTCGGCGAGGAACTCCGGGTCGTCGCGGAACGGGTTGACGCCCAGCGGGGCGGACGCGAAGAACGTGTAGAAGTCCAGGTAACGGCGGCCGGTCCGGGCGTCGACGAGCCAGGACCCCGCGCTGCGCTCCAGATCGAGCACGAAGTCGAAACCGTCGACGAGCAGGTGCCGGTCGAGCACCTTGTGTACCTCGCCGGGAGCGATCCGTTCCATTCCCCCTCCTCCTCCGACCTGCAACATTTCCTCTCTGATTGCATGCTATCGACAAGAAGACCTTCGGTTCAAAGTCCAGATTCAAGAAGATCTTTTGGAATCTCCTGGACAGGCGGCAGGACCGGCGGCGGGCGCGGGGGCGGGCTGGCCGCCGCGCGGGATGATCACCCCGCGCGGGCGCGTACGGTGGTGTCGAAAGCATCCGGACGATCGGCGGCGAAGGAGGGCACCGTGGGGCGCAGGCGCAGGACGGAGCGGCCACCCGAGCCCGGGCGCTACCCGGTGACCTTCGGCGAGGTGGAGCTGCTGCGCGACGCCGACCGGCCGGGCGGCTGGATGCTCATGATGAGCGGCGTGCCGCAGTCGTACGTCGACCTCGACGACCCCACCTACCTCGACTTCGAGTACGTGCGGCTGATGGCCGCGGTGATCGACACGCTCGCCGCGGGGCCGCTCGACGCGGTGCACGTCGGCGGCGGCGCGTGCACGCTCCCCCGGTACGTCGCCGCGACCCGGCCCGGCTCCCGGCAGATCGTGATCGAGCCCGACGGCGGGCTGGTGGAGCTGGTCCGGGAACGGCTCGGCCTGCGCTCGGTGCCCGGGCTGAAGGTGCGGGTCACCGACGGGCGCAGCGGCGCGGCGGACCTGCGCGACGCCTCGGCCGACCTGATCGTGCTCGACGCGTTCAGCGGCGCGACCATGCCGCTCGACCTCGCCACCGCCGAGTACATGGCCGAGCTCGCCCGGGTGCTGCGGCCGACCGGCACGCTGCTGGTCAACACCGCCGACGGCAAGGGCCTGGCGTTCGCCCGCCGGGTCGCGGCCACGGTGCACGGCCCGTTCCGGCACGCGGTGCTGCTCGCCGACCCCGGGGTGATGCGCGGCCGCCGGTTCGGCAACCTCATCCTCGCCGCCTCCGACGCGGCGTTCGACACCGACGGCCTGGTCCGGAAGGCCGCCTCCGGCATGCCCCGGGCGCGGTGCCTGCACGGCCGGGCGTTCACCGACTTCGTCGCCGGGGCCGCGCCGCTGCACGACGGCGACCCGGTCGTGGTCCCGGTGCCGCCGCCGTCGATCTTCGCCTGACCGCCCGCGCCGCGCGCCGGGTCAGCGGGCGAGCGCGGCGAGCTCGGCGAGGACCAGGCGCTCCGCCTCGGCCCGGCTCAGCCGGTCCGGGTAGAGCAGCAGGTGCACGCTGAGGCCGTCGACGAGGGCGAGCAGCCGCTCGGCGACCGCGTCGAGGTCCTGCGGGCGTGGCGGGCCGTCCTCCTTCCCCGGCTCCTCCGCCGGCGGGTCCTCCCCCTCCGGTACGGCCGGCCGGTCCGCGGCCCGCGGCGTGCCCTTGGCGGCGATCTCGGCGAGCACCTCGGGCGGCGGGGTGCGGGGCAGGGTGATCTCCCCGGCCTCGTGGGCCTCGGCGAGGCGGCGGCGGATCGCCGCGCGCAGCTTGGCGTGCTCCCGCCGCTGCACGTCGGCGAGGTGCTCGGCGGTGAGGCCCCGGCTCCAGAAGTCGATCTCCATGCGGGTCTCGCGGGTGCGCTCGGCGTCGAGCGGGAGGCTGTCGAGCAGCAGCTCGCGCAGCGCGGCGAGGCCGCGCACACCCGCGGTCCGTTCCCGGCGGCGGCGCCGTACGTGCTCGTGGGAGTGGCGCAGCAGCGAGGAGAGGATGTCGTCCTTGCCGGCGAAGTAGTGGGTGAGCGCCCCGCTGGAGCAGCCCGCCTCCCGGGCGATGTTCCGGGTGGTCGCCGCCTCGATGCCGTCGCGCACGATCACCCGGCGGGCGGCCGCGAGGACCTCCATGCGCCGCCGCTGATGGTCAACGCTTCTGGCCATCGGATCCCCCCAGGCCGCCAGTCTATTTACTCTCTCTTGACTTTTGCCCGGCGTCTCTGTCTACTACGTGCACAAGTTATGAGCCCTGCTCGCATTTAGTGCCCGCGGAGGCGCCCATGCCCCACACGCGCGTAGGCCCGGTCGCCGCGGTCGGCGTGCACATCGTCGACGTGCTGGCGCGGCCGGTCGAACACATCCCCGAAGGTCAGGACACCGTGCTGGTGGAGCAGATCCGGATCACCGCCGCCGGATCCGCCGCCGGGACCGCCGTCGATCTCGTCAAGCTCGGCGCCGAGGTGAGCTGCCACGGCGCGATCGGGGACGACGAGCTGGGTGACTTCCTGCTCGCCGTGCTCGGCCGCCACGGTGTGGACACCGCCGGGCTGGCCCGCCGTACCGGGGAGCAGACCGCGGCCTCGATCCTGCCGATCCGGCCGGACGGCGGGCGGCCGAGCTTCCACGTGCCGGGCGCGAACCTCACCGTCTCCCCCGCCGACGTCGCGCCCGAGGCGGTGCTGCGCGCCAAGGCCGTGCACCTGGGCGGCATGGACGTGACGTTCGGCCTCAACGACCCGGGCTTCCTCGCGCTGCTCGACCGGGCCCGGGCGGGCGGCACCGTGGTCACGATGGACCTGCTGTCGAACATGCCCGACCTGCTCACCGCGGCGAAGGCGTTCCTGCCGCACGTCGACTACGTGCTGCCGAACCTGGAGCAGGCGCTCGCGATGACCGGCGCGGCGGACGCCGAGGGCGCGGCCGAGGCGCTGCTCGCCGAGGGGGTGCGCGGCGTCCTGATCACGCTCGGCGGCGACGGCAGCCTCGTCGCCACCGCCGACGGCGTGCGCGAGCGCGTCCCGGCGCTGGAGGTGCCGGTGCGCGACACCACCGGCTGCGGCGACGCGTACTGCGCCGGGTTCATCGTCGGCCTGCTGCACGGGCGCGACGTGCTCACCGCCGCCCGGTGGGGCACCGCCGCCGCGGCGAAGACCGCGACCGGTCTCGGCTCCGACGCCGGGATCGTCGGCCTCGACGACATCCTCGCGCTGCTCGGCGAAGCGGCGGCGTCCTGAGGCGGACCGCACGGAAGCACCGAAGACCGCACCGACAAGGACCGCACACGGAAGGAGCGGCAGGCATGACGGCATCCGGCACAGGGCCATCCGACGCGGCGCTGCGCGAGCGCGCGGCCCGGGTGATCCCCGGCGGCATGTACGGCCACCTCAACGCGGCGCTCCACGGGCCGACGTACCCCCAGTTCTTCGTCCGGGGCGAGGGCTGCCGGCAGTGGGACGCCGACGGGCGCGAGTACATCGACCTCATGTGCAGCTGGGGGCCGATCGTGCTCGGCCACCGCCACCCCAAGGTGGAGGAGGCGGCGGCCCGCCAGCTCGCCCAGGGCGACTGCCTCAACGGGCCGGGCCCGGTCATGGTGGAGCTCGCCGAGCTGCTCGTCGACCTCGTCCCGAGCGCGGACTGGGCGATGTTCTCCAAGAACGGCACCGACGCCACCACCCAGGCGCTCATGGTGGCCCGCGCCGCCACCGGGCGCACCAAGGTGCTCAAGGCGCACGGCGCGTACCACGGCGCCGACCCGTGGTGCACGCCGAGCCCGGCCGGGACCACCCCGAACGAGCGGGCCGACCTGATCGAGTTCACCTACAACGACCTGGCGAGCGCCGAGGAGGCCGCGGCGCGGGCCGACGGCGACGTGGCGGCGATCATCGTCACGCCGTTCAAGCACGACGCGTTCGAGGACCAGGAGCTCGCCGACCCGGAGTTCGTGCGGGGCGTCCGGGCGCTCGCCGACCGGATCGGCGCCGCGCTCGTCATCGACGACGTGCGCGCGGGCTTCCGGCTCGACCTGCGCGGCTCCTGGGAGCGGTACGGCGTGCGGCCGGACCTGACCGCGTGGAGCAAGGCGATGGGCAACGGGTACGCGATCGCGGCGGTGACCGGCACCGACGCGCTGCGCGACGCGGCCACCACGCTGTACTCGACCGGCTCGTTCTGGTTCTCCGCGGTGGCGATGGCCGCGGCGAAGGCCACCATCGAGACGCTGCGCGACGAGGACGGCATCGCGGCGATGGAGCACGCCGGGCGGCTGCTCCGCGACGGCCTTGAGGAGCAGGCGCGCGCCCACGGGTTCACGGTCCGGCAGACCGGGCCGGTGCAGATCCCCTGGCTGAGCTTCGAGGGTGACACCACCCTGGAGAAGGGCATGTACTTCAGCGCCGCGTGCCTGCGGCACGGGGTCTACCTGCACCCGTGGCACAACTGGTTCCTGTCGGCCGCCCACACCGAGAAGGACATCAAGCAGGCGCTCGAGGGCACCGACCGGGCCTTCGCCGAGACCCGCGCGCACTTCGGCGCGGGCTGAGCCGGCCCGGGAGGAGCACCCGGCGACACGGGACGAAGATCGCGGGGCGGCCGGACGGGCGGCCCCGCGTTTCGCCGTGCCCTCGTTCCCGCAGGCAGGTCGCGGCGCGTCTGCGGGTCGGCCACAGCTCGATCACGGGTTGCGCGGCCCCTCTTGACGCTCCGCGCGGGCGGACGTACGTTCCTGCAAAACGAATAGGAAAGTTTCCTAATTGATCCGCCCCCTGGGAGGGTTGGCATGTCCCACACCGCCGACACGCCGGGCGCCATCACCCGGCGGCAGCTCTTCCGCCGCATCGGCCTCACCGCGCTCGTCGCCGGTCCCGCCGCCGGACTGCTCAACGCGTGCGCCACCAGTGGCGGCGGGGCGGCTCCCGCGGCCTCCGGCAGCGCCGCCGCGACCTCCGCGGCGAACCCCCTCGGCGTGGACCCGACCAAGCCGCTGGAGGTCGTGATCTTCAAGGGCGGCCTCGGCGACGAGTACGCCACCCAGGTCCACCAGCCGATGTACAAGAAGATGTATCCGCAGGCGGAGATCAAGCACGTCGCCACGCAGCAGATCGCGCAGACGCTGCAGCCCCGGTTCGCCAGCGGCGACGTGCCGGACATGATCTCCAACGCGGGCGCCGACCTCATGGACGAGGGCGCGCTGGTCGCCGAGGGCCAGCTGCTCGACCTCACCCCGCTGTTCGAGGCCCCCTCGCTCGACGACCCGAGCAAGAAGGTGCGCGAGACCCTGCTGCCCGGCACCGTCGAGGCGGGCATGATCCAGGGCAAGCCGTACGTGCTCAAGTACGTCACCTCGACGTACGGCATGTGGTACGACGCCAACCTGTTCCAGGAGAAGGGCTGGACCCCGCCGAAGACCTTCGACGAGTTCAAGGCCTTCTGCGAGACCGCCAAGAGCGCCGGCATCGTGCCGTACGCGTACGCGGGCAAGAACGCCGCCTACTACCAGTACTGGATGATCCTCATCTCGGCGGCGAAGATCGGCGGCAACGAGGTGCTCGTCAACATCGACAACCTCGCCGACGGCGCGTGGACCGCCGAGCCGGTACGGCAGGCCGCCGCGGCCTGGGCGGAGATCGGCCCGTACATGGGCAAGTCGTTCGAGGGCCTCATCCACACCGAGGTGCAGACCCGGCAGAACCAGGGGAAGATCGCCTTCTACCCGTCCGGCTCCTGGCTGGAGAACGAGCAGAAGAGCAACACCCCGCCGAACTTCGCCTACGCGATCGCCCCCACGCCGAGCGTGACCGCGAGCGACAAGATGCCGTACGAGGCGATCCGCGTGGCCCCGGGCGAGAACTACATCGTGCCGGCGCAGGCGAAGAACCCGCAGGGCGGCCTGGAGTACCTGCGGATCATGCTCTCCAAGGAGGGCGCGCGCGGCTTCACCGAGAAGTCCGGCAACTTCACCGTGGTGATGGGCGCGACCGACGGCCTGGAGCTCTCCCCCGGCAACAAGAGCGTCGCCGAGGCGCAGAAGGCCGCGGGGCAGAACATCGTGACCCACTCGCTCTTCGAGACCTGGTACAAGGAGCTCGAGACCGAGCTGCGCAAGCAGACCAACGCCCTGATGTTCGGCCGCATCAGCGCGGACGAGTTCTGCGAGAAGATGCAGGCCGCGGCGGACAAGACCAAGAACGACGACTCGATCGTCAAGCAGCAGCGGAGCATCTAGGTGATCGTGGCGAGCCCGGGCGTCGCGGCCCGCGGGCGGTCGGCGGCCGCGAGGGAGGTGGCCTGAGCCGTGCGGCATGGCAAGTACCCGTTCATCATCGGCTTCCTCGCGGCCCCGCTGATCCTCTACGTCGTCTTCGTGATCAGCCCGTACCTCCAGGCGTTCTACATCGCGCTCACCGACTGGAGGGGCATCACCGCGACCCCGAACTTCACCGGACTCGACAACTTCGCCCGGCTGCTCGAGGACGAGGTGTTCTGGGCCGCGGTGCGCCACCACATCGTGCTGCTGGTCGCGATGCCGCTGCTCACCATCGCGATCGCGCTGTTCTTCGCGTACCTGCTCAACCTCGGCGGCGGCAGCCGCGGCGGGCGGATGAACGGCGTGGCCGGGTCGACCTTCTACCGGGTGGTGTTCTTCTTCCCGCAGGTCCTGGCGGTGGCGATCGTCGGCGTGCTGTTCCAGGCGATCTACCGCCCGGACGAGAGCGGCGTGATCAACGGGGTGCTCGCCCGGTTCGGCATCGAGCCGATCGGCTGGCTCACCAACCCCGACATCGCGCTGTGGTCGATCATCGGCGTGATGGTCTGGCAGGCGGTCGGCTTCTACGTGGTGCTGTTCTCCGCCGGCATGTCGGCGATCCCGAAGGACGTGTTCGAGGCGGCCGCGCTCGACGGGGCCGGCCGCATCCGGATGTTCTTCTCCATCACGCTGCCGCTGCTGTGGGACACCCTCCAGGTCGGCTGGGTCTACCTCGGCATCGCCGCGTTCGACGGGTTCGCGCTCGTCCAGGTGCTCTCGGTGGACCGGGGCGGCCCGGACAACGCGACCACGGTACTGCCGCTGGAGATCTGGCGTAACGCCTTCAACTTCTCCAAGTACGGCTACGCGTCCGCGATGGGCGTGGCGCTGTTCTTCATGACGATCACCTTCGCGGTGCTGACCCTGCGCGTGACCCGGCGCGAGAGGATCGAGTACTGATGGCGACCCCATCCTCGACGGCGACCCAGGCGACCCCGGCCGTCGCTAAGGCGGCCGCGGCCCGGCACAAGGGCGGCGGCCCGGGCGTGTTCGGCGTGCTCGCGCACATCGCCCTGGCCGTCTGGGCGATCCTGATCATCTTCCCGGTGCTGTGGACGTTCCTGGCGTCGTTCAAGACGAACGCGGAGATCTTCGGCGACCCGCTCACCCTGCCGTCGAGCTTCGCGTTCGACGCCTGGGTCCGCGCCTGGGACAAGGCGCACATCGGCCAGTACATGTGGAACACCGTGTTCGTGGTGGCGCTGTCCACCACGGGCACCATGCTGCTCGGCTCGATGGCGGCGTACGTGCTCGCCCGGTACGAGTTCCCCGGCAACCGGATCATCTACCTGCTGTTCGTGTCCGGGCTGGCGTTCCCGGTGTTCCTCGCCCTGGTGCCGCTGTTCTTCGTGGTGCGCAACATCGGGCTGCTCGGCACGCACGCGGGCGTGATCCTCGTCTACATCGCCTACTCGCTGCCGTTCACGGTGTTCTTCCTCACCGCGTTCTTCAAGAGCCTGCCCACCTCGGTGGCCGAGGCGGCGATGATCGACGGCTGCTCGCACACCCGCACGTTCTTCCAGATCATGCTGCCGATGGCGAAGCCCGGCCTGGTCAGCATCACGATCTTCAACATCCTCGGGCAGTGGAACCAGTACCTGCTGCCGATCGTGCTGCTGCCCGGCAACGTCGAGGACAAGTGGCTGCTCACCCAGGGCATCGCGAACATCTCGACGAACGCGGGCTACGAGGCGGACTGGCCGGGCCTGTTCGCGGGCCTGAGCATCACCGTGGTGCCGATGGTGATCGTCTACATCATCTTCCAGCGCCAGATCCAGTCCGGCCTCACCTCGGGGGCGATCAAGTAGCCGCCCGCGCGGGCCGCGCCGCGCGGGCGGGTGCTCACCCGGCCTGCAGCACCTCCACCTCGTCGTCGGCCACGAACGCGTACCGGTGGTTGAAGTGGATGAGGTGGAAGACGCGGGACCCGGTGTAGAGCGTGCGGTCGCCGGGGGCCGAGGCGTCGTGGTGGGCCGCGTAGTAGACGTCCGCCTCGAACGTGTCGATCAGCGCGTACGCCTGGCCCGCCGGGATCTCGTACCGGTCGTACGGCCCCGGCACCCGCCCGCGGCCGTAGGTCCACTGGGCCACGTGCGGCGGCAGCTCGTCGGGCTCCGGGAACGGCCGGCCGTACACCGCCGCGGACTCCAGGCCGGGACGCGGGGTGACGTACGCCCCGGCGGTGGGGACCAGCACGGGGTTGTCGGCCGGGTTCTTCAGCCAGGCGAGGCGCCCGCCGTACCAGATCGCCACCCAGTCGCCCGCCCGCTCGGCGACCACGAACCGCTGGCCGGTGGAGGCACGGGCGCCCCAGTCGCCGTACCGGTTCGTGCCCGGCCCGCCGTTCGGGTGCAGGTAGGGGTCGGCGATGAGCGGGGCGTCGTCGCGTGGCTCGGTGCGCAGCATGACCGCGCTCGACGGCCGGGGCGGGGCCGCGCCGCACTTGCCGCCGTCCTTCGGCTCGTTCTTCGGCACGCAGCCGGAGAACACCAGCCGGTTCCGCTTGAAGTTCGGGCGGATGGTGACGAGCTCGGAGTCCGGCCCGGCGGTGGCGCGGATCGGCGCGCCGAGCAGCTTGAAGAAGTACGCCCAGTTCCAGTACGGGCCGGGGTCGTGGTGCATCGCCCGCACGCCCTTGCCCGAGTCGGCCGGGACGTTGTCGTGGCCGAGGATGTGCCCGCGGTCGAGCGGGATGTCGTACCGCTCGGCGAGGTAGCGCACCAGGCGCGCGGTCGACCGGTACATGCGCTCGGTGTACCAGCGGCCGCCCCGGCTCGCCCAGCCCTCCTGCTCGATGCCGATCGAGTGCGAGTTGATCCACCAGTTGCCCGCGTGCCAGGCCACGTGGCGCACGTCGAGCGCCTGGTCGACCTTGCCGTCCCGGGACCGGACCAGGTAGTGCCAGCTCGCGCAGTACTTCGGGCTGCGCGGCAGCGCCCGGGTGCGCTTGTAGCTCGTCTCGGTGTCGTGCAGCACGATGAACCGGATGAACGAGTCCTTCGGCCGCTGCGCCGAGGCGTAGTTGCAGAAGCTCGCCGGGTCCTCCGCGTCCAGCCGGTGGTACGCGGTCTCGATCACGCCGCAGGTCATGCCCGGCGGGCACTGGGCGGCGCGCTTGCGCTTGGGTGGCCGCAGCCGGAACGCGGCGAGGCGGCCCGGGTCGGGCCTCACGTCCGGGCGGGCCGCCAGCTCGACGCGCTGGCCGTCATCGGTGGTCCTCCGCACTCCTTTACGGATCGTCCGGTACACATCATCGGCGAAGTTCCGGGCCTCGTCCGGGTACGGCGTGGCCGCCCAGCGCACCACCGCGGGGTACCAGGCGCCGATGTCGTCGCGCGGCGGGGCGGCGCCGCCGCGCGCGGCCCGGCCGTACCGGGCGAGCAGCGCGGCCCCGGCGCGGATGTTCGCCCGGTCGTCGGTGAGCACGCTGGTCAAGGGGAGGTTCGCGAGCCGGGCCCCGGTGGCCGCCGTGGAGACCGGGGCGAAGCCCTCGCCGCGGGTGGCCGACAGGTCCGCGTGGACCAGGTGCATCGGGCCGTACCCGCCGGCGACGGACGGCTCGCCGTCGTGGTGCTCCCAGCGCGACTCGTGGTAGGAGACGGCGAGCAGCACCTCGACCGGCACGCCGAACTCGGCCGCCGCCTCGGCGAACGCCCGCTGCCGCGCGGTGCCGGTCCGCCCCGGCTCGGCCTGCCCGATGGCCGCCGCCGGCCGTGCCGTACCGGCCTCCGCCTCGGGCGGCGGCGCGGCGACGCCGCCCGCGATCCCCGTCATGATCCCGGCCGCGGCCCCGGCCGTCACCCGTACCGCGGCCCGCAGCCGCCTCGTCGCTCCACGATCCGTTCTGCGCACGCCCCTAAGTCAGGCAAATGCATGCCGTGACCGGTGGTAACCGCGGAACGCGCCTCGTGACTCTTTGTGTGATCCATGACCCGACTTGATCGGATTGTCTCGGGCAAGGCCTCGGTCTACGGTTTCGTGGCGTGATGATGGAGGAGCCGCGGGAGCGGTTGTGCGCGTACGGCCGGCGGGCGGCCGAGCTCGGCCTGGTGGTCGGCACGTCGGGGAACCTCAGCGTGCGGGAGGGCGACCTGGTCGCGGTCACGCCCTCGGGGGTGGCGCTCGACCGGCTCACCCCGGCCGACTGCCCGGTCGTCGACCTGGAGGGGTACCTCGTCGAGGGCGACCGGCAGCCGTCCTCGGAGACGCCGATGCACCTGGCGGTGTACGCCGAGACGGACGCGGCGGCGATCGTGCACACCCATGCAACGTTCAGCACGGTGGTGGCGAGCACGCTGACCGAGCTGCCGCCGATCCACTACAACATCCTGCTGCTCGGCGGGCCGGTGCGGGTCGCCGAGTACGCCACGTACGGCACGCCCGAGCTCGCCGCGAACGTGCGCGCGGCCCTGGCGGGCGGGCGGCGGGCCGCGCTGCTCGCCTCCCACGGCGCGGTGACCATCGGCGCCGACCTGGAGCAGGCGTTCGAGGCCACCCGGCTGCTGGAGTGGCTGTGCGAGGTGTACGTGCGGGCGCGCGCGGTGGGCGAGCCGCGGGTGCTGAGCGAGGCCGAGCTCGCGGCCGTGGTCGAGCGGGCGCTCAACCCGCCCGCCTATCCGCGGCGCGAGCCGCCGTCCCCCGCGCGCTGATCGCGGCGGACGCGTTACGGTAACCACCGAAATTCCCCCCGATTCCAGGAGTTGTCCGTGCCGCTCCAGATGACCGGTGCGCCCAGCGACCCGGACCTGATCCGCCTGCCGTGGGACCTCCCGCTCGAGGAGTGGCCCGAGCGCCACTTCGTCGCCCTCCCCCGCGGCATCTCCCGGCACGTGGTCCGGTTCGTCCGGCTCTCCGGCCACGTCTACGCGATCAAGGAGATCAGCGCGCGGTACGCCAAGCGCGAGTACACGCTGCTGCGCGACCTCGCCCGGCTCGACGCCCCGGCGGTGGAGCCGGTCGCCTACGTCACCGGGCGCACCCGCGCGAACGGCGAGCCGATCGACGCCGCGCTGATCACCCGGCACCTGCAGTTCGCCCTGCCGTACCGGGCGGTGCTGTCGGGCTCGCTGCGGCCGGACACCCTCACCCGGCTGCTCGACGCGCTCGCCGTGCTGCTCGTCCGGCTGCACCTGACCGGGTTCTTCTGGGGCGACTGCTCGCTGAGCAACACGCTGTTCCGCCGGGACGCCGGGGCGTTCGCCGCGTACCTGGTCGACGCGGAGACCGGCGAGCTCTACCCGACGCTCACCCGGGGGCAGCGGGAGCACGACATCGAGGTCGCGCATGTCAACATCTACGGCGAGATGCTCGACCTGGAGGCGGGCGGCATGCTCCACCCGAGCATCGACCCGGAGGCGGTCGCGCACGAGATCGTCGAACGGTACCGGCGGCTGTGGGACGAGCTCACCGAGGACGAGATCATCGAAGAGGTGGAGTGGCACCGCATCGACGAGCGCATCCGCCGCCTCAACCAGCTCGGCTTCGACGTGGCCGAGATGATGATCCGCCGCAAGGCCGGGACCGCCCGGCTCATCGTGCGGCCCAAGGTGGTCGACGCCGGGCACCACCAGCGGCGGCTGCTGCGGCTCACCGGCCTCGACGTGGAGGAGAACCAGGCGCGGCGGCTGCTCAACGACCTCGACTCGTTCCGGGTGGCGAAGGGGCTGCGGCACGAGGACGAGGCGATCGTCGCCCACCGCTGGCTGGTCGAGGCGTTCGAGCCCACGGTGAACGCGGTCCCGCCCGAGCTGCGCGGCAAGCTCGAGCCCGCCCAGCTCTACCACGAGGTGCTCGACCACCGCTGGTTCGAGTCCGAGAAGGCGGGCCGGGACATCGGGCTGGAGGCCGCGGTCCGGTCGTACGTCGAGAAGGTGCTCGTGCACAAGCCGGACGAGCAGGCGGTGCTGCCCGGGACGCCCGAGGAGGCGGCCCTGACCGGCGCGGACGATGAAGCCCTGTCCGGTACGGACGGCGAGGAGGAGGCCCTGTCCGGGGCGGGTGAGGGAACCGGGGCGGCCTGATCCGTTACCGATCAGCCCTCTAGAATTCCGTTCTGTCGATCACCACGGAGAGGCGGGCGCGTGGACATCGCACGGGAACTGGCAGGGCTGAACGCGATCTTCGACCACACGGCCGTGGCCGCGCGGCGCATCCGCGACCTGCTGCCGATCTACCAGGACCTGCTCGGCGGGGTCTTCGTGAGCGGCGGGGACAACGTGGTCAACGGGTACCGCACCCTGCAGCTCCGCTACCCCAACGGCGGCAAGATCGAGCTGATGGAGCCGCTGGCGGGCTCGACCTTCTTCGACAGCTTCTTCGAGCTCACCCGGGGACGGGGTGGGGTGCACCACCTCAACTTCCACGTGCCCGACATCCACGCGGCCGTCGAGGCGCTGCGCGAGCGCGGGTACCGGCTGTTCGGGCTCAACCTGGAGAACCCGCGCTGGCGCGAGGTGTTCCTCCACCCCAAGGAGGCCCACGGCGTGCTCGTCCAGCTCGCCCAGCCGGGACCGCGCGGGGAGCGGACCGAGACCCTCGAGGACGTGCTCGCCGGACGCGGTTTCCAGGGCAACGGCATCCCGAGTCCCTGATCGCGGCGTACGTACGCGGGCCGCGGTACGGCTCCGCCCGCGCTCCCCACCCGCCGGTGTGACGCACCCGCAGACCGGACGGCGACGGCCGGGCGGCCGCACCTGCGGCGGCCCCGGCGGATCCGGGCATCCCTGGTTTACCGGCGCGCCTTCCCACGTCCGCCGCGGCGATTCCCCATCCTTTATCACCACAACGCCGGTTTCGGACGACGCCGCATCCCCTGGCCTGCGAAATATCGCACCCTGTTCCGGGCGCGTGCCGGCGCGGCCACCCGGCGGCGGGGCGTTCGCCGGGCGACGAGCGCGGGCGGACGTCCGCCGAGGCTCCAGGGCGGGCCCAGGCATGGCCACCGGCCACCCAGACCAGCAGAATTTTCCCTGGTCATCGGCTTCCGGGCCGACGATATCGAACCGTTACCCACAATTCCGGCGACGGACGAACCTTCGTCACGGCCGCATAGTCGAACGGCATGGAAGCACGATGACGGGGGTTTTGATGGAAATCATGCAGAACAATTCCGGGAATCACTTCTCGTCCACTTCATATCGCGGATCCGCCGCTTTCACGGCCGGCGACGCCGAATTCCTCCCCGGCCGTGAAGAGCCGACCGGGGAGCTCACCGGGAACAGGCCGTCGGGTTCGGGCGGGTCCTCGCCGCGAGGGCGCGAAGCCGGCGCGACCCGCCGGGCGGGGGGCCGCCGGCGGCGGGCGCTCGCCCTGGCGGCCTCGGCGCTGGTGATCGCCGCCGCGGCCGGCACCGCCGCCACGGCCGCCGGTGCGACGGCCGAGAGCGAGCAGGTACGCGCGCGCTCCCTGTCGCTGCGGCTCGCCGCCGCGGCCTCGGAGACCGCCGGAGAGGCCCGCGTCAGGGCACTCGAGGCCGCCCCCAAGCTGGAGCGCGCCGTCCTCAAGGGCCACACCGGCGCGGTGACCGGGGTCGCGTTCAGCCCGGACGGCAAGCGCCTCGCCACCGCCTCCGCCGACAAGACCGTCCGGCTCTGGCACGCGAGCTCCGGCAAGTTGATCACCAAACTGCCCGGCCCCGCCGCCCATGTGAGCGACCTCACGTTCAGCCCCGACGGCTCGCTCCTCGCCGCAAGCGACGACGACGTCGTCCGGGTCTGGAATCTGCGCTCGGGGCGGCTGCTCAAGCTGCGCGGTCACACCGAGCCCCTGCTCTCCCTCGCGTTCAGCCCGGACGGTAAGCGCCTCGCCAGCAGCGCCGCCGACAACACCGCCCGGCTGTGGGACGTCCGCTCCGGGAAGCCGATCGCCACCCTCACCGGCCACAAGAAGCCCGTGGACCGGCTCGGCTTCGCCCCCGGCGGGAAACTCCTCGCCAGCGCCGGCGACGACGGCGTCCGGCTCTGGAAGGTGCCGTCGGGCAAGCCGGTGGCCACCCTCAAGCACGCCGGAAAAGAAGCGATCTTCTTCGCGTTCAGCCCGGACGGTAAGCGCCTCGCCGCGGCCGGCGTCCGCTACAAGGGCAGGCGCGCCGGGGACGTCGTGCAGGTCTGGAAGGTGCCGTCCGGCAAGGCGGTCGGCTCCTTCGACACCGGCGTGTACCCGTCCGCCGTCGCGTTCAGCCCGGACGGTAAGCGCCTCGCCACCGCGAGCATGGGGAACGACGCGGTCCAGCTCTGGGACGTGGCGTCCGGCAAGCTCGTCGCCACCTTCAAGGGCCACCGCACGAGGGTCTTGGATCTCGCGTTCAGCCCGGACGGCACCCGCCTCGCCACCGCGAGCAAGGACCGCACGGCCCGCGTCCTGCGGGTGCCCCGCTGAACCGGGCGCACCGCCCGAGGCGTACCGGGGCCGGCCGCCGCCGTACCGCTTGGCGGCGGGCTCGCCACCGCCGCCGGTGCGCCCACGCCCGGCCGCCCCGGGTCACCGAGCATCCCAACGACGACTGCGACCCCTGATGAGCGGCACTGAGACGCACCTGCTGCTGGCCGCACCCGGCACGCGCGTGCTGCTGGTGGGATCCGGCACGTACGCCGCCGGATCGCTGCTGCCCGAGGTCGACGCGGTGCCCGGCACCGTCGCCGACCTGGGGCGATGCCTGGTGGAGCGGGCCGGGCTGGATCCCGCCAACCTGACCACGCTGGTCGATCCGGCCACGCCGATGGAGCTGGGCGCGGCCCTGGTCGAGGCCGCCGAGCAGGCCAACCCGACGTGCTCGTCGTTTACTACGTCGGCCACGGCCTGGTCGACGCGGACGGCGAGCTGTACCTCGCCACCCAGGCCACCGTCGACCTGACCAGGGGGATCCCGGCCTACCAGGCACTGCCGTACGCGATCCTGCGTCAGGCGCTCGCCCGGTGCATGGCGATCGTCGTGGTGGTGCTGGACTGCTGCTTCTCCGGCCGCGCCTCCGGCCTGGGCCAGGCCGCCGGGCGACGGCTGCTGGACGCCACCCCGCGGGGCACGTACCTGCTCGCCGCCGCCGGCCGTGACCAGGCGGCCTTCGCCCCGCCCGGGCGGCCGCACACCGCGTTCACCGGGGCCCTCATCGACCTGCTCACCCACGGGGACCCCACGGCCCCCGCTGCTGGATCTCGACGACATCTACCGGTGCCTGTCCCGCACCCTGCCCGAGCAGGGGTATCCCGCGCCGCGCCGGCAGGCCACCGACCACGGCGACCGCCGCCCGGTGGCGCCCAACCCCGCCTTCCCCCGTCACCGGCCCGCCCGCGAGGGTACGGCGCGCGGGGGCGCCGCCGACGGGGAGTTCAGCCCGTACCGCGGGCTGGCCGCCTTCACCGCCGACGACGCCGACTACTTCTTCGGCCGCGAGGAGCTGACCAGGGCGCTCGTCGACCGCGTGTCCACCCAGGCCGCCGCGGGCGAACCCCTGGTGGTCACCGGGCCGTCCGGGTCGGGCAAGTCCTCCCTGCTGCGCGCCGGCCTGATCGCACGCCTGCGACGAGCCGCGGACACCGAGATCATCCTGCTGACCCCCGGCCCCGACCCGCTCGGCGCGCTGGCCGCCCGCCTGGCCCACCTGGACCGGACGTACCCGGCCGACCTCCGCGTCTGGCTGGAGAAGGACCCGGCCGTCCTGAGGCACGTGGTCGCCGACACGCTGGACGGGCGGCGGGCGGTCGTCATCGTCGACCAGTTCGAGGAACTGTTCACCGCCTGCACCGACGAACGGCAGCGTCAGGTCTTCATCCAGGCCCTGCACGCGCTGTGCGGGAAGGACGCCGTGCGTGGCTCGGCCCGTCCGGCGTCCGCCCGTACCGCAGGTGAGACGGATCCGGAGCCGGTGGCCGTCGTCGTTCTCGGCGTACGCGCCGACTTCTTCGGGCACTGCACCGCCTACCCGGAACTGGTGCCCGCGCTGGAGCAGGCCATGGTGGTCGGTCCCATGTCCCCCGCCCAGCTCCGGCAGGCCATCGAAGGACCCGCCCGGAAGGCCGGGCTGACCCTGGAGCCCGAGCTCGTCGACCTCATCCTGGAGGACCTGGGCACCGAGGCCGAGGGTGCGGAGACCAGCGCCGGTGTGCTGCCCCTGCTGTCGCACGCGCTGCTCGTCACCTGGCAGCACCGCGAAGGCCACATGCTGACCCTGGCCGGATACCGCGCCGCCGGGGGCATCCATCGGGCGCTGGCCCGTACCGCCGACGCCACCCTGGAGGAGCTGGACCTGGGTGCTCAGGCCATCGCCCGCCAGATGCTCACCCGCCTGGTCCGCATCGGCGACGGCGAGAACGACACCCGCCGCGCGGTGCCGCTGGAGGAGCTGCTGCCCGGGCTCGGCTCCGCCCAGTACCACAAGGCCCGCCAGGTGCTCGACCGGTTCGCCCGGGCCCGCCTGCTCACCGTCGGTTCCGGTACCGTCCAGCTCGCGCACGAGGCGCTGATCCGCGCCTGGCCCCAGCTCCCTCAAGGCGTTCCTCAGGCCGGAGCGCGCCATCCTCACCGGGCAGACCGGAGCGGTGCACGGCCTCGCCTTCAGCCCCGACGGCGCCGTTCTCGCCGTCGCCGACGACGCCGCGGTCCGGCTTCGGGACACCCGCACCGGCGATGTGATCACCACGCTCACCGGTCCCGGCGAATCCGCGCGCAGCCTCGCCTTCAGCCCGGACGGGGCCCACCTCGCCATCGGCGACGACAGCGGCGCCATCCGGGTCTGGAGCACCGCCACCCGGACGATCACCGCCAATCTCAAGGGCCATACGAATCCCGTGGCCGGCCTCGCCTTCAGCCCCGACGGAAGGCTCCTCGCCTCCGGCGGCGAGGACCGCTCCACCCGGCTCTGGGCGATATCCTCGGGCGAGCAGCTCGCCACCGTCTCCCATCGCAGGAACGTGAGCGCGGTGGCGTTCAGTCCCGACGGGAGGCGCCTCGCCACCGCCGGGGATGTCGGCCAGGTCTGGGAGATTCCCTCGGGCAGGCCGATCGCCACCCTCACCGGGCACGATGGGGCCGTACAGGCCATCGCCTTCAGCCCGGACGGCCCCCGTATCACCACCGCCGACAAGCAGGGCACCATCCGCGTTTGGGACGCCGCCACTCACAAAAGGCTCGAAACCCGGGAAATCGACTCTGATGGCGTGACCGACCTCGCCTTCGGCCCCAACGGGACCTACCTCGCCGCCAGCGGGGTCAACGACCGTACCGTCACGCTCTGGGATGTTCGGCTGGGTGTGCCGGTCGCCGTGCTCGCCGGTCACGCGAGCTCCGTGACAGAGCTCGTCTTCAGCCCCGACGGCTCCCGCCTCGCCACGGCCGACCATGGCGGTACCGTCCGGATCTGGGACACCGCCATCGGGAAGACCATCACCCGGCTCACCGGCCACACCGGACCGGTGACCGGCCTCGCCGTGAGCCCCGACGGTACCCGCCTCGCCACCGCCGACCACAAAGGCGCCGTCCGGATCTGGGACACCGCGACCCACACGACCATCGCGACCGTCAAAGGCCGCGGCCGGCGCGTGCACGCGATCGCCTTCGGTCCCACCGGAACGCGGCTCGCCATAGCCGATGACGACCGCACCGTCCGGCTCTGGGACGCGGCCACACACAAGACCACGACACATCGCATCGGCGGCACCCGGCCTCCGCAGGCGGCCGCCTTCAGCCCCGACGGGAAACACCTCGCCACCGCCGACGACGACTCGGCGATCCGGCTCTGGGAGGTGCCCTCCGGCCGTTCGATCGCCACCCTCACCGGCCACACCGGCCTGCCTCGCCGGGTCGCCTTCAGCCCCGACGGGAAACACCTCGCCTCCACCGGTGACGACGGCACCATCCGGATCTGGGACACCACGACGCGGAGATCCGTCAGCACGCTGAAAGGCCAAACGGGGATGCTGTTCGCCGTCGCCTTCAGCCCGGACGGAAGGCTCCTCGCCGCCGCCGGTGACGATCCCACCGTCCGGCTCTGGCAGGTGCCTTCCGGCAGGCCGGTCGCCACCCTCACCGGTCACACCCACCTCGTCAAGGACATCGCCTTCAGCCCCGACGGGAAACGGCTCGCCACCGCAAGCGACGACGGCACCATCCGGATCTGGGACACGGCGACGCGCAAGACGATCACGGCCCTCAGCGACCTCCCGCTGCTCCTGTACGCCGTGACCTTCGGCGCCGACGGGAAACTCCTCGCCACCGCCGGTGCCGACGGCGCCCGCCTCTGGAACGTGGACCTTCCGGCCGATCCGTTCTCCGCCGTGTGTGACCTCGAGGGCGAGCAGATGAGCAGAGAGGACTGGATCCTGTACCTGCCCGAAGAGTCCTACCGGCGAGTCTGTCCCTGACGCCATCGCCGAACCGCGACCGCGAACGGAACGCCGAGGCGAGCGTGTTCGGCACCGGTCGCTTCCGGCCTGCCCGGCCGGTGGAGGCTCAGCCGATGCGGCCGCCGAAAAAACGCCACCGCACCGTGCGGCGGATCGATGACGGCGTACGCCGGCCGATGAGCCGGACGGCTCGGCTGTGCCGGCCGTACCCTCGCCCGATTCGATCCGGCTCTGCCGGCACGTCGTGATCCGCCAACAACGCTGCCACCGCGGCGCATCAGGCGCGGCGACGTCACCGGAGGCGTCGGCTCTTTCCGTCCGCAACCCCCTCGATCACGCAGAGCGTGACTACAATTACTTTCAGTTGCAATCGCCCTGACTCTTCATCGATCAGGCGGTTGCCGTCCCATCACCCAAGCCCCCAAGCGTCGAGAGAGTCCCCGTTGGATGCCCTGGTAATCACATCGGAGAACGGCTCCGCGGACCTGCTCCGCGAGCTCTACACCTGGCTACTGGACGAGCCAGAGCTACGCGGACGCGTCCGCCTCCACGAGAAAGCGGCCGCTCCGGGCAGGCTCGGCGGGATGTCCGACACCGTGGTGCAACTGATGCTGGGGTCCGGCGGTGGAGCCGCCACCGCCGCCAGCGTGATCATCGCCTGGCTCCGCACCCGCCGCGGAGAGATCACGGTGAAGCTGACCCGCGGCGACCAGACCCTGGAGGTCTCCGCCAAAGGCGTCAAGGACATGAGCGAGGAGGCGCTGCGCGAGCTGAGCACGCACATCGCCGGACAGCTCGCCGCCTCCGCAACCGCGGATGAGCGGCACTGAGCGCCGCCTGCTGCTGGCCTCACCGGGAACGCGAGTCCTGCTGACCGGGGCCGGAACGTACGCCTCCGACTCACCGCTTCCCGAGGTCGGCGCGGTACCCCACACGATCGCCGATCTGGGCCGCTGCCTGGTGGAACGCGCAGGACTTGACCCCGCCTGCCTGACCACCCTCATCGACCCGCGAACACCGATGGAACTGGGCGCGGCCCTGGTCGAGGCCGCCGAGCAGGCCACCGACGTGCTCCTCATCTACTACGCCGGCCACGGCCTGATCGGCGCCGACAACGAGCTGTACCTCGCCACCCAGGCCACCGGCGACCTGACCAGAGGAATCGCGGCCTACCAGGCACTCCCGTACGCGATGCTGCGGCAGGCACTCGCACAGTGCACCGCCCCCATCGTCGTCGTGGTGCTGGACTGCTGCTTCTCCGGCCGTGCCACGCCCCTGGGCCACGACGCCGCCCGGCGGCTGCTGAACGCCACGCCGCAAGGCACCTACCTGCTGGCCGCCGCCGGGCGCGACCAAGGCGCCTTCGCGCCGCCGGGCAGACGGCACACCGCCTTCACCGGCGCGCTCATCGACCTGCTCACCAACGGCGACCCCACCGCGCCCGCACTACTGACCCTGGACGACATCTACCGGTGCCTGTCCCGCACCCTGCCCGAGCAGGGGTACCCGGCCCCACGTCGGCAGGCCACCGACGACGGCGACCGCCGCCCGTTGGCGCCCAACCCCGCCTCCCCCCTCCCGCCAGACGCCGCGGACCGGAAAGGCACGCCCGGACGGTCACGCCACGGACACCGATGGCGGGTTCAGCCCGTACCGCGGATTGGCCGTCTTCACCGCCGAGGACGCCGACTACTTCTTCGGCCGCGACGACCTGACCCGGGCACTCGTCGACCGGGTGAGCGCGCAGATCACCGCGGGAGGCCCGCTGGTGGTGACCGGTCCGTCCGGCTCGGGCAAGTCCTCGCTGCTGCGCGCCGGCCTGATCGCGACCCTGCGGCGCACCACGGACACCGAGGTCACGCTCCTGACCCCCGGCCCCGACCCCGTCGGCACGCTCGCCGCCCGCCTGGCCCACCTGGACGGCTCCCGCCCGGCGGACCTGCGCGCCCGGCTGGAAAACGACCCGGACGCACTGCGATCACTCGTCGCCGGGACGATAGGCGACGGGCAGGCGGTCATCGTCGTCGACCAGTTCGAGGAGCTGTTCACCGCCTGCGCCGACGAGCGGCAACGGCAGATCTTCATCCAGGCCCTGCACGCGCTGTGCCGCCAATGTGCGGTTCCTTCCGACGAACCGACCGCCTCGGCCCATGTCTCCTGCGAGTCGGTGGGGGTCGTCCTCGGCCTACGCGCCGACTTCTTCGGACACTGCGCCGCCTACCAGGAACTCCTGCCCGCCCTGGAACACGCGATGGTGGTCGGGCCCATGTCCTCCGCCCAGCTCCGTCAGGCCATCGAAGGCCCCGCCCGCCGGGCGGGGTTGACCCTGGAGCCCGGGTTGGTCGAGCTCATCCTGCAGGACTTGGGCACCAACCCCGACACGGACGGCGACGACCGAAGTGACACGGCCGCAGGGGTGTTGCCGCTGCTGTCGCACGCGCTGCTGGTCACCTGGCAACACCGTCACGGCCGCATGCTGACCATGACCGGGTACCGCGCCACCGGGGGCATCTACCGGGCGCTGGCGCGTACCGCCGACACCACCCTGGAACACCTGGACCTGGGAGGGCGTGCCATCGCCCGCCAGATGCTCACGCGCCTGGTCGGGCTGGGTGACGGCCAGGACGACACCCGCCGCATCGTGCCGCTGGTCGAGTTGCTGCCCGGCCCTGAATCCGCCGAGTACCGGAAAGCCCGCCAGGTACTCGACAGGTTCGTGAAGGCCCGCCTGCTCACCGTGGACGCCGGCACCGTTCAGCTCGCCCACGAGGCGTTGATCCGCGCCTGGCCACAGCTGCGCCTCTGGATCGACACCGACCGGTCGAGCCTGCTGGTGTACCAGCAGCTGAGCCAGGACGCCGCCGAATGGCACCGCCACGACCGGGACCCGGCGTACCTCTACCAGGGCACCCGACTGGCCAACGCCCAGCAGGCAGTCGCCCTGTGGCAGACCGACCCCGGCCGCTATCCGGCCCTGAGCGGCACCGCCCGCGACTTCCTGAACGCCAGCGAGGCCACCGCAAACCGCCGCACTCGGCGGCGTCGTCTCACCGTTGGCGCCACGGCCGTGTCGCTGGTGCTGGCCCTCACCGGCGCCGGTACCGCCGGGAAACTGGCCGCCGATGCGGCGACGGAACGTGCACGGTCCCTGTCACGCCTGCTCGCGGCCCAGAGCGAGAGCGTGGCCGCCGTCAACATCCGTCTCGCACGGCAGCTCGCCACCGCGGCCTGGGATCTCGCGCAGACCGACGAGGCCCGCGTCAGCCTGATCAGAGCCTTCATCAGTCCAGAACGCGCCGTCCTCACGCACCGGACCGGCCTCGTGTCCGCGATCGCCTTCAGTCCCGACGGAACCCAGCTGGTCACCGCCGGCGACGACCGCACCGTCCGCCTCTGGCAGATGCCCTCGGGTGAACACATCGCCACCCTCAACGGCCACACCGCGCCCGTACGAAGACTCGCCTTCAACCCCGACGGAACCCAGCTGGTCACCGCCGGCGACGACCGCACCGTCCGCCTCTGGCAGGTCCCCTCGGGTGAACACATCGCCACCCTCAACGGCCACACCGCGCCCGTACGAAGACTCGCCTTCAACCCCGACGGAACCCAGCTCGTCACCGTCGGCGACGACGGCACGATCCGTCTCTGGCAGATGCCCTCGGGCAAACGCGTCGCGACCCTCAGACACCGCCTCGGATTTGTCAACGACGTCGACTTCAGTCCCAAGGGAAGCCAACTGGCCACCGCGGACGGCGACCGTACTGTCCGCCTCAGGGAGGTTCCTTCAGGCGAACCTATCGCCGCCCTCACCGGCCACACCGAACCCGTCCGCAAGGTCGCATTCAGCCCCAAGGGCACCTACCTGGCCACGGTCGGTGACGACCACACCGTCCGCCTCTGGGACACGGCCACGAGGAAGACCCACGTTTCGCTCACCGGCCACAGGGATTTCGTTGCCGCCGTCGCCTTCAGCCATGACGAAACCCAGCTGGCCACCGCCGAAGGCGACGGCACCGTCCATCTCTGGGAGGTTCTTTCCGGCGAGCTCATCACCACCCTTACCGGGCACACCGGTGCCGTACGCGCCATCGCGTTCAGCCCGGACGGAACTCATCTCGCCACCGCCGGCCACGATGGCACGATCCGTCTCTGGGACATTTCCTTGAGCAAGGCCGTCGTCTTCGACGCCCACGGCGACTACGTGCACGCGATCGCCTTCAGCCATGACGCGACCAAGCTGGCCACCGCCGGCGACGATGGCACCGCACGGCTGTGGGAGGTCCCCTCCGGCAGACGCATCACCACCCTCACCGGCCACACCGGCCCCGTACACGTCGTGGCCTTCAGTCCTGACGGCAAAGTCGTGGCCACCGCCGGCAGCGACAGCACCGCCCGCCTCTGGGACGCACACTCCGGCACACACATCACCACGCTCAACGGCCACGCCGGACCGATACGAAAAATCGCCTTCAGCCCCAAAGGACCTCATCTGGCCACCGCCGGCGACGACGGCACCACGCGGCTGTGGGAGGTCCCCTCCGGCAGACGCATCACCACCCTCACCGGCCACACCGGCCCCGTACTCGCCGTCGCCTTCAGTCCTGACGGCAAAGTCGTGGCCACCGCCGGCAGCGACAGCACCACCCGCCTCTGGGACGCACACTCCGGCACACACATCACCACGCTCAACGGCCACGCCGGACCGATACGAAAAATCGCCTTCAGCCCCAAAGGACCTCATCTGGCCACCGCCGGCGACGACGGCACCACGCGGCTGTGGGAGGTCCCCTCCGGCAAACTCATCGCCACCCGCATCCAACACGTGCGCGACATCGCCTTCAGCCCCAGAGGCACCCATCTGGCCACAGTGGGCCTCGACCACACCGCGCGGCTGTGGGAGGTCCCCTCGGGCAAACTCGTCGCCGCCCTCACCGGCCACACCAAATCAGTAAACAACGTCGCCTTTAATCCCAAAGGCACCCATCTGGCCACCGTAGGCGACGACGGCACCGCCCGGCTGTGGGAGGTCCCCTCCGGCAAACTCATCGCCACTCTCACCGGCCACACCAAATATGTGAACATCGTCGCGTTCAGTCCAGAAGGAACCCACTTGGCCACCGCCAGCAGCGTCGCCACCATCCGGATTTGGAATGTGAACCTTCCACCTGATCCGTTCCGCGCCGTCTGCGGCCTGGTCGGCGACCCTATGACCAGGCAGGACTGGGCACGGTATGTCCCCGAGGAGCCCTACCGGAGGGTCTGTCCATGACTTTCACAGCTGAGGTCGCAGGGCACGGCCATAGGTATCGCGACCAGCGTCGGTCACGGCCGCCGGATTGGCCTGGAGAAACACAAGAGCCGGAGCAACCGGATTCAGTGGCGTAAGCGAACCGACGTCGCCAGGTTCCGGACTGGCCGGCGTACGGGCCGAAGCCCCAGCCCGGCTGACCTGCATGTAGCCGAGCCGTCGTCATCCGCCCTCATCCGAGCCGCGCCGGACGGTGGCCCACTACCCCTCCAGCGCAGCCCGTTGCCCTGAAATCAGCCTTCTCAACCACGTAGGAGTACGCGTTTGCGCACGACTCTCTCGTCTTCCTCGTACGCAGACAGCATGCGACGGCTCGCGTACGAATGATCGGATTCTTCCCAACCGATTCACCTTTCTCGGTGCGCTGACGCATCCTCAGCGGTTGTACAAGAATGCAAAGAACGATCGATCAACGATCAATACAGGACACCACTGCCATTCGGAGTGGTAAACGACTCGGGAGGGTCTTTGACCGTACTGGTGACCTTTCCGGAGGGCGGATCGGCGGATCTGCTCCGTGACCTCCATACCTGGCTGGTGAACGAGCCCGATCTACGAGGCCGCGTCCGGCTTCGTGAGACCCCTGCCGCCCAAGGCACGCTGGGACCGGCCGTTGACGCGCTGCAACTGATGCTGGGCGCGGGTGGTGGGGCCGCCACCGTGGCCACCGTGATCATCGCCTGGCTGCGCAGCCGCTCCGGTGAGATCACGGTGAAGCTGACCCGCGGCTACCAAACCCTGGAGGTCAGCGCCAAAGGCGTCAAAGGCATGAACGCGGAAGCGCTGCGCGAGCTGACCACACACATCACCAAGCAGCTAGAGACCCCCGCGACGACCGATGATCGGAGCTGAGCCGCACCTGCTGCTTGCCTCACCGGGCACGCGCGTGCTGCTGGTGGGATCCGGCACGTACGCCGCCGACTCGCTACTGCCCGAGGTCGACGCGGTGCCCGGCACCGTCGCCGACCTGGGCCGCTGCCTGGTGGAACGAGCAGGCCTGCATCCCGCCAACCTGACCACGCTGATCGACCCACCCAGCCCCTTGGAGCTGGGCGCGGCCCTGGTCGAGACCGCCGAACAGGCCACCGACGTGCTGATGGTCTACTACGTCGGCCACGGCTTGATCGGTGCCGACAACGAGCTGTACCTGGCCACCCGGGCCACCGTGGATCTCACCAAGGGCATCGCGGAGCACCAGGCACTGCCGTACGCGACCCTGCGTCAGGCACTGGCACACTGCACGGCATCGATCATCGTCGTCGTTCTGGATTGCTGTTTCGCGGGCCGCGCCAAAACCCTGAGCCGGGACGCTTGGCGGCGGCTGCTGGACGCCACGCCGCAAGGCACGTACCTGCTGGCTGCGGCAGAGCGGGACCAGTCCGCCTTCGCCCCGCAGGGCAACCGGCACACCGCCTTCACCGGCGCACTGATCGACCTGCTGGACAACGGCGACCCCACCGCGCCCGCCCTGCTGGACCTGGACGACATCTACCGGTGCCTGTCCCGCGCCCTGCCCGAGCAGGGGTACCCGGCCCCGCGCCGGCGGGCCACCGACCACGGCGACCGCCGCCCTGTGGCGCCCAACCCTGCCCGCCTCGCCCGTCGAAAGCCGCAGGAAGGCGCGCAGGATGATGCCGGCCGGACGGCCGGTCCCGGCGGAGACGGCGAGGGGGAGTTCAGCCCGTACCGCGGGCTGGCCGCCTTCACCGCCGGCGACGCCGACTACTTCTTCGGCCGGGAGGAACTGACCAGGACGCTCGTCGACCGCGTGGCCGAGCAGGCCACCACCGGCGACCCCCTGGTGGTGATCGGGCCATCCGGCTCGGGCAAATCGTCCCTGCTGCGCGCCGGCCTGATCGCGACCCTCAGGCGATCATCGGGTACCGAGGTCATCCTGCTGACCCCCGGCCCCGACCCGCTCGGTGCACTGGCCGCCCGCCTGGCCCATCTCGATGGCTCCCACACCGGGGACCTGCGCGCCCGACTGGAGAAGGACCCGGCCGTACTGAGGCAGGTGGTCGCCGACGCACTGGACGGGCGGCAGGCGGTCATCATCGTCGACCAGTTCGAGGAGCTGTTCACCGTCTGCGGCGACGAGCGGCAACGGCAGATCTTCATCCAGGCCCTGCAGGTGCTGAGCCGTAGACCAGCGGGCGATCGTGGCAACGCGACCGTAACGCCGCCCACAGGCTCCGACGGTGCGGCGGTCACCACGGGGGCGCGGCCCGCCGCGGTCGTCGTCCTCGGCGTACGCTCCGACTTCTTCGGACACTGCGCCAGATACCGGGAGCTGGTGCCCGTACTGGAACATCCTGTGGTGGTCGGGCCCATGTCCCCCGCCCAGCTCCGCCAGGCCATCGAAGGGCCGGCCCACCGCGCCGGGCTGAGTCTGGAGCCCGGGCTGGTCGACCTCATCCTGCAGGACCTCGGCACCGAGCCCGTCGAGGCCGGCGGCGCCGACCGGGGCGTCGCCGAGGTGGGGGTGCTGCCGCTGCTGTCGCACGCCCTGCTGGTCACCTGGCAACACCGCGAAGGGCGGATGCTGACCATGGCCGGGTACCGCGCGACCGGCGGAATCCACCGGGCGCTGGCCCGCACCGCCGATGCCACGCTCGAACAACTGGACCTGGGAGCCCGTGCCATCGCCCGCCAGATGCTCACCCGCCTGGTCCGGCTCGGCGACGGCCGGGACGACACCCGCCGGGTCATGCCGCTGGACGAGCTGCTACCGGCGCGGGAATCCGCCCAATACGGCAAGGCCCGTCAGGTGCTCGACCGTTTCGTCAAAGCCCGCCTGCTGACGGTGGACGCAAACGCCGTCCAGCTCGCCCACGAGGCCCTGATCCGCGCCTGGCCACGGCTTCGCCTCTGGATCGACACCGACCGCTCGACCCTGTTGGTCCACCAGGCGCTGAGCCAGGACGCCGATGAATGGCATCGCAACAACCGCGATCCGGCGTACCTGTACCAGGGCGTCCGCCTGGCCGGCGCCCAGCAGGCCGTGGCCCGGTGGCAGAGCGACCCAGGCCGCTATCCGGTTTTGATGGGCATCGCCCGAGAGTTCCTTCACGCCGGCGAGGCCGCCGCGAACCGCCAGGCTCGACGTCGAAGTCTGACCGTTCTGGCCTTGGCCATATCGTTGGTGCTGGCCCTCACCGGCACAGGAATCGCCACAAAATTCGCGCTCGACGCCGGGGAAGAGAGCGCCCGTTCCCTGTCACGTCAGCTCGCGGCGCAGAGCGAGAGCATTGCCGATACCGATATCCGGCTCGCGCGGCAACTCGCCACCACGGCCTGGGACATCGCCCAGACCGAGGATGCGCGTCTGAGCCTGATCAAATCTCTCCTCAGCCCTGATCGCGTCACCCTCACCGGTCACACCCAGCCCTTGTCCACAGCGGTTTTCAGCCCGGACGGAAAACTCCTCGCCACCGCAAGCAATGACAACACCGCACGCCTCTGGGACACAACCACCGGGAAAACCATCGCCACCCTCACCGGACACACAAACCATGTGACCGACATCGCCTTCAGCCCAGACGGAAAACTCCTCGCCACCGCAAGCCACGACAACACCGCACGCCTCTGGGACACAACCGGAAAACACATCACCGCCCTCACCGGACACACAAACTCTGTGACCACCGTCGCCTTCAGCCCGGACGGAAAACTCCTCGCCACCGCAAGCGACGACGACACCGCACGCCTGTGGGACATAACCACCGGAGAAGTGACCATCCTCACCGGTCACAACCACTCTGTGACGGCCATCGCCTTCAGCCCGGACGGGAAACTGCTCGCCACTACCAGCTACGACAACACCGCACGCCTGTGGGACACAATTTCCGGAGAACCCATCGCCACCCTCACCGGACACACAGGCTCTGTGACCGCCGTTGCATTTAGGCCGGACGGAAAACTCCTCGCCACCGCAAGCCACGACAACACCGCACGGCTCTGGAACACAACCGGCAAACACATCACCACCCTCACCGGACACACAGACAATGTGACCGACATCGCTTTCAGCCCGGACGGAGAACTCCTCGCCACCACCAGCTACGACAACACCGCACGCCTGTGGGACACAACCTCCGGAGAACCCATCGCCACCCTCACCGGACACACAGGCTCGGTGACCGCCGTTGCATTTAGGCCGGACGGGAAACTCCTCGCCACCGCAAGCGACGACAACACCGCACGCCTCTGGGACACGACCACCGGAGAAGTGACCCTCCTCACCGGGCACATGAGTTCTGTGACCGCCATCGCCTTCAGCCCGGACGGGAAACTCCTCGCCACCGCAAGCGACGACAACACCGCACGCCTGTGGGACACGACCACCGGAAAAACCATCACCACCCTCACCGGACACACAGACTCGGTGACCGACATCGCTTTCAGCCCGGACGGAAAACTCCTCGCCACCGCAAGCCACGACAACACCGCACGCCTCTGGGACACAACAGGCAAACACATCGCCACCCTCACCGGACACACAGACTCGGTGACCGACATCGCTTTCAGCCCGGACGGAAAACTCCTCGCCACCGCAAGCCACGACAACACCGCACGCCTCTGGGACACAACAGGCAAACACATCGCCACCCTCACCGGACACACAGACTCGGTGACCGACATCGCTTTCAGCCCGGACGGAAAACTCCTCGCCACCGCAAGCCACGACAACACCGCACGCCTCTGGGACACAACAGGCAAACACATCGCCACCCTCACCGGGCACGAACAGTGGGTGACCGCCATCGCTTTCAGCCCGGACGGAAAACTCCTCGCCACCGCAAGCCGCGACAACACCGCGCGTCTGTGGGAGACAACAGGCAAACACATCGCCACCCTCACCGGGCACGAACAGTGGGTGACCGCCATCACCTTCAGCCCGGACGGAAAACTCCTCGCCACCGCAAGCGACGACAACACCGCACGCCTCTGGGACACAACAGGCAAACACATCACCACCCTCACCGGACACAAACACTGGGTGACCGCCATCACCTTCAGCCCAGATGGAAAACTGCTCGCCACCGCAAGTGCCGACGCAACCGCACGGGTCTGGGACACGACCACCGGAAAAACCATCACCACCCTCACCGGACACAAGCACTATGTGACCGCCATCACCTTCAGCCCGGACGGAAAACTCCTCGCCACCGTAAGCCACGACAACACCGCGCGGCTCTGGGACACGACCACCGGAAAAACCATCACCACCCTCACCGGACACAAGCACCATGTGACCGCCATCACCTTCAGCCCGGACGGAAAACTCCTCGCCACGGCGAGCGCTGACGGAACCGGGCGTATTTGGAATGTTGAGATTCCGAGTGATCCGTTTCTCGCGGTATGTTCCCTAACGGGCGGCCAAATGGGTAAAGAAGACTGGGAACAATACCTTCCAGGAGAGCCTTACCGGGAGGTCTGTCCCTAGAGTTCACGTGAAGGGGTTCAGGAGCACGGTGCCGTAGACCTCGCACCCCTTGGGGGAAGTTGGCTTTCGCGGTCGACACCGGGCTTACCGCAGCCCTGGGTGGTCAGGTTGCGTCCGATCACAAGAATCGGCTGGGTGATGCGGTTCAGCCCTCAAGCCGTTCCAGGTGCCGCGCGGCATCGCTTATGCGGTCTTCTCCGTAGACGGTGATGCCGTGGGACTCCAGCAGCGCGGTGGTCACGCCACTGCCCGACACGGAGACGCCTCGGAAGCGGCCGTCATAGATGCGCAGGCTGCCGCAGGATGGGCTGCCTTCCTTCAGGATCGCGATGCGGATGTCGTTCTCCTGCGCGGCCTTCAGCGCGGCGTGGGCACCGGCGAGGAAGGCCGCGGTGACGTCGGTTCCGTCGGCGGTGAGCACACGGGCCTCACCGGCGAGCACGGCGGTGCCGCCGGCGCCACCTTCGATCTCGGCCGGGGGTCGGGGCACCGGCAGGCCGCCCTCCACCTCGGGACAGAACGGAACCAGCCGCCCTTCCGCTCGCCAGCGGGCGAGGAGCTCATCGTCGCTGGTCTTCGCCCGGCCGTCGAAGCGGACCGGCCGTCCCAGCAGGCAGGCGCTGACCAGAATCCGGTGCATGGCTTCACCCTATGCCTCGCCGCCGCTCGCTCGGACTAGCGCTGATCTTCTCGTGTCGGCATGCGATGGCACGATGGCAGGCCGTACTGCTTCGGCCCGAGAGAGGGAGGAAAGCAGGGGACGCGGTCCGGCCAAGTGGCCGCGGCGTCAGCGGACGTCGGTCAGGGTGGCGTAGACGATGATGTTGTCCTCGTAGGTGCCGGATTTGGGGTCGAAGGCGCCGCCGCAGGTGATCAGGCGGAGGCCGGCGTGGGGCAGGTTGCCGTAGACGCGGGCGGTGGGGAAGGCGTGTTTGTCGACGCGCTGGACCTCGTCGACGCGGAAGACGGCGACGCGGCCGTCCTCGCGTTTGACCTCGACGGTGTCGCCCTTGGCGAGGGTGTGGAGGCGGGCGAAGACGGCGGGGCCGGCCTTGCTGTTGACGTGGCCGACGATGACGGCGGGGCCGAGCTGGCCGGGGGTGGGGCCGAGGCGGTACCAGCCGGTCAGGTTGGGGCGGTTGAGTGGGGGGACCTCTAGCCAGCCGTCCTTGTCGAGGCCGAGGGAGCGGACCGGGGCGTCCACCTTGATCTTGGGGATGCGTACCCGCTTCGGTGGGGACTTGGGCAGGGTGAGCGGGGCGGCTTCGGCGGAGGCCCGGCCGGCACCGGAGCCCGGCTCGGCGATGTCGGCGGTGTCGGTGGTGTCGGCCGCGCTGGTGTCGTCGGCGGGGCCGATCACCTCGGGGGTGCCGGGGTCCAGAAGCAGGACGAGGCCCGCGGTGATCGCGCCGACGCCGATCAGGGCGGCGAGTGCCAGGGCCACGGCGAGGATGCGGCCGTGGCCGCGGGGCTCAGCGGTCACGGCTCCCACCGCCGTGGGCGGACGCGCGGCCGCGCAGGTACGCACCGGCCGCCGCGGAGCCGAGCAGCAACGCGGCTCCCCCGAGGATCAGCAGGCCGGCGGCGGGGCCCTGGTCGGTGGCGGCCCCGGTGCGGGCCCAGCCCTTCGGGGTGACCTGGACCTGCGCGGTCTCGGTGACGTACTCGGTGCGGGTGGGCCGGGGTGACGCGGGCACCGTGACCGTCGCGTAGTGGGTGCGCGTGAAGGTGCCGGTCGGTGTCGGTGACGTGGACGAGTCGGTCGGCGCGGGCGTGCTGTCCGTGGGCGTCGGACTCGTCGGGCTCGGCGAGTCGTCGCCGGGGGGCGAAGAGGTGCTCGGGGACGAGGCCACGACGGTGATGCGGATCGCGGCCGGGGTCGCCGACGTGGCGGGCGTGCAGGCGAGACGGGCGATGCCGTCGTGCACCGGGATGATCAGGTCGGGCGTGGCCGGTGTCTCGCTCTGGCCGGTGGCGTCTCCGTTTCCACCGGCGGTGTTCTCGCCGGAGCCGGGGCTTGTGGTGGTGTCGCTTGGGCCGCTCGCGGCGGTGGCGTTCTCGCTCCCCGCCGGACCGGACTCATTGCCGGCCGTGCCGTTCGCGTCGGTCCCGGAGCCGTCGGTGCTCTGCCCGACGCCGGGTGTGGACGAGCCGGTGTCCGTCGGCGACGGGGAGGGTGAGGCCTCGAGGGTGAAGTCGTCGGCCTGAAGCTCGAGGATCATCGCGGCCGTGGGGGTGGCCTGCGCGGTCATGGGCGGCGGCGACAGCGGGCTCGACGCGGGCAGTGGCCCGGTGGTCGATCCGGACGCGGACAGCGTTCGGGTCGCCGTGGGGGTATGCGGGGTCGGCGTGGGGGTCTCCGACTGCTGCGGGGACGGGCTCTGCTGATCGGTGGGAGTCGAGCTCTGCCCGTCCGTGGAGGTGGGCGACGGAGATGTGGTGGCCGGAGTGGGCGTCGGGGTCTCGGTGGCCGGAGGAAGCTCCACCCAGCGGAGGTTGCCACGCATTGTCAGTACGCCGGGGTCGATCGTCTCCTGGAGCGCCACGGGCGTCTCGCCGGGATCGACGCGCCAGGTCAGCTCGAACCCCTGCCCGGCGGTGACCGCGCTGGTCGGCCCCACCAGGGTGACCTGGAAGGTACGCGTCACCGGAGTGGGCGACGCAGTGGACGTCTGCGGGCCGGAGCCCTCGGCGGGGGCCTCCGGGGCCTCGCCGGTCCCCGTGCTCGTCGGGGTGCCCGCGGCGGCGTCCACGCACGTGTACGGCACGCCCACCGCCTGGTCCTCGGCCTGCGCGTGCCCGGCCGCGTATCCGGCGAAGAGCGTGGTTCCGGCACCGGCGAGTGCGACGGCTCCGGCGCACGCCGTCACCGCCGGCCTCAGCCCTACCTTCACAGTCGTCTCCCGGGATGAGTCTGGGCCGTTCCACCTGGCTTTCGGTCGCCCCACGCGCGGAGCCGATGACCGGGGGTCGCGGCGACCCGCGGCCACTTCACGATCATGCGTGCATCAGCTTACTGATCGCCAGTCAAGACAACACTTCATCAAAAAATGACGTTTGTATCGCTATTTCCGGCGAATAAGATGCGTTGATTTGAAATCCCGGCCACAGATCCTCCCGCCGGCGCACAACGTCCCGATTACCGCCACCGGGGCAGGTACCGGACATACTGGGCGCATCAGCACCCGTGCGGGCGGGGGCCGTCGATCGGGCAGGGTGGGTGGGCGTGACCTCCCACCCCGGTCGCTCATGGATTCCGGCCGGGCGGGGAATGCCGCAGCAGGAGGTGCGATCATGAGTGATGCCGGTAACGGTGCCCGCCCCACAACGCCCGACGCCGCCGACTTCCTCGGCGTGGACCGCGGGCTGTCGGAGGAGGAGCGCGCGATCCGCGACGCGGTACGCGACTTCGGCCGGGCCGAGCTGCTGCCGCACGTCGCCGAGTGGTTCGAGGCGGGCACGATCCCCGACCCGCGTAACCTCGCCAAGGCGTTCGGCCGGCTCGGCGTGTTCGGCATGCATCTGTCCGGGTACGGCTGCGCCGGCACGAACGCGGTGTCGTACGGCCTGGCCTGCCGCGAGCTGGAGGCGATCGACAGCGGCCTGCGCAGCTTCGTCTCGGTGCAGGGCTCGCTGGCGATGACCGCGATCCACCGCTTCGGCAGCGAGGAGCAGAAGCAGCAGTGGCTGCCGCGCATGGCGGCCGGCGAGGTGCTCGGCTGCTTCGGCCTCACCGAGCCGGACGCGGGCAGCGACCCGGGCTCGATGCGCACCCGGGCCCGCCGCGACGGCTCCGACTGGGTGCTCGACGGCACCAAGATGTGGATCACCAACGGCTCGATCGCCGACGTGGCGATCGTGTGGGCCCGCACCGACGAGGGCATCCGCGGCTTCCTCGTGCCCACCGACACCCCGGGCTTCTCCGCACCGGTCATCCACAAGAAGCTCTCGCTGCGCGCGTCGATCACCTCCGAGCTCGTGCTCGACGGCGTCCGCCTGCCCGCCGACGCGATCCTGCCGGGCGCCGAGGGGCTCAAGGCCCCGCTGTCGTGCCTGTCCGAGGCGCGGTACGGCATCGTGTGGGGCGTGGCCGGGGCGGCCCGGGCCTGCCTGGAGGCCGCGCTCGAGTACGCGGGCACCCGGGTGCAGTTCGACCGTCCGATCGCGTCCTTCCAGCTCACCCAGCGCAAGATCGCCGACATGCTCGTCGACGTGAACCAGGCGCTGCTCACCGCGTACCAGATCGGCCGCCTCAAGGACGCGGGCCTCGCCCACCACTCGCACATCAGCTTCGGCAAGTTCGCCAACGTGCGCGCGGCCCAGCGCGTGGCGGCGACGGCCCGCGCGATCCACGGCGCGAACGGCATCACCCTCGAGTACCCGGTGATGCGGCACATGGTGAACCTGGAGACCGTGTCCACCTACGAGGGCACCGAGGACGTGCACGCCCTCACCCTCGCCCGCACGGTCACCGGCATCTCCGCCTTCCGCTGACCCGCGCGGGCGAGGAGGGGGTACGGCTAGCGCCGGCCCCGGTCGCGCAGCGCGTCGAGGCCCTTGTCGAGGCCGGCCTTGCGCAGCGCCTCGGCGAGGGCCCCGCCGGGCTGCGGGGCGTTCCGCCCGCGCCCCCGGTCCTGGCCCCGGCGCCCGTCCTGGCGGCGGCCGCCCTGCCGCCCGCCGTCCCGGCCGCCGCCGGAGCCGCCCTGCCGCCGCTCGCGCGAGGCGGCCTCGGCCTCGTCGTCGAGCCGCAGGGTGAGCGAGATGCGCTTGCGCGCCAGGTCCACGTCGAGCACCTTCACCCGGACGATGTCTCCGGGCTTCACCACGTCCCGCGGATCCTTGACGAAGTCGTACGACATCGCCGACACGTGCACCAGGCCGTCCTGGTGCACGCCGATGTCGACGAACGCGCCGAAGTTGGCGACGTTCGTCACCACGCCCTCGAGGATCATGCCGGGCTTGAGGTCGGTGAGCTCCTCCACGCCCTCCTTGAAGGACGCGGTGCGGAACTCCGGCCGCGGGTCGCGGCCGGGCTTCTCCAGCTCGGCGAGGATGTCGGTGACCGTGGGCAGGCCGAACGTGTCGTCGACGAAGTCCTCGGGCCGCAGCGTGCGCAGCCTGGCGGTGTTGCCGATCAGCTCCTTGATCCCGGTCCCGGTCGCGTCGAGGATGCGCCGCACCACCGGGTACGCCTCGGGGTGCACGGCCGAGGCGTCGAGCGGGTCGTCACCGTCGCGGATGCGCAGGAACCCGGCGCACTGCTCGAACGCCTTCGGCCCGAGCCGCGGCACCTTGAGCAGCTCCTTGCGGGACCGGAACGGCCCGTTGGCGTCCCGGTGGGCGACGATGCTCTCGGCGAGGCTCGCCCCGATGCCGGACACCCGGGTGAGCAGCGGCACCGACGCGGTGTTCACGTCCACGCCGACGCCGTTCACACAGTCCTCCACCACGGCGTCGAGCGAGCGGGACAGCTTGGTCTCGGAGACGTCGTGCTGGTACTGGCCCACCCCGATCGACTTGGGGTCGATCTTGACGAGCTCGGCGAGCGGGTCCTGCAGCCGCCGCGCGATCGACACCGCGCCGCGCAGCGACACATCCAGGTCGGGCAGCTCCTTGGCGGCGTACGCGGAGGCCGAGTACACCGACGCGCCCGCCTCGGAGACCATCACCTTGGTCAGCTGCGGCAGCCGCTTGACCAGCTCGGCCGCGAGCCGGTCGGTCTCCCGGGACGCCGTGCCGTTCCCGATCGCCACCAGCTCGACGTTGTGCTTGGTGGCGAGGTGGGCGAGCACCTGCAGCGACTCCTCCCACCGCCGCTGCGGCTCGTGCGGGTAGATCGTGGCGGTGTCCACCACCTTGCCGGTGCCGTCCACCACCGCGACCTTCACGCCGGTGCGCAGGCCCGGGTCGAGCCCCATCGTGGGCCGCGGGCCGGCGGGCGCGGCGAGCAGCAGGTCGCGCAGGTTGGCGGCGAACACCCGCACCGCCTCGTCCTCGGCCTGCTGCCACAGCCGGGCGCGCAGGTCGATGCCGAGGTGGACGAGGATCCGGGTACGCCAGGCCCAGCGCACGGTGTCGAGCAGCCAGCGGTCCGCGGGCCGCCCCCGGTCGGCGATGCCGAAGGTCTCGGCGATGCGCACCTCGTACCCGCTCGGCCCCGGCTGGTCGGTCTCCTCCGGCTCGGGCTCGAGGGTGAGGGTGAGCACCTCCTCCTTCTCGCCGCGGAACAGCGCGAGGATGCGGTGCGAGGGCAGCGAGGTGAACGGCTCGGCGAAGTCGAAGTAGTCGGCGAACTTCGCCCCCGACTCGCGCTTCTCCTCACGGACCTTCGCCACCAGCCGCCCGCGGGTCCACATGCGCTCGCGCAGCTCGCCGATGAGGTCGGCGTGCTCGGCGAACCGCTCCACGAGGATCGCCCGCGCCCCCTCCAGCGCCGCCGCGGCGTCGGCCACGCCCTTGTCCGGGTCCACGTACGGCTCGGCCGCGGCCTGCGGCTCGAGGCTCGGGTCGGCGAGCAGCGCGTCGGCGAGCGGCTCCAGCCCGGCCTCCCGGGCGATCTGCGCCTTGGTGCGCCGCTTCGGCTTGTACGGCAGGTAGATGTCCTCCAGCCGCGCCTTGGAGTCGGCGGCGAGGATGCGGGCCTCGAGCTCGGCGTCGAGCTTGCCCTGGGAGCGGATCGACTCCAGGATCGCCGCCCGCCGTTCCTCCAGCTCGCGCAGGTAGCGCAGCCGCTCCTGGAGGGTGCGCAGCTGGGTGTCGTCGAGCCCTCCGGTCGCCTCCTTGCGGTAGCGGGCGATGAAGGGGACGGTCGCCCCGCCGTCGAGCAGCTCGACCGCCGCCCGCACCTGCCCCTCGCGTACCCCCAGCTCCTCGGCGATGCGCCGGTGGATCGCCGCCTGCGGAGCGGACACCGCCTGCGCGGGCGTGTCCTGTGTGGACGTCGTCACGTTCCTGATCCGCCTTCCCCGTCGGTTCGGCAATAGATTCTGCCCGCTGCCGGGCCCGGCCGGTGCCACGACCGCGGATCGCCGCGCCCACCCCGGGATGAATCACCCGGAAACGGGTAGCGGAGGAGCACCCTGGAAGGAGGGACGTCATGGCCAAGCTGATGGACCGGGTCAAGCAGTGGATGCAGAGCCCGCAGGGCCGGGAACGCACCGAGGATGCCAAGCGCATGGCGCGTGACCCGCAGACCCGCACGAAGGCCAAGCGCCTGTTCGACCGCTTCCGCAGCCACCGCTAGCCCGACCGGGCGGCACGCGGCGCCCACGCGACGACGCGCCGCGTGTCCGCCGTACCATTCGGCGGGTGAACGAGCCAACCGTCCGGGTGGCGTCCTTCGCCGAGCTCGACGCCCCCACCCTGTACGGCCTGCTGCGGCTGCGCGTGGACGTGTTCGTGGTCGAGCAGAGGTGCGCCTACCCGGAGCTGGACGGCAGGGACCTCGAACCGGAGACCCGCCACCTGTGGATCGAGGGCGACGACGGCGCGCCGCTGGCGTACCTGCGCGTGCTGCGCGAGCCGGACGGCGCCGCCCGGATCGGCCGGGTGGTGACCGCGCCGCACGCCCGCGGCCGGGGCCTGGCCGCCGCGCTCATGGCCGCCGCGCTGCGCGTGGTCCGCGACCGGCCGTCGCGGCTCGACGCGCAGACCCCGGTCGCCGGCTTCTACGCGCGGTTCGGCTACCGCGTCGCGGGTGAGGAGTACCTCGACGAGGGCATCCCCCACGTGCCGATGTTCCGCCCGGCCCCGGCCTGATCGGCGCCGGCGCGCTAGAGGTAGCGCAGCCACAGGTACGGCGCGCACGCCGCGATCGTCACCGCGGCCACGACGAGGCCGTACCGGGTGAACTGCCAGAAGCTGATGCGCGCGTTGTTACGCTCGGCGATGCCGAGGATCACCACGTTCGCCGAGGCCCCGATCGCGGTCGCGTTGCCGCCGAGGTCCGCGCCGAGCGCGAGCGCCCACCACAGCGACTGACCGGCGTCGCCGTGCGCGGGCACGAGCTCGGCGACGATCGGGCTCATCGTGGCGACGTACGGGATGTTGTCCACGATCGCGGAGAGCGCGCCGGAGCCGAACAGCAGCACCATCGCGGCGAGCCCGAGCCGCCCCTCGGTGGCGTCGGCGGCGGCCTGCGAGACCGCGCCGATCACGCCGGTGTTCACCAGCGCGCCGACCATGACGAACAGGCCCATGAAGAAGACGAGCGTGGGCCACTCGACCTCGCGGATCGCCTCCGCCGCGGTGATCTTGCTGATCGCGACGAGCAGGCCCGCGCCGAGCAGCGCGACCACCGACGGCTCGTAGTGCAGCACCGGGTGGAGCACGAAGGCCGCGATCACCAGGGCGAGCACCGTGAGGCCCTGGACGAGCAGCCGCCGGTCGCGGATCGCGTCCCGCGGCTCGAGCCGCATGACCTCGGCGGCGCGCTCGGGGTCGTACCGGAACGCGTGGCGGAACATCACCCGGCACATCCCGATGAAGATGATCATCAGGATGACGACGAGCGGCGCCAGGTGTATGAGGAAGTCGTTGAAGGTGAGGCCGGCCCGGCTGGCGATGATGATGTTCGGCGGGTCGCCGACGAGCGTGGCGGTGCCGCCGATGTTCGAGGCGAACACCTCGGCGATCAGGTACGGCGCGACCGGCAGCGCCAGCCGCTCGCACACCACGAAGGTGACCGGTGCGATGAGCAGCACCGTGGTGACGTTGTCGAGCAGCGCCGAGGCCACCGCGGTGATCACCGACAGCAGCACCATGAGCCGGAACGGCCGGCCCTTGGCACGCCTGGCGGCCCAGATCGCCAGGTACTCGAAGACGCCGGTGGGCTTGAGCACGCCGACGATCACCATCATGCCGAGGAGCAGGAAGATAACGTTCCAGTCGATCGCCGACTCCTCGGCGAAGAACGCGCTCTCCGCGTCGGTGGCGTGAATGAGCAGCATGAGACCGGCGCCACCGAGCGCCGCGGCGGTGCGGTGAATGCGTTCCGTCGCGATGAGGATGTACGCGCCCACAAAGATGAGAACAGCCAGAATCGCAATCAAGCGGGGCGCCTCCCCCGGCATGTACGGAAGATCAAAAATTGGCGCTGATTAGCGTACTCGGCACGCCTGGAGGTCCCCTGGACACCCCTCCCCGCGCCGGATCCGGATCGCGCAACCGTCACGGGATCCCCCGATCCCTGACAGAATGACGCGAGAACGCGGTCTAGGGGAGGATGCGAATGGGACGCGCCCATCCGCTCCGGCCGGGCGATCCCGAGCGCGTGGGCGACTACGAGGTGCTCGGGCTGCTCGGCGAGGGTGGGCAGGGCACCGTGCTGCTCGGCCGGTCCCCGTCCGGGCAACGGGTCGCCATCAAGCTGCTGCGCGCCGAGTTCAGCCAGGACCCCGACGCGCGCAAGCGGTTCCTGCGCGAGTCGGAGGTCATGCAGCGGGTGGCGCCGTTCTGCACCGTGCGGGTGCTCGACGCCGGCGTGACCGCCTACGAGCAGCCGTACATCGTCAGCGAGTACGTCGAGGGCGAGTCCCTGGAGCAGCTCGTCCGCCGGGACGGGCCGCGCACCGGCAGCGGGCTGTCCCGGCTCGCCGTGGCCACGCTGACCGCGCTCTCCGCGATCCACCGGGCCGGGATCGTGCACCAGGACTTCAAGCCGAGCAACGTGCTCATGGGCCCGGAGGGGCCGGTCGTGATCGACTTCGGCATCGCCCGGGTGCTCGACACCACCGGCACCGTGTCCCAGGTGGTCGGCACGCCCTCGTTCATGTCGCCCGAGCAGGTGGAGGGCAAGGGCATCGGGCCCGCCTCCGACATGTTCAGCTGGGCGGCGACGATGGTGTTCGCGGCGACCGGGCGGCTGGTGTTCCACGGCAACACGATTCCCGCGATCCTGCACAACGTCATCCACGCCGAGCCCGACCTGACCGGGGTGCCGGACCCGCTGCGCATCTTCGTCTCCGACTGCCTGGCGAAGGACCCGCGGCAGCGGCCCAGCGCGAAGAAGGTGCTCAGCGCGATCACCGGCGAGATCCCGGTGCTGCCCCGCGAGCCGGTCAATCCGGGCGGTCCCGGGCCGCAGGGCACCAAGGTGCTCACCGGTGAGCTGGGCGCGCCCCCGGTGCCGCACACCGGTCCCGCGGCGCCCGCTCCCCCGGCGCCGGGGCCGGTGCCGCCGCAGGCCCCGCCCCCCGGCCCGATGCCGCGTCCCGCCCCGGGGCCGGTGCCGAACCCGATGACCGCGCCGCCCCGGGCGACCGGTCCCGGGCCGCATCCCGGGCCGACGGTGCCCCCTCCGGCGCCGCCGCCCGGGCCGGTCCGCGCGCCCGCTCCCCCGCCGAGCCGTCCCCCGGCGTACCCGCCGCCGGGGCCGCCGCGCGCGCCGGTGCCGCCGCCGCCCGGCCCGGCGGGGCGGGTCACCGTGCCGTCCCCGCAGCCCTCGGGCGGGTCCGGCTGCGGGCGCGGGGTGCTGTTCGCGATCATCGGGTTCGTCGCGGTGCTCGTGATGATCCCGTTCCTGTACGGGCTGCTGCGCGGCGCCGGGGACGACGAGGACGGCACGAGGCGGGGCGGCGGCCCGGCCGCGATCGGCACCTACACGATCGACGCGACGGTCGCGACCACCCCGACCTGGGACGTGCGGTTCACCCGCATGCGGGTCACCTCCAGCTCGGTGATCCTCACCGTGCGGTACCGCAACCGGTCGAGCGAGCCCCAGACGCTCGTCTGCGACCACGCCACCGGCGGCACCTACCTGCGGCTCTCCGACGGCACGCGGGTGCCGCCGAGCCGTACCCCGTGCTCCTCCCGGGTCGGCGACGAGTGGCAGGTGGCCGCGCGGCGCACCTACGTCGGCACGGCCGTCTTCCCCATCCGCGGCCGGGCCGGGACGACGTTCACGGTGAACTGGTTCAACTGGGGCGTGAGCGAGAAGATCACCATCCCGGACGACTGAGTCCCGCCCGGGCCGATCGGCCCGCGGAAAACACCGGGAAAAAATCTTGCCCGCAGGCTGAACCCGGCCCGTGCGGCCGCCGTACCTCCCGGCGAGAGATGAGGACCGGATCGCACGACCGGTGTTCGGGCCGGGGATGCAGGAGGCCGCCCGGCCCCGGGTAGGGGCCGGGCGGCCTCCTGGTGTGCGACCAGACCGTGAAAGCCGGCCGGGACACGACGGCCTGTCGCCGTACGGCCCGAACCGGTCCGGAGGGAAGGAGGGGCGCCCGACGCGCGCGGCTTACCGGTGGAAGTGGTGGAAGCCGCGCTTGACGCGCACGCGCACGACGTCGCTCTCGGAGGGGTTGGCGTCGTCGTTGCCCGCGAACACGGCCTTGTACTGGCCGCTGCTGTAGGCCTTCACCGAGGCCCGGAACACGCCGAAGCGGTTGGTCTCGGCCTCGCCGAGCTTGCGCCAGCGGGCCCGGCCGTCCTTGCGGTAGAGGATGTCGACCTCCTGGTCCGCGTAGCCCTTGACGCGCTTGTCCTCGGCGATCAGGCGGCCGCGGAGGAACACCGGCTTGCCCTTGCGCACCTTGTTCGGGTACGCGCCGAACTCCACGATCTTGGTGCCGAACTTGGTCTTGACCAGCTCGACGGTGAAGGTCTCCGCGTCGGACACCTTCTTGCCGGACCGGTCGAACGCGACCGCGGTCGCCAGCCACTTGCCGGCCGGGTCCTTCGCGGTGAACTGGGCGACGAACCGGGTCAGGTCCGGCTTGAGGTCCGGACGCCCGTGGCCGCGCCGCCCGTCACCCGGCCTGCCGGTCTGCCTGGCCTCCTCCTCCTCCTTGGCCTGCGCCGCGGCGCCGTTCCCCGCCGGGGCGGCGTTCGCCACCTTCGGGGTGAACCGGACGTACTTGCGGCCGAGCGGCTTGAGGCTCACCTCGACGCGGGCGGCGCCCTTGCTGACGACGTCGAACGTGACCGAGGTCGCCTCGCCCCTCTTCACCTGGACCGGGTTCGGCTCGATCTTGGTGAGGTCGACCTTCAGGTCGGTACGGCGGTCGGCGTAGGCCGGACCGGAGATCAGGAGCACCGACGCGCCGACGGCGGCGGCGAGTGCCCCTGCGGTTATGCGCTTCATTGAAGATTCCTCCCCGTGCAAGGCGATCACCATGACCGCCCGTTCACCTCCCAGGGACGGCGAAGGGCCGGTGACTGCTGCTTCAGGAGAGGAAAAAGTGGCGTGTGAGTTCTGTCACACGCCTGGGGCGCAGGTCATCGGGCGGGAACCCGGAAGGCTATCCGGCGGCGTCGTCCCGCTCCCCGGCCTCGAGGCGGTCGAGCAGCTCGAGCGCGGCGCGCCGTACGTTCTCGGGGGTGACGCCCGCGAGCACGGACCGGGCCTCGGCCAGGGTCCGGGTGGTCGCGCAGGTCACCGCGACCGAGCCCGCCGCCGCCTGCTCGAGCGACCCGTTCGGTGCGTTGTCGGCGATCCGGCGCGCGATCGCGGCCAGATCGAGGTTCTCTGCGCTCACAGGGTTCTCCTTGCCGGCATCGGGGTTGCGCGTACCTGCACGTGTACCCGCGGCCCGGCGGTGCACCGCGCGCCCCGGGCGTGCGGTCAGCTCACGAACCGGTCGTGCCGGGCGAGGGAGAAGTACGCCTCCTCCTCCTGGGTGAAGTGCAGGTTGAGTACGGCGTGCAGGCCGTACAGGCAGGCGCGCAGGTCGTCGATCCGGTCGGGCCGCAGCCCGGTCTCCTCGGCGAGCGCGAGGTGGCGGCCGAGCCGGGCGACGAGCCGCTCGATCTCGGCGTGCGCCCTGCTCATCGTCGCGGTCACCTCGGAGCCGCCGAGCAGGCGGCCGACCGCCGGGTAGAGCCGCCGCTCCTCGTCGCGCTCGTGCGGCAGCAGCTCCTCGGTGAGGAAGCGGTGCACCCGGCGCAGCCGCGGGAGCACCACCTCGGGCGGGTCGCCGCCGAGCCGGTCGGCGACCTCGCGCAGCGTCTCCAGCGGCGGGCGCAGCTCGCGGTGCTCCTCCTCGAACGCGCGCAGCATGCGCTCGGTGGGCTCGTCGATCGGCGTGCCGGTGCCCCGGCCCGGGCGCAGCGCGCGCAGCGCGTTGAGGATCACCGCGACGTCGATCGCCTCCTGCACCAGCGCCCCGGCCGCCGGGGGCAGCAGCCCGGCCGCGGCCACGATCATCGCGGCGACCGACAGCGCCATGCCCGCGGCGGCGCTCTGCACCGCGATCCGGCGGGAGCGGCGCGCGACGTCCATCGCGTCGGCGAGGTGGTCGATGCGGTCGCCCATGAGCACGATGTCGGCGGCCTGGCTGGAGGCGGCCGCGCCGCGGGCGCCCATCGCCACCCCGACCTGGGCGGCGGTGAGCGCGGGCGCGTCGTTGATCCCGTCGCCGACCATCACCGTCACGGCCCGCGCGGCCTCCTCGCGCACCGCCTCCACCTTCTCCGCGGGCGGCCGCTCGGCGAGCACCCGGTCGATGTTGAGCACGGTGGCGACGCTCTCGGCGACGTCGGCGCGGTCGCCGGTGAGCATCACCACCCGCTCGATCCCGGCCCGGCGCAGCCGGCGCAGCGTGCGCGGCGCGTCGGGGCGGACCGTGTCGCGCAGCAGGATCACCCCGGCGGTGTCGCCGTCGACCGCGACGAACACCGTCATCGCGCCGTCGAGGGCGGCCCGGGAGCGCTGGGCCCGCTCCCAGCCGGGCCGGGTGCCGAGCGCCTTGCCGACCCGCACCGCGTGCTCGCCGACCATGCCCTCGGTGCCGAGCCCGGCCTCCTCGTGCACGCCGTACGGCCGGCCGAGGGCGAGCCCGCGCTCGGCCGCGGCGCGCACGATCGCGTGGGCGAGCACGTGCGAGGAGACCTGGTCGACCGCGGCGGCGAGGGCGAGCACCTCGTCGGGGTCGTGGCCGGGCGCGGGCACCACCTCGACCACCTGGGGGTGGCCGGTGGTGAGCGTGCCGGTCTTGTCGAGCACGAGGGTGCGGGCGTGGCCGAGCGTCTCCAGCGCGCCGCCACCCTTGGCGATCACTCCGTGGCGGGCGGCCCGGGACAGGCCGGCCGCGATCGCGGCGGGGGCGGCGAGCAACAGTGGGCAGGGCGTGGCGACGACGAGCACGGCCACGGCCCGCACGGCCTCCCCGGACCACAGCCAGGCCGCTCCGGCGAGCAGCAGGGTGGCGGGGAGGAAGATCGCGGCGTACCGGTCGGCGAGCCGGACCACCGGGGCGCTCCCGGCCGCGGTCTCGCGGGCGAGCCGGACCACGCCCGCGTACGTGCTCTCCTCGGCGGTGCCGGTGGCGACGAGGTCGAACGGCCTGCCCGCGTTGACCACGCCGCTGCGCACGCTCTCCCCCGCGCCGCGCTCGACCGGCACGGACTCGCCGGTGAGGGCCGACTCGTCGAGCAGTGCCGTACCCTCCCGGATCACGCCGTCCACCGGGACGATCTCCCCGGCGGGGACGAGCAGCGCGTCGCCGCGGCGCACCGCGTCCACCGGCACGGTCTCCACGCCGCCGTCGAACGGGCCGCCCGGGCCGCCCCGGTAGCGGCGGGCGGTGCGCGGGGCGCGTTCGTAGAGCGCGGTGAGGTCGCGGCGGGCGCGGCGCAGCGCGTAGTCCTCCAGGGCGCGGCCGGAGGCGAGCATGACGCCGATCACGGCGCCCGCGAAGTACTCGCCGACCGCGAGGGAGCCGCCGAGGGCGAGCACGGCGATCGCGTCCACGCCGAGGCGGCCCTCGCGTACCGCCTCGACCACCCACCAGACCGCGGGCACCAGCGCGACCGCGGTGCCGGCGATCCACAGCGCGTGCGCGACGCCCACCGCGCCGAGCAGATAGGCGGCGCCGCCGCCGAGCAGCGCCCCTGCGGTGAGCACGAGCAGGACGGTGGTCCAGCGGTCCTTCATGGTTCCAGCAGATCAGTCGGAGACGGTCCACGGATCCGGCCGAAGGGCATCATCCGGCGGGACCTTGGACCCTCGGTCGCCGCGCGGAAACGTGCCGTCATCTGCCCCGGCCACGGGTTTCGGGCGGCGCGACCGCGCCCGGGGCGCGCCGCCACCGCCGCCGGCACCGGGGCTGTGGCGTGGGTCCACAGAAACCACCAATTCAGCCCAAAGGCCCAAGATCGAGGGACTTATGCCCATTCATTCCCTTTTCCCCGCACGGTGGGATAGAGGCATAGAAAGTGGGAGCCCGCCCGGTACGGCGCAGCGGCTCGTGCGACGCGAAAGGAGCACGCCATGCGCGTGAAGGTGAAGGACGTGATGACCAGGGACGTCGCGTCCGTGCACGCCGACACCCCGTTCAAGGACGTCGCCGAACTGCTCATCTCACGGGGCGTCAGCGCCGTGCCCGTCGTCGACGACACGGGTCACGTCGTGGGCGTCGTCTCCGAGGCCGACCTGCTCCACAAGGAGGAGTTCCGGGAGCAGTACTACCAGGAGGGCTACCAGCCGCCGCTGCGGGCGCGGCTGCGCCGCAGGCTCAGCGAGGAGGGCGGCGTCTCCACGGCCGAGCGCAAGGCCCGTGGCGAGGTCGCCGGCGAGCTGATGACCACCCCGGCCGTGACCGTGACGCCCACCACCACGATGACCACCGCGGTGCGGAAGATGGAGGAGCACGGCGTCAAGCGGCTGCCCGTCGTCGACGAGGAGGGCCGGCTGGCGGGCGTCGTCAGCCGCCACGACCTGCTCAAGGTGTTCGTGCGCGACGACGCCGACCTCGCCCGCGAGATCCGCGAGGAGGTGCTCGACCGCGGGCTGTGGCTGGACAACGTCGACATCGAGGTCGAGGTCGACCACGGCGTGGTGACGCTGCGCGGCCACGTCGACCGGCGCAGCGAGGCGCAGATCGCGGTCCGCATGGTCGGCCGGGTGAACGGCGTCGTCGACGTCATCGACAAGCTCACCTGGGACGTCGACGACCGGTTGTGAGGTCGGGCGTCCCCGGCCGGCGGGACCTTCGGCCCTGATCGGCACCGGCGGCCCCACCTACCGTCGCGAGCGTGAGGCGATCCATTCCCCCGCCGTCAGGAGGCACCAGATGCGTACCAGAGTCCAGGACGTCATGACCACCGACGTGGTGTCCGTACCGGAGGACGCCCCCTTCCGGGAGGTGGCCCGGCTCCTCATCGACCGCGGGGTCAGCGGCATGCCGGTGCTCGACGCCGCGGGCCGCGTGGTCGGCGTGGTCTCCGAGGCCGACCTGCTGCACAAGGAGGAGTTCAAGGAGCGCTACCACCGCGAGGGCTACCGGCCCCCGCTCACCGCCCGGCTCCGCCACCGCCTCGGCAGCGAGGGCGACACCCGCCGCAAGGCCGGGGCGACCACCGCCCGCGAGCTGATGACCTCCCCCGCGTACACCACCACCCCGAACACCCCGGTCGTGGTCGCCGCCCGGGACATGGACCGGTACGGCGTGAAGCGGCTGCCGGTGGTGGACGAGGACGGCAGGCTGCTCGGCATCGTCAGCCGCCGCGACCTCATCCGCGTGTTCGTCCGCACCGACGCGGAGATCGCCGAGGAGGTCCGCGAGGACGTGATCCGGCAGGCGCTCGGCACGGTCCCGAACCTGATCGACGTCGAGGTGAACCAGGGCGTGGTGACGCTGCGCGGTGAGTTCCTGCGCAAGAGCGAGGCCCTCGCCGCCGCCCGGCTCACCGAGAACCTCGACGGCGTGGTGGCCGTGGTGAACGAGCTCACCTTCATCGAGGACGACACCGCCGCGGAGACCGTCCCGGTGTGGGGCGGCGCCTGACCCGTCGCGACCTGACCGCGCACCGGTGATGTGGGGCGGCCACGCAGCCGCCCCGCACCGCTGTCCGCGGCCTTTTTGTTTGCGCGGCCACCGTTCCGTGCCCCGCCGCCGGCGGTACGGCGTACGCCCGGGCTCGGCCCGGTGCGTTCGCGCGCCGTCTCACCCCTGCCGCCACCGCCGTCGGGACCCGGGTACGGCCTGGAGGCCCCTCGCCGGCCGTCGCCGCGCCTCGGCAAAGACGAAGGGCCGTGCCACCCTCGACGGGCACGGCCCTCGGGACCGCGGGGCTCACCTCCGCCGCGGCCCGCCCGGCGGCGCGTTGGCCCTTCCCTCCACCCACCCGCGCCGCAGGTGAAGGGCCGCGCTCGCGCCGTACCGTGGCGGGCGGCACAGGATCGTCCGGCTCGGCGTGGGCCGGTGCCGGGTCGGCGGGCCGGGGCGCGGCCCGGCCACCGCCACCGCTGCCGTCACCTCGGGCGTGCCCTCGCCGCGCGGTCCCGCCGTCGACACCTGGCCGGTGGTCGCGCCGGAAACGGCCGGCCCCTCCGAAAGCTCCGGGCCGCTCAGCGGGATCGCCCCGATCCCGCGCCAGACCCGGGCGCCGATTCCGGTACGCGGCCGACGGCCTGCTGGGCGGGGCAGGTCGCCGCCGCGGCGGACCGCGCGGATGTGCGGGTGTGGGTGTGCGTGGGCACGCACGGGTGGGCCGGCGGCGAGGCTCACGGGAGTGGGCGGAGCGTGGCGCTCGCCGCCGGCACCGCGGTGGGTCATCTCGCCTCCCCGGGGGCGGGGCGCTCGCCGGCACCCGTCTCGGCCCACTTCGAGACTCGGTCGTGGCCCTCGAGTACCTTCAGCAGGTCGGACTGGTGGACGGTGCCGACGATGCGCCCGTTCTCCGGGTTGATCACCGGAAGCTGTTTGATCCGGTGGTGGTGCATGAGGGCGGCGGCCTCACGCACCGAGGTCTCCCGGGTCACCGTGATCGCGGGGCTGGTCATGAGCTCCAGGGCGATGGTCCCGGTCACCTTGCGCCGGTCGTACGCCCGGCCGTCGCCGTCGTACGCCGCGGCGTCCTGCCGCGCGGCCTCCACCTCGCGCAGCAGCAGGTCGTCCTCGGACACCACGCCGAGCACCCGCCGCTCCCCGTCCACGACCGCGACCGCGCCGACCTTGAACCGCCGGAGGGCCGCCACGATGTCGGTGAAGGTCGCGTTCGCCATCACGGCGATGGCGACGTGTCCCATCACGTCCTTGACCTGTGTGTACCGTCGCCGGTCCCGCCGTGCGGGCTCGCGTCCGGCCTCCCGTGTGGACCCCCCGATGGCCATGCCGCCCTCCCTTCTGCTCTCGGTCCGCGGCTCCGTTGCCGCGGGTCTTCGCCGGTCGACGCGTTCTCGGTGACTCCGGTGCGGTTCAGGCCCCCGTCAGTACCCGGCCGGCACCTCCTGGCGGGTGAGCCGCTTGCGGAACACCCAGTAGGTCCAGCCCTGGTAGGCGAGCACGATCGGCGTGAAGATCGCCGCGACCCAGGTCATCACGGTGAGCGTGTACGGCGTGGACGCCGCGTTCTCCACCGTGAGGCTGTTGGCCGGGTCGAGCGCGGGCATCACGTCGGGGAACAGGCTGCCGAAGAGGGTGAAGGTGATCACCACGATCGCGACCGCGTTCGCGGTGAACGCCCAGCCGTCCCGGCCGCGCAGCGTGGCGGCGATCGCCCCGGCGAGGCCGGCGGCGGCGATCACCACGCCCGCCCAGGTGGCCGTGGTGCCGGTCATGAGCTGGGTGATGACGAGGAACAGGCCGCCGACCACGAGCGTGACCGGGCCGACGATCTTGGTGACCCGGATCGCGCGCTCGCGCAGCTCACCGCCGGTCTTCAGGGCGAGGAACACCGCGCCGTGCATGGTGAACAGCGCCAGCGTCACCACGCCGCCGAGCAGCGCGTACGGGTTGAGCAGGGTGAGCAGGTTGCCGGTGTACTCGTGGTTCGCGTCGAGTGGCACGCCGCGCAGGATGTTGGCGAACGCCACGCCCCACAGGAAGGCCGGGACGAGCGAGCCCCAGAAGATCGCGTGGTCCCAGCGGGACGGCACGTCGCTGCGGTGCCGGTACTCGAACGCCACCCCGCGCACGATCAGCGCGAGCAGGATGAGGAACAGCGGCAGGTAGAAGCCGGAGAACAGGGTGGCGTACCACTCGGGGAACGCGGCGAACGTGGCGCCGCCCGCGACCAGCAGCCACACCTCGTTGCCGTCCCACACCGGGCCGATCGTGCCGATCAGGGCGCGCCGGTCGGCCTCGTCCCGCCCGATGGCCGGGAGCAGGATGCCGACGCCGAAGTCGAACCCCTCGAGCAGGAAGTAGCCCGCCCACAGTACGGCGATCAGGATGAACCAGAGTGTCGTGAGTTCCATCGTCGGTCACCTCAGAAGGAGAGCGCCGGGGTGGTGCCGGCCTGCGGGGTGGCGCCGGACTCGCCGCCCTCCGGCTCGGGGCCCTGCCGGATCGACTTGATCAGCAGCCGGACCTCGATGATCGCGAGGACCGCGTAGACGACGGTGAATCCGACCAGGCTGAGCGCGACCTCGGTGACGTTGGCGTTCGGCGAGACCGCGGACGCGGTGGTCATCAGGCCGAAGACGGTCCACGGCTGGCGGCCCATCTCGGTGAAGATCCACCCCATGGTGTTGGCGAGGAACGGCAGGAAGATCCCGGCGATCGCGAGCCGGTAGAACCAGGGGTTCTCCGGCAGCCGGTTCCGCCGGGTCAGCCACAGCCCGGCCAGCGCGAGCAGCGCGGCGAGCCCGCCGAAGCCGATCATGAGGCGGAAGGTCCAGTACGCGAGCCCGATCGACGGCCGGTAGTCGCCCGGGCCGTACAGCAGCTCGTAGCGGGCCTGGATGTCGTTGATGCCCTCCACGCCGCCGTCGAGCGAGTTGGTGGCGAGCAGGCTCAGGCCGTACGGGATCTCGATGTTGAACACGTTCCGCCCGTTCTCCACGTCGCCGATCGCGAACAGGGAGAACCCGGCGCCGTTCTCGTCCTCCCACAGCGCCTCGGCCGCGGCCATCTTCATCGGCTGCTGCTCGGTCATCAGCTGCGCCTGCCAGTGGCCGGAGAGCATCACGCCGACCGACGCGACGAGCGTGATGACGAGCGCGAGCTTGGTCGAGGTCCGGAACAGGTCCACCTCCCGGCGCCGCCACAGGAACCAGGCGCTCACGCCGAGCAGGAACGCGCCGGCGGTGACGAACGCGCCGAACATGACGTGCGGGAAGGTGACGAGCGTGGTGTCGTTGGTGAGCACCGCCCAGATGTCGGTGAGCTCCGCCCGCCCGGTGGCCTCGTTGATCTTGTAGCCGACCGGGTGCTGCATCCAGGAGTTCGCGGCGAGGATGAAGTACGCCGAGATGTTCGTGCCGATCGCCGCCGCCCAGATCGTGGCGAGGTGGACCTTCTTCGGCAGCTTGTCCCAGCCGAAGATCCACAGCCCGAGGAAGGTCGACTCCAGGAAGAAGGCGATCAGGCCTTCCATCGCGAGCGGGGCGCCGAAGATGTCACCGACGAAGCGGGAGTACTCGCTCCAGTTCATGCCGAACTGGAACTCCTGCACGATGCCGGTGACGACACCCATCGCGAAGTTGATCAGGAAGAGCTTGCCCCAGAACTTGGTCAGCCGCAGGTACTTCGCCTTTCCGGTGCGGTACCAGGCGGTCTGCAGACCGGCCACGATGATCGAGAGGCCGAGAGTCAAGGGCACAAAGATGAAGTGATAGACGGTCGTGATCCCGAATTGCCAACGGGACAGATCGAGTACGTCCATGAGTGCTCCGCCCCCCACCATGAATCTCACGACCCAGGGTCGGGCATCTGCGCAGGTCAGCCGTAGAGCCGGCAGACCTGACCTTTAGGGTCTTTGGTCCCTGGTTGCCGGACGCGTACGCAGGGTTGACACGGCGGCAATCGGCGTTGCCGGGCGCTGACCCGGGCGTTTGGGCCCGCTGAACGGGGACGACGGGAATACATGTGGAATCGGCCGAAAAAAGGCCGGGAAACGACGGGGAAAACGACGGCGGCGGCCCCGGGACCGCCCGTCGTGGACGAGGCCGGCCGCCCTGCCGGAGTAACGCCGCGGCGCCGGGCGGGCCACCAATAAATCTCTCGATCAGTACGGCCCCGGCGGCCGGAACGATCAGGCACCGCGAACGCTGTCAGGGCACCGGCGGCAGCCGGTCCGCCGGTGGCAGGGCGGCCGGGACCACGTGTGGATCGGACCACCGCCCGCCGAAACATGCGCGGACCCGCGACGCTTGTGACGGAAGGCCCGGCGCATGCGCCTCACCACATTTCCGGCGGGCGGTGGCCGACTCCCCACACGCCCCTCGCCATTCGCACGTTACTGACCCGTCATATGCCGGGGACCGTCCCGAAGGTCCCTGATCCGTAGGACCAAAGTCCTTTTGGGTTTCCGTTTACGCGCGCGGCCCCGGGCGAGGGCGCCCGGGGCCGCGCGGCGGGTCACCGTCGTCGGGCTACAGGTCGTTGCCCGCGTAGGAGAGGTTGAAGCTCTTGTTGACCAGCGGGAAGTCGGGGACGATCGCGCCGGTGAGGGCGACCGGCAGCGCCGGCCAGTTGAAGAACGACGGGTCGACCACCTTCACCCGGGAGAGCGTGCCGTCGGCGGCGAACTCCACCCGGTGCACGATCGTGCCGCGCCAGCCCTCGGCGATGCCGACCCCCGACCGCGGCACGGCGCCGGGGTCGGCCGCCGGGGCCGCGGGGAGCGCGGCGGCCACCCGTTCCGGCCGCCAGGAGGCGGCGGCGAGCCGGTCCACCAGTTCGGTCACGAGGAGGGCCGACGCGGCGAACTCCCCGGCCCGCACCTGGAACCGGCCGAGCACGTCCCCGGTGTCCGCGGTGACCGGGGTGAACCGCCCCAGGTCGGTGAACGGGTGGTCGGCCCGCGCGTCGACCGCGAGGCCGCTCGCCCGCGCCACGTACCCGAGGGTGCCGAGGTCGCGGGCGGCCTCGGCGCTCAGCACCGCGGTGCCGGTGAACCGGTCGGCGACCACGGTGTGCCCGAGGGCGAGCTCGACGATCTCGGCGACGTCCGCGGCGATCTCCTCGATCGCCCGCCGGTCCGGCAGCGCGCGCAGCTCGGACCCGCCCGGCACGACCCCGCCGCGGAGCAGCCGGTGCCCGGTCACCTCGCGGTTGATCCGCATGAGCCGTTCCCGCACCCGCCCGGCGTGCGCGTGCAGGATGCCGTGCGCCACGTCGTTGCACAGCGCGCCGATGTCGGTGATGTGGTTGTAGAGCCGCTCCAGCTCGAGCAGCACGGCCCGCTCGCGCAGCGCCCGCTCCGGCACCTCGACGCCGAGCGCCTCCTCGACCGCCTGGCAGTAGGCGATCGCGTGCCCGACCGAGGTGTCCCCGCTGATCCGCTCGGCGAGCGCGAGCCCCTCGTCGACGGTGCGCCCGGCGAACTGCCGCTCGATGCCCTTGTGCACGAACCACAGCCGGGCCTTGAGCTTGACGATCGTCTCGCCGACCGCGGAGAACCGGAAGTGGCCCGGCTCGATCAGCCCGGCGTGCACCGGGCCGACCGGGATCTCGTACACGCCCTGGCCCTCGACCGTGACGAACGGGAACGGCCCCTCCGGGTCGCCGAACTCGGGCGGCGGCCCGGCGTCGGCGCGCATCGGGTACCAGCCGCGCGGCCAGTGGTGGTGCCGCACCAGCCGCCGCGGCAGCGGGTGGTTATCCGGCACGATGCCGTACAGGTCGCGCATCTCCCGCTCGAACCGCCCGGCCGGGAAGGAGAGCGCGGCGAGGCTGGGCAGCGCGGGCGAGCGCGGGTCGAGCCGCACGTGCAGCTCGGTGCGCCGGTCCGGCCGGGCCGCGGTGAACAGGTACACCACGCGGAACGCGTCGACGTCCTCGTGGGCGGCGACGAGCGCGAGCCGGTGCCCGGCCGCGAGCAGCGCGCCTGCCTCGCCGGGGAGGGCGTCCACGGTCACCTCGCGGGCGAGCCGTACGGCACCGCCCGGCGCGGCGGTGGCGGCGGGGAGGTCGAAGGTGGTCATCGCACGGCTCCCGTCAGCTCGGCGGCGGACTCCAGCAGCGTCACCAGCGGCCCGGCGGCCACGCCGAGCACGGCGCAGACCGCGAGCCCGGCCACGATCGGCACGGCCGCGCCGGCCGGCAGCCGTACCGCGGCCTGGTCGCCCTCGCCGGCGGGCGGCCCGAGCAGCATCTGCCGGGCCCGGCCGAGCACCGCGGCGACGATCACGAGCATGAGCGCGAGCGCGACCGCCACCGCCCAGCCGAGCCCGCCGTCGAACGCGGCCCGCACGATGCCGACCTCGCTGGCGAACAGGCTGAACGGCGGCATGCCGAGCAGCGCGAGCAGGCCGAGCGCGAACGCGCCCGCCACCAGCGGGGCCCGCCGGGCCAGCCCGCGCACCGCGGCGACCCGGCTGCTGCCGACGGCCTGGTGGATGTAGCCGGAGGAGAGGAACAGGGCGGACTTGCCGAGCCCGTGCCCGAGCACGTGGAGCAGCACCGCGGCCATGGCGAGCCGGGTGCCGACCGCCGCGCCGAGCGCGACGATCCCCATGTGCTCGATGCTCGAGTAGGCGAGCAGCCGCTTGTAGTCGCGCTGCGCGAGCAGCAGCGCCGCGGCGACCGCGAGCGAGGCGAGCGCGACCACGACGAGCAGGGTGCGGGTGAAGCCCACCCCGAGCGCCCCGTCCGCGATCACCTTCACCCGCAGGATCGCGTAGAACGCCACCGACAGCAGCACCCCGGACATGAGCGCGGACACCGGCGCGGGCGCCTGGCTGTGCGCGTCCGGCAGCCAGGCGTGCATCGGGGCGAGCCCGGCCTTGGTGCCGAAGCCGAGCACGAGCAGCGCGACCGCGATGCGCATCACGCCGGGGTCGAGGTCGGCGGCGTGCCGGGCGAGCACCGCCCAGTCGAGCGCGCCGTCCTCGGGCACGTTCGCGTGCAGCGCCGCGTAGTGGGCGAGCACGAGCCCGAGCAGCGCGAGCGCGATCCCCACCGAGCAGATGACCACGTACTTCCACGCGGCCTCGGTCGCCTCCCGGGTACGGCGAAAGCCGACGAGGAAGGCGGTGAGGATCGTGGTGGCCTCCACCGCGACCCACAGCACGCCGAGGTTGGCGGCGAGCACGGCGAGGGCCATCGCGGCGATGAACGCCTGGGTGAGCACGCCGTACCGGCGGGTGGCCCGCGGCCCGGTGCGCCGGGCGGCGAGCTCGGCGGCGAGGTAGGACGGGCTGGCGAGCATCGCGGCGAGCGCCACCGCGCCGATCACGATGAGCATGAACGCGCTGAGCGCGTCCGCCCGCAGCAGCCCGCCGGCCGCCGCCACCCCGGCGGTGTCACCGGTGGTGCGTACGGCGAGCGCGATCGCGGCGGCGAGCAGCCCGGCCGCCGCGGCGGCGCCGAGCCACGCGGTCGCCCGCCGCCATCCGAACGCGGCGTACCCGGCCGCCGCGAGCGCCGGCAGCCCGACCGGCGCAAGCACGAGAACCTGGGGGTCCATCAGTCACGCAGCTCCCGCAACTCGTCGAGGTCGGTGCCGCCGAACGCGGCGCGCATCCGGTTGGTGAGCACGCTGAGCACCAGCACGGCGAACAGGACGTCGAGGGAGACGCCCAGCTCGACCACGAGCGGCACCCCGTTCGTGGTGAGGAAGGCGGTCGCAGTGATCGCGTTGTCGATCAGCAGGAAGCCGACCACCTGGGAGAGCGCCCGCCGCCGCGTGACGAGCACGAAGAAGCCGACGAGCAGCACGGTGAGCGCCACCGGCAGGGCGTGCGCGGCGGGCGACGGCGCGAGCCGGATCAGCGGCTGCGCCACCGCGTACGCCACGAGCGCGAGCACGGCCGCGGCCACGAGCGAGGAGGCCACGTTCACCACCGGCCGGGTCTCCCGGCCCTCGGCGTCGGGGCCGCCGCGCTCCGGCAGCGCCCGCCGGATCAGGTACGGCAGCAGCCCGGCGCGCAGCCCGCCGAGGGCGAGGCCGACGATCACCAGCTCGGTGGCGGCCTGCCGTACCCCGAGCACGATCACGATCGCGGCGAGCGCCGCGCCCTGGGCCGCGAACAGGCGCACGATCGCGGCGAGGTCCCGCCGCCACAGCACCAGCACCCCGGTGAGCAGGAACGCCCCGCAGGCAAGGTCGAGGAGCTGCACATAGGTCTGGTCGGTCATGTTCGTCTCACGCGAGGAAGAAGGAGGCGCCCACGGCGAGCAGGGCCATGAGGAAGGAGCCGGCGAGCAGCTCCGGGATGCGGAACAGACGCAGCTTCGCCATGAACACCTCGCCCGCGGCGAGCAGCGCGCCGAGCACGCCGACCTTCACCGCGAGCGCGACCACGGCGACGAGCAGCGCGACCGGTCCCGCGTCGGCCCCGGCGATGCCCCAGGGCGCGAACAGGCTGCCGAGCAGGCCGAGCAGCACGCTCAGCCGGATCGCCGAGGCCCACTCGATCAGCGCGAGGTCCGGGCCGGAGTACTCGAGCACCATCGCCTCGTGGATCATGGTGAGCTCGAGGTGGGTGGAGGGGTTGTCCACCGGGATGCGCCCGGTCTCCGCGATGATCACCACCGCGAGGGCGACCGCGGCGAGCACGCTCGCCGGGGAGATCACGGCGAGCGGGTCGTCGAGCGTCGAGTTGACGATCGCGCCGAGGTTGGTGGAGCCGACCCGCACCGACAGCGCGAACACCGCGAGCAGGATCGTCGGCTCGACGAGCGCGAGCACGGTCACCTCGCGGCTCGCGCCCATGCCGCCGAACGCGGTGCCGGTGTCGAGCGCGCCGAGCGCGAGCGCGACCGAGCCGAGCGCGAGCAGCGCGGTCACCGCGAACAGGTCGGCCACCCCGTCGAGCGGGGAGGCCGTGGTGACCAGCGGCACCACCGCGGTGACCACGAGCGCGCTCGCGGCGAGCAGCAGCGGCGCGAGCCGGAACACCCAGCCGGTGCCGCGCGGCGCGATCGGCTCCTTGCGCAGCAGCTTGCGCAGGTCGCGCCAGGGCTGCAGCACGCCCGCCCCGGCCCGGCCCTCGAGCCGGGCGCGCACCTGCCGCATCAGCCCGACCAGCAGCGGCGCGCCCGCCACGACGAGCACAACCTGGAGGATCGCGGCGATCATGCGATCACCGCCAGCAGGATGAGCGTGCCGGTGAGCGTGTAGAAGCCGTAGGCGAGGTAGCGGTGCACGCTGCCGTTCGCGAGCCGGGTCGCGGCCCGGCCGGCGGCGGCGAAGGCGGCGAGCACGGGCTCGTACGCCCGCCGCTCGATGCGGTCCGCCACGCGGGCCCGGTAGCGCACCCGCTCCACGATGTAGGCGGACTCCTTCGCGGGGATCACGTCGATGTCGCTTTCCGGTCGGAGCACGTTGTCGAAGACGCGGCCGAGCGGCTCGGCGAACGAGGTCGCGGTGTACTCCATGCGCGCGGTCATCGGCCCGGCCCCGCAGTCCCACAGCCGCGCCTCACGCCGCGCCCGGCGGGCGGCGAAGACCCGCAGCAGGGCGAGCACGAGCACCAGCGCGGCGGCCAGCCAGCAGGCGATGAGCAGCGGCGAGATCGTGCTCGCGATGCCGCCGAGCCGCAGCGTCACCTCGCCGGTCACCGCGGCGGGCGCGCCGATCACGCCGCCGGCCGTCTCGGCGAGGTACGGCAGCAGCAGGGTGGGCGCGAGCGCGAGCCCGACGCAGGCCGCGGCCGCGAGCAGCATGCCGGCGAGCATGGTGGGCGGGCTCTCGTGCGCGGTCGCGGCGCCCTCGCCGCGCGGCTTGGCGAGGAACCCGACGCCGAACGCCTTGACGAAGGTGGCGATCGCCACCCCGGCGGTGAGCGCGATCGCGCCGACCGCGAGCGGCATGGTGACCGCGTGCCGTACCCCGCCCTCGGGCAGCGCGTTCACCAGGCTCTGCAGCAGCAGCCACTCGCTGACGAACCCGTTGCCGGGCGGCAGCGCCGAGGCGGCGAGCGCGCCGAGCGCGAACAGCGCGGTGGTGTACGGCATGCGCTCCCGCAGGCCGCCGAGCGCGTCGAGGTCGCGGGTGCCGGTGGCGTGCAGCACCGACCCGGCGGCGAGGAAGAGCAGCGTCTTGAACGCCGAGTGGTTGATCGCGTGCAGCAGCGCGGCGACGAGCGCGAGCGCGGCGAGCGCGCGCGACCCGGAGGCGGCGAAGAACCCGGCCGCGCCGACCCCGATGAGCACCAGGCCCATGTTCTCGGTGGTGGAGTGGCCGAGCAGCCGCTTAAGGTCGGCGGAGACCGCGGCGTGCAGGATGCCGTAGACGGCGGAGGCCGCGCCCGCGCCGAGCACGAGCAGCCACCACCAGGCGGGCCCGCCGCCGAGCAGGTCGAGGCCGACCCGCAGGATGCCGTACACGCCCATGTTCACCATGGCGGCGCTCATCAGCGCGGACACCTGGCTCGGCGCCTCCGGGTGGGCCCGCGGCAGCCACACGTGCAGCGGCACGATGCCCGCCTTGGAGGCGAAGCCCGCGCCGGTCGCGAGGAAGATCAGGCTCGCCGCGACGGGGGAGATCGCGGCCTGCCGGATTTCGTCGAAGGCGTCGCCGCCCGCGTGCGCGGCGAGCGCGGCGAGCCCGGCGAGGATGACCGCGAAGCCGAGGTGGGTCATGACCGCGTACCACTGCCCGGCCTCGCCCGCGGCGGCCCGCCGGTGGTGCTCGGCCACCACGAGCAGCAGCGAGGTGATCGCCATCAGCTCCCAGGCGACGAGGAACGTGCCCACGCCCGCGGCGGCCGGGACGAGCAGCATCGCCGCGACGAACAGCGGCATCGCGGCCTGCACGCCCCGCCCGGCGAGGCCGTGCCGGGTGTAGCCGATGCCGTAGATCGCCGCGCAGACCGCGACGGCGCCGGTGACGGCGAGGAACACCCCGCCGAGCGGGTCGAGGGCGAGCCGCACGCCGAGCAGCGGCAGCAGGTCCGGGTACCACGCCGACCAGCCCTGTCCGGCGACGGCGGCCGCGCCGGAGGCGACGGCGCTGGCCCCGGCGGCCGCGGTGAGCGCCCCGGCCACGGCCGGGCGGGCGCGGCGCGGCAGGGCGAGGGCGGCGAGTGCGGCGGCGAGGCAGAGCGTGAGGGAGAGCCCGAAGGCGGTCTGCGTGAGGTTCATCGCCCGGTCAGCCCGCGCAACGCGGACACGATCGCCTCCGGCTCCGGCGGGCAGCCGGGCACCTCCACGTCGACGGGGACCACGTCGCCGACCGCGCCGGCGACGCCGTACGCGCCAGCGAACACGCCGCAGTTGCGGGCGCAGTCACCGAGCGCGATGACGAGACGGGGCTGCGGCACGGCCTCGTAGGTGCGCCGCAGCGCGACCTCCATGTTGCGGGTCACCGGCCCGGTGACGAGCAGCGCGTCGGCGTGTCGTGGGGAGGCGACCAGCCGCGCGCCGTACCGCTCGGCGTCGTGGACCGGGCCGAAGGCCGACGCGATCTCCAGCTCGCAGCCGTTGCAGGACCCGGCGTCGACGTGCCGGATCTGCACCGAGCCGGCGAGCTCGGCCGCGGCCGCCGGAGCCGCGCCGTCCTCGCGAGGGGGCGGCGGCTCGGCGACCCGGCCGGTCTTTCTGATCTTCTGCCACAGGCTCACCACGGCGAGGTGACCCCCGAGCTGTGCTTCATGTTCAGGGCTGCTCCGGTTTCGAGGACTTCCTGCTGTCGGAACGCTGTCCGGTGCCCTCCCGGGAACCCTGGCCCTCGCCGGTGCCGGCCGCGCGCAGCTCCGCGAGGAGCTCCCCCTGGCCGACGATCAGGTCGGAGAGGATGCGGCGGGCGGTGCTCAGCAGCTCCGCCACGTCCCCGCTGCTCAGCGCGTACACCACCGTCGACCCCTCGCGCGTCGCGGTGACGATGCCGGCTCGGCGCAGCACGGCGAGCTGCTGGGAGAGGTTCGACGCCTCGACGTCGATCTCGGCGAGCAGGTCGCGGACCGGCAGCGGCCCGTCCTGCAGCAGCTCGAGGACCCGGATGCGCACCGGATGCCCCAACGTGCGGAAGAACTCGGCCTTCGCCTGGTACAGGGGAACGGGCACGGCTCAGATCTCTTCCGACGGGGGGACGACAGCGGCATCAATGATGTGACAAATTGAAGAATTCTTCAAATCGTAACTTCCTCATCTAGCCGACCTGTCAGGACGTATGCCCTGCTCAGCGGGACCTTGGTCCCTGACCGGGCCCGCCCGAGCGGGGCGAAGCTGGAGGCATGAAGCTCGACTCGGCAGGTTTGCAGGTGCTCTCCCCGGCCGAGTGCGTCGAGTTGCTGGCCTCCACGCCGATCGGTCGCGTGGTCTTCACCGACCACGCCCTGCCGGCCGTACAGCCGGTCAACTTCGTGCTCGACGGGACGACCGTGGTGATGCGCACCACGCCCGGCAGCAAGCTCGCCGTGGCCGCGCGCAACACCGTCGTCGCGTTCGAGACCGACGAGTTCGACCCGGAGACCGGGACCGGCTGGTCGGTCACCGCGATCGGGTACGCCCGCGCCGTCACCGACCCGGTCGAGACCGAGCGCCTCGCCCACCTGTCCGGCGCCCCCTGGTCGCCCGACGGGAACGACCGGTTCATCGTCATGCCGATCCGGCAGGTGTCGGGCCGCCGCGTCCGCGTGCGACCCTGACCGATCCGCGAAACGCGTCAAGCCCGGGATCCCTCCCGGGCCGTTCTCATGTGCGGCGTCGCTTGCAACGCCTCCACGGTACGGCGGGCACGGCGGTGCCCGGGCACAACGACGACCGCCCACCTCGGGTGGAGGCGGGCGGTCGGGGGATGCGGGCCGCTCCCCCACGGCGGTTACCGCAGGAACGGGAAGCGCTGCACCAGCTCGGTGCTCGCCCACCAGCGGCCGATGCCGAGGGTGTCACCCGCGTTGGCCACGGCCAGCCCGGCGAGCACGAGCGCGTAGATGATGTGGTCGTCCATGAACGGGTTGTTCGCGAGCGGGAGCTCGGCCGCCCACATGAGCACCATGAGCAGGCCGCCGGTGACCGCCGCGATCCGCAGGCCCGCGCCGAGGATCAGCGCGCCGCCGATGCCGAGCAGGCCGAGCATGAACAGCCAGTCGACCCAGGCCTGGCCGGCGAGGCCGCTGAAGACGCCGCCCAGCGCGTTCTCCGCGGTGCCCTTGAGGAAGCCGGTGGTCGGGCTGCCGCCGTCGAGCCAGCCGCGGTCCGCGGGGGTGGCGAAGCCGAGCCCGATGAGCTTGTCGACGAACGCCCACAGGAAGATCCAGCCGAGGGCGATGCGCACGACGGCCCAGATGTACGGGAGGCCCTTGGGGGTGACGGCCTCCGGAGTGGGGGGAACGGGAACCTGCCGGCCCTCGACCGGCTTGCTGCGCCCTTCGGCGCGCCCTTCTGCGATGGCCATTGTGTGGCCCCTTTCTCGCTGAGCCGTACCGTCAACCAATCTCGTTGTGGCTCAATTGCATCGCTTTACCGTTCCTTGAAGCAGTGCCGTACGGCACGGCCGGGGGCGACCCGAGGTCCCGATCCGGCCGGGACTTTCGGCCCTGCGTACCATGGCCGCGGAAGGCCGCCGGGTGGTCGCGTCCTGTCCCCGGTGCCGCTATCAGGGACTTTCGTCCCTTGCCGGGGATTGATGTCAGGCATCAGGGTTTGAGGGACGCGATTCCATGCGACAGACGGCACGGCAAGATGACTGACACGATGACGGCGCGCAGGTTGAACCAGTTGTCCAGGCAGGAGTGCCTGCGGCTGCTCGCCGGCGTGCCCATGGGACGGATCGTCTTCACCCACCAGGCGCTGCCGGCCATCCGGCCGGTGAACCACATCGTGGACGACGGCGACATCGTCATCCGCAGCCATCGCGCCGCGGCGATCACGGCGGTCGCGCATCGTTCCGGGGTGGTGGTCGCCTACGAGGCGGACGAGATCGACGCGGAGCGGCACCTCGGCTGGAGCGTGATCGTCACCGGCCGGGCCTACATGGTGGAGAACGCCGCCGACGTGGCGCGGTACCAGAAGCTGATCGACCCGTGGGTGGCCGGGGAGATGGACCAGGTGATCCGCATTCACCCCGAGATCATCACCGGGTTCGAGCTCGTCGCCGCCGACTCCGAGGACGACCGCTCCGGGCACCCCCACAACGGCCGGTACGACGGCGCCGTCGGCGGCCTGCGGGACGGCCGCGACACGGCACGTGACGAGGGCCGCACCGGCGGCGAGGCGACCGAACCCGGCCCGGGCCGCGAGGCCTGACCGCCCCCGCGATCCTCCGTATCGGCGTCACCGACCTCCGTATCGGCGTCACCGACCCCCTGATCACGGACCTTCCGACCCCGAGCCGGACCGTCCGGGCACGCCACGCGGCGGCCACGCCCGCACGTGGCCGCCCTGCGTTCGTTTCCGCCGTGGCGCGCCCGCGCGCGGCCCGCCCCGGCCGCGCCTGGGATCACGGCCGGGGCGGCCGCTCCGCCGTCCCACCTCCGGTCACACGGCGACCAGCTCGTCCGGCTCGTAGAGGAGCTCGGCCGGGGGACGGCGGGGCGCGCGCGGCACCGGCGGGCCGTACCCCAGCCTCATGATCATCTGCACGTGGCCGCGCCGGTGGTGCGGGTCGGTACGGCCGCGCATGTCGCGCAGGTCGAGCGGCTGGTTGAGGAACGACACCGAGACCCCGAACAGGCTCGCGGTGAGCAGCACCCGCTGCAGCGCCTGCCCGGCCCGCAGCCAGTCGACCGGGCCGTCCCCGGGCGTGGTGAGCACGGCGAGCTGCGGCCACGGCTCGAACGCGGCCGACGGGCGCGGCTGGCCCGGCCGGGTGACGCCGAAGTCGCGGATCGGGGCCGGGTCGTTGAGCGGCTTGGGGCCGAGCACCGCGCGGGGCAGCCCGTCGACGTGGCCGCCGTCGATGGTCCAGGCGTTGATCTCGGCGAGGTACTCGTGGTCCGTGGCGAGCTCCTCGTCGGCCATCGCCACGTACTCGAGCAGCTCCGCCGAGCTGTTGCGGCCCAGCACGAGCAGGGTCGCGCCCTCCCGTTCCGCGGCCTGGCGCAGCTCCGCCAGCACGGTCGGCGGCACCCGCTTGCCGGTGTACGGCTCGCGGTTGGTGCGCCGCAGCGGGATCTCGGCGCAGAGGGCGCGCGCCCGGGCGGAGGGGGACGCCGTCGCCGCGGAGCGCACGGTGGCGAGCACCGTGGAGTCGCCGGGGTCGGGCAGCAGCCGGACCAGCGGGCGGCACCCCGCCACGCGCAGCGCGAGGCGCAGGTTGAACAGCGCAGCGCCGCAGCTCACGTGCAGGGACCGGCCGCGCGGGTCCATCACCCGGAGCCTGCGGTTGTGGTCGGCGAGCACCTCGGCGAACTCTCCGCGCACCACCCGGAACCGCCACGGCTGCGTGTTCAGCACCGAGGGCGCCTGGCCCGCCGCGGCGAGCAGCCGCCGGATCCCGGTGTCGGTGCCCAGGGGAGAGGACATCACCCCACCTCCTCGTGCAAGTCCTCGCCTCAAGGCTCGTTTCGGCGGCGGATCCGCGGCAGGGCCTTTTCGCCCTCCCGGATTGGGACTTTGGTCTGTGATCTCGCTTACAGCGGGGTTCCGGGTGGCCGTGGAGGGCCGGAGGTCCCGGGGTGACGGGACCTTCGCTGCTGGGGAAGAAGCCCGGGAACGCGCTCGAATGGGGGCGGACGACCGAGGAGGCCACGATGATCCTGGTGGGTGTCGACGGCTCGCGCGCCGGACTGGAGGCCGCCGGCTGGGCGGCGCGGGAGGCGGCGCTGCGCCGCGTCCCGTTGCGGGTGGTGCACGCGATCCCGGCGTGGGTGCTGGAGACCGGCGACGACGGCCCGTACGCCGGGGTGGCCCGGTGGATGCGCGAGGGCGCCGAGACCGTGCTCGCCGGGGCCGTGGACCGGGCCCGGCGCGAGGTGCCCGACCTGGAGGTGGAGGCCGTGCCGATCCCCGGCGACCCGCGCCCCGCGCTGGTCAGGGCGGCGGCCGAGGCCGAGCTGCTCGTCGTCGGCAACCACGGCCTGGGCGGCTTCCGCGGGCTGCTGCTCGGCTCGGTCGCCCAGGGCGTGGCCGGGCACGCCCCCTGTGACGTGGTCGTGGTCCGCGAGATGGCCACCCCGCCGCGCGGCGAGGTGGTGGTCGGCGTCGACGGCTCGCCGTCCGACGAGCGGGTGCTGGAGTTCGCGTTCGCCGAGGCGTCGCTGCGCGGCGTCGGGCTGCGCGCGATCCACGCCTGGCGGCCGTTCGACTTCGGCGACTACGGCTTCGGCGGCCTGCCGCCCGGCTCCGACGACCTCGCGGGCGAGGGGCGCGAGCGGCGGCTGCTCGGCGAGATCCTCGCGGGCTGGGGCGAGCGCTACCCAGACGTCAAGGTGGTCGAGGAGACGGTGAAGGGCCACCCGGTCGAGGTGCTCCGGCACGTCTCCGACGGCGCCGACCTGGTCGTGGTCGGCTCCCACGGGCGCGGCGAGCTCGCCGGCATGATCCTCGGCTCGGTGAGCCAGGGGGTGCTGCAGCACGCCCACTGCCCGGTGGCCGTGGTGCGCATCCGCAAACCCGCCACGGCCTGACCGCGCCGCCGTACCGGGCCGCCAGTCAGAACGGCAGCCGGCGGCCGGACGGGGTGCGCAGGTCGAGGTCGTCGCGGTACCGGCCGGACCGCGCCGGGCGCCGGTTCCGGATCCTCCTCGTTCGCATCGCTCTCCTCCCCTCCCCTGGTGCCGCCCACCGGGGCCTTACAGGAACCCAGGTGCACCCAGAAGCGGGCGGTACGCCCCCGGCCCGGCACCGAATCGGCAAAGGCCCGGCAACGCCGCAGGCGGACGCGCCCTCCGGCCGGTACGGCAGGGCCGTTCGGCCCTGGCAGGCGGGACGGCGGCGGGCGTGGACTGGAAGCCCGGGCCGGAGGGTGCGGCCCGGGGCACGGCACGCGAACGACGCGTCCGAGCGGAGGGGGGACCGATGGAGCCGTGGGCCCAGGTGCGGGAGACGCACTCCGGGGTCGTGCTGCTGATCGGCGACCGCGCCTACAAGTTCAAGAAGCCCGTCGACCTCGGCTTCCTCGACTTCACCACGGTGCAGGCCCGCAGGCTCGCCTGCGAGCGCGAGGTGGAGCTCAACCGCAGGCTCGCCCCGGACGTGTACGAGGGCGTCGCCGAGGTGGCCGGCCCGGACGGGCGGGTCATCGACCACCTGGTGGTGATGCGCCGGATGCCGCCGGACCGCCGCCTGTCCGCGCTGGTGCGGGCCGGGCGCCCGGTCGAGGAGTGCCTGCGCCGGGTCGCCCGCGCCCTCGCCGTGCTGCACGGCAAGGCCGAGCGCGGCCCGCACGTCGACCGGGAGGGCGACCTGCCCGCGCTGCGCCGCCGCTGGTGCGACAACCTCGACCAGGTGCGCGGACGGTACGGCCCGGCGATGGACGCCGGGGTCGCCGCCGAGATCGAGCGGCTCACCCTGCGCTTCCTCGACGGCCGGGCCCCGCTGTTCGCGCGGCGGGTCGCCGAGGGGCGGATCGTGGACGGCCACGGCGACCTGCTCGCCGAGGACGTGTTCTGCCTCGACGACGGGCCGCGCGTGCTCGACTGCCTGGAGTTCGACGACCGGCTGCGGTACGTCGACGGGCTCGACGACGCCGCGTTCCTCGCCATGGACCTGGAACACCTGGGCGAGCCGCGGCTGGCCGAGCTGTTCCTGCGCAGCTATGCGAACTTCGCCGGGGACCCCGCGCCGCCGTCGCTCTACCACCACTACGTGGCCTACCGGGCGTTCGTCCGGGCCAAGGTGACCTGCCTGCGGTACGCCCAGGGCGACGCGGCCTCGGCGCCGGAGGCCCGGCGGTACGCCGACCTGGCGCTGCGGCACCTGCGCGCGGGCGCGGTCCGGCTCGTGCTCGCCGGCGGCCCGCCCGGGTCCGGCAAGTCCACGCTCGCCGCGGGCCTCGCCGACCGGCTCGGGCTCACCCTGCTCGCCAGTGACCGGGTGCGCAAGGAGCTCGCCGGGATCGACCCGGCCGCCTCGGCCGCCGCGCCGTACGGGGAGGGCATCTACCGGCCGGAGTGGACCGAGCGCACCTACGCCGAGCTGCTGGAGCGGGCGGAACGGCTGCTCGGCCTCGGCGAGTCCGTGGTGCTCGACGCGTCCTTTACCGACCCGGCCCACCGCGCCGCCGCCGCGGAGCTCGCCGCGCGCGCCCACGCCGACCCGGTCGCGTTCCGCTGCGCGGTCCCGGCGGAGGTCGCCGCGGCGCGGGTGGCCGCCCGCACCGGCGGCATCTCGGACGCCGACGCCGGGATCGCGGCCGCCATGGCCGCCCGGGAGGCGCCCTGGCCGGAGGCGATCGAGATCGACACCACCGTTCCCCCGGAGCAGGCCCTCGCCCAGGCCCTGGCCGCGCTCCCCCTCCCGGAGGCCACGCCGCGCTTCCACCTGCCGCTGATCGAACCGGACTGACCGCGGCGAACCGCCATGAAAACAACGAACGGCCCTGCCGAGGCAAGGGCCGTGACGTGTCGTCTGGAGCGCCCCGGGCCTGCCGGGGCACGGCCGTACCCGCGCGGGCGGTACGGCCCGGCGGCCTCAGGCGGCCTGCCGGAGCATCGCCTGGCGCAGCATGCGGTTGAGGTCCGCGGCGGTCACCACGCCGACGACGTGTCCCCCGTCGACGACGAACGCGACCACCTGGCCGGGCAGCGGCCGCTTGGTGACCAGGACCGCCGCCTCCTCGTCCGGCGTGACCACGTTGTCCGGAGGCACCGGCCGGGTGAGGTCCGACACCCGGGTGACGGCGCGGGCCCGCGGGGACAGGGCGGCCATCGCGTCGAGCGAGAGGTAGCCGACCGGCCGTCCCTCGAAGTCGACCACGACGTACGCGGTCTGGTGCGAGCGCAGCGCGGTCGCCGCGGCGAAGTCCTCGATGGTGAGCCAGGCGGGCGCCACCTCGGGCGGGCCGGTCATCACGTCCCGCACCGGCACCCCGCCGAGGCCGCGCCTGGCGGTCGCGGCGACGTACTCGCCCTTGGCCGCGCTCATCAGGAACCAGCCGATGATCAGGATCCACAGCCCGCCGGACCAGCTGAGCAGGAAGATCTCGGCGATGCCGAACGCGATCAGGGCCATGCCGAGCGCCTGCCCGCCGATCGCGGCGGCCCGGTCGGCCCGGGCCCGGCTGCGGGTCACCCGCCACACCACGGCGTGCAGCACCCGCCCGCCGTCGAGCGGCGCGCCGGGCAGCAGGTTGAAGACGCCGAGCATCGCGTTCATCAGCGCCAGCCAGGTGAGCGCCGCCACCACCAGGTCGGGGCCGGGCAGCAGCACGGCGGCGACGAACGACAGGGCGGCGCAGGCGAGGCTGGTGAGCGGGCCGGCGGCCGCGGTCTCCAGCTCGTGGCGCGGGGTGGGCGCCTCGCCCTCCAGCTCGGCCACCCCGCCCAGCAGCCACAGCGTGATCGACCGCACCCGGACCCCGCGCACCAGCGCGACGAGGGCGTGCGCGAGCTCGTGGGCGAGCAGCGAGCCGAGGAACAGGGCCGCGGCGACGGCCGCGGTGAGGGCGTACAGCACGGCGGGCCGTCCCGGCGCCGCCGCCGGAAGCACCACGGCGCCGAGGCTCACCCCGATGAGCGCGCCGATCACCAGGACCGACCAGTGCACCCCCACGGGCACACCGGCCACCCGGCCGAGGCGCAGGCTGTGTTTCATGGCGTCACCTTCGAAACGCGTGGTGGTACGGTGCGGCCGCGCGCCTCACGCGAAGGCGCCGACCTCGACCGGCCACGGGTCGACCGGCAGCGGGAGCCCGTCTCCGTCGAACACGACCGCGCCGATCTCGGCGAGCCTGCGGCGGGACACCCGGTAGTGGTGCCCGCAGAGGAACAGCTCGATGGGCTCGCCCTGCGCCGAGGCCATCGGCATGATCGTCATCACCACGGGCTTCGCCGGGCAGCAGCAGGACCGGTCGGCCCGGGCCAGCGCCATGCGGCGCGCGTGCGCGTAGGCGGTGATCTCGGGGGAGGGGTCGGGGGCGCCCACGCGTCTGCCTGTCCTACGGGGAACGAATCTCCTGGTCATGGCTCCAGGCTCGCATCGGGAACGCCGTGCAACCAGGGCCTTACGCCCTTTACGCGGTGTTGATCACGCGGTGCGTTGGACCCTTCCACAACGGGACCTTGGTCCCTACGCCCGGCCCCGATGGCTCCCCCACCATGGAGCGGTGTCCGCCTCAATGCCACGCGGTCGGCGGGTCGCCATGCCCCGTACGCGTACCCGCCGGCCGCGGCTCAGCACGGTTCCGCCGCGGCGCCACCGCCGACTGGACGACCTGTCCCTCGGCCCGCGCCCGGCCGCATCGGTTCTCACGCTGTACGGCGGCGCCGCCCTGCCGGTGGTCACGGTCGGCGGCGAGATCGACCTCGCCACCGCCCCGCTGCTCGACCGGCACCTCGCCGCCGTCATCACGCCCACGTGCCCGGACGTCGTCGTCGACCTGGGCAGGGTGGCGTTCATGGACGCCTCGGGGCTGGGCGTCCTGGTCCGTGCCGACAACCGCGCCCGCCGGTACGGCGGCCGCGTCCGGCTCACCCGCATCCCCGTCAAGGTCTCCCGGCTGCTGCGGGCCGTCGGGATGACCGGCTACTTCCCCGTCGTTCCCTCGACCTGACCCCGGGCCGAGGCACCGCCCGCAGCATCCCCGCCCCCTCATCTCCCGGCCCCTTGCGCGGCACCGGCGGGCATCCGGCGCTCGGCGCCCAGTGGGGCGGTCCGGCACGAACGTCCGGAATGGGCACACCGTCCCCGCAACGCGGGACCTTCGGTCGATGACTCCCGGGCGTGACCGGCCGGAGCATTGGGCCGGAAACCCCCCAAGGCCGCGGAAGGGAGGAACCGTGGCGCTCAAGATCTTCGCCGGGTTGCCGTCCGCCCGGACGATCCTCTCGTTCCTGCTGATCCCGCTGGCGCTCGTGGTGATCGTGAAGAACCCCGAGGCGTCCGCGGCGTTCGTGGAGGCCCTCATCCGCGTGGTCGTCGGCTTCCTCGGCGGCGTCGCGGAGTCCATCGGCGACCTGCTCGCCGGCCTCGCCGACGCGAGCGGCGGCTGACGGCCCGCCGGCGGCGGGCACGCGCGGTCCCCCGCGGCTCCCCGTCAGGAGGCCTCGCGGGAGAGCGGCACGCTCCACCGCAGCGACGACCCGCGCTCCCGGCCGGGCCCGAACTCGAACTCGCCGCCCAGGCTCTCGGCCCGTTCCTGCAGGTTGCGCAGCCCGCTGCGGCGGCCGCCCGGGGACGGGCCGATGCCGTTGTCGTCCACCTGCAGCGTGAGCGTCCCGTCCACGGCCCGCACCGTCACGTCGACGTGCGAGGCCTTGGCGTGCCGTACCACGTTGGACAGCGCCTCCCGCAGTACGGCGAGCAGGTGCTCGGCCACGTTCGGCGCCACCTGGTTGTCGAGCTGGCCCTCGAGCTTCAGGCCGGGCATGAAGCCGAGCCTGCTGCGCGCGTCCTCCACCAGCTCCACGATCTGCGAGCGCAGGCTCGGCGACTCCAGGTCGCGCGGCGTCTGCAGGGCGAAGATCGTGGACCGGATCTGCCGGATGGTCTCGTCGAGCTCGTCGATCGCGGTCTGCAGCCGCTGCACCGCCTCGGGCCGCTCCACCAGCCGGACCGTGCTCATCAGCGTCATCGCGACCGCGAACAGCCGCTGGATGACCACGTCGTGCAGGTCCTTGGCGATGCGGTCCCGGTCCTCGAGCAGGCCGAGCCGCTCGGCGTCCTTGCGCCGCTCGGCGAGCTCGAGCGCGATCGCGGCCTGCCCGGCGAACGAGTGCAACATCTGCAGCTCGGCCTCGCTGAACGGCAGCCGTCCCGCGCGCCGGCCGAGCGCCAGCACGCCGCGCGGCTGGCTGCCGCCCGCGCCGAGCGGCACCGCGGCGGCCGGGCCGATCTGCGGGCCGAGCAGGGTCATCGACCGCTCGGCGAGGGTGGAGACCATCACCGGCTCGGCCGTGGTGAAGGCGGCGCCGCTGATCGAGCCCTCCACGGCGACCCGGCTGCGCTCCACGCTGTCGGCGGCCGGGCCCTCGGCGTTCACCACGTCGAGGTACTCGCCCGACTCGTCCGGGCTGAGGATCGCCACCACGTCGGCCTCGACCATCTCCCGGGCCCGCTGCCCGATGAACGTGAGCACCTCGCCGGACTCGGTGCCGGACAGCAGCCGCGTGGAGATCTCCGACAGCGCGCGCAGCCACGTCTCCCGCCGCCGGGTCTCCTCGTACAGCCGGGCGTTCTCGATCGCCACGCCCGCGGCGGTGGCGAGCGCCACCACGATCGCCTCGTCGTCCTCGTCGAACTCGGCGCCGCCGCGCTTCTCGGCGAGGTAGAGGTTGCCGAACACCTCGTCGCGCACGCGGATCGGCACCCCGAGGAACGTCTTCATCACCGGATGGCCGGGCGGGAAGCCGTACGCCTCGGGATGCTTGGAGATGTCGTTGAGCCGCAGCGGGCGAGGATCCTTGATCAGCAGGCCGAGCAGGCCGAGCCCGTGCGGCCAGTGGTCGATGCGGGCGACCTCCTCCTCGGTCAGGCCGACCGGGATGAACTCCACCAGGGTGTGCTCCTCGCCGATCACGCCCAGCGCGCCGTACGTGGCGTCGACGAGCGTGGTCGCGGTCTCCACGATGCGGCGCAGCACCGTCTCGAGATCGAGATCGCTGCCGATCGAGACGACGGCCTCCAGCAGCGCGTGCACGCGGTCCCGCGTGGCGAGCACGGCCTCAAGCCGCACCTGGAGCTCGGCGAGCAGCTCGTCCAGGCGCATGTGCGGCAGGAAGGACCGCGCCTTGCCATCGGTCATACCGAAGAGTCTGCCATCCACCCCCGCTGCCCGCCTACCCGGCATTGATCGGTTGATCGGTCCTCGGATCCGAGGACCACCACACAAGATCCGAGGACCGTTCACACCTGCTTGCGGCGCCGCCACTCACGCTCCGCGACGATCCACGCCGCCGCCCAGTCGGCGTACCGGCGGCGGTCCAGCAGGGCGCGCACGATCGCGTAGCAGCCGGCCACGAGCGCGCCGGAGAGCAGCACGGTGGTGAGCCCGACCGCGATCGCGCGGGCCACGGTGTCGATGCGCTGCGGCGGGCCCGGGGCCACCCGGCCGGAGGCGTCCACCCAGACCCTGGTGGTGGTCCCCGCCTTCGCGCCCCAGCGCACCGGGACCGACGCGGTCACCGGACGGCCCTCGGCGTCGGTCCACGTCGCCTTGGCGCGGGTCAGTGTGGTGCCGCCGTTGTACGGGGAGAGGGCGAGATCCGGCGCGTCCTGCACCAGGCGCGCGGTCACCCAGCGCCCGCCGAGCTCGGACCGTACGCCCTCGTCGTACACCATGCGGCCGGCGTGGAGGGCGAGCCCGATGCCCGCGACGAACATCAGGAGGAACACGGCGACGAACAGCGCCTCGATCCGGTCCGTCCCGCGCCGCAGCGGATTGCGGTCGGGCCGGTAGAGCCGGATCCGCGACGCCACCCAGCGGGCCAAGCCTCGCATTCGGTCCACCTTCCTTCATGCACCTGTCGCACGGCGGGCGCGGTGACGCTTACAGCTCGCGCCCGGCCCGGGCGGCCATCTCGGTGAGCCGGCAGGCGTAGCCCCACTCGTTGTCGTACCAGCCGAAGACCTTCACGAGCGTGCCGTCGGCCTGGGTGAGCGGCGCGTCGAACACGCAGGAGTGCGCGTCGCCGACGATGTCGCGGGACACGAGCGGGGCGGTGCTGTAGCGGAGCACGCCCTTGAGCGGGCCCTCGGCCGCCTTGGCGAACGCGTCGTTGACCTCCTCGGCGGTGACCTCGCGGGACAGGATCGCGGTGAGGTCGGTGAGCGAGCCGTCCTCGACCGGGACGCGCAGCGCCACGCCGTCGAGCCTGCCCGCGAGCTCGGGCAGCACCAGGCCCACGGCCCGGGCGGCGCCGGTGGTGGTCGGCACGATGTTCACCGCGGCGGAGCGGGCGCGGCGCGGGTCCTTGTGCGGCGCGTCGAGCAGCCGCTGGTCGCCGGTGTAGGCGTGCACCGTGGTCATGTAGCCCTTGACCACGCCGAAGTTCTCGTGCAGCACCTTGATCATCGGTGCCACGCAGTTGGTGGTGCAGGAGGCCAGCGAGATCACCTCGTGCGCGGCCGGGTCGTAGGCGGCGTCGTTCACGCCGGGCACGATCGTGGCGTCCACGCCCTTGCCCGGGGCGGAGATGATGACCTTGCGGGCGCCGCCCTTGAGGTGCAGCGCGGCGGCGTCGCGGGTGCGGAACTTGCCGCTCGCCTCGACCACGACGTCCGCGCCGTGCGCGGCCCAGTCGATGTCGGCGGGGTCGCGGTGCGCGGTCACCGGGACGCGGCGGCCGTCCACCTCGATGTAGTCCTCGCCCGCGGTCACCTCGGCGTCGTACGTCCCGTACGTCGAGTCGTGCTTGAGCAGGTGCGCCAGCGTCGCGGCGTCGGTCACGTCGTTGATCGCGACGACCTCCACGCCGGCCGACGCGGCGCGGCGGAACACGGCCCGGCCTATCCGGCCGAACCCGTTGATGCCTATGCGTACGGCCATCGATCCTCCCAACCTTGCCTCACGGCCATCGTCGGCCGGGCCGTACCGCCCCGGTAGTGCCGAGGGTCCCGACCGGCCTGGGCACAAGGACCCTGGGTGAGCCGAACGGAACGGATCACGATGGGGCCATGACGAGGACGGTGCCGGACGAATGCGACGTACTGCTACGCGACGGTGACATCGCGCACCTGCGGCCGTTGCGCCCCGAGGACCGCGCGGCGCTGCACGAGCTGGTCGACGCGACCTCGGAGCGCTCGGCGTTCCTGCGGTTCTTCACCGGCGGCCGGGCCACCGCCCACGCGTACGCCGACCGGGTGACCTCCCCCGAGTACCGGGGCCAGGCGCTCGTGGCGTTCATCCGCGGGCGGCTGGTCGCGGTGGCCGAGTACGTCCCGGAGGGGGACGACGCCGACGTGGGCATCCTCATCCACGACCCGGTGCACGGCAACGGGCTCGGCACGCTGATGATCGAGCACCTCGCGCTCAACGCCGCCGAGGCGGGGGTGCGCGCGATCGTGGCGGACGTGCTGCCGGAGAACCGGCAGATGATCCAGGTGTTCGAGGACCTCGGGCTGACGGTGCACCGCCGGTTCGAGGACGGCCTGTTCCGGGTGGAGATCCCCCTCGAGCCCTCCCCGGCGCTGCTCTCCGGGATCGAGGCGCGCGAGCACCAGGCCGCGGTCGCGTCGCTCACCCGGCTGCTGGGGCCCGAGTCGGTCGCGGTGATCGGCGCCGGGCGGGACCCGGGCAGCGTGGGCCACCGGGTGCTGCGCAACCTCGTCGACGGCGGCTTCCCCGGCCCGGTCTATCCGATCAACCCGCGGGCCAAGGAGCTGTGCGGCCTGCCGGTCCACGCCAAGATCGGGGACGTGCCGGGCCCGGTCGACCTCGCGGTGGTGGCGGTTCCGGCGCGGGCGGTGACCCGGGTGGCCCGGCAGTGCGCCGAGGCCGGGGTACGCAGCCTCGTCGTGGTGACCGGCGGCCTGTCCGAGGCGGGCAAATCCGGGCGGCAGGCCGAGCTGCTGCGCATCTGCCGGGACGGCGGCATGCGCTTGGTCGGCCCGAACAGCCTGGGCGTGGTCGGCAGCGCGGGGCGGCTCAACGCGAGCGTGCTGCCCGCGACCCCGCCGCGCGGCCGGCTCGGGCTGATGTCGCAGTCCGGGACGGTCGCGGTGGCGCTGCTGGAGCGGGCCGCCGCGCTCGGCATCGGCGTCTCCTCGTTCGTGTCCACCGGCGACAAGGCCGACGTGAGCGGCAACGACCTGCTCGAGTACTGGGAGGACGACCCGGAGACCGACGTCGTCGCGCTGTACCTGGAGTCGTTCGGCAACCCGCGCCGGTTCGGCCGCATCGCCCGCCGGCTCGCCGCCCGCAAGCCGGTGATCGTGCTGAAGAGCGGCCGCACCGTCTCCGGCGACCGGGCCGCCGTGCAATCGCACACCGCCGCCGCGGCCACCCCCGACAAGGCCGTGGACGCGCTGCTCGCCGCGGCCGGGGTGATCCAGGTGGACACCGTGCAGCGGCTGCTCGACACCGCCCGGCTGCTGCTCGGCGCGCCGCTGCCCGCCGGCCCCCGGGTGGCGATCGTCGGCAACTCCGGCGGCCCCGAGGCGCTCACCGCCGACGCCTGCGTCCAGCGCGGCCTCGCCGTACCCGAGCTGTCACCGGAGACCAGGCTGGTGCTGCGCCGCGAGACCTCCCCCACCGCCGAGGTCACCAACCCGGTCGCCCTCGCCGCGGACGCCCCCGCCGAACGGCTCGCCGACGCGGTCCGCACCGTGCTCGCCGACCCGGTGGTCGACGCCGTGCTCGTCGTCTACACCCCGCCGTTCGGCTCCGGCCGGGAACGCACCTGCGAGGCGATCGCCGAGGTGGCCAAGGACGCGGCCAAGCCGGTGCTCGCCTGCGTGCTCGGCCACGACGGCATACTGCCCGGCGGCACCCCCAGCTACGCCTTCCCCGAGCAGGCCGTCTACGCGCTCAGCCGGGTCGTCGACTACGTACGGCGCCGCGAACGCCCGGCCGAGCTCGCCGCCGAGGCCCGCCCGTTCAGCCGCGACCGCACCGCCGCCGCGATCGTCCGCCGCGAACTCGCCGAGCACCCCGAGGGCCGCTGGCTCGACCACCGCACCGCCGCCCGCCTGCTCGCCTGCTACGGCGTGCACGTCGCCGAGTCGATCGACGTCGACGGCCCGGAGACCGCCGCCGAGGCCGCCGCGCTGACCGGCCTGCCCGCCGCGCTCAAGGCCACCGGCCCCGACCTGGTCCACAAGAGCGACGTCGGCGGCGTCGCCCTCAACCTCGCCACCCCGGCCGACGTCGCCCAGGCGTACCGCGAGATGGCCGAACGCCTCGGCCCCGCGATGACCGGCGCGCTCGTCCAGCCCATGGTCACCGACGGCGTCGAGATCATCATCGGCGGCGTCGAGCACCCGGCGTTCGGCCCCCTGGTCATGGTCGGCATGGGCGGCCTCACCGCCGAACTCCTCACCGACCGCGCCTTCCGCGTCCCCCCGATCACCCACCGGGACGCCGCCGAGATGCTCCGCGAGCTCCGCTGCTTCCCCCTGCTGACCGGCTACCGCGGCCGCCCCAAGGTCAACATCGAGGCCCTCGAGGAACAGATCGTCCGCGTCGCCCGCTTCCTCGAGGAAATCCCCGAGGCCGCCGAACTCGACCTCAACCCCGTCCTCGTCACCCCCCGCGGCGCCGCCGCCGTCGACGTCCGCCTCCGCCTCGCCCCCCTGCCTCCCCCGCCCTCGCCCTACCGCCGCCGCCTGCGCTGAGGCATCTCGCGGGGATGGCGGGCCAGGGGCCGGTGGTCAGGAAGTACGCCTTCCGTGAGCGTGGTTTCCACCACAAGGGCGCACTCATCAGCACGCGGCCGGTTCGTAGCGGTGCGGCCACCTGCAGAAAGAACCGCCCGCGAGGGCGGGCGGCGAGCCGGCCGATCATGCACTTTTGCCGTTCGCGGGGAACGGGCTGACGACGAAGATGCAGGCCTGTGAGCAGGCCGCAGGCTTTTGGCTGTGGTGGCCACCCGCGGCCAGCGGGTGACAGCCCCACAGTTCGCCGGGTGCCGACGGGCGTACGGAGGGCGCGTCTTGGCGGTGACCGTTCTTGGACGCGCCACCGCACTCCTGCGCTCGGCTTTAGGGAACACGGCATAGTGACATGCATGCCACAGGCTCCGCGTACAGTGCCTGCGTGAACGCCTGGGCGCGTCTGCCGGATGAGGTCCGCAACGCGATCACACATCGGTTCGGGCCGATCACCGACGTGACCCCGATGCCGACCGGCCTAACCGCAGGCACCTCGGTACGGCTCGACACTCCACGCGGGCTGCTGTTCGTCAAGGCCCTGCCCGATGACGCAGCGTCGGCACCGCTCTACCGGCGCGAAGCGCGCGTCAGCCCGGCATTGCCCGATGTGGTGCCCTCTCCGCAGCTGCGGTGGGGAGGGCACCATGCAGGCTGGATCACCCTCGTCTTCGATCACATAGAACCGGCACGCCAGGTTGACATCGGCCCGGAGGCACCGGACGCCGCCGCAGTGGTGGATCTGGTACGGCTGCTCGGCGAAGCCCTGGCCCCGAACCCGGCCGAGGGACTCCCGAGTGTGGCCGACAACGTGCGTTTCCTCATCTCGCGGGCCGACCGGCTGCTCGCCGCCCGGCCGGACGACCTCGACGGCTACGCCATGTTGGCAGCGGCGCGGGCACAGCTCGACGAGGACGGCCTCGGCGGGGATGTCCTGCTCCACACCGACATCCATGAGGGCAACCTCATCGCCGGGGCCGACCGGCTGTACCTGGTCGACTGGGGGCTGGCCGCTGTGGGGGCGGCCTGGGTCGAGGTTGCGCTGCTCATCCCGCGGCTGATTCTCGCCGGGCACAGTCCTGAGCAGGCCGAGCGGCTCGTCGAAGGGATACCGGCGTGGAAGGCCGCGCCGCCTGCCGCAGTGAACGGTCTGGCAGCCGTGTGGTCGCTGTTCCGCGAGTTCGTCGCCCGGTACGGCCCGCAGCCGATCCGCGCATCGCGGGCACGGGCGGCCGCAGCTGGCCGGGCCTGGCTCAAATACCGCATGGCATGACGGGGAGCGCCCTCGCCATCCCGGTACATCGGACAGCCGGCCTCGGGGCTTTCCCGGGTGCTCACATCGATCGAAGCGGGACGGAAGCTAACCCCGGGAATGCGAGGGACGGCGTGGGCCGGCCGGTTTCTCTGCCGACGCCCTCCGTACCGGTCCGGTGCCCGTCACCGGGACGCTGCGATCAGCTTCACCTCCGCCTCTCCCCACTCACGCCCGGCCGTACCTCCGCCGGCCGCGTTGTCCCACCCGGCCGGCAAGGGATCTGACGGGCGCGGCTATCTCCACAGTGGGCGATGACCATTGACGCGTCGGCTTCGATGCATGCCCATACGCGCCCGGGTGGATCGACGGGTCGGGCGGAGGTCATCCGGGGCACACGAGGAGACACTATGCTCCGGGAGATCTCTCCTTGTCGCCCGCCGACGCGTTATCCGGGCGGCGGCCTGCACGATCACACTCGCACGGAGACGAGGAGATCCCGGAACTCCTTGACAGCGGGCTCGGCGCGCCGCTGTGCGGGAACGGCCGCGAGGACCTGGTGAGCCAAGTGGTTGATCATGGCGGTGCGCTGCTCGGGTGGGTGGTTCTCGTAGACGGCCCGGGCATGCCGGATGCCTTCGGTCACATCGCCCTCACGCACGTGCCCGATGCCTTGTATCAAGGCCAGTTGGGTACGCGATCGGGGGTTAGTCGTTCGAAGGATGTCCAGCGCGCCCCGGACGGCCTCGTCGGCGGCCTGGCTTCGGCCTGCATAGGCGTGGACCCAAGCCTCCGTGTAGAACACCCGGTCTTCGCCCCAGTTGTGGGTGGACCCCACCTCTTTGGTCACCGAGTCGGGCAGCCGCTCGAACACCGCACGTACGTCGCGGAGGGCGGCAAGCGCCTCGTCCACGCGGCCTTCGCGCACCAAGGCCTGCGCACGGGCGGAATGGAGGCTCGCGAGACCCGCGCAGGGGACGGCCGGGTACTGCGCACGAATCCTGTCGATCTTGGCAAGCACTGCCTTCGTCGGCCGTTCCTCGTAGAGTGCGCGGATGAGCTCTTCTCCGGCGACGCACAGACCGCGTTTGGCGTCGCCCGACCGATCGGCCGCTGTGCGAGCGGTGGCCCACCAATGGCGTGCCTCTCCCGGATGGCCGAGGTTGGACAGGACCTTCGCGGTGAGCAGGGACAGCATCGACATGACTCCACACCATGCGGGGAAGTTGCGGTCGCTGGTGCCGATGCGCGCCATGGTCTGCTGCACCGTGTACACGTCGGCCGAGAGTTCGGAGATCAGCCGCTCCGGGGGTAGGGCCAGGTAACGATAGCCGTACTCGGCGATTCTCTCCTCCCACTCGTCGAGGTGGGTGCCCTCGTCCCTGCCGAGCGCGCGGTCGACGCCCTCCCGGATGCTCTGGACCGCGTCGAGCGGCGGGGCGAGGGCGGGAACCCCGATTGTGGCAAGCGCCTGAAGTAGCCTGCGCCGTTCCATATCGTCACCCTCCCCGAGCCCCTTCTCCGGGCTCTCTTCGGAGATTAGGCGCTTTATGTCGATATCGAACGCTATCGAATAGGCGCGAATCCAGTCACGCGGAAAATGTCTGCCCTTTTCCCAATCGCGAATCTGGCGGACGAGGCTGTCGAGCGACCCGTGTGTGTAGCCTGCGGCCTGGAGTAGCCTCCGGGCCATCTCCTTCCTGCTCCACTCCCGGTTCTCCCGCTCGGCTTGGAGCCTCACCGCCCACGCCGGCCGCTGCTTTTCGATCATCCTTTGCCCCATTTCGTCCGAGCAGGCGGGAGCGGGAGATCGCCATTCCCCCAGCTCTCCGCGCCTATCCACTGCCGCACGGCAAACCCAGGGCTTTACGTTCCGTGACCGGATGTTACCGGCCGCTTTCCCCGTGGCCATCCGGAATTCGAGAAATGGAGTCCTCCATGCCGCAAAGCAGGCGGGCGAGTTCATACATCGGCCCGAATGATCCGTCTACCCCCGTACCCGGCGCCCGCGTTCCCCCGCCTCCGGCCGTGCCCGCCGTACCGGCACGCCTGGCCGTCCCCCACGTGGCCGCATGAGCGAGGTGGTCACCCAGCGCTGGGAGGTGGTCAGGGAGCCGAAGTTCGTCCGGGAGGTGCGGGACCGCGCGCGGGCCGTCCTCACCGCGTGGGGTGCGGACGAGGCCGTGGACGACGTCACGCTGATGCTCAGCGAGCTGGTGACCAACGCGCTCGCCCACGGCGACGGGCGGATATCCGTCTGCCTGTCCCTCAACCCGGTGACGGGCGTGCTGACCTGCGCGGTGGGCGACGAGAGCGCCGACGGGATCGGCCGGATCACCGCCGGGCTCGCCCGCAGGCCCGACCCGCTCTGCGACGATCTCGCGGAGAACGGGCGGGGGCTCCCGCTCGTCGCCCTGCTCGCCACCGGCTGGGGCGTTCGCCGTACCCCGGCGCAGGGAAGGTCGTGTGGTTCGCCTACGCTCTCAGATGACCGGATGATCTTTCCGGTGGCGTGCCTGTGGGCGGCGCGACCGGCGAGGGGCCGCGCCGCCCACAGGTTTCCGTGGTGTTCGTACGCGGTCTTTTGGGATGTTCCGTCGCCGCGGTGGCTAGCCGACCAGCATCTTGACCGCGGCGGTCATCTCGGCGAGGGCCTTCTTGGCGTCGGCGAAGTACATGCCGGTCTTGGGGTCGGTGTAGAGCTCGTTGTCGATGCCGGCGTAGCCGTGGCCCATGGAGCGCTTGACCACGATGACGCTCTTGGCCTTGTCGACGTCGAGGATGGGCATGCCGGAGATGGCGGTGCCCGGGCGGCGGGCGGCCGGGTTGGTGACGTCGTTCGCGCCGATCACCAACGCGACGTCCACCTGCGGGAACTCGGGATTGATCTCGTCCATCTCCTTGAGCTGCGAGTACGGCACGTTCGCCTCGGCGAGCAGCACGTTCATGTGGCCGGGCATGCGGCCGGCGACCGGGTGGATCGCGTACTTGACCTCCACCCCGCGGGCCTCGAGCAGGCTCGCCAGCTCGTGCACCTGGTGCTGGGCCTGGGCGGCGGCGAGGCCGTACCCGGGGACGATCACCACCTTGCTCGCGTACGCGAGCTGGATCGCGGCGTCGTCGGCGGAGACCGTGCGCACCTGGCCGCCGCCGGTCGCGGCCGCGGTGCCGGGCGAGTCGCCGGTGCCGAAGCCGCCGAGCATGATGTTGCCGATCGACCGGTTCATCGCGTCGGCCATCAGCTTGGTGAGGATCGCGCCCGAGGCGCCGACCAGCGCGCCGGCGGTGATGAGCACGTCGTTGCCGATGACGAAACCGGCCATCGCCACCGCGGTGCCGGTGAACGCGTTGAGCAGCGAGATCACCACGGGCATGTCGGCGCCGCCGATCGGGAGCACCATGGTCACGCCGAACGCCAGGGCGGCGAGGCTCAGGATCACCACCGCGGCCAGCCCACCCACACCGGCGGCGATCATCACCGTGGTCACCAGCATCACCGCGGCGAGCACCAGGGTGATCACGCGGGCGCCGGGGAACACGATCGGCTGCCCCGGCACCACGCCGTGCAGCTTGCCGGAGGCGATCAGCGAGCCGGAGAACGTGACCGCGCCGATGAGCACGTCGAGCGCGAGCGGGATCAGGATGTGCGCGCCGGGCGACTCGGTGAAGTGGAGGAAGTCGTGGATCGCGACCAGCGCCGCCGCGCCGCCGCCGGCCGCGTTGAACAGGCTGACCAGCTCCGGCATCGCGGTCATCCGGACCCGGCGGGCCATGACGAAACCGACGGCCGCGCCCACCGCGGTGCCCGCGGCCACCACGAGCCAGGCGGTGAGGCTCGCCGCGCCGGACTCGATCAGCACGACGATGGTGGCGAGGATCGCCGCGGTCATGCCGGTCGCGGACAGCAGGTTGCCGCGCCGCGCGGTGACCGGTGAGTTCATCAGGTGGAGGCCGACGACGAAGAGCGTGGCCGCGGCGAGGTAGACGAGCCGGATGACGGTGTCGAACGTGCTCATCGGGTCACCTCGGCCGAGCCGTTCGCGGCGGCCTGCCGAACCTTACGGGCCGCCGGCGGTTTGAACATCTCGAGCATGCGGTCGGTGACCACGTAGCCGCCGACCACGTTCATCGCGGCGAACACGCAGGCGACGAACGCGATCACGTACCCGACGAGGTCGGAGGCGGTGGCCGCGATGAGGATCGTGCCCGCGAGCACGATCCCGTGGATGGAGTTGGCGGCCGACATAAGCGGGGTGTGCAAGGTGGTGGGCACCTTGCTGATCACCTCGAAGCCGACCAGCAGGCTGAGCACGAAGATGGTGAGGTCGGTGACGAACTCGGAACTCACGAGTCACCTCCGAACGCGGGGTGGACGACCTCGCCCGCGTGGGTTATCACGACCCCGGCCTGGATCGGGTCGTTCAGGTCGATCGCGAGAGCGCCGTCCCGGATCAGGTGGCCGAGGAGTGCGCGGACGTTGCTGGAGTACGCCGTCGACGCCGCCGACGGCATGGTGGCGGCGAGGTCGGCGGCGCCGATCACCGTGACGCCGTCGTCGGTGACGATCGTCTCGCCGGGGCGGGAGCCCTCGACGTTGCCGCCCAGGTCGCTCGCGGCCAGGTCGACGACGACCGACCCGGCCCGCATGCCCTTGAGCGCGGCCTCGGTGACGAGCAGCGGCGGACGGCGCCCGGGCACCCGCGCGGTGGTGATCACCACGTCGTGGCGGGCGATGTGCCGGGCGAGCTCCTCCTGCTGAGCCCGCTGCTCCTCGGGGGTGAGCGCGCGGGCGTACCCGCCGGTGCCGGAGCCCTGCGGGCCCGAGCCGAGCCGCAGGAACTGGGCGCCAAGCGAGGTGATGTCGCCCTCGGCCTCGGGGCGGATGTCGTATCCGGTGACCACGGCGCCGAGCCGGCGGGCCGTACCGATCGCCTGCAGCCCGGCCACGCCCGCGCCGAGCACGAGCACCTGGGCCGGGCGGGCGGTGCCCGCGGCGGTGACGAGCAGCGGGAAGAACCGGCCGTACGTGGCGGCGGCGAGCACCGCCGCCTTGTACCCGGCGATGTTGTCCTGGGAGGTCATCGCGTCCATGGTCTGGGCGGCGCTGATCGTGCGCGGCAGTCCTTCGAAGGCGATCGCGGTGACGTTCCTGGCGGCGAGCTCGCGGACGTAGTCCGGATCGCCGAAGGGACGCAGCATGCCGATCACGGTCTGGCCCGCACGCAGCGCGGCCGTGTCGGGCCGGCGCACAGTGACGATGATGTCCGCGCGCTCGTACAGCTCGGCCGTGGACACCACCTCCGCCCCGGCCTCGCCGTACGCGCTGTCGGGATGCCAGGCCGCTGTGCCGGCGCCTGACTCGATCAGTACGTCCAGGCCCATTTCCCGCAGGCGGCCGACGGCGTCGGGAACGAGCGCGACCCGCCGCTCACCCGCCGCCGTCTCTCTGCCGACCCCGACCCTGAGCGCGACCATGGTGCCCCTCTCGGTAGGCCATCGCTGGCGACTGGCATTCGCTTGCGTCGGTCGGAACCAAGTCCCGTTAAAAAAAGCTTCGCTTTCGATCCCTACCCCGCAGAGGGCCAAAGGTCCATATGTCAGGTCTTGAAGCCCCAAGCGCGTGTGACGTTCGCCCCCTACTGGCCCTGCTGCCCCGCGGATAAACCGGAAGTCAGGACGACGTGCAGGGGGAGACAACCGTGTTCCAGGTGCGAATCCACGGTCGGGGCGGCCAAGGCGTCGTCACCGCGGCCGAGCTGCTGTCCATCGCCGCGTTCCTCGAGGGCCGGCACGCCCAGGCGTTTCCCACGTTCGGCTCCGAGCGCACCGGCGCCCCCGTCGTCGCGTTCTGCCGGATCGACGACCGGCCGATCCGGGTGCGCGAGCCGGTCGCCCGGCCCGACGCGCTGATCGTCCAGGACGCCACGCTGCTGCGCGCGGTCAACGTGTTCGACGGGCTCGGCCCGGACGCGTACGTGCTCGTCAACACCACGCGCGAGCTGCGTGACCTCGGCGCCGCCGAGGCGGTCGCCGCGCTGCGGCCGGAGCGGGTGCGCACCGTGCCCGCCACCGCGCTGGCGCGCGAGCACCTGGGCCGCCCGGTGCCGAACGCCGTGCTGCTCGGCGGCTTCGCCGCGCTCACCGGGGTGGTCTCGCTCGAGTCGGTGTGCGCGGCGATCCGGCAGCGGTTCGCCGGGCGGGTCGCCGAGGGCAACGTCGCCGCGGCCGAGCGGGCGTACGCGTACGTCAGCGCCACGACGAAGGAGGCGATCGATGCTTAAGCAGACGGAGGGCTCGCAGGCGGTCGCCGAGGCCGTGGCGCTGTGCCGGCCCGAGGTGGTCTGCGCCTATCCCATCTCCCCGCAGACCCACATCGTCGAGGGGCTGAGCCGCCTGGTGAAGTCCGGCGCGCTCGCCCCGTGCGAGTACGTGAACGTGGAGTCGGAGTTCGCCGCGATGTCGGTCGCGATCGGCGCGTCCGCGGCCGGGGCCCGCGCGTACACCGCCACCTCCAGCCAGGGCCTGCTGTACATGACCGAGGCCGTCTACAACGCGGGCGGCCTCGGGCTGCCGATCGTGATGACCGTGGCGAACCGGGCGCTCGGCGCGCCGATCAACATCTGGAACGACCACAGCGACGCGATGTCGCAGCGCGACTCCGGCTGGCTGCAGCTGTACGCCGAGGACAACCAGGAGGCGGCCGACCTGCACATCCAGGCGTTCCGCATCGCCGAGGAGCTGTCGCTGCCGGTGATGGTGTGCATGGACGGGTTCGTGCTCACCCACGCCTACGAGCGGGTCGACCTGCCCAGCCAGCGGCAGGTGGACGCCTTCCTGCCGCCGCACACGCCGAGCCAGGTGCTCGACCCGGACGACCCGGTGTCGATCGGCGCGATGGTCGGCCCGGAGGCGTTCACCGAGGTGCGCTACCTCGCGCACCTGCGGCACCTGCGCGCGCTGGAGGTCGTCCCGAAGGTGGCGGCCGAGTTCGCCGCCGCGTTCGGGCGCGACTCCGGCGGGCTGGTCCGGCCGTACCGGCTCGACGACGCGGAGACCGTGATCGTCGCGATGGGGTCGGTGCTCGGCACGCTCAAGGACGTGGTCGACGAGCGGCGCGCGCACGGCGAGCGCGTCGGCGTGCTGGCGATCACCACGTTCCGGCCGTTCCCGTTCGCCGCGGTACGGCGGGCACTGCGCGGCGCCCGGCGCGTGGTGGTGCTCGAGCGCACCCTCGCGGTCGGGGTCGGCGGCGTGGTCACCGACCACGTGCGCGCGGCCCTCGCCGACGCGGCGCCGGAGCCGGGCGGGGCCGTGCCGTACCTGCGGACCGTGATCGCCGGGCTCGGCGGGCGGCCGGTCACCACGGCGTCGCTGCACGGCATGCTCGACCGCGCCGTGACCGACCGGCTGGACCCGCTCACCTTCCTCGACCTGCGGCACGACCTGATCGAGCGGGAGGCGCGGCGGGAACGCGCCGCCGAAAGGGTGTGACCGAATGCCCGTACAGGAGATCAAGTTCTACCAGACCGGCAGCCTGGTGGTCGGCAACCGGCTGCTCGACCCCGAGCGGCGCACCGTGCAGGCCGACCCGGGCCGCCCCAACACGCTCACCTCGGGGCACCGGGCCTGCCAGGGCTGCGGCGAGGCGCTCGGCGCCCGGTACGCGGTGGACGCGGCGCACCGCGCCACCGGCGGGCGGATCGTGGTGGTGAACTCCACCGGCTGCCTGGAGGTGTTCTCCACGCCGTACCCGGAGACCTCCTGGCGGGTGGCGTGGCTGCACTCGCTGTTCGGCAACGCCCCGGCGGTCGCCACCGGGGTCGCCGCGGCGCTGAAGGTGAAGGGCCGCACGGACGTGCGGGTGGTCGGGCAGGGCGGCGACGGCGGCACCGTCGACATCGGGTTCGCCTGCCTGTCCGGCATGTTCGAGCGCAACGACGACGTGCTCTACATCTGCTACGACAACCAGGCGTACATGAACACCGGGGTGCAGCGGTCCGGCGCCACCCCGCCGGCCGCGCGCACCGCCACCACCCAGGCGGTCGGGCCGGAGCCGGGCAACCCGTTCGGCCAGGGCAAGAACGCGGCGCTGATCGCGATGGCCCACGAGATCCCGTACGTCGCCACCGCGACCGTGGCCGACCTGCGCGACCTGGAGTACAAGGTGCACCGGGCGATGGAGTTCCGCGGCGCCCGCTACCTGCACGTGCTCGTGCCCTGCCCGCTCGGCTGGGCCACCGCCTCCAGCGACACCATCCGCGTGGCGCGGCTCGCCAAGGAGTCCGGCCTGTTCCCCGTCTTCGAGGCCGAGCACGGCGAGATCACCGCGGTGTCGAAGATCCGCCGCAAGGTGCCGGTCGAGGAGTACCTGCGCGCCCAGGGCCGGTACGCGCACCTGTTCGGCGACCCGCCGCGTACCGACGTCATCGCCGCATTGCAGGCGCTGGCCGACCGCAACATCCGCCGCTTCGGCCTGCTGGACGAGGAGGGCTGACATGGACAGGCCGTTCGCGATCACCCTCGAGGTCGGGTCGAGCCTCGCCAACAAGACCGGGGCGTGGCGGACCGAGCGGCCCGTCTACCTCGACCGCTTCCCGCCCTGCAACCAGAACTGCCCCGCCGGGGAGAACGTGCAGGGCTGGCTCTACCACGCGGAGAGCGGCGACTACGAGAGGGCCTGGCGCATCCTCATGGAGGACAACCCGTTCCCCGCGGTGATGGGCCGGGTCTGCTACCACCCCTGCCAGACCGCGTGCAACCGCGGCAGGCTGGACGAGGCGGTCGGCATCAACGCGGTCGAGCGCTTCCTCGGCGACGAGGCGCTGCGCCGCGGCTGGACCGTGCCGGTCGAGGCCGAGCCGTCCGGCAAGCGGGTGCTCGTGGTCGGCGCGGGCCCGGCCGGGCTCTCCGCCGCCTACCACCTGGTACGGCTCGGCCACGAGGTGACCGTGGTCGACTCGGCCGAGGAGCCCGGCGGCATGATGCGGTACGGCATCCCGCGCTACCGGCTGCCCCGCGACGTGCTCGCCGCCGAGATCCAGCGCATCCTCGACATGGGCGTGCGCTTCGAGGGCGGCCGTACCGTCACCGACCTGCGCGCCGAGATGGAGCGGTACGACGCGGCATTCCTCGCCGTCGGCGCCCACGTGGCCCGCCGGGCGTACATCCCGGCCGGTGACTCGGCCCGCATCCTCGACGCGATCAAGATGCTGCGGGACACCGCCGAGGCCGAGCCGCCCCAGATCGGCCGCCGGGTCGTGGTGTACGGCGGCGGCAACACGGCCATGGACGCCGCCCGCACCGCCCGCCGCCTCGGCGCCACCGACGCCGTCGTCGTCTACCGGCGTACCAAGGACCGCATGCCGGCGCACGAGTCCGAGGTCGCCGACGCGGAAGCCGAGGGCGTACGCATGAAGTGGCTGTCCACGATCGCCCGAGCCGACGGCGGCAAGGTGCTGATCGAGCGCATGCGGCTCGACGAGACCGGCTTCCCGCAGCCCACCGGCGAGTTCGAGGAGCTCGACGCCGACACCGTGGTCCTCGCCCTCGGCCAAGAGCCTGACCTGGCCCTCCTCGAAGGCCTGCCCGGCGTCGAGATCGAGAAGGGCGTGGTCAAGGTCGGCCCGAACATGATGACCGGCTACCCCGGCGTCTTCGCCGGCGGCGACATGGTCCCCTCCGACCGCACCGTCACCGTCGCCATCGGCCACGGCAAGCTGGCCGCCCGCCACATCGACGCCTGGCTCCGCGGCACCCAGTACACCCCGCCACCGCCCCCACCCCCGGCCACCTACGACCGTCTCAACACCTGGTACTACAGCGACGCCCCGGCCCAGCTCCGCCCCCGCCTCGAGGTGGCCCGCCGCATCACCACCTTCGACGAGGTCGAAGGCGGCCTCGACGAGTCCACCGCCCTCTTCGAGGCCCGCCGCTGCCTGTCCTGCGGCAACTGCTTCGAGTGCGACAACTGCTACGGCGTCTGCCCCGACAACGCCGTCATCAAGCTCGGCCCCGGCCGGCGCTTCATGATCGACTACGACTACTGCAAGGGCTGCGGCCTCTGCGCCGCCGAATGCCCCGCGGGCGCGATCACGATGGTGCCCGAGGAGACCTGACCATCCCCCGCGCCCGGCCGACACCCTGGCCGGGCGCGGAGCGGGCCCTCGGCCGTCCGCACGTCGGCCGCCTTCGGCCGGGCGCCGTCGATCGACGTGGCAAGGAACCGCTCCACCTCATGCCGCGTCCGGCAGGACACCGGCGAACCACTAGAAGCCGTCGCGCACCGTGTCGGCCTTCTCCCATTCCTCCGCCTCGGTCGAGGTCGTCGGCGGCAGGCCGAGGACGCACTCCTTGATGGCCAACGCGACGTCCTCAGGAGTACCGAGGTACGGCACCGGCAGAGGTCCTGTCCGGGAGCAGATCCACCCACGGTAAGGCGACCAACGAATCGTGTCGCTGTGCTGCAGCCCCCTGTTCCGCAGTCTCTCCGTGTCCTTGTCAAAGCCGATCAGGACCCATAGGTACGGCTCGCCGAAGTAGAGCCTGTGGACGGTCGGCGGGAGATCGTACCGATCGAGCCAGCGAACGACCTCGTCGAGGTACTCGCGAAGCGGGCGACCGTCGATCGACGGCGGCATCGTTCCTCCTAGTCCATACGTGCCTCGGCATCGGTCGACAGGGCATCGAGGCGGCATGCCCGGATGTGATCATTTTCAGGCCACCGAGACCACGATGCGCAGATTTGCGCGGATCATGTGACCATTGGCAAGCTCGCCGTCCCGGAGCACCACGCCCGTCCGATCCCCCGACCGATTGTGGTGCCGACCCTCGGCAGGACACGGCGAACCGCTATACGGCGAAGCGCACCGTGTCCCACCGGCACCCTGTCGTCCCCGCCCACGACTTGCTCAACACCCGGTCGTGTCCGCGAACGATCAGTCCCTGCGGCGGAGATCGGCTCTTCTGACGATTCGCAGTCCTGCCATGTCCAGATGATCCAGGTCGGTGCCGGTCAGCATCAGGAAGGGAGAGATCAGGATGTGGAAGAAGCCCCACAACCAACGACGGACGGCCTGCCTGAACGTCGGCTTACGAAGGTCGGCCGTACGGATGAGGCGAAGGCCGCCGATCAGCTTGCCGATGCTGCCGCCGACGGCGACTGTGAGAAGCACATGGTTGCAAAAGGACCACAGCAGCAACGTGCAGGCGAAGGCCACCCATTCGTGGAGGGTCCGGCCGAGCAGTACGGCGCCCACGGACCCGGCGAACAGGGCGAGCGGACCATCCGTCCAGATGGGGATGATGCGCCGGTTACTGCCGGCCGGCGGAGGAACCTCATCAGGTGCCATCGCATGCCGCTGTGCCTCGACGGCCGGGTCGCTCACCGGAATCGACGCGGCCTTCGCGCTGTTCGGTTCCCCTCCTTTCGCTCCCTCGGCCCAGCGAGGACGCCCTCCGCATCCGCACGGTCAGGTCGTGGCCGCCGCGCGAGCCTGTTCCTCCTCGCGTTTCACCCTCGCGGTGATGGCCTGAACCTGATCTCTGGCATCGTCGAGGGCGGCCATGATGGCGGACCGGTGCTTGGCCCACTCCTCGCGGAAGCGGTCTCCGGCGGGCCCGGACCAGGTATCCGGGCTGCAGGTCGCGTCCACCGCCCGCAGCGTGCGCTCGATGTCGTCGGCGGCGTCGGTGAGAATGCGCATGTCCGCCTGGCATTCGCTCAACCGGTCAGCCATCGCGTACCTCCGTGGTGCCGGCCGTCAGCATCTTGACGATCTGCCGGGACAACGTGGCGGCGCTCACCGGCCGGGCGGTTATCCCGTCCGGCGCGTGGGGCTGTTCCACGAACACCGCCCAGACGGCGCGGTCGGTGGCGTACGTCGTCATCATCTGGCCCGGTGGATCGCTGAGCAGCACGAGTTCGCCGACGACGCGGGAATTGTCGATCACGCGGGTGAGCGGTCCCACCTTCCCCGGCTCCAGCGCCGAGGGGTCCAGCCGGTGGATGTCACCGTCCCGGTCCGCCACGCCCAAGGGATCCAGCAGGGGTTGGACGAGGTTGACCACGTCGTCCGCGTCGTTCGCCAGCGTGAACAGGTGCATGCCGCCGGCGGTGATTCGCTCCACGAGCATGAGGTCCGTGTCGTGGACGTGCACGCAGGCGTAGGCCGTGCCCGCGGCGGTGTGCTGCTTGATGGCCAGCATGCGGTCGGCCGTCCGCCGAAGGGTCAGCGCGAGGTCGATGTCCATGCGCACGTGCATGTCGATGCGGACCTCTGGACCCCCGTGCAACGCCTTGTTCAGTTCCTCGGTGTTGTGGATTTCCACGGCCTCACGCGCGACCAGGGAGCGCAGTGCCGTGGCCAGGCTCCATTCCCGCTGCTCGGGGGTCATCGCCTCCAGATGGGGCTTGGGTACGAGGGTCTCCTCCGGGTCGAGGACCGCCAGCTCCTCATCGGTCAGCCGGACCAGCGACTGTGTCCCGCCCTCTGCCAGCGCCTCGCTTATCCGCGCGCGGAATTCCTCAAGCGATATGTCGAGGTTTGTACTCACGAACGATCAGACCTTATCCGGCGAAGATCGGCCCTTCTCACGATTCGAAGTCCGGCAATATCCAGATGATCCACATCGGTGCCGGTCAGCATCAGGAAAGGAGAGATCAGGATGTAGAAGAAGCCCCACAGCCAACGATGGACGGCCTGCCTGAACGTCGGCTTACGAAGGTCGGCCGTACGGATGAGGCGGAGGCCGCCGATCAGCTTGCCGATGCTGCCTCCGACGGCGACTGTGAGAAGCACATGGTTGCAAAAGGACCACAGCAGCAACGTGCAGGCGAAGGCCACCCATTCATGGAGGATTCGGCCGAACAGTACGGCGCCCACGGACCCGGCGAACAGAGCGAGCGGACCATCCGTCCAGATGGGGATGATGCGCCGGTTACTACTCGCCAGCGGCGGAACCTCGGTAGGCGCCATCGCATACCTCCACGTCTCGCAAACCGGGGGTCGCTCACCAAAATTTGAGCTTCTTCACGAAGCTCTTCGCACCGTTCAGAGCCTTTCCCACGCCCGCCTTGATGTCATCGCCCCAGGTGTCCCACGCCCAGCTGCCGATGAAGTAGGCACCGGTCACGGCGAGCGCGGTCCATCCGACCAAGGGGATCGCGCCGGCGACGGCGGCCGACGCTCCGAGCGCGGCCGCAACCCCAGAGCCTCCCAGCACTGCGAGGGCACCTGCCGCCTGAACCGCGCCCATGCCACGGTCCACCCAGCCCTGCGCACCGTCGTGAGTGGGACGAATGACCTCCTTGGCACCGGTGACGACGGCCGCCGGCAGCGTAATCCGCGAGATCACACCCATACCGGGAGGGTTCTTGGTCACCAGCTGAGCTCCCGGAATACGCAACCGGCGCATGACCGCGCCAAGCGTCTTCTGCCACTTCCACGGCTGTTTGTAAAGGTCCTCGATCCTGCGTGCCTTCAGCACCTCGGCGATCAGCTCGGTGAGCTTGCGATTGCCGGGCAGGGCACCCATGTAGCGCCGGATCTCGTAGACGGCACGCGCCGCGGCGACGTTCCTTCCCTGCGCCCACCGTTGCTGGAGCTGGATCGCGGCCTCCACGCCGCTCATGATCGGAAACACCTTGAGCGGCGTCGTCACCGATTTGACCTGCTCCTTGTAACGCTCCCAGAGATCGATGACCCCGGTGAGGTTGGCGAACAGCAGCATGCCTTCCGGGTCCTGCTCCAGGATGCCGACGCGGCGCCGGATGTCCTTGGCCTGGTCTCCGGCCCATGAGGCACGCGCCGGAAAGGTCGCGACGCGGCTGGAGTCGCCGTCCCAGCGTTCAAGAATGCGGCGGATCAACGAACCCTGGACCGCAAGAGCGCCGCCCATGACCTCTACGGCCGCCGCCAGGTTGCGAGCTTGATCAGGTTTCATACCGACGAGGCTCATCGCATGGAGCGTATAGCCTCTCATTTGCACAATGCAGCAGAAATCCGCATTTGCGCCATTGCGAGCAGAGCCGCCGGGCGGCGAAGCACGAGTGGTACCGATCCCGTCAGGACATCAAGCAGGCGCTTCCACAGTTAAAACCTCTCAGACGAGGTGAACTACGAGAGACCTCGCACAACTTGATCCGTTATCTGCATCCGCCCGAAAACACTCGTGGACGACCGTCCCAAATATCAAGTTTCGCTTTAAAACACGTTTTCGCCAGATCGCCCTGTTTGCTCTGATGTAACGGGTCCGAGGCCTGAGCCGGCGCTCGGCTCGCGGGCGGCGTCCGGGTGAAGCTCCCGGCCTGGCGCGGTCACCGTCGTGGTGGGGCGACGACACGAGGCGGCCGACACGCGGCACCCGAGTCTGAGCAATGGGGTTTGGCAAGGCCCCCTGATTCACCCGGCCGTACGGCGAGGCGGCAGCTCTGGCGAGAGCGGTCAGGAGGCGAGGGTGCCGAGGAGTTTGGGGTCGCGGAGGCGGTTGAGGGCCTTGCTCTCGAGCTGGCGGACGCGTTCGCGGGTGATGCCGAGGCGGTCGCCGACCTGCTGGAGGGTGCAGGGGGAGCCGTTGTCGAGGCCGTAGCGCCAGCGGAGGATCTGGGCCTCGCGGGCCGGGAGGGTGCGCAGGAGCTGGCGTACCTCGGCGAGCTGGAGGGTGAACTCGACCTGGCCCTCGGCGGGGGACTCGTCGCCGTCCCACAACACGTCGCCGAGGCTGGCGTCGCCGTCGTCGCCGACCGGGGTGTCGAGGCTGACCGAGCGCTGGGCGAGGCGTTTGAGCTCGGCGGCCTTGCGGACGCTGCTGCCGGACTCGCGGGCCAGTTCCTCCAGCGTGGGCTCGCGGCCCAGTCGTAGGGCAAGGTCGCGCTCGATGCGGTTGACCCGGCAGACGTCCTCCCAGACGTGCATCGGCAACCGTACGGCACGGCCCTTCTGGGCCAGGCCGCGCTCGATCGCCTGCCGGATCCACCACATCGCGTACGTGGAGAACTTGTAGCCCCGGGTGTGGTCGAACTTCTGCACCGCCCGGATGAGGCCGAGGTTGCCCTCCTGGATCAGATCCAGCAGCGACAGCTCGCCCTGGTGGTAGCGCCGCGCCACCGAGACCACGAGCCGCAGGTTGGCGCGGATCATGTGGTCCCTGGCGAGCCGGCCGTCCCGGGCCACCAGGCGCAGCTCCTCGGCCCGCTCCGGGTCGAGGCCGGGTTCGGTCTCGAGCAGATGCTCGGCGTACACCCCGGCCTCGATCCGCTTGGCGAGCTCCACCTCCTGCTCCGCGGTGAGCAGCGGCGTGGCGCCGATCTCCCGCAGGTAGCGGCCGAGCAGGTCGGTCTCCTCAGCGTCCAGGAGCTGCCCGGCGTCGGCACCCCCTTGTGCCATCTCCTCCCCTTCCACGCACGTCCGCACGCCCTGCCTGCGGCCGTACCGGCCGCGTCACCGCCCCGATCCAGGCGGATGGAGGACCGGCTCCATGCGGAACAGGGCGGGGGTGATGTCGGGGCCCACGCGCTCCTTGGGCGGCCGTCCGGCGAGTACGGCGAGCAGGTCGACGCTGGTGATCAGGCCGAGCAGCGTGCCGTCCTCGGCGACCACCGGCACCGCGTCGCAGTGGGCGTCGAGCATGGTCGCGGCGACCTGCGGCACCGGGGTGTCCACGCACACCCGGGGGCGGCGTTCGAGGGCGAGCAGCTCGCCCACGGGCCGGCGGTTGAGCTCGTCCGGGCCGCCGCCGCCCCAGCGGGCGGCGAGCATCTCCCGGCTGAGCACGCCCTCCACCTTGCCCTCGCGGTCCACCACGGGCAGGTGCCGTACCTCGGAGCGGCGCATCAGCTCCCACGCCAGCAGCGGGCTCTCGGTGGGCTCGACGGTGACGAGCACGCGGCTCATCACGTCGCCCGCGGTGAGCCTGTCCAGGTCGTAGCGGTACGTCGTCATGACCGCACCACCGCCACCGGGCAGTGCGCGTGGTGCAGGACCGCGCGGCTGACCGAGCCGAGCAGGATCGAGCCGAGCGCGCCCATGCCGCGCGAGCCCACCACGACCAGGTCGGCCGAGGAGGACGCGTCGATCAGCGCGTTGGCCGGGTGCGCGCTCGGGGTCTCCTCGCTCACCGCCACGTTCGGGTACCGCTCCCGCAGCGCGGCGAGCCTGTCGGTGATCACCTGCTGCTGGGCCTTGCGGATCTCGTCCAGGTCGTAGGTGATCTCCGGGGCGTACGCGTTGAGCGGAAGCTGCCAGGCGTGGATCGCCCGCACCGTGGCGCCGCGCAGGTTGGCCTGCTCGAACGCGTAGGCGAGGGCCGGCTCGCTCTCCGGCGAGTCGTCCACGCCGACCACGATCTCGTTGCGGGCGGTGCCCTCGCGTGGCCGTACCACGACGACCGGGCCGTGCGCGTGCGTGGCGACGTGCGTGCTCACCGAGCCGAGCAGCGCGCCGGCGAAGCCGCCGAGGCCGCGGCTGCCGAGCACCACGGTCGCCTCTGCGCCTGCCTGCTCGCGCAGCACCTTGGCGGGCTGCCCGCTGATCACCTGGGTGCTCACCTCGAGTTCGGGGTGGCGCTTGCGCGCGGTCTCCTCGGCCTGGGAGAGCATGCGGCCCGCGCCGTCCTCGAACACGTCGGGCGCGTATCTGGGGATGTCGTACGGCCAGGGCGCGAGCACGTGCACGATGCGCAGCGGTACCCCGCGGCGGGCGGCGTCGTCGGCCGCCCACTCCAGCGCCCGGTTCGCGCCCTCGGAGCCGTCGTAGCCGACGATCACGAACTTGGTGGTGGACTCGGACATGATGCCTCTCCTTCGTCGACGGAACCGGTCATCGGGATGCGGGCCGGTGGGCGAGGGGCTCGGGTACGACCGCGACCGGGCACGGGGCGTGGTGCAGCATCGACTGGGTCACCGGCCCCAGCGGCAGGCCGTGCGTCTCGACCAGGCCCCGGGCGCCGACCACGAGCAGCTCGGCGTGCTCCGCGGCCTCGCGCAGCGCCTGGCGGGGCGGGCGGTCCAGCACGGAGGTCTCGACCCGCAGGTCGGGGTACTTCTCGCTCCACACCGCGACCGTCTCGTGGAAGCGGGTCACGGCCCGGCGCCGCAGCGCCTCGGCGTCCGCGTCGAGCGGCCCCGCCGCCTCCATCGCCTCGACCTCGGCCTCGGGGGGCCACCAGCAGAACACCGCGTGCAGCCTGCCGTCCCGGATCGCGGCCTCCTCGGCGGCGAAGCCCATCGCCGCCTCCCCCGCGGGCGACCCGTCCACGCCGACCACCACGAGGCCGGAGGTGGTGCGGGCGCCGGGCTCGGGGCGGCCGACGACGACCACCGGGCAGGCGGAGTACGCCGGGACCTGCACCGCGGCCGAGCCGAGGTGCAGGTCGGTGAAGCCGCCCAGGCCCCGGTTGCCGACGACGACGAGCCGGGCGGTGTGCGACTCGCTCACCAGTGCCGCGGACGGGCCGCCGGCGATCAGCCGGGGGTGCACCGGCAGCGTCGGGGCGAGCCCGGTGGCGATCCGCACGCCCTGGTCGAGCACGCCCCGGGCGAGGACCTCGAAGGTCTCCAGGATGGCCGGGTCGCTCGGCCGCGCCGGGTACGGCCAGTGCCAGGCGTGGCAGATGACCAGCGAGGTCCAGCGGCGGCGCGCCTCGTCGACGGCCCAGCGCAAGGCCCGCTGGGCCGCCTTGGAGCCGTCGTACCCGACCACGACCGGTGGGGTGTCGTCCGTCCGGGCCATGATCTCCTCCTCGCGTCCGGTGCCGCGGAACCTGTCCGCACCTTCAGCCTCCGACGCGGGGAGCGCCGCGTGCAGGGGCGCGAGACCCGGCCCGGCAGGGACCTTCGGCCCTGCTCGCCGCCCTGGTCAGGGCCTGGCCGGCGCCCGGTCAGTACGGCCAGGTCCAGTCGCGGATCTCCGCCGGGTCGTCGCCGTGCTCCCGGGTGTACCGGCGGGCGGCCAGCCGCCGGTCGGCCATCTCCTGGCGCAGGTGCGCGGCCCGCTCGCCGAGTCCCGGTACCCGGTCGATGACGTCCATCACGAGGTGGTAGCGGTCGATGTCGTTGAGCATCGCCATGTCGAAGGGCGTGGTGGTGGTGCCCTCCTCCTTGTAGCCCCGCACGTGCAGGTTGTGGTGCCCGCGGCGGCGGTAGGTGAGCCGGTGGATGAGCCACGGGTAGCCGTGGAAGTTGAGGATGATCGGCCGGTCGACGGTGAACAGCGAGTCGAACTCGGCGTCGCTCATGCCGTGCGGGTGCTCCTCCGGCGGCTGGAGCCGCATCAGGTCCACGATGTTGATCACCCGGACCTTGAGCTCCGGCAGGTGCTCGCGCAGCAGCGCGGCGGCGGCGAGGGTCTCCTGGGTGGGCACGTCACCGCAGCAGGCGAGCACCACGTCCGGCTTGGCGCCCGCGTCGTTGGACGCCCACGGCAGGATGCCGATGCCGCGGGTGCAGTGGATGATCGCCTCGTCCATCGACATGAGGTTGAGCACCGGCTGCTTGCCCGCGACGATCACGTTGACGTAGTTGCGCGAGCGCAGGCAGTGGTCGGCGACCGACAGCAGCGTGTTCGCGTCCGGCGGCAGGTAGACCCGCACCACCGAGGCCTTCTTGTTCACCACGATGTCGAGGAACCCGGGGTCCTGGTGGGTGAAGCCGTTGTGGTCCTGCCGCCACACGTGCGAGCTGAGCAGGTAGTTGAGCGAGGCGATCGGGCGCCGCCACGGGATGTCCTGGCACGCATCCAGCCACTTGGCGTGCTGGTTGAACATCGAGTCGACGATGTGGATGAACGCCTCGTAGCTGTTGAACAGGCCGTGCCGCCCGGTGAGCAGGTAGCCCTCGAGCCAGCCCTGGCACAGGTGCTCGCTGAGCACCTCGAGCACCCGGCCGTCCGGGCCGAGGTTCTCGTCGGTGGGCAGCACCTCGGCGTCCCAGGTGCGCTGGGTGGTCTCGAACACCGCCGACAGCCGGTTGGACGCGGTCTCGTCCGGGCCGACCAGCCGGAAGTTGTCCGGGTTGTTCGCGATCACGTCGCGCAGGAACGCGCCGAGCACCCGGGTCGGCTCGCTGTGCGTGGTCGCCGGCTCCTTCACCTCCACCGCGTAGTCGCGGAAGTCGGGCAGCACCAGCGGGCGCAGGATCTCCCCGCCGTTGGCGTGCGGGTTGCCGCTCATCCGCCGCGGCCCCCTCGGCACCAGGGCGCGGATCTCGTCCACCGGGCGGCCGTCGGCGTCGAACAGCTCCTCCGGGCGGTACGAGCGCAGCCACTCCTCCAGCAGCCGGAGCCGCTCGGGGTGCCCGCGCACCGCGCCGAACGGCACCTGGTGGGACCGCCAGGTGCCCTCCACCGGCAGCCCGTCGAACTCCTTCGGGCCGGTCCAGCCCTTCGGGGTACGCAGGATGATCATCGGGAGCGGGTCGCCGGAACCGCTCTTGATCGCCGCGATCTCGTCGAAGACCGTGTCGAGGGTGTCGGCGAGCAGCCGGTGCACGGCCTTCGGGTCGTCGCCGGCCACCACGTGCGGGCGGTAGCCGTACCCCTCCATGAGCTTGAGCAGCTCCGCCTCGGGGATGCGGGCGAGCACCGTGGGGTTGGCGATCTTGTACCCGTTGAGGTGGAGGATCGGCAGCACGATGCCGTCCCGGGCCGGGTTGAGGAACTTGTTCGAGTGCCAGCTCGCGGCGAGCGGCCCGGTCTCCGCCTCACCGTCGCCGACCACGCAGGCCACCACCAGGTCCGGGTTGTCGAACGCCGCGCCGTACGCGTGGGCGAGCGAGTAGCCGAGCTCGCCGCCCTCGTGGATCGACCCGGGCGTCTCCGGGGCGACGTGGCTCGGCACGCCGCCGGGGAAGGAGAACTGGCGGAACAGCCGCTTCATGCCGCGGGCGTCCTGGGAGACCTCCGGGTAGCGCTCGCTGTAGGTGCCCTCCAGCCAGGAGAACGCGACCGCCGCCGGGCCGCCGTGGCCCGGGCCCGCGACGTAGATCATGTCCTGGTCGCGCTCCAGGATGATCCGGTTGAGGTGAGCGAAGATCAGGTTGAGGCCGGGGGTGGTGCCCCAGTGACCGAGCAGCCGCGGCTTGATGTGCTCGTCGCGCAGCGGCTCCCGGAGCAGCGGGTTGTCCAGCAGGTAGATCTGCCCTACCGACAGGTAGTTCGCAGCCCGCCAGAACGCGTCGATTCGCTCTAATACATCCATGTCTCCGACGTTTCCCGCTGATCACGGCCTTGACCAGGGTCCTAGGTCACTAACGCCCACCCGTTGTTAAGGATTAGCGTTAAGACATGATTCGCGTGTTTCTTGTCGACGACCACGAGGTGGTTCGTCGCGGCGTGGCCGCGTTGCTGGAAGCCGAGGACGATATCGAGGTGATCGGCGAGGCGGGTACGGCCGAGCAGGCGATCGCCCGCATCCCCGCCGTCAAGCCCGACGTGTGCGTGCTCGACGTGCGCCTTCCCGACGGCAGCGGGGTGACCGTGTGCCGGGAGGTGCGGTCGAAGCTGCCCGAGGTGGCGTGCCTCATGCTCACCTCCTACGCGGACGACGACGCGCTGTTCGACGCGGTCATGGCCGGGGCGGCCGGCTACGTGCTCAAGCAGATCCACGGCTCCGACCTGGTCGGCGCGGTGCGCACCGTGGCGTCCGGGCAGTCGCTGCTCGACCCGCAGACCACCGCGGCGATGCTGCAGCGGCTGCGCGAGCAGGCGGCGAAGAAGGACCCGCTCGCCTCGCTCACCGAGCAGGAGAAGCACATCCTGGAGCTGATCGGCGAGGGCCTGACCAACCGGCAGATCGGCGAGCGGCTGTTCCTGGCGGAGAAGACCGTCAAGAACTACGTGTCGAACCTGCTCACCAAGCTCGACATGCAGCGCCGTACCCAGGCCGCGGCGCTCGCCGCGCGGCTGAAGTCCGAGGGCACGCTCTAAAGGACCTTTGTCCCTGACGCCGTGCGCGGCGGTGCGGCCACGCTGGTCGTATGACCATGGACTCGGTTGGGCTGCGGGTGCTGTCCCGCGCCGAGTGCGTCGCCCTGCTGGCGACCACCCCGATCGGCCGCATCGTGTTCACCGACCGGGCGCTTCCGGCCGTGCAGCCGGTCGGCTTCGCGCTCGACGGCGAGACCGTGGTGATCCGTACCGGAGCCGACACGCGGCTCGCCGCGGCGGCGCGCGACACCGTGGTCGCCTTCGAGGCCGACGAGTTCGACCGGGCGGGGCGGACCGGTTGGTCGGTGACGGCGATCGGGCACGCCCGCGCCGTCACCGAGCCCGCCGAGATCGAGCGCCTGTCCCGGTTGCCGCTGCAGCGCTGGGTACCGGGAGGGCGTGACCACTTCATCGTCCTGCCGATCGAGCACATCTCCGGCCGGATGATCGGCACACACCCCTGAGGCACGACCGGCAACTTCGATATCGACAGGAAGCACGCATGGACCAGCACACCGCAGGCGAGACCGGCCGCCGCATCGCGGCCCGCCGGGAGGAGCTCGGCATCAGCAGGGAGGAGCTCGGCGAACGCGCGGGCATCGGCGCCGGATACATCGCCTACATCGAGGAGAGCAGCGCCACGATCACCACCGGCGACCTGCACCGGCTCGCCGCCGCGCTGGAGACCACCGTCGAGGAGCTGCTCGGCGGCGGCGACCTGGACCGGCCGCCGGGGCAGGGCGCTCCCGCGGCCAAACCCGAGCTCACCGAGATCGACCGGGAGGAGTGCCTGCGGCTCATCGCGCCCGGCGGCATCGGCCGCATCGCCTGGTACGGCCTGTCCGGGCCGGTGGTGCTGCCGGTCAACTACAAGCTGTACAAGGGCGCGATCGTGTTCCGCACCCAGGAGGGCGGGCTCATGGACCAGGACCTGAGCACCGGCATCGAGGGTGTGGAGATCAAGGTCGGGTTCGAGGTCGACCGCATCGACGAGATCCGGCGGGAGGGGTGGAGCGTGCTCGTCCAGGGCCCGGCCCACCGCGTCACCACGCCCGAGGAGATCGCCGAGGTCGCCGCGGCCGGGGTGGAGACCTGGGCGGGCGGCGTCCGCGACCGCTACCTGCGCATCACGCCCTACCAGGTGAGCGGCCGCCGCATCCGCGGCCTGTGACGGCCGGGCCGGCGGCCGCGGCACGCGCACCGTGACGCTCCGCCGTACGGCCGTCGCATGCGCACGCCCGCCCCCGCCGGTGCGGCGGAGGCGGGCGGCCTCGTGGCGTTCTCGCGTCTCAGTCCTGTTCGTCCTGCCCCGTGACGACGACCTCGGCGAGCGGGCGGCGCAGCGTGCCCGCGTCCTCCTCGGTGACCCCCAGCCTCATGATCATCTGCGGGTGCTCGCCCTGGGTCAGCTCCTCGCGCACGAACTCCCGCAGGTGGTAGATCTCCAGCGCCTGGGTGTGGAACGCCGCGCGCACGCCGTACGCCGAGGCGAACAGCAGCACCCGCTGCAGCGCCTGGCCCGCGCGCAGCCAGTCCTCCTGCCCGTCCTCCGCGGTGGTGAGCACCGCGACCACGCCCGGCGAGGTGGGCAGGGTGCGGGTCGCCGGCCGGTGGTAGCCCCACAGCCGGTCGCGCGAGTAGTCCCGCTGCGGGAAGTGCGGCTCGGTGCGGTCCGGGCGGCGCGGGTAGGCGTCCGCCGGCACCCCGTCGCCGCGCGTGCTGCCCGGCGGGCGGGCCCAGCGCATCACCTCCAGCCGGTAGTCGCGGTTGAGCGACTGCACCTCCTGGGCGGCGCGGGTGACCCCGGCGAGCGCCTCCACCATCGGCTCGGAGCGCACCGCGGCGAAGCGCGCGCCCTCCTGGGCGGCCTGCACCGCGAGCGCGTCGGTGAAGTTGCGCGGGATCACCACGTCGCTGAACGCCCCGCGGTGGGTACGGCGGCGCGGGATCTCCGCGTGCAGCATGCGGGTCAGGTCGTCGGGGTCGACGCGGCCGCCGAGCCGTACCGTGGCGAGCAGCGTCGGGTGGTCGGCGTCGGGCACCAGGTGCACGATCGGCTCGTAGCCGAGCGCGGCGACCGCGAGCCGCACGTTGTACACGGCCGCGCCGATGCTGATCAGCATCTCCCGGCCGGCCGGGTCCTGGTGGGGCAGGCGGCGCTCGGGGTCGGCCCGGACGCTGATCGTGTCGCCGGAGACGGCGAACGACCACGGCTGGGTGTTGTGCACCGAGGGGGCCCACACGGCGGCCTCGACCGCCGTCTGGACCACCCCGTTGATCTCCTCTACCGCGCGCATGCTAGAGAGCCACCTCCTGGGTTCGGACTATCGCCACGGGGCAGGGGGCGTGGTCCAGCATGAACACCGTCATGGAGCCGCACCGGGACTCCGGCGCCCCGACCACGAGCAGCGTCGCGTCGAGCGCGGCCTCCAGCAGCTCCTGGCGGGCGGGCCCCTCGGCCGCCGAGACTTCGATCAGCAGGTTCGGGTAACGCAGGCGCCACGGCACGAGCACGCGGGTCATCCGCTCCTCGGCGTGCGCGCGTACGGCCGCCGGCTCGAGCGGCATCACCGCCCGGACGTGGCAGGCCTGGTGCTGCCAGGCGTGCACCACGACGAGCGGCAGGCGCCGGGCCATCGCCTCCTGGCAGGCGAACGCCAGCACGACGTCGATGTCCCCGTTGCCGTTCACGCCGACCGCGATCGGGCCCGACCGGCGTGCCGGGCCGGTGTCGCGCACCATGATCACAGGGCAACGGGCGCGCCCGGCGACGACGCGGCGCACCGCGCCGATGGTGACGCCGCGGCTCGCGTCCGGCCGGCACGAGCCGACCACCACGAGGTCGGCCGTGGCCGACAGCTCGACGAGGCGGTCGGCGGCCGCCCCCTGGTACAGGTCGATGTCGACCGGCAGGCCGCGCGCCCGGGCCCACTCCGCGCCCTGCCGTACCACCCGCTCGGCGGCGCGCCGCATTGCGGCCACGGTGCCGACGTCGGCACCTCTGGGCGGCTGCCAGGCGTGGCAGACGGTGAGCGGCAGTCCGCGGAGCTCGGCCTCGTCCAGCGCCCACTCGAGGGCGCGCACGGCGAACTCGGAGCCGTCGTAGCCCACGACGACCCCTGAGCTTCCCATGGGCCGGTCCATATCTGAAATCTGCTCACCGGCGGGGTCGGTCAAAAGGGTGCAACGACCCAGGTCCAGGGGCACTTCGGCCCGGCATGCCGGGACCTTGGTCCCTGGCGCGCGGCGGCCGTGCCGTACCCGCGGTGCCTCGGTGGGCGGGTACGGCCCGCCCCCGGCCTGCCGTGCTCGCGGGGGCGACGTACGCTGGCGGCTGACCGAGTACCCGGCTTGTCCGGGCGGCACCCGCCCGGCGGCCGGCCCCGCACCCGGACCGGAGGAGAGCATGTACCACGCGGCCACACCGATCAGCCCGCCCATGACCCTCGGCGGCCGGAGGCTGCCGCTCGTCGGACGCGCCCGGATGTACGTGTGCGGCATCACGCCGTACGACACCACGCACCTGGGCCACGCGAGCACGTTCGTGTGGGCGGACGTGGCGGCCCGGGTACTGCGGCACGCGGGCATCGCGGTCGAGGTGTGCCGGAACGTCACCGACGTGGACGACGTGCTCACCAGCGCGGCCCGGCGGGCGGGCAGCCCGTACGACAGCTTCGCCGCGGTGCAGCAGTTCTACTTCGACCAGGACATGGCGGCGCTCGGCGTGCAGCGGGTGGACCACGAGCCGCGGGCGCACAACTACATCGGCGAGGTGATCGCGCTCACCCAGGCGCTGCTCGACACCGGTCACGCGTACACCGTCGACGGCGCGGTGTTCTTCCGCGGCGAGCACGTGCCCGCGCGGGCCGGGCTCGACGAGGCCACGGCCCGGGCGCTGCTCGCCGAGTACGGCGACGACCCCGACGACCCGCGCAAGCACAGCCCGTGGGACGTGGTGCTGTGGACCCCGTCGGAGCCGGGCGAGCCCGCCTGGCCGAGCCCGTGGAGCTCCGGCCGCCCCGGCTGGCACGTCGAGTGCGCCGCGATGGCCCTCACCACCTTCGGCCCCGCCCTCGACCTGCACGGCGGCGGCGCCGACCTGCGCTTCCCGCACCACGCCTACGAGTCCGCCATGGCCGAGGCGGTCACCGGCGTACGCCCGTTCGCCCGCGCCTGGCTGCACGTCGGCATCGTCCGCGTCGACGGCGCCAAGATGGCCAAGTCCACCGGCAACCTCGTCTTCACCGCCGACCTGCTGCGCGACCACTCCGCCGCGGCCCTGCGGCTGCTGCTCATCGACCGCCCCTGGTCGGCCGACTGGGACTACTCCCCCGCCGCCCTCGAGGCCGCGGCCGCCCACCTCGACCGCCTGCACACCGCCACCGGCCGCAACACGTCCTCACCGGCCGCCGAACAGGCCGCCGTCCGCGCCCTCCTCGACGACCTCAACGTCCCCGCCGCCCTCGCCATAGCCGAGGAGGAAGGCGGCCAGACCGCCCGGACGGTGCTCACCATCCTCGGGCTCACCTAAGCGAGAAGTTCAGTCTGCTCTAAGACCACCGGCGAATCAGCGTTCTCCTCCCTCATATCGCCGTTTACGGGCCGGCGGCATACCCTGCTCTCGCCGGTGGTCAGGATCTTGTTTAGATGTGATTCATCATGCCTGGACGTCGCCGAGTACCAAATTTGTCGGCGCTCAGGCCGAGGTCCTCATGATGCCGAGGAGACTGCCGACCGATAGAAGCGCGGAGGTTCAATCGGCGCACTGACGATGCTCTGCCGCAGCCTCATTCAAGATGTGATGAAGCAGTATCCGAAGGCGGAGTTCCGCAACCCCATAAGCGTTGAGCAACAATTCAGGATAGCAGCCAAGCGCGATCTAATTCAACGATGGAGTTGAACCTTGGCATCTCAGTCATAGTAGCCTGGAGGCGCCACAACGACGGATTGGAAATAGCGTGCCAATCCTGACTCTTCATCCACTACATCTTCACCGCCTTCTCGGGTGAACCCCAGCACGAGTTCCGGACAATAGGGGTAGTACGGGTCCGTTTCGTCAACATGGATTCCTCGGGCACGCAAAGCGCGCATGACTTCATCAGCGGGCAGAGAAAAGACGTCTATATCACCGAAAAGTACCCGCACTGTTCCATGCTTCGAATCCTCAGGTTCCCACACCTCGATGGCCGAAACCTTCTCCTCGTCCTCAAAATAAGCGAAGACATCTCGAGTCAGTCCAGCATCGTAGACCCGTAGCCGATACACCTCGCCGGGCGCAGGCCGCTCCTCTCGGGGATCACCCCAGACAGCCATGGCGTTACGAGCCTCATCGATTGACATGCCAATCAGGAGAGGTGGAACTCCTTCCGGCGGCTGCAACCTTATGATCACATTCACCTCCAGAGGAACGCCTACTGCGACGCCTTCCCCCAGCACGACAGATATTCCTGGAACGCTTTATTCCGAGAAAGGCTTTCGCACATTTCCTCGAAAGCCTTGTCATATTTATTCCCGAAACGGGTCCGAGACCCAGAACGGGTGGTCCGCGGTGGCGGTCAACGTGTCGGTGGCGTCGCCCTCCGGCCCATCGGTGTCGATGGTGATGTCGAAGGCGGCCAGACCGCCCGGACGGTGCTCACCATCCTCGGGCTCACCTGACGACACGCAAAGCGCCCTGGCCCACACCGGACCGGGGCGCCTGGTCAACACAAGTCCTGACCGGAGCTCTGGCTTTGGCCCTGACGCACCGTATATGCATCAATTAGCCGTCGCTTCTCCGGTCAAGCAGGACCTTTTGCTAGAGCCGGATATCGAATCCAAGCACAGCCGAGAACTCACGCGCCCATTCTCTGGCCTCTGTCATAAGGTCGATGGGCTCTCCAGTATCTGGATCGACTGTTCCTCGTCTCAGTCGCTCCATGACCTGCGACTCCAACTCAAGGCTACCGATATCACGCGCCAGCACCAAGGCCTGCACCAGGCGAGCAGGATAGTTTGCCAGCGGATTCCATGCATAAAGATCTCCCCGCCATACGTCTTCCGGCGACGAGAGAAGAACACAGAGGTCAATACGATCAGCCACAAATTCTCTTGCTTTTCCAAGCCCTTCCTGGAGCCACTTGATCAGGAGATCATCCGGCCGCCCGGGAACAGGGAACTCATTACGCGGACTGCGAATCCGAACAACCATTCGCCCATATTCCTCCATGAGCGGGCCGAATTTCGCATCGCCCACATTCATACCCCAGGTCAGTCGACCTGGAATACGCTTCATCACCCATCCAATATACGCTAATTCCCCAGACTCCCAGCGCACCACACCCCTTCGGGTCACATCGGCGCTCGAAGGAACAACACCAAGTTCCTTCGCCAAACGCAACACCGCTGGAGCGGACATCCCCTTGGCCATGTCGAATCAGAACCTCTTCCATCTGCGAGGACCGTCAGGAATCGCCCTAAGATGAAACTCTACCCCACCATCAGGCGTTTCGCGATAAGTCCACAGCTCGCCGTATTTGACGTCCATGTCCTTCATGTAACGCCTCAATTGCCGAGTTCCAGCCTTGATTCCGCTCTTGGTATCCGGCTTCAGTTCCACCGGGGCCCCTTTTGGCGTGAAGGCATCAGGGATGCTCCTCTCGGAAACTTCGTGCCCGGGCTTGTAATTTCGCGATCGCAAAAACTCTTGCCATTCCGGCCCATTGTGAATCTCTCTGCCTCGTGCAGCTGCTGCACTGTTACCGGGTTGCAGGTTTTGCCGGCAGGGGTCGTTGGAGTTGTGGACGAGGACCGCCTGGCCGCCTGCAACGACATGGTAGGTAGGTGTGGAGGTCGTCGACCGTGAGGTTGTGGACGCGCTGGGCGGCGGTCCGCTTGGCGACCGCGGTTATCTGGACGTAGGTGCCGGCGGCGGTCCGGAGCCACATGCCGGGCGCCAGGCGCTCGGCCGGTAGCCACTCGCGCAGGTCCGGAACCCAGAACGGGTGGTCCGCGGTGGCGGTCAGCGTGTCGGTGGCGTCGCCCTCCGGCCCATCGGTGTCGATGGTGATGTCGACCAGGTGCTTGGTGCCCTCGCCGGTGATGAGCGTGGTGACGGGCTTGGCCTCGACCACACCGGTGACCGGGTCGGTGGCGAGGACGTGGTCGCCGAGCTTGACCTCCTCGATCGGCTTGGTGGTGCCGTCGGCCATCAGCACCGGGGTGCCGGGCACGAAGCTGTTGGCCCCGCCCGGCCGGCAGTTGCCGCCCGGGCTGTAGTCGACCGGCACCTCCGGGACGACCTGGTCGATCAGATCGTTGATGACCTTGTCCTGGACGTCGTCGAGGACGCTCTCGACGACCTCCTTGGCGCACGAGCGCAGGCTGCCGCAGGGGTCGATACCGCCGAGGCTGGCGGGACCGAAGCCACCGGCCGGAGCACCCCCGGACCAGCCGAGGTCGCTCCCGATATCGGAGAGCGACTCGAAGACGAGCTCCTCCTTCAGCCTGTCCTTCGTCGTGGACTTGCTCGAGTTGCTCTTGGTGCCGGTGGACTTGGTGTTGGCCTTGTTGCCCTTGCCCGAGTCCTTGGTGGTGTTCTTCTTCTGGTTGTTCTTCTTGGTATTGGTCTTCGACCTGGACGGCTTCGCCTTGGAAGGCTTCGCCTTCGAGCCCTTGGGCGCCCTCGTCTTCGCCTTGACCTTCGGCAGCTTCGGCTTCTTCGCCTTGGGGCTCTTGGGCTGCTTCGCCTTCTGGTTCTTGGCCCTGGCGGACCTCTGCTGCTTCGCCCTCGAGGACTTCGACGCCTTGGACGACCTCTGCGCCTTCGTCGCCTTGTTGGCCCTCGACGCGTTGTTCCCGGCCCGCTTCGTGGCCTGCCGGGTCGCGTTCTTCGCCGCGTTCTGGGTGGTTTTCTTCGCCGCCTGCTGGCCCGCCTTGCCCGCGGCCCTGGCGGCCTGCTGTGCGGCGCGCTGGCCGGCCTGCTGGACGGCCCGCTGCACCACCGCCCGGCCGGCCTGCACCGCGGCCCGCTGGACGACCTGGCGCAGCGCCATCTGCGCGGCGACCCGCAGGGCCGCGATGGCGAGCGGGATGCAGAACGGGCAGTTGCCGCTCGGGTCGGTGTAGGCCAGCGGGTTGCCGTTGGCGTACGCGTAGCGGTTGAGCTGGATCGACGGATCCGGATCCAGGTCGGCCGTGTCCCGGGAGGCGAAGCCGCCGGTGCCCGGGACGTACCAGCGGGCGAGCATGTTCACCTTGCCGGTGTCCGGGTCGGTGTACTCGCCCTGGAAGCCCATGCGGCGGGCGGTGCCGGTCCGGGCCACCACCTCGCCGAACGGCGAGTAGGCGGTGGAGTCCACCAGCCCGGCCGCCGAGTAGGTGGCGACCACGTCGTCGTGCTGGTCGCTCAGCACGCCGACGGCCGGGTCGTCGCCCTCCTTCAGGCCGAGCAGCACGCCGTCGGGGTCCCGGCCGTACCTGGCCTTGACCGCGCCCGACCCGTCGGTGACGACGGCGATGTCGTTCTCCAGGCCGGAGTAGGAGTAGTGCTCCGTCTCCCCGCCCTTGGACCGCGAGGCGATCCGGCCCAGCGCGTCGTAGGTGTAGGTGATGTCCCCGTCCGAGACCAGCCGGTCGAAGGCGTCGAAGACCAGGTTCCTGGTGACGCCGTCCTTGGTCTCGGTCGCCACGGTGCCGCGCGGGGTGTAGGTGTACTCGACGCCGTCGCCGCGCAGCAGCCGGTTGCGCTCGTCGTAGACGAAGGTCTTGTTCCCGGCCCTGATGCGGTTGCCGGCGTCGTCCCACTCGTAGGTGGTGGTGTTGCCGTCCGGCCCGGTCCAGGAGATCAGCCGCCCGGACTTGTCGTAGCCATAGGCGTTGCGGCCCGCGCCCGCCAGGCCCTCGGTGGTCTTCGCGACGAGATTGTCGTCCTTGTCCCACTCGTAGGTGATCCGCGCGATCTGGGCGCCGCTGCCGTTCGTCAGCGTCTGCCGGATCAGCCGGTCGACCGGGTCGTACTCGAAGGTCTGCCGGTTGGCCGGGTTCGCGGAGGTGAGCGTGGTGAGCCGGTCGTCCCGGTCGTAGTCGTAGGTGAAGGTACGGCCGGTCACCGGCTCGACGACGGTGCGCAGGCGGTCGTCGTTGTCCCAGGTGAACGTGGCGGTGCCGGTGCCGTCGACCCGCTGGGTCGGGTTGCCCAGCGCGTCGTAGGCGAACGCCGCGACCTGGTTGCCGCCCTTGGAGATCTTGGTGACCAGACCCCGGTCGTTGTACTCGAGCGTGTAGTCACCGATGGCGGTCTCCCGCCCCATCAGGTCGTAGGCGTAGGTGCGCTCCGGCGTGGGCACCGACGCGCCCGACCCGACCTCGCGCACCACCCGGTCGAGGTGGTCGAACTCCCGGTCGACCCGCACCCCGCCGGGCGCGATCGCGGTGACCAGGTTGCCGCCCGCGTCGTAGACGCTGGTCCAGGTGCGGTCGGCCTCCTCGGGGTGCGCGGCCGTCGGCGGCTCGATCACCTTCTCGACCAGCCCGAGGCCGTTGTAGGTGGTCCAGGTGGTGTTGCCGCGCCCGTCCGTGACCCGGGTCCGGGCACCGGTGGCGTCGTAGCCGTACGTGGTGGTGATCGACCGGTCGTCGGTAACCGGCTCGACGAGCTTGACCAGCGCGTTCGAGGCGTCATAGGTACGCCGCGTGACGTGGCCCTCGCCGGAGGTCTCGCTGGTCAGGTTGCCGGCCGCGTCGTAGCCGAACCGGACGGTCCGGATGATCGAGCCGTTCGCGTCCAGGTCGGTGACCGCGACCGCCCGCCCGGCCAGGTCGTACTCGGTGACCGTGGCGTTGCCCAGGGGGTCGGTCTCCCGCACCTCGCGGCCGAGCAGGTCGTAGGCGTACCTGGTCGTGGCGCCCAGCGGGTCGGTCTCCGCGGTCACCTCGCCCGCCGCGTTCACCTCGTACGTGGTGGTCCGCGACGAGGGGCCGATCTCCTTGATCAGATTGTCGGCGTCGTCGTACTCCATCCGGGTGACGATCGCCGTGGTGGTGGGCTTGCGCTCGATCACCGTGGCGGTGATCTGCCGGCCGAGGTCGTCGTAGGTGAACTCGGTGCGGGCACCGGTCGGGTCGACCTGGGCGAGCATCTCGCCGACCAGGTCGTACTCGTACACCCACCGGCCGCCCGGCTCGCCGTCCGGCCCGGGCTCGGTGACGCGGACCCGGTTGCCCAGCGCGTCGTACTCGGTCGTCCAGGTCCGGCCGCGGGCGTTGGTGTACCGGATCGGCCGGCCCGCGGCGTCGTACTCGTAGGTCTCGCGCGGGGTCAGCGCCGACCCGCCCGGCGGGGTGTACTGCGGGTGGGTCACCGAGGTCAGCCGCCCGGCCTTGTCGAACGCGTAGACCGTGGTGCGCCCCTCGGCGTCGACCTCGTGCGTGCGCTGCCCGGAGCCGTCATAGCCGAACCGCACGGTGGGCCGGGCCGTGGTCGGCTCGGCGCCCATCTTCTCGATCGTGACCGGCGGCGCCCGGGCCTCGACGAGCCGGTAGGCCGCGTCGTACCGCAGGTCGGTGGTGTAGTCGGCCGGGTTCGCCCCGGGCTCGTTGCCGCGCGGGTCGGTGATCTTGACGACGAGGCCGCGGTCGTCGACGTCGTAGGTGGTGATCAGGTCGTTGTCCCCGTTCTTCACCTTCTTGCGGATCAGCTCGTCGTCCGGGTTGTACTCGAACTCGATGGTCTCGACCCGCGGCGTGTTGGCGGCGGTGTACCGCACCTCGACGACGTTGTCGTTGGCGTCGTAGGTGTAGGAGGTCTTGCGGGCGAGACGGGACGGGTCGAAGGTCTCGGACACCAGCCGGTCGGCCGCGTCGTACACGTAGTCGGTGCGCTCGATGCCGCCCCCGGTCTCCTTGCGGATCAGGTTGCCCGCGGCGTCGTAGACCCTGGACTCCAGCACCACGTCGCGGCGGGTGGTGGACCCGTTGAGCCGTACGTCGTCGGCGATGACCTTGGACAGCAGGTCGTCGCCGTAGTAGACGTACGAGGTCGTGCGGCCCATCGCGTCGGTCGTGGACGCCAGGCGGCCCTCCGGGTCGTACGCCCTGGACTCGAGCACCACGTCCTTGGCCGGCTGCGGGTTGACCGGGCTGCCGGTCCAGCCCTTGAGGATGCGGGACGCCTGCTCGCCGCGCGCCGTGTAGGTGTAGTGGATGACCGTGCCCATCTCGTCGGTCACGCTGGTCAGCGCACCGGTGTGGTCCCAGGTGTAGCGGACGACGCCGCCCTCGGGGCCGGTCACCGTCTCCGTCCGGCCGTAGTCGTCGTAGGTGTAGGTGATCGTGCGGGTGGGGTCCCCGCCGGTCAGGTCGACGACGCTCTCGGTCAGCCGGTTGCCGTCGGCGTCGTAGGTGTACCGGGACTGCAGCGTGTGGGTGACGCCGGTGACCTCGTTGCGCACGCCGGGACCGGTCTGCGCGACCACCCGGCCGAGGCCGTCGTAGGTGAAGGTGGTCGTGACGCCCTCGGGGTGCGCCTTCGATATCTCGGTGCGCGAGATCACCCGGCCGATCTCGTCGTACTCGTACCGGATCTTCAGCCCGCCGGGGTAGGTCTCGGTGGCGAGGTCACCGGCCGCCGTGTAGGTGTAGGTGTGCTCGTACCCCTTGGCGTCCCGCTCGGACTTGACCAGGCCCGCCGGGGTCGTGCCGCCGCCCTCCGCGGGCTCCGTGCCGTCGGTGTACGTCGTGACCAGCTCGCGCCCCGACGGGAAGTCCGGCGTGGGCGGCAGGATCTCCTTGGCCTCCTCGCCGTAGGGCGTGTACTCGTACCGCGTGGCGTAGGTGTCGTCGGTCGCGCTCTGCGACCTGGCGTCCCGGACGACGGTGAGCTCGTCGTTGCGCGGGTCGAAGGGGTTGGCGGTGTTGACGTGGTACGTGAAGTACTCGGTCTGGCAGTCGTTCGGGGCCCGGCACTCCCGCCTGCGCAGAAGGTTCCCGCGTTTGTCGTGCGCGAGCTGGACCTTGTTGCCGTTGCGGTCCGTGATCACGGCCGGGAAGCCGCCGGAGTCGTACCTGTAGTAGGTGGTGTGCCCGAGCTGGTCGGTCTCCTGGACCAGGCGGTACCCGCGCCAGGCGTCGTGGACGTAGCTCAGCTTGCCGTCGTGCGGGTCGGTCACCTCGACGATGCGCTTCGACTGGTCCTGGTCGTACTCCGGCTTGAGCGGGTCCTTCCATACCTTGGGCTTGCCGATCTTCCAGGTACCGCCGTGCTCGTCGGTGTGGGTGGCGATGCGGTCGTTCGCCGTGTCGTAGGTGTTCGTCATCCACACCCGGCCCGACGGCAGGGTGATCTTGGTGAGCAGGTGCGGAGCGGGGGTGGTGCCGGCCTGGTAGTGGGCGGCGACCTCGTCGGCGGTCAGCGCCCGGTCGTAGACCGCCACCTCGTCCAGCAGCCCGTAGAACGGGAATCCGACGATGGTGGTCCCGGACGCGGGGCTGGACGGCCACGACGAGTCGATGTAGCCCAGGCCGAAGCGGATCGGCCCGTCGAACGGGGTGGTGCTCAGGTTGGACAGTGTGCCCACCTGCTGGCCGTCCAGGTAGAGCCGCTGGGTGCCGTTGTCGAAGGTGACCACCAGGTGGTGCCACCTGCCGTCCATGACCGACCGGGAGGTGGTGGTGGGATTGATCGCGTAGCGGGGCAGCTCGTTGAGCTGGGCCCTCAGCCTGCCGTCGCGGCCGATGTAGACCGCCGGGTGGGTGAAGACGTCATCCTCGTACTCGCGGAACTCCAGCAGCATGCCCGGCGAGGTGGTCTGGAACCAGGTCTCGAAGGTGTAGCGGTCGCCTAGGCGCGCCATCGAGTACGACGGCAGCTCGAAGTCGACGTAAGCGGCGGTGTTGGTGCTGCCGGCGAGCGCGCCGCGCTCACCCAGTCCCGGGTCCTCGGCGGTGACCGGGCCGAAGCCCCAGCCCAGGTCCGCGAGCTGGCGCTTGCGCGGCGGGTTGCACTCGGGCTGGTTCGGGCTCGGCCGGGGCGGGCACGTCCACGGCGGGGTCCACCCGTCAGGGATCACCGGCTCGTCGAGCCGCCAGTACCCCATCGGGTCGGCCTCGCGGACCAGGTTGCTGTAGTGCGAGCCGGTGCCGTACTCGTACCGGGTGCAGTTGGGTTCCTGCACCGGGGCGCACACCGCCGTCAGCCGGTCGCCCTCGTAGTGGTACGTCCAGGTGAGCGGCCCCTGGTCGCCGACCGGATCGGTGGACACGCTCGCGACCCGCGGGCCGTTCCAGGTGAAGGTCAGCGACCGCCCACCGGGCGAGGTCACCCGCGTCAGTCTGCCGTCGGCGTCATAGGTGAGCTCCTGCGCGCGGCCGCGGTTGTCCTCGATCCGGATCAGCTTGCCGGACGCGTCGAACAGGTAGGACGTGGCGGACTTGTCCATCAGCCGCCAGCCGCCGCCGTCGAGCTCGGCGATCGTGGCGTGCATTCCGGGCGGGGGCTGGAAGGTCCCGTTCCCGGCCGCCGCGAACCGCAGCTGCCGGCCGTCCGGGTAGGTCACCCGCAGGGCCTGCACGCCGTCGATGACCTCCGGCACGATCTTCATGTCGTACCGGCTCGTCCAGCCCGCGCCGAAGATGCCGTCCCTGCGCGGATCCAGGCTGTTGTAGGTGCGGATCACCGCGAGCTGCGGACCCACGGCCTTGACCGAGGCGTCCATGAACGTGGTGGTGTAGTTGCCGGACAGGTGGTCGAACTCCTGGCCGTTCGCACCCTGGATCGCCATCTGGGAGGAGACGGGCGGCTGCCGGACCCCGGTGACGAACGTCATCCAGTCGCTGACGGTCTGCGCCTGGTTGGACGCGTCCTGCACCGTCACCCGCCACCGGTACGGCTTGCCCCACTCCAGCTTCCCGGCGGGTACGGTCCAGCTGTTCACGTTGAGGCCCAGCCATCCCGACGTCACGCGCACGTAGGGCTCGTCGTTCCGCGGGAGGTCCCGCCACCCATCGCGGTCACGCCATGTGTCCGGGTCGGGCTCCTGGCTGCTGAGGTCGCTTTCCACCTCGAAGGAGTAGCGCAGCCGTCCCCACACGATCGTGCCCGGGCCGCTCTCGGCCACCGCGGTCAGCTTGGGCGTCACCGAGGGCACAAGGGCCCCGGCCACCGGCTTCATGTCGAGCACGATCGGCGCGCCGGAGGGGGCACCGGTGTGGCACGGCCCCAGGTCCTCCCATTCGGGCTCACTCGGCGGGATGCCCGGCCAGGGATCGATCGCCTCCCAGTCGTGACCTCGGTAGGACACGATGTCGCCGGGGTCGTAGTCCCCCCACGACGACCAGGCCGGATGCCGGCAGTCGGCCGCGGCGCGCACCTCGGCCGACAGGAACAGCGACGGCCCCGCGGGGGTTCTGGTCTGCGGGATATGGCCCGGATTCCCGCGTACCTCGGTGTCCAGGGGCAACGCGTCCTCGGGCCGCTCCATGGCGGCAACCGGGCCTGCCTTCGCCTCCTGGGTCTGCGCGGTGCTCACCAGGTGCGGCAGCCCGGCGGCGCTGCCGGATGCCTGTACCGGAAGGTCCAGCGACACCGATCTGGAGGTGGAGGCCGCCGCCGGGACGGGCTGCAGCTCCGCCAGCCCGGGCGCCGCCAGCACGCAGCTGACTAAGGCGATCCACCAACGGGCACGACTCCACCTCGGTCGTGACATGCCAGAACCCTCCGGGACCGGGTCACCGACAACGCCGACAAGAACACGCCGAAATCGCCCGTATGGGACATCCAAAAACAACCGACCGGGGCGAACCGTGCCGGTTGAAGATCATTCGGATGAGAAGGCAGTAAAGATCAACAAATCCTGACAAGAGTGAGTAAGATCACAGTCAAATCCGTGAAATGAACCGTCGCCCTTTCACGATCTTCAGATCATGTCCGGCGAACGGGGAGAAAGCGGATCTCGCGGACGGGGTATCGTCACCGCCGGCCTGCTTCGTGCCTGTTCCGCCGCGCGGCCCTGCGACCGCTGCTCATCAACCGCCCCTGGTCGGCCGACTGGGACTACTCCCCCGCCGCCCTCGAGGCCGCGGCCGCCCACCTCGACCGCCTGCACACCGCCACCGGCCGCAACACGTCCTCACCGGCCGCCGAACAGGCCGCCGTCCGCGCCCTCCTCGACGACCTCAACGTCCCCGCCGCCCTCGCCATAGCCGAGGAGGAAGGCGGCCAGACCGCCCGGACGGTGCTCACCATCCTCGGCCTCACCTGACGACACGCAAAGCGCCCTGGTCCACACCGGACCGGGGCGCCTGGCCACCACAACTCCTCACCACAGCACCGGCTTTCGGTTTAGACACACCGTTGCACGCATCGGCCGGCCGTCGTTTTCCGGCCAAGCAAGACCCTTGCTAGAGCGGGATATCGAACCCGAGAACGGCCGAAAACCGACGCGCCCAGCTTCTGGCCTCAGTCATAACATCGGTCAGCTCTCCGGTCCTGGGATCAACTTTTCTCCCTTGCCTCAGCCGCTCCATGACCCGCGACTCCAATTCAGAGCTACCGATATCACGCGCAAGCACCAAGGCCTGGATGAGCCGAGCCGGATAGTTGGACGGCGGGAGCCACGCATACAGGTCTCCCCGCCATACGTCTTCGGGTGACGAGAGGAGAACACAGAGGTCAGCACGATCGGCCACGAATTCTTTCGCTTTCCCCAGCCCTTCCTGGAGCCACTTGACAAGGAGATCATCCGGCCGCTTGGGAACAGGGAACTCATCATGCGGACCGCGAATCCGCACGACCATTCGCCCATATCGCTCCATAGGCGGACCGAACTTCATATCGCCTACATTCAGACCCCAGGTCAGCCGACCCGGAACACTCTTCATGACCCATCAAAGTACTTCAAATCTCCAGATTCCCAGTTCACCTCACCTCTTCGGGTCACCTCGGCGCTCGAAGCAACCACGCCGAGCTCCTTCGCCAAACGCAACACCGCCGGAGCGGACATCTCTCTGGCCATCTCACGGGAACCTCTTCCATTCTTTTGAATTCTGAGTAAGTCTACCCGCCTTCCGGCTCAGGTTTTCTGAGGTCTATATACTCGAAGGCAAAAGGCTTCACGTCGGCCCACTCCCAGTAGGCCAATTCTTTTCGTTCGGCTTCGGCCGCCAGCCGCACCACTTCGTCGCCGTTGGCCCCTGGCGGCACGTCGATGGCCGCGTTCCTATCCCCGTTCCATTCGTGGAGGAGATTTCCGTTCCGCAGCAGGGAGTTCAGTTCTTCTTTCAGGTCGGTCTCCATCGCGGACGGGATCGACAGCATGCGCATCACACGACGTCCCGATGGCCGGATGACTTCTTCGACCAGGCGACCGTCCGGATCCAGCTTCACCAGATCCAACAGCGCCACCCCGTAAACAATGAATGGTATACAGCGAACCTCGTGGGTTCCCTCGGACACCTCTCAGAGCCAGATCCACTCAATTAGACTAGGCAAATCAAACGGCTCCAAGTTCGCCATCGCAATGTAATTTCGCTTCACCGCCATCACGGGATCGTCGTGTCCCACGAAACCAAGCTCGCAGTCTCTAGACCCGCCTGAATCCATACAGACCGCCCGAGTCAAGCGATACATAGCCAAGGAAAACGTCCGCTCGCCGAAAAATACACGTCTCCCCGCTCTCCTCATCTCGAGCGAAAGGCGGCGGCACGTGTCCGGCCGATCGAATGATCAGGATTCCCCGGAATCCCAATCGACCACGATACGGACCTTCGCCCCGTCCGGGAGATCTTTAACTTGGCGATAGACGTTCGCTCTGAACCGCATCAAGCCGACGGATTCCATCATACGCATTTCACGAGCTTCATATTTTCCGCCAAGAAAAAACGGCGTCGCGGGAGCAAGCCTGTGACCGTGCAATATACGGCCGTTGTGAACTTGCCACTCATGCATGACCGGAAATCCGGTTCGCACCTCGAAGTCCTCTAATATAAGGGACGCCCATTCCATGACATCAGAGGACACTCGTTCACGTTCCGCCACCTCCGGATCGAAAGAGAAAATCGCATCGCCATCGGTGGCGAATTGAAATCCGAAAGCATCCTCCGCAAAGAAAGTCAGTCCTGCGACCGCGTCGCCGTACTCCTCCCGCCAAAGGCGTGGGTCATTCCAAAACTCACCGCTTCCGGGCCCGCCTCCCCAAGGGTAGACGTGCAGGGATGACTCGAAGGCGTAAAACCCGTTCTTCATGAGCAGGAGCGGTCGAAGGATATTCGGGACACCGTTCTGCTCCTGCAGCGGACCTCCCAACGGCGCCGATCCCAGTTCCGCGAGCCGTCTCAGGGGGTTCATCGAGCCTCCTATCACACCACGTGCCTACGTACTCGCGTTCCATCAGGCCACGGCCTGAGCGTATCGCCCATCTGTGAAGCCATCAGCGGTATCTCCTCCGGGGAGTTCGCGTCCAGGGTGAACAATCGTTGAAGTCCAGGTGCTCCGCCCACAGCAGCGGATTCGGTTCAGCCGCACCGTTGCAAGCGTCGGCCGGTCGTCGTTTCCGGTCAAGCCGCATCTTTTACTGGAGCGGGATATCGAACCCGAGTACGGCCGAAAACTGACGCGCCCAGCTTCTGGCCTCGGTCATGACGTCGGTCAATTCTCCGGTCCTGGGATCAACCTTTCTCTCTCGCCTCAGCCGCCCCATGACCTGCGCTTCCATTTCAGGATTGCCGATATCACGCGCCAGCACCAAGGCTTTGACCAGCCGAGCCGGATAGTTGGACGGCGGGAGCCACGCATACAGGTCTCCCCGCCATACGTCTTCCGGCGACGCGAAAAGAACGCAGAGGTCCTTACGATCGGCCACGAATTCTTTCGCTTTCCCCAACCCTTCCTGGAGCCACTCGATCAAGTGATCATCCGGCCGCTTGGGGACAGGGAACTCATCACGCGGGCCGCGAATCCACACGACCATTCGCCCATATTCGCTCATAAGCGGCCCGAACTTCGCATCGCCTACATTCAGGCCCCAGGTCAGTCGACCCGGAACACGCTTCATGACCCATCCAAAATACTCCAACTCCCCGGATACCCAGTTCACCCCACCTCTTCGGGTCACCTCGGCGTTCGAAGGGACCACGCCGAGGTCCCTCGCCAAACGCAACACCGCCGGCGCGGACATATCCCTGGCCATCAATCCTCCTCGGACGCTCGGCTCACCACGGCGCGGAGCTCCTGCAACATCTCATCATCGAGAATGTACGGAGCCGCCAGAATCGTGAGCACCTCACGTCGGTCCTCCTCGCTCCACTCATGCCACCGGGGCATTCTGCGGGCATAGTTCACGCGGACCTTTTTGTCGTACTCCCGCTCCGCCAGTGAGGACCACGATTCGTGCTGTTCACGCCATCTTCTCGCGGGCACCTCTCCCCGGCCGTCGTACACGGTTTTCAGCGATTCGGAAAGCCTGTTCAGGATTCGGGCGAACACCGGATCCGAGGCGAGCGTCTCGGCCGCATCGGGGCAGTCGAGCTTGAAATCCAGAAGGGCGCGCCGGAGCGCCTGCGCCTCGATGTAGTCGGATATCTCAAAGACACGCTGCACGCCCTTGACCGCGACCTCGCACGCCCGGTCATAGTCGCCCTCGTGGCCCGTCCATAGCGGCACGTCGTCCCGGGCGATCAGGACGACCGGGCCGCCCGTCGCCTCTATCCACTTCATCCGTCGGCCTTTCATCGCGGCGGCACGATCCCATGCCGGCGCAAGTCCTCCTCGAGGCGCATGCGCTCCGCGGCGAGCCGCTCGGGGTCGTCGTAGCCGGGATACGAGACGAGGACCGACTCGAAGAATCGCGCCATTCCCGTCTCCTCGTCGGCGTGGGCACCGCCCTCCCGGTTGAACCCCAACAGGAGCCGGGGGCAGCTCGGATAGAAGGGATCGGATTCGTCGACCTCGACACCCCGGTCCCGCAGGATGCGGAGAACGTCGTCGGCGGGAAGGCCGAAGACGTCCAGCTCGCCGTAGCGCACCTGCACGTTCGCCCCGGGCCGCGTGGCCGGCTCCGGCCGCCACACCTCGACGGCCGTGACGCCGCCGCCTGCGCCGTCCTCGAAGTAGGCGAAGACGTCCCGGGTCAGATCCTCGTCCCGGGCGCGCAGCGCGAACGCCCTGCCGGGCGTCGCCGGAAGCTCCTCGACATCACCCCAGAGGGCCACGGCGTCGCGCGACTCGTCGATCGACATGCCGATGAGGAGCGGCGGCACGCCATGCGGTGGCTCAAGCCTGATGATCATGACATTGATTCGAGGCACATCAAAGAAGTGCTCACACGCATCGGTGAGCGGCGGCTCACCGGCCGACGCCGGGGCGGATCCGGGCGCCGTCCCGGCGCCGGACGCGGTGGCGACGGCCGCCCCTCCTCACTCCTTGTCGCGCAAGATGCGGCGAACCCACTCGTCCCAGTCGAAGGTGTTGACGTTTTTGCGGTACGTCGGCGCGGGCCGGCGTTCGGGGGTGATCTCGACCACGAAATCGGGCAGGGCCGAGCCGGTCACTTTTCCTCGCGCGTCGACCGATCCCGGCTCGGCCTCCCATTCGATCCAATGGACCGTGACCGTGTATCTCCCCGGGGCCAGGTCGATCTTTTCGGCCTCTTCCTGGCCGAGGATGTACTCCACGCCGCTGAGCGCCACGACCCCCTTCGAGACGAGCAGGTACGGCTCGGAGGAGAGCTGGGTGTAGCGCTTCTCCCGGGCGGTCCGCTCACCCGTTCGGAGGACCACCCGGTAGACGCCGTCGCTTCCGATGTTGAGCGGGACGAACACCCCCGCCTCGATGCAGCTTTCCATCGCGGCGTCGGTGCCGAGGACATCGGCCCATTCGTCGTCGCCGACATGAGCGAAGTGTTCGGGCTGCCAGAGAGCGCACATGCCCGCATCGGTCATGATCGTGTAGCTGCCCAGAAGGTTCTCGTCGTCCATCGCTCACCTCGATACGTCAGTCCAAGATCAGAGCGATCCGTGCACGGTCACTTCGGCTCGCACACGAAAGGTTCGACACCCCACACCCGATACGCCGGTCCCGTCCGGAGGGCCTGATCCGCGGCCGAAGCAGCGGGAAACGCCCATACCGGAGGCGCATGGCGGCGACGCCGCCCGCTTCCCCCGGCATGTCGTCCGACGAGACGACGGCCGTTCTCCGGGCCGTGGCGAGGTCGAACGTCTCACGCCGACGGCGGCATCGTAGGGGCGGGGTACGACAATTCCCTGTGCCCGGCATCCGGCCGGCAGGGCCGGACCGATCAGTGTGACGCGATCGCCTTGCGCCAGACCGCCTCGAACTCCTCGGCGGTCACCCACATCGGCGTGAACTCGTCCAGCTCGGCGATCTCCTCGATGCCGGGGATCGGGACCTCGGCCGACCCGGTCCGTCCGGTCGAGGTCCCGGCGTCCGCGTGGTCGTGACGGCCGTTCCGGAAGACCTCGACCTTCCGGACCTCGTAACCTTCGTCGTCCAGCTCGCTGTAGATCTCCACGGGCTCGTCATCGTGATCGTGGTGCCAGAGGACTCTCAGGTGGCGCATGGTTCGGTCCTCCGCGTCCTTCGGCGAGGACGGATCGATGGCGGCCGGCGCCCTCCCCAGCGGGTACGGCTCACCCCCGGCAGCGTGGCGCGGAGCCCTGCCGCGGCGTCCGCCAGGCCGGAGGGCCGCGGCCGGGAGTCCGGCCATGACGCACGCCACCGCGTCACTCCTCCGGCAGGTCGAAGGTCTCGACGGTTCTCCGGTACGGCGGCGCGGGGTCGGGCTCGGGGCTGATCTCGACGACGAAGTCGGGAAGGGCGCCGTCGACCGCGTTGCCGTCCGCGTCGGTCGAGCCCGGCTCGGCCTGCCAGTCGATCAGGTGAACCTCGACCGCGTACCGCCCCGGGGCGAGGGCGATCGTCTCGGCCGCGTCGAGGTCGGCTCCCACCGCCTCGATGCCGCTGAGCGCCACGGCTCCCTTCGACACCAGCAGGTACGGCTCCGACGAGGCCGTGGTGTAGCGCTTCTCGCGGGGAGTTCGCGCGCCGGTTCGGAGGGTCACCTGGTAGACCCCGTCGCTGTGGAGGTAGAGCGGGACGAACGCTCCGGCCTCGATGGATCTCTCGATGGCGGGATCGTTCCCGAGGGCGTCCTCCCAGACGTCGTAGCTCGTCACATGGGCGAAGTGCTCGGGCTGCCAGAGGCAGCACATTCCCGCGTCGGTGCCGACCGTGTAGCTGCCGAGAAAGCTCGTGTCGTCCATGCCGTCTCCACTGCTCTTGTTCCTGCCGACGCTTCGAGTGACGTCGGCTCGTGTACGAAAGGTTCGACGCCGGCCCGCTTCCGGCCGTCCAGGCCGTCGCGTTCGGCCCGTACGGCCATGCGGATCACGGCGGGCACGTCCCTTCCCGGGGACACGTCGAGCAGCGCAGGTCGTCATGACCCGGGTGCCTCGCTTCGGACGGCTCGATGGCCACCTGTTCTCCGCGCTAGAGGATCGAAGGCGTGCGGTGTCCGCCGGCCAGAGAGTCGCGCGCCGCCTCCGCGACGTCCTCCCGCGGTCCTTCGGCGCACTCGACCAGGAACTCGTGGACGTCTTCCGGCTTCCAGCCCGCCGCCGCGACGGCCGGCCAGGAGCGCAGCATGTCGAAGGCGTCTCGCCGCCTGACGAACGCGATGATCCGTTGCACCGCGTCGCCGGGTGGCACCATCCGCAGCATGGCCATGTCCCGGAACGCCCCGTCCGCGAGGTGGTCATCGCGCCGGTCGATACACCAGAAGATCGGGGACGGATCATCGTCGGTGCGCCTGCCCAGACGGACGATCGCATCGCCCACGCCCACGTAGACCATGTCGGATTCCAGATTCGGATCGTCGTGGCGCAGGTCCGTCCACGCCTCCGTCACGGACGCCCCTCTCTTTCACGTCAGACGTCCGCCCTCTTCAGCCGGAGAGGTCCACCGGACCGCCTTTTCTCCGGCCGATGGGGAGGGCGAACGTCTCACATCGGCGCGGCATCGTAGTTCTCGGGTACGACAATTCCGCGTTCACGCCCGATACGGACGTCGCTCGGCCGCCGCGCAGCGGGCCGAGCCGACCTGGACTGATCACGTTCGCAGGCGCCGGCGCCCGCCCACCGGGCCCGCCCGTGCCCGCGTACGGCGCGGCACGGGCGGGTGTGGGGTGGGCGGTCAGCGGGACGGTTCCCAGCCGCGGCGGGGTGCGCGGGTGCCACGCCGGTCGTCGCGGCTGCGGTAGACGATGTACGGCCGGGTGAGGTAGCCGATGGGTGCGGTGAGCATGTGGACCAGGCGGGTGAACGGCCAGATCGCGAACAGCACCAGGGCGCTCAGCGCGTGGAGCTGGAACAGCAGCGGGGCGTCGGCCATGAGCTCGCCCTGCGCCCGCAGGTAGAAGATCGAGCGGAACCAGGGCGAGACCGTGGTGCGGTAGTCGTACCCGCCGCCGACGAGGTTCGCGGCCACCGTGGCGTACAGGCCGAGCAGGATGGTGACGGCGAGCACCGCGTACATGAGCTTGTCGTTGCGGGTGGTCGCGGTGAACACCGGGCCGACCGTACGCCGGCGGTAGATGAGGATGGCGAGGCCCGCCACGGTGCAGAACCCGGCCACGGTGCCGAGGACGACGGCGAGCAGGTGGTACGCCTCCTCGCCGATGCCGAGCGCCACGGTCCACGACTTGGGGACGACGAGGCCCACGACGTGGCCGAGCAGCACGATGAGGATGCCGAAGTGGAACAGCGGGCTGCCGATGCGCAGCAGGCGGGACTCGTAGAGCTGGGAGGAGCGGGTGGTCCAGCCGAACTTGTCGTATCGGTAGCGCCAGATGTGGCCCAGCACGAAGCTCGTCAGCGCGATGTAGGGGGCCACCACCCACAGCGCGACGTCGAGCGCGTTCAACGGTGCTCCTCCAGGTGTGCGACGGGCGGCGGCGTGACGCCGTACGGTTCGAGGCCGACCTCCTCGGCGGGCGGGCCCTGCGCGGCGAGCCGGTACAGGGCCTCGCGGTCGCGGACGCCGAGCGGCGGCAGGGTGGCGAGGACGGCGGCGACGACGTGCGCGTACGGCGAGCCCTCCGCCTCCAGGGCGCGCAGCAGCAGCTCGATGCCGGGGCGGTGCTCGCGCAGCAGGCGGCAGGCCTCGCGTACGGCGCCGCGGCCGGACAGCTCGCACACCACGGCGAGGTGGTCGGGCAGCTCGCCGTCGGCGATCTCGAATCCGGCGGCGCGGAAGGCGTGCTTGAAGCGGAGCAGCGCCATGCCGCGCCTGCGGGTGTCGCCGCAGGTGTAGTAGGTGAGGTACGGGCAGCAGCGCCGCTTGAAGTCGAAGACGTCCACGTAGTGGGCGGCGAGCTCGGCCTGCGGGGTGGCGTCGAGGTGGTCGAGGAACGCCGCCAGCCGCTCGGCCGCCTCGCCGTCGCCGAGCCCGGCGACCGCCTCGCGGAGCACCGGGCGGGCCTGGTACAACCGCTCGTCCGGGTAGCCGAGCAGCACCGAGGCCACCTGGTGGGTGACCGCGACGCGCCCGTCGCCGTCGGCCCGGCTCATGACTCCCCCTCCCCCGTGCCGCCGGAGGCGCGTTTCGGTGGGAACAGGCCCTCGGGGAGGCCCTTGCCGTCCCAGTTGAGCAGGTTGACGCGGCCCCGCAGGTCGTCCCGGCCGGTGGCGAGGGCGCCGGAGGTGGTGCGGTCCTTGAGCGCGTGGAAGGTCTCCACCGCGACCGGCGCAACGCGGCCGGACGCCTCGCCGAACGGCCCGCCCATCCCGGGGCCGCCCGCGTAGTCGAGGCTGCACCCGCCGAGGTCGGACTCCTCCAACCGCGCGCCCTGCTCGGCGTGCGCCGTGGGGATCACGTACCGCTCCTCGTAGGCGGCGATCGCGAGCAGCCGGTACATCTCCTGGATGCGCTCCCCGGTCATGCCTACCGCCTGCGCGATCGACTCGTCCGGCTCCTCGCCGAGGTTGATGCGGCGCATGTACGAGCGCATCGCGGCGAGGCGGCGCAGCACGGCGCGCACCGGCTCGACGTCGCCCGCGGTGAACAGCTCGGCGAGGTACTCGACCGGGATGCGCAGCGCGTCGATCGCGCCGAACAGGTTGCCGGCGTCCTCGCCGTCGTGCCCGGTCTCCACGAGCGCGTCGACCACCGGGGACAGCGGCGGGATGTACCAGACCATCGGCATGGTGCGGAACTCCGGGTGGAGCGGCAGCGCCACGCCGAAGTCGAAGATGAGCCGGTAGACCGGCGAGCGGCGGGCGGCCTCCAGCCAGTCCTCGGGGATGCCCTCGGCCCGGGCGGCCGCGATCACCTCGGGGTCGTGCGGGTCGAGGAACACGCCCTTCTGCGCCTCGTACAGGTCCTTCGGGTCCGGGGTGGCCGCGGCCTCGCCGACCCGGTCCACGTCGTACAGGACGAGCCCGATGTAGCGCAGCCGGCCCACGCAGGTCTCCGAGCAGACCGTGGGCATGCCCACCTCGACCCGCGGGTAGCAGAAGGTGCACTTCTCCGCCTTGCCGGTGCGGTGGTTGAAGTAGACCTTCTTGTACGGGCAGCCGGTGACGCACATCCGCCAGCCGCGGCAGCGGTCCTGGTCGACGAGCACGATGCCGTCCTCGGAGCGCTTGTACATCGCCCCGGACGGGCAGGCGGCGACGCAGGACGGGTTGAGGCAGTGCTCGCAGATGCGCGGCAGGTAGAACATGAAGGCGCGCTCGAACTCGAGCCGCACCTTGTCCGACACCTTGCGCAGCACCGGGTCGCCGGCCGCGAGCTCGGGCGCGCCGGCGAGGTTGTCGTCCCAGTTCGCGCTCCAGGTGATCTTCGTTTCCTTGCCGGTGATGAGCGAGCGCGGCCGGGCGACCGGGACGTCGTCCTGGGCGGGCGCGGTGAACAGCCGGTCGTAGTCGTACGTCCAGGGCTCGTAGTAGTCCTGGATGGACGGCATGAGCGGGTTGGCGAAGATGGTCAGCAGCCGGTGCAGCCGCCCGCCGGAGCGCAGCCGCAGCCGCCCGCGCCGGGTGAGCTCCCAGCCGCCCTTCCACCGCCTCTGGTCCTCGTAGGTGCGCGGGTACCCCTGGCCGGGCCGGGTCTCGACGTTGTTGAACCAGACGTACTCGGTGCCCGCCCGGTTGGTCCACGCCTGCTTGCAGGTGACCGAGCAGGTGTGGCAGCCGATGCACTTGTCGAGGTTCATCACCATGGCGAGCTGGGCCATGACCTTCATCAGTACGCCACCTCCTGGGCGCGGCGGCGGATCACGGTGATCTCGTCGCGCTGGTTGCCGGTCGGGCCGAGGTAGTTGAACGCGAACGAGAGCTGGGCGTACCCGCCGATCAGGTGGGTGGGTTTGACCAGCAGGCGGGTGAGCGAGTTGTGGATGCCGCCGCGGCGGCCGGAGGTCTCGCTGCGCGGCACGTCCACCACGCGCTCCTGGGCGTGGTACATGTACACGGTCCCCTCGGGCATGCGGTGCGAGACGACGGCGCGGGCGACGACCACGCCGTTGCGGTTCACCGCCTCCACCCAGTCGTTGTCGCGGATGCCCGCCTTGGCCGCGTCGGCGGGGCTCATCCAGATCGTGGGGCCGCCGCGGGACAGGGTGAGCATGAGCAGGTTGTCCTGGTACTCGGAGTGGATCGACCACTTCGAGTGCGGGGTGAGGTAGCGGACCACCACCCCCTCGGCCGAGCCGTTCACCGGGGCCGTGCCGCCCGGCGCGGGCTCGCCGAACATCGCGCCCATGTTGAGCGGCGGCCGGTACACCGGCAGCGCCTCCCCGGCCTCCTGGATCCAGTCGTGGTCGAGGTAGAAGCTCTGCCGCCCGGTGAGCGTGTGCCACGGCTTGCGGTGCTCGACGTTGATGGTGAACGCCGAGTAGCGGCGGCCGCCGGTCTCGCTGCCCGACCACTCCGGCGAGGTGATCACCGGCACCGGCCGGGCCTGGGTGTCGGCGAAGGTGATCCGCCGGTGCTCGTCGGCGAGCCCGGCGAAGTCCGTGCCGGTACGGCGGGCCAGCGCGGCGAACCCCTGGGCGGCGAGCCGCCCGTTCGTGGTGCCGGACAGCGTGAGGATCGCCTCGCACATGTGCACGTCGCGGGTGAGCGCGGGCCGCCCGGCGGCGACGCCGTGCCGTACCGTGCCGTTGGCCCGGGCGAGCCGCTCGATCTCCGGGCCGACCTGGTAGGTGATGCCCTTCGTGGTGGCGCCGAGCCGGTCGAGCAGCGGCCCGAGCGCGGCCATCTTCTCGGCGACCGCGCCGTAGTCGCGTTCCACCGCCACGATCTTCGGGAAGTCGCGGCCCGGCACCGGCGTCTCGCCGGTCTCCCGCCAGTCGCGCACCGCGCCGTGCGGGGTGGCGAGCTCGTCCGGCGTGTCGTGCAGCAGCGGCACCGCCACCAGGTCGGTGCGCACGCCCAGGTGCTCGCGGGCGAGCTCGCCGAACCGCTTGGCGATCGCGTGGAACGCGGCGAAGTCGGTGCGGGTCTGCCACGGCGGGTCGATCGCCGGGGTGAACGCGTGCACGAACGGGTGCATGTCGGTCGACGACAGGTCGTGCTTCTCGTACCAGGTGGCGGCCGGGAGCACGATGTCGCTGAACAGCGTCGTCGACGTCATCCGGAAGTCGAGCGAGAGCAGCAGGTCGAGCTTGCCGCGCGGCGCCTCGTCTGCCCAGGTCACCGACGTCGGCCGGTGCTCGGGCCCGGCCTCGGCGGCGCGCACCGCGCCGTCGGTGCCGAGCAGGTGCCGCAGGAAGTACTCGTTGCCCTTCGCCGACGAGCCGAGCAGGTTCGCCCGCCAGATCGTGAGCACCCGCGGCCAGTTCTCCGGCGCGTCCGGGTTCTCGCAGGCGAAGCCGAGCTCCCCGGCGGCGACCTTGCGCGCCACGTACGCCCCGGGCTCCTCCCCGGCCGCGGCGGCCTCGTCGGCGAGGTCGAGCGGGTTGCGGTCGAACGTCGGGTACGACGGCATCCAGCCGAGCCGCGCCGACTGGGCGAGCAGGTCGGCGGTGGCCTTCCCGGCGAACAGGCCGCGCCCGAGCGGCGAGGCGACCACGTCGGCGCCGAACGTGTCGTACCGCCACTGGTCGGTGTGCAGGTACCAGAACGCGGTGCCGATCATCTGCCGCGGCGGCCGGGACCAGTCGAGCCCGAACGCGAGCTGCGCCCACCCGGTGATCGGCCGGCACTTCTCCTGCCCCACGTAGTGGGCCCAGCCGCCGCCGTTCACGCCCTGGCAGCCGGTGAGCGTCACCAGCGCGAGGAACGCCCGGTAGATCGTGTCCGAGTGGAACCAGTGGTTCGTGCCCGCGCCGAGAATGATCATCGACCGGCCGCCGGACCGCTCGGCGTTGTCGGCGAACTCGCGGGCGATGCGCACCGCCCGCGCTGCGGGCACCGAGGTGATCCGCTCCTGCCAGGCCGGGGTGTACGGCACGGCCGGGTCGTCGTAGCCCGCCGGCCACTCGCCGGGCAGGCCGGGCCGGGCCACGCCGTACTGGGCGAGCACGAGGTCGTAGACGGTGGTGACGAGGTGGCCGGCGATCCGGCGGGCGGGCACGCCGCGGCGCAGCACCCCGGGCTCGGCCCCGTCGAACCGGGGCAGCGCCACCTCGACGTGCTCGGCGTCGCCGGTGCCGTACAGGGTGAGCAGCGGGTCGACGCCGCCGAGGTCGAGGTTCCACCGGCCCTCGCCGTCGGGCGCGAACCGGAAGCCGAGCGAGCCGTTCGGGACGACGGGCTCGCCGGTGGCGCCGTCGATGAGCACGGTTTTGAACGCGGCCTCCCTGCCCTCATGGCCGAGGTCGGCGGCGGTGAGGAACTTGCCGGGCGTGACCGCGTCGCCACGCTCGTCGAGCCGGACGAGGAACGGCAGGTCGGTGTACCGCTTGACATAGGAGACGAACCGCGGCACCTGCCGGTCGACGAAGAACTCCTTGAGGATGACGTGCCCCATCGCCATGGCGAGCGCGCCGTCGGTGCCGGGGTGCGGGGCGAGCCACTCGTCGGCGAACTTCGTCGCGTCGCTGTAGTCGGGCGACATCACCACGACCTTCTGGCCGCGGTACCGCGCCTCGGCGAGGTAGTGGGCGTCGGGCGTGCGGGTGACCGGCACGTTCGAGCCCCACAGGATGAGGTAGGCGGCGTCCCACCAGTCGGCCGACTCGGGCACGTCGGTCTGGTCGCCGAACACCTGGGGCGAGGCCACCGGCAGATCGGCGTACCAGTCGTAGAACGACAGCATGGTGCCGCCGATCAGCGAGATGAACCGGGCCCCGACCGCGTGCGACACCATCGACATCGCGGGGATCGGGGAGAACCCGGCGACCCGGTCCGGGCCGTAGGTCTTGATCGTGTGCACGTGCGCGGCGGCGATGATCTCGACGGCCTCGTCCCAGCTCACCCGGACCAGCCCGCCCTTGCCGCGCTGCGACTGGTAGCGGCGGCGCTTGTCCGGGTCGGTGGTGATCTCCGCCCAGGCGGCGACCGGGTCGCCGAGCCGGGCCTTGGCCTCGCGGTACATCTCCACCAGCACGCCCCGGGCGTACGGGAAACGCACCCGGGTGGGCGAGTAGGTGTACCAGGAGAACGCCGCGCCGCGGGGGCAGCCGCGCGGCTCGTAGCCGGGGCGGTCCGCGCCGACGGACGGGTAGTCGGTCTGCTGGGTCTCCCAGGTGATGATCCCGTCCTTGACGTACACCTTCCAGGAGCAGGATCCGGTGCAGTTCACCCCGTGGGTGGAGCGCACCACCTTGTCGTGGCTCCACCGGTCCCGGTAGAAGACGTCGCCGTCGCGCCCGCCGGACTTGTGGATGGTGCGCAGGTCGGGGCCGGTCTCGCCGGGCCGTAGATGTCTGCCGAGCCGGAGCAGCGCCTCGCTCACCGGTCCGTCCATGCCCGCCATGTCCGCCCCTCTCCCTGTCGCTGGTGAGTGGTCCGATGCGTCATCTGCGTTGCCAAGGTTCCGTCAATCGCCGGGTCATGCCCGCTGCGGCGACCGCATAACGAAGTGGCTGTAGACGGTCGCCGCGGCCGCGACCGTGGCGAGCAGCATGAGCCCGACCGCGTACGACGAGGTCGCCTGGTAGATCAGGCCCATCACGATCGGCGGCAGGAAGCCGCCGAGCCCGCCCGCCGCGCCGACCACGCCGGTGGCGCTGCCCACCATGTGGACCGGGACCTCCCGGCCGACGAGGGCGAACACCGCGCCGTTGCCGCACCCGAGCGCGGCCGCCATGCTGAGGAAGCCGACGGTGGCGAGCGGCATCGCCGGGGCGAAGGACACGACGATCGCGCAGGCCACCACGACGGCGAGCGCGGCGCTCAGCACGGGCACGCCGCCCCGGCGGTCGGACAGCCAGCCGCCCACCGGGCGGGCGATCGTGGCAAGCACCACGAACCCGGCGGCGCGGGCCGCGGCGTCCGCGGTGGTCAGGCCGTACACCTCGCGCAGGTAGAGCGGGAGGTACACGCCGAACGCGACGAACCCGCCGAAGGTGAGCGCGTACATCGCGGCGAGCTCCTGGGTGGCGCGCAGCCGCGCGGCGCGGAGAAACCGGGTGAGGAACGGCTCGGTCGCCGCCCGCCGCCCGGGCGCGTCCCGGCCGAGCAGCAGGAACGCCACCCCGATGAGCACGAGGGCGGCGGCGACGGCCAGGAACGGGACCTGGCGGCCGAAGGAGTCCGCGAGCCACGGGGTGGCGAACCCGGAGATCGCGGTGCCGATGTTGCCCATGCCGAAGACGCCGAGCGCGAGGCCGCGGCGCTCCGGCGGGAACCACTCGTTGACGAACGGCACGCCGATGGCGAAGGTGGCCCCGGTGAGGCCGAGCGCGAAGCCGCCGGCGAGCAGCGCCGGGTAGTTCGCCGCGAAGGCGAGGAAGACCACGGGGACCACGCCGAGCAGGCTCGTCACGCCGAAGACGAGCCGCCCGCCGTACCGGTCGGTGAGCGCGCCGAGCGGGATGCGGCCGAGCGATCCGACGATCACCGGCACGGCGACGAGCACCGACACCTCGAACGGGGTGAGATCGAGCAGCTCCTTGTAGACAGGGCCGAGCGGGCTGAGCAGCGCCCAGGCCCAGAAGTTCACCGCGAAGCCGAGCGTCGCGAGTACCAGGGCGGTGATCCGTCCTCGGGTCGTCGCGACGGTTGCCGATGCGGCACCGGTCGTCATGGAGTCCACCTCATGTGGCCTGCGGGATGTGTACGGACGGTCGATGCGTACGGACGGTCGTGGAAAGGGCCTGATGATGACCGCGACCCGACCTCCACCCTCCCGCCGGCCGATCTACACGGTGAGGGGCTTTGGTCCTCCTGCCCGGGTCGAAAGTCCCGTGCAAATTGGAGATTCACCCGCTATTTCACAACTTCTTGACAGATCTTGGTCGTTGCCCTGCTTTGTTGACCTTCGGTGGGGTAAGCGCTGGATCGTCCCGATCTCATCGGGTCCGCCCGAGGCACGGGGCGGGTCCGGCGGGCCCGGTAGGGACTTTGGCCACGTGGCTGAGGGCCTCCGACCCTGGCTCGTCCCCCGCCCCGGCGCCGAGACTGAGGATGAGCCGAGCAAGGGAGCGATCATGAAGGCAGCAGTCGGCGACCAGATCGTGATCGAGAGCATGCATCTGGACGAGCCGCGCCGGATTGGGACGATCGTGGCGCTGCGCCACGAGGACGGCTCGCCGCCCTACGTCGTCCGCTGGGAGGGCCAGGAGCACGAGACCCTCGTCTTCCCGGGGCCCGACGCCCGCATCGTGGCGCGTCACCCGGCCTGATCAGCGCTTCGGGCGGCCTGCCGCCGCCCCACCGTGAGCCCGCGCCGCCGGCATCGGCCGATGGCACGGGCTCACGTGTGTCCGGAGGACCCGCTCCCTCGCTCGGCCTCACCGCGGCCGGCGCGCACCGGCGGCCCTTCGCCGCCTCCCCGTCGCGCCGGGGATCCCCGCCCCCGCCGGGCCGTACCCCGGCCGCCATCCCGTACGGCCCGCCGCGGTCGCCGCATCGGCCGCCGTGTGCCGGCCGTACCTCCTCCGGCCCGTCGCCCGCGGACGCGCGCCGAGCCGTGGACGACACGCGCGACCGGGAAACAGGGAAAGAATCTACCGATCCTTTACTGATCGTTTTGAACCGGCTCTCCGCACACTGCGTATATAGGGCAGCAAAATGATCTACCTAAATTTGACGTAAATCACTTGAACCATCCGCCCTCCTGACGCGTACCAGCGGCAACGCGTTTACCTCCAGGCACAGAAAAATCCCGATTCTCAGGACATGACCGATGTGTCCAGGCCACAATTCGGGTTTCAGTGGACGCCAAACCCGCCCTGGAGGATCCATATGCGGCGAATTGTTCGGGCACTTGCGTGCATCGGCGGCGCGGCGGCGATGATCGCCCCGATGTCCGCCGCCCAGGCGCAGACCCCAGCCGTGACCCCTAATCCGACCCCGACCCCCACCCCGACCGCCACCGCCACCCCGGGAACGGACGCGCAGGCGTGCAAGGTCGCCGTGACCCGCCTGGTGTCCTCGCGCACCGCGATCCGCGGCACGGTGGAGCGCACCGGGTGTGAGGAACCCACCATCCTGCGCGCCGAGCTCCGGTTCGAGCGGTTCGGCCCGGACCGGGTCGTCAAGCGCGCCAAGCGGACCCTGCGCGCGGACGGGGCGCTGAACTTCGCCGTACGCTGCACCCTGCGGACGCGCTCGTTCTACGTCGTCGTCACCGACAGCGACGGCAACTTCGCCAAGTCCGAGCCGATCCGCCTGCGCTGCGGCTCGACCACGGGCTTCGACAACCGCACCGGGGCCGGCAACAACAACGGCGCCGGCAACGGCACCGGCAACGGCTCGAACAACGGCAACGCGGGCACCGGCGGCAGCACGGGCGGCTCGGGGAACACGGGCGGCTCCAAGGCGATCGGCACCGCCGCCGAGCAGGAGGTCATCCGGCTCACCAACCAGCACCGCCAGGCGGCGGGCTGCAACCCGCTGACCCCGGACGCGGCGCTGCGCACGGCCGCCCTCAACCACTCCAAGCTGATGGCGCAGCAGAACCGCATGGAGCACCAGCTGCCCGGTGAGCCGAGCTTCGTGGAGCGCATCAAGGCGGCCGGGTTCTCGCCGCTCAGCTCCGCCGCGGAGAACATCGCCGCCGGCCACCCGAACGCCGCGGCGGTCGTGGACGCCTGGATGAAGAGCTCCGGCCACCGCGCCAACATCCTCAACTGCAACCTCACCCACATCGGCGTCGGCGTGGCGGAGGGCTCGGGCGGCAAGCTCTTCTGGACGCAGAACTTCGCCCGCCACTGACGCGGCCGCGGATGGGCGCCCGGCCCGCCGTGGCCGGATCGAGCACGGACTTGTGAAGCCTTCTTCCTGAGCACCCATCCAGATCACGGAAAAGGCCCGCGCCCCGCACCGGGGACGCGGGCCTTCCCGTGCGCGTGCGCGGCCCGGACGGCCCTACTCCTTCTTCTCCTTCTCGCAGGTGAGCTTGGGCTCGGGGGCGTACACGGTGTGGAATTTCTCCCGGCGGACCTCCTTGCCGTTCTTCTTGAAGATCCGCCACACGTCGATGGAGAACCCCTCGGCGCCCTCCATCGGGATGCAGTCGGGCCCGGAGTCGGTGAGCGTCTTGTACGGCTGGATGTTGTACCGGCCGGAGCTCTGCGACTCGATGTCGTACCGCTTGGTGCTCCAGAACGTGACGGTCACCGAGGTGTTCGTGTAGGACGTGGTGATGAGCACGCCGTACGGCGAGTCGTTGCGCCACCGGAAGTCCGGCTGCGGGTAGGACACCGTGGACTCGCGGCCCGCCGGGTAGCGGGAGATGTAGTACATGTGCGGCGTGTGCTGCACGTCCTCGAAGCCGCCGAAGAACACGGCGTTGAACATGGTGGTCACGAACTGGCTGATGCCGCCGCCGACGTCGTTGACGAACCGGCCGTTAAGGATCATCGGCGCCTCGACGAAGCCGCGGGCCTTGTCCCGCCTGCCGACGATGCCGTTCAGCGAGAACGTCTCGCCCGGCATGACGAGGTGCCCGTTGAGGATGTCGGCGATGCGGTGGATGTTCGTCACCCGCGGCGGGCAGCACGGGTAGTAGGTGGTGTACGACGACACCTTCTCCCGGATGCCGAGCTTGCGCGCCTTCTCGGTGGTGAGCGCGGGCTGCGCCTTGGTGAGCGACACCTGGACGGTACGGCTCCCGCCGCCGGTGATCAGCTGCTCCACGTCCTTCTGGAGCGCCCCGGCGTCCACGCCCAGCCCGACGCGGTGCGGCACCACGACCGGCTTGCCCTTCACGATCCTGAAGGACGCGTCCTTGGGCGCCTGCGCGCCGTCGACGAGCTTGTCCTGCACCTCGGTGGCGACCTTCTTCGCGTTGAACCGCGGGCGCAGGCCGCCCTTGCCGTCCGGCACGAAGCGCAGGTTCTGCGCGATCATCTCGGGGGTGACCGTGGCGCTGCGGCCGCCGTTGGTGAGCGTGATCGGCCCGGCGACGGCCCGGCGCGCGGTCGCGGCGGCCCGCCGTACCGCGGCGGCCGACACCTGCGGGGGCACCACCTTGGTGGGGAGGGTCACCTCCCGCTGCAGCGGGTAGGCGTCGATGATCGCCTGCGCGGCGGCCTCCCGGTCGAGCGCGATCCCGTTGCGGGGCTGGGTCACGCGCGGGCTGGTGCCCACGAACCGGATGGCGCCGTTGCGCGGGGCGACGTCGATGCGCTTGGCGAGGTTCGCGATCGCGGCGTCGAGGCGCTCGCGGTCGACCTTCACGCGCAGCCGTACCTCGTTGCTCCCGAACAGGGCCTTGGCGACCCCGGCCGGGGAGAGCGAGCCCTCGGCGTCGGCGACGGTCGCCGCGGTGTCGATGGAGAGCCCGGCCTGGCGGGGCGACAGCCGGAGCGTCTTCTTCCCGGCCCGGAGGATGAGCGGCCGCGTGGCCTCGTCCTGCAGCTCGCGGGCGAGGACGCGCTCGGCGCTCTCCGGCGAGTAGCCGCCGATGTCGACCCCGGCGACGGTGGTGCGGGGCGGGATCTCCCCCGCCAGCACCACGGCGGGGACCGCGTAGCAGGCGACGAGCACGGCGAGCACGGCGCCCACGACGATCGGCCAGCGTCCGAATCGGCGTGTTGTCACGTTCCGAGGGGCTCTACGCCTCGGGCGCACGGCGGTCATGGATCACCTTTCGCGGCTCGGGGTTGTGCCGACGCGTCCACCGGGGGAGCCCAGGGGCGCCGGCGGACACGACTAGGTACGCATTCTGGCAGGCCACACCCTCATACCAGAGGGAAATTCCGGCACATCGGCCGAATCGCGCTCGGGCACGGGCTCCCCCGGGCAGGGTCAGCTCTCGGCCGTGTCCGCCGTGTCCGCGGCCTCCCCGCCCTCGCCGGCCCGCGTGCCGTCGAGCTCGATCCCGCGCAGGTGGAGCAGGGCCGCCCAGGCGATCCCGCCGACCAGCGCGATGTCCGCGACGTTGCCGATGAACAGGTCGAAGTAGTCGATGAAGTCGACCACCCGGCCACGGGCGAACCCCGGCTCCCGCAGCAGCCGGTCGAGCAGGTGCGTGGTCGCGCCGCCGAGCACCAGCCCCAGCGAGACCGCCCACGGCCGACTCCGCACCCGGCGGGCGATCCACGTCACGACCACCACCACGACGGCGGACGCGATCGCGAACACCCAGGTGTGTTCCGCGCCTATGGAGAACGCCGCCCCGGAGTTGTAGATCAGGCGGAACTGGATCCAGTCCCCGATCACGTCGATGACCTCTCCGTTGGACAGCGCCGATTCCGCCCACCACTTGGTGGCCTGATCGACCACCACCAGCATGGCCGCAATGCCCAGAACCCACAGGAACACACCTGCACCCTAGCCGTTGTGCGAACCTGCTCGTTCAGTCGTCCAGGCCACGGGCGCTCAGCGCCTCGCCGAGGGCGTCCGCGTAGCGCAGCGCGCCGACCACGAGCGGTACGGCGAACGCCCGCAGGCTGCGTTCCACGCCCCTGGCCTTCTGCGCCTCCCGGACCCGGGTGGCGAGGTCGGCGATCACCGGGACGCTGCGCAGGGTGAGCGACAGCAGCAGCGACAGCCGGAACGGGTCGAGGCCGACGTACCGTGCGGGGGCGAGGGCGCGTTCCAGGCAGGCGAGCATCACCGTGGTGCGGGTGGTGAGGGTGACCAGCCCGGCGAGCGCCACGGCGAGCACCACGCGCAGCGTGACGGTGACCGCGCCCTCCAGGCCTGCCACGGCGAGCTGGAAGGCGAACAGCAGCGGGGCGAACCAGCGCAGCGGCCGGATCTGCGCCCACGCCGCGGCCGCGCCCACCCCGGCCACCGCGTACAGCAGCGCCACGGCCGCGGCTGCCACGGCGAGCGCGACCGGCGAGCCGAGCAGCAGCAGTGCCGTACCGGCGGCGAGCAGGCCGAGCAGCTTCGCCCCGGCGGGCATGCGGTGCAGCACCGAGTCGCCGGGGACGTAGACGCCGGTTAGGTGCCTCACGACAGCAGCGCCCGGTAGTGGCCGATCGCGGTGGCCGGGTCCGCGTCGGCGACGATCTTGCCCTGGTCGAGCACGAGCACCCGGTCGAAGTCCGCCAGCAGCGGCAGGTCGTGGGTGACCACGACCACCTGCTGGGGCAGCTCGCGCACGAGCGCGGCGATCCTGCGGGAGTGGCGCAGGTCGAGCAGCGTGGTCGGCTCGTCCATCACGATGATCTCCGGTTCGAGGACGAGCACCGAGCAGAGCGCGAGCAGCTGCTTCTCGCCGCCGGACAGGTGGTGGGCGGGCCGGTCGGCGTGCTCCTCCAGGCCGTACCGGGCGAGCACCTCCTGCACCCGGCGGTCGATCTCCGCCTTCGGCACGCCGCGGCGGCGCAGCGAGAACGCCACGTCCTCGGCGACGGTCGGCATGACGATCTGCGCGTCCGGGTCGGTGAACACGAACCCGACCCGGCGGCGGATGCGGGCGGCGTGCCGCCGGGTGTCGAGGCCGCCCACGGTGACCGTGCCCGAGGTGGGCAGGGCGAGGCCGTTGATGAGCCGGGCGAGCGTGCTCTTGCCGGAGCCGTTCGCGCCGATCACGCCGACCCGGCGCTCGGTGAGCCGCGCCGTGACCCCGCACAGCACGTCGCGCTCCCCCAGCCGCAGATGCACGTCGGTGAACTCGATCACTTCACACCACCTCGAACAGCGCCGCCACGCCGAGCCCGCCGCCCACCGCCGCGGTCGCCAGCCCCAGCGTGCCGGGCGGCGCGCCGGAGCCGACGAGCCGGGAGAACAGCCGGGTCACCACCACCGCGCCGGTCGCGCCCCACGGGTGCCCGAGCGCGATCGCCCCGCCGTCCGCGCACACCCGGTCGTCGTCCGCGCCGAGCGGGTCGAGGCCGAGCGCGTCGGTGACCGCGAGCACCTGGGCGGCGAACGCCTCCACGATCTCCACCGCGGCGACCCGGTCGAGCGTCACCCCGGCCCGGTCGAGCACCCGCCGCACCGCGGGCACCGGGCCCCAGCCGGGCAGCGCCGGGTCGCAGCCCACCACCGCGCCGGCCACCAGCCGCAGCCCGGGCATGCCCGCGCGCAGCCGTTCCGGCACGATCGCCACCGCGGCCGCGCCGTCGCTCACCGGCGAGCTGTTCCCGGCCGTCACGGTACCGCCCGGCACGAACGCGGCGGGCAGCCGGGCCAGCGACGCCGCGCGCAGCCGCCGCGGCCGCTGGTCGGCGGTGAGACCCTCGACCGGCACGATCTCCTTGGCGAACCGGCCCGCGTCCCGGGCGGCGAGCGCGCGGGCGTGGCTGCGCAGCGCGTAGGCGTCCTGGCGTTCCCGGGTCACCCCGCGCGCGGCGGCGAGCGCCTCGGCCGCCGGGCCCATGTCCGGGTCGGGGAAGCCGGGCGGGGCGAACGGCGCCCGGGTGTACGGCTCGGCCGCGGCGCCGTCCGGGCCGCGGTGGGCGCGGACCGGCGCGGTGGAGGCGCTCTCCACGCCGCCCGCGATCACCAGGTCCATCTCGCCGGCGCGCACCGCCTGGGCGGCGACGAGGATGGCCGCCAGGCCGCTGCCGCACTGCCGGTCCACGGTGAGGCCGGGCACGCCGTACCCGAGGCCGGCGGCGAGCGCGCAGACCCGGGCCACGTTGCCGCCGGGGCCGGTGCAGTTGCCGAGCACCACGTCGGCCACCTCGAGCCCGAGGCCGGCGACGTCCTCGGCGACCGTGGCGATCACCGGCGCGGCGAGCCGGTCCACCGGGACGTCCCGCAGCGCGTGCCCGGCGGTGCCGATCGGGGTGCGCCGCGCGGCGACCACCACCGGCGTGGTGTGCTCGATCTCGGTCACGTGTCCCCCGTCGTGGTCATGCCAGCGGTTCGATGGCGGGGTCGCCGTCGGCGAGCCGGGACGCGACCAGGGCCCGCGCGGGCTTCCCGGTGGGGGTGCGCGGCAGCGCGGGCGTCACATACCAGCGGCGGGGCCGCTGCGCCGGGTCGAGGCCGTCGCGCGCGGCGGCCTCCAGCGCGGCTCGCCGTACCGGGCCGCCGCCGGTCTCGATCACGGCGGCCACGACCGCGCCGAGGCGGGGGTGGGGCGCGCCGACCACCACCACGTCCCGCACGCCGGGCGCGCGCCGCAGCACCGCCTCCACGTCCTCGGGCACCACGGTCGCCCCGCCGACCTGGATCGCGCCGTCGCCGCGGCCCCGCACCCGCAGCGGCTCCCCCGCCCGGTACGGCTCGGCGAGGTCGCCCACGGTCATCCAGCCGCCGGCGTCGGCCCGCAGCGGCCCCGGGGCGCCCCCGGCGTAGCCGGCGGAGAGCCAGGGCGAGCGCACCCACACCTCGCCGAGGCCGTGGCCCGCCTCCGGGTGCGGGCGCACCTCGATCTCGACGCCGGGGAAGGGGCGCAGGCCGGTGCCGTCGGCGTCCACGGCGACGAAGGACAGCTCGGTCGCGCCGTAGTAGGCGACCACCCGCACCCCGGCCGCCTCGGCCCTCGCCCGGGTCTCGGCGGGCAGGTGCGCCCCGCCCGCGATCGCGACCCGCAGCGGGCCGCCCGCCTCCGCGAGCGCGTCGAGCACGGCGGGCAGGTGGTTCGGCACGAGGTGCACGGCGGTCGCGGTGCGCAGCAGGTCCGGGAGCGTTCCCGGGGACCAGCGGCCGAGCACGAGGGCGGTCGCGCCGGTGGCGAGGGCGTGCACCGCGGCGAAGCCGTACAGCGAGGAGACGAGCGGGCCGGGGACGAGCAGCACGTCGCCGGGGCCGATGCCGGTGATCGCGTTGAGGTGCGGGAACGAGCCGAGCCAGGAGGCCCGGGTGCGGATCACCGCGCGTGGCCTGCCGGTGCTGCCCGAGCTGAAGTTCGCCCAGGCGAGGTCGTCCGGGCGGGGTGCGATCTCCGCCGGTGCGGCCGCCCGCGCCGAGGGTGCCGCGGCCAGCGGCTCGGCCACGTGCAGGGCGGCCGGGAGCGCGGCCATGATCCGGGCGCGGCGCCCGGCGGGCCAGGCGGGGTCGCACAGCAGCGGCGTGGCGCGCGCCAGGTCGGCGGCGAGCACCGCGACGAGCTGCTCGACCGGGTCGGCGAGGCTGATCGCGACGAGCGTGCCGGGCCGCGTGCCGCGCGCGGCCAGGTGGTGCGCCCCGGCCCGGGCGCGGCGGGCGAGCGCGGCGTAGTCGAGCCCGCCGTGCGGGCCCTGTACGGCGAGCCGGGCGGGGGTGGCCTGGGCGTGGCGCAGCACCTGTGCGGCGACCGGCATGGCGGCGTCAACGCCCCCGGGCGGCCCGCAGCCGCTCCTCGCGCACGGCGGGGATCGCGTCGGGGTAGGCGCGCTGGGTGCCGCGCACCACGAGCGCGGCGAGCACCACCTTGATCACGTCGCCGGGGAGGAAGACGGCGCTGAGCACCGCGGCCTCGCCGAGCGAGATCCCCATGATCGCGGCCTGGATGGGGATGCCGAACAGGTAGACCACCGCGACCCCGCCGATCGCGCAGGCGGCGATCAGCCGTACCAGGCCCGGAGTGCGGCCGCCGCGCTCCACGATCCAGCCGGTGACCGCCGCGCCGGGCAGCCAGCCGATGAGGAAGCCCGCGGACGGGGCGGTGAACGCGCCGAGGCCGCCGCGGCCGCCGGCGAGCAGCGGGAGCCCGGCCGCGACGAGCACGAGCAGCACGGCGACGGCGAGCGCGCCCCGCCACCGCCCGAGGATCGCCCCGGCGAGCATGACGCCGAACGTCTGCAGCGTGATCGGCACGGCGTTGCCGAACGCGTTGATCGCGCCGGGCAGGCCGAGAACGGCGATCAGCGCGGCGAACACGCCGACCCGCGCCAGGTCGGCGGTCGCGAGCGCGCGCAGCGCCCGGCCGCGTGCCCCGTCGCGTCCCCCGTCCTCCGAGCGCGGCCCGGGCGTCTCGCCGGGCGGCGGTGACACCGGTTCGTCAGCTCTCATGCTGTCGATCCCACACCAGGCCCCGGGAGGACGGGCATAGAGGAATCCCACAACTTTCCGCCCGTATGTCTGCGGCGCACCACGCAGGATGCAACGCGCGACTAACGGTATTCCACAATCACACCGACATCAGAGTGCCCGATGGTGGAACGTGACAGCACCGTGCCGCAGTCCCTCGGGTACGCCGTGGGCGGCCTGGCCCGGCCGATCGAGGCCGTCGTGGCGCGAGCCGCCACCGGCGGCCGGTCATCGTGCCGGGGTGGCGGCTCGCCGTGGCGTACGGGCGTACGGGTCCCGTCGTCGTGCCCGCCCCCGATGTCGAGGGCACGGGGGGAGATTCGGTCACCGGCGGACATCCGTCATCGCCGCGTACGTCCGGGCCCGCGCGCTCGCGCGGAAACCCGGGCGTGCGGACGCGGCGCACCCGTTCCACGTCCGAGGGGCATGACGTGGAACGCGGTCCCGGCTCGCGGGCGGGTCGCCTTCCGAGACCCGGCCACCTGCGTCCTTCGTTCGTGTCGCCGTGGACGCCCGCGCTCGCACCCGCTTCCGTCCACGAGAGCGCCCGTCCGGCCTCAGGGGATCGCGTTCGCATCTCTGGCCGGCCTGGGTGTCCGCCCGCTCGCCGTGGTCGCGACTGCCGGCCGTATGCGGTCAACGGTCCGGGCCACGCCTGTGATCACCGCGGTGCGCACCGGAAAGGCGTCTGATCGAGACCGCGATGGCGCTTGGCCCGTTCATGCGGAGCGGTTCCATCAGACGGCTCGGTTCCCGGCGAGCGTCCGTCTGCCCGCGTGTCTCGTCCAGGGCGCTCACGCATTGCCCGGTCGGTCGCCGGACGGTTTCGGTCACCGTCCCGGTATCGGCGGTCCGGGCCTGCCGTACATCACATCAAAAACGCTCGGCGCGATCGGCGGCAAATGGCCGCCGGTAACCGGAGGCGTGATATCCATGCCGCGCCGACCGGTTTTCCGGTCGGATCGGCGTGGTCGCCGCGATCCGTTCCCCTCACCGTTTTTGCCGATCTTATGCCGGCGTACCGCCCGCCGGTGGCCGCCGGGAACGGCGTCGCGGTGCTTCCGCCGGTGCCACGGCCACGCCCGCCCGAACCCGCTGAGCCGCACATCACCAATATGGGGGAAAGGCGTGGCCGTGGCTGAAACGGACCGGCCATGACGGAAAATTGCCGCCACCCGCCATGGCCGGAGATCCCGTGTATCCGTTTGCGCGCGACGCTATCCGGGGGTCAGCCGATCAGGGGCAGAACGCACCGACGCAGACGTTGACGTCCTTCGGCTTCACCGAGATCGGCGGGTTGAGGGTCCGGTCGATGTCGATGAGCTTGCCGCCCTTGACGTCGATGACGTCGAGGCTGCCGGAGAGGATGCGGTTGCCGGCGACGCCGACCTTGGCCGGGATGGTGTTGCAGTTCACGGCGTTGATGCCGTTGGCGCAGCCGAAGCCGGTGTGCGCCTGGGCGGCGGACGCACCGCCCAGTAACGTCGCGCCGGCGAGGCCCGTGAGCAGTGCGACGGAGATGGCTCGGGTGCGAATCCTCATGGTCATCCGCCTTCTTTCCGTTGCCGGTCTCCCCGCGCCCAGCAGGGGAGGCGATTTCGGTCCTCGCGTTCCGGCGCGCCTGTCCCGGAGCGCGTCGGAATCGCTTGGAATTGCCGATCGGGACAATATCGGCCGTGGTCATTCTGGGCATTTCTCGACCACGGCACCGTTTATACCCTCGCCATCCGGACACGCCAAGGGGCCCATTGATCGAAATGCCGGTTCACGATTTCGGATACGAGCTATCCCGAGTTTCGGCCGCTCCACCAGAAGTCACCTAATCCGGACAGACGAAAGTTGTCCGGCAATGCCAGCAAGGCCAGGAAGGACGGAAAGGCCGGAGGCCGTTTGCCGGGATTCTCCCGATCGGCCGGGACAGAAATGCATTCTCTTTCTTTCCGCCCGAGCTTCCGGAAGGTCTGTGCACCGCCCGGCCACCGGTTTTTGGGCGTTTATGAGAATTCGATGAGAAAACCGCGGCGGCCGGCGGGCACGGCAGGGCCGGGCACCGCGCGGCCGCGTGATCGCGCCGGACGGTCAGCCCGCCGGGGTGCCGGACCGGAGCCCGCGTACCGGGCGGATCCGGTCGAAGTACTCGCCGACCACCTCGTCCGGGGCGGTGGCGACCTGGGCGAGCTCGGCCCGCAGCAGGTCGGCGTCGCCGGTGGGCAGGGCGAGCAGCGGACGCCGAAGCCGGATCGACCAGGCCCCGGCGCGCTTGTCGGGGAACGCCGCGAGCCGGGGCAGCAACGGCGCCAGCTCGACCCCGCGCAGGTACGGCGCGAGCGAATCGATCTCGATCGTGCAGCCGCGGGTGAACTCGCGCCCCGCGATCGTCAGCGGCTCGTCGTACGGCTCGACCGGACCGGTCACCCGCGCCCGGCCGATCACCCGCGTGCGGTCCCGGGTGGGGTTGTGCCAGCAGCCGCGCGTGGTGAGCAGGAACAGCTCGTCGCCGACCGTGAGCCGGTCCACCTCCCGCCGCTCCGTCGGCGGGAAGGCCATCCGCGACTCCCGGAGGACCCACGCCACGGCCTCTCGTTCACCCAGGATGAGCAGATAGGCGGTCACGATCGCCACGGTAGCGCCCCGGCGGCACGGTCTGCGACGTCCGGTCGGCGTGACGTCGCCGTAGTGACCGAGCTGTACACTCGGGTCACCACGTGATGACCAGAAGGCACGCTTAGGTCACTACGACCGACCGGAGCCGCCATGCCACGTCCGACGATCCCCGACCGGGCGAACACGATCCTGCGCCACGCCCGCGAGCTGATCCTCGCCAAGGGATACGACAACACCACGATGGCCGAGATCGCCCGCCGTACCGGGATCTCCAAGGGCGCCGTCTACCTGGACTTCCCGTCGAAGGAGGCGCTGCTCGACGCGCTGCTCGCCCGCTCGGTCCGCGCCCTCGCCGCGGCCGTGCGCGCCCGGGTGGAGGCCGCCGCGGCCCCGGTGCCGCTGTCCGCGCTCTACCGGTACGCCCTGGAGGCGCTGCTCGCCGACGAGCTCATGCTCGCCTTCTACACCTCCGACGCCGGCGTGCTCGGCTCGTACGTGCGCGGCAAGGGCCCGGCCCGGTACGGCCCGCGCATGGACTGGCTCACCGGCCACCTCGCCGAGCTGCGCGACGCCGGCCTGATCCGCGCGGACGTGGACGTGGAGGCCGCCGCCACGGTGCTCGGCGTGTTCGCGATCGGCCTCGTCCACGCCTCGGCCACCGTCGGCCCCCTCTCCCCCGACCGCCTGAGGTCGGCCATCGACGCCCTCGCCGACCTCATCGCCACCGGCTGGGAGACCGGCGACCCGGCCGCGTCCGGCGACCGTGCCCGCCACGCCCACCTGCGCCTCATCGAGGCGCTCGACCGCCAGGTCGGCTCACCGCCCGAAACCCCCGAGGAGACGACGTGACCGCCTTCGACCACCCCGAGGACCTCATCCTGCCCGGCGGCCCGGTCCGCCTCTACCGCGCCGGGCCCGCGATCGGCCCGCCGGTCGTGCTGCTGCACGGCGCCATGTACGACCAGGCGCCGCTGCTGTGGCGGCACGTGATGCCCCTCCTCGCCGCCGACCGCGACGTGATCGCCGTCGACCTGCCCCGGCACGGCGGCTCCCGCCCGTGGACCGGCGTGCTCGACCAGGCCCGCCTGGAGCAGGTGCTCGAGGCCGTGCTCGACCACGCCGGGGCCGAACGGGCCCACCTCGTCGGCCTCTCCATGGGCGGCGGGCTCGCCCTCGGCTACGCGCTCAACCGGCCCGGCCGCGTCGCCGGGCTCGTCGTCTGCGCCCCGGGCGGCATCGACGACGTCCGCCCCTGGCAGTTCCTCACCTGGCTGTGCCTGCGCACGCCCGGCCTGCTGCGCTGGTCCGCCGTCTGGCTCGCCGCGTACCCGGGCCTGCTGCGCGCCTCCCTCGCCCGCTCGCTCGCCGCGGGCGAGCGTACCCCCGGTTTCGCCGAGCTGGTGCGCATCGCCGAGGCCGAGGCGCAGGGCAAGCGACGCCACCGGGAGCGCGCCGTCGACGACTGGCAGATCACCGCGTACGGCCCGCGCCGCATGCGGCTCAACTTCCTCCCCCGGCTGCCCGGGCTCGCCGTACCGTCGCTGTGGCTGTGGGGCCGCCGGGACACCCTGGTCGGCGAGCGGGCGATGCGCCGGGCCGTCGCCGCCGCGCCCGGCGCCCGCCTGGAAATCATCGAGGACGCCGGGCACGTGGCCCCGCTCGACCGGCCCGAGGAGTTCGCGGGCCTGGTGAAGGACTTCCTCGACGGGGTCGACGCCCGCCGTACCGGCTAGCCGAGCTCGTAGACCCGGCCCGTGTACGCGCCCTCGATCGAGTGCACGTACGCGTTGGCCACCCGCGCCAGGTCGACCGGCTCCATCCCGGCGAACAGGTCGCCGAACTCGTCGGCGCACTCGGTGAACACGGTCGGGCTGACGATGTTCACCCGCCGCGGCGCGAGCTCGAGCGCGGCGGCCCGCACGAACGCCTCCAGCGCGCCGTTCGCCATCGCGGCCACGCTCGCGGTGACCACCGGGTCACGGCCGAGCACGCCGCTGATCAGCGTGAACGAGCCGCGCTCGGCGATCCGCGCCGCGCCCTGGCGCACCACCTCGATCTGGCCGAGCACCTTGCCGCGGAACCCGGCGAGGTAGTCGTCGGGGCCCAGGTCGACGACCCGCCCGTACGGCACCTTGCCGGCCGCGACGGCCACCGCGTCGAGCGGCCCGGCCCGGTCGTACATCTCGGCGACCTGTGCGGGGTCGGTGATGTCGCAGCGGATGTCGCCCGCGGTGCGGGAGGCGGTGACGATCTCGTGGCCCCGCCCGGCGAGCGTGGTGTGCAGCACCGAGCCGAGCCGTCCGGTCGCGCCGATCAACAGAATCCTCATGCCCCGACACGTTAGGGGAGCCCGCCGTACGCGGATAATCGATCGCGCAACCGGACGGTGAACCACCACAATCCCCCATATGACGCGATCCGCGGTCCCGCAGGACCGCGTGACGGAGCCCGGCCACCGCCTCGAGCGGCGCCCACCTGTACGGCTTCCCGTCCGCCGACTCCGACGTCGACCTGCGCGGCGCGCACCTGCTCCCGGCCGAGCAGGTCCTCGGCCTCGACGTCGGCGAGGAGACGATCACCCGGTCGTGGGACCGCGACGGCGTGCAGGTCGATCTGGTCACCCACGACCTCGCCAAGTTCTGCCGCCTGCTGCTCAACCGCAACGGCTACGTGCTCGAGCAGCTGCTGTCCCCGCTCGTCGTGGCCACCTCCCCGGTCCACGAGGAGCTGCGCGCCGCCGCGCCGGGCTGCATCACCCGCCACCACGCCCACCACTACCTCGGCTTCGCCCGCACCCAGTGGCGCCTGTTCACCGGGCGGGGCGAGCTCAAGCCGCTGCTGTACACGTTCCGCGTGCTGCTCACCGGCATCCACCTGATGCGCACCGGCGAGGTCGTCGCCGACCTGGTCCGCCTGTACGGCCTGCACGGCGAGGCCCCGCCGTACCTGGCCGACCTGGTGGCGGCGAAGCGGACCGCCGAGCACGGCCTGTTGCCCGCCGACGCGCCCGGCCGTGCCGTGCTTGAGGGCGACGTGCGGCGCCTCACCGCCGTTCTCGAGGAGACGCGGGACGCCTCCCGCCTCCCCGACGCGCCCACCGCCAAGCCGGTCCTCCACGACCTGCTCGTCCGCGTCCGGCTGGGCCGTACCGCCCTCTAGGCTGGGTGGATGCCTTTCGTGAAGGAGACCTACCGGCTGCGCACCGACTTCATCCCGCTGTGCGACCTGCTCAAGGTGTGCGGGGTGACCGACACCGGCGGCGAGGCCGGCCTGCTCATCGCCTCCGGCGAGGTGTACGTCGACGGCGAGGTGGAACAGCGCAAGCGCCGCAAGGTCCGCGCGGGCCAGCTGGTGACCGGCGAGAACTTCGAGATCCGCGTGATCGCCCCTGACGCGTAGGCGCGTCACCGGGACCGCAGGAACTCCAGCAGCCGGTCGACCGGCCAGGTGTTGATGACCCGGTCGGCGGTGAGCCAGCCGCGCTGGGCCGTACCGACGCCGTAACGCATGACGTCCAGGTGCGGGACCGCGTGCGCGTCGCTGTCGACGGCGAACAGCACGTCGTGGGCGAGGGCGCGGCGGATCAGGTCGGCGGGCAGGTCGAGGCGGTCGGGGAAGGCGTCGATCTCCAGCACGGTGCGGGTTCGGGCGCAGGCGCGGAACACCTCGTCCCAGTCGGCGTCGATCGGCTCCCGGCTGCCGATGAGCCGGGCGGTGGGGTGGCCGAGGATCGTGACGTACGGGTTCTCGCAGGCGCGGACCAGGCGGCGGGTCATCTCCGCCCGCGGCAGGGTGAAGTGCGAGTGCACGGAGGCGATGCACAGGTCGAACGTGGCCAGGAACTCGCCGGGCCAGTCGACGTTGCCCTCCGGGTCGATGTTGAGCTCGGTGCCGTGCAGCAGGCGCATGTCCGGGTACGCCTCGGCGAGCTTGCGCAGGTGCTCGCGCTGGGCGAGGGCCTTCTCGTCGGTCATGCGCTGCATATAGAGGTTCGGGGCGTGGTCGGTGACCGCGTAGTAGGCGTAGCCGCGCCCGGCCGCCGCCGCGACCATCTCCTCCAGCGACGCCACCCCGTCGGTGAGGTCGGTGTGGGTGTGCAGGTCGCCCTTGATGTCCGCGAGGGTGACGAGGTCGGGCAGCTCGCCGCGCTGCGCGGCCTCGATCTCGCCGGTGTCCTCGCGCAGCGGCGGCGGGATCCAGGGCAGGCCGAGCCGCGCGTACACCTCCTCCTCGTCCGCGGACACGATCTTCTCGCCGGTCTCGGTGTCGAACAGGCCGTACTCGGACAGCTTCAGCCCCTGGTGCAGCGCGATCTGCCGGGTGTGGATGTTGTGGGCCTTGGAGCCGGTGAAGTACTGCAGCGCCGCGCCCCACGCGTCGTCGGGCACCACCCGCAGGTCGACCTGGAGGCCGTCGCGGGTACGGATCGAGCTCTTGGTGCCGCCGCTCGCGATCACCTCGGCGGCGAGCGGCGAGGTGGTGAACGCGGCCATCAGCGCGGCCGAGTCGTCGGCGGTGGCGAGCACGTCGACGTCGCCGATCGTGTCCCGCATGCGGCGCAGCGACCCGACGTACGCGCACCGGTCGCAGCCGGGCACGGCGGACAGCTCGGCCACGATCTGCTCGGCGACCCGGGCCGCCACGTCGATGTGCACCCGCCGGCCCGTCTTGTGCATGACCTCGATGCCGTGCAGCAGGTTCTCCTCGGTCTTCGGCCCGAAGCCGCGCAGGCCGTTCAGCCTGCCCTCGCGGATCGCCTTCTCCAGCGCCTCGACCGAGTCGACGCCGAGCTCTTTGTACAGCACCATCGCCTTCTTCGGGCCGAGCGCGGGGATCGTGGTCAGCCGGCGCACCCCGGCGGGCACCTTGGCCCGCAGCTCCTCGAGCGCGTGGATGACGCCGGTCCGCAGGTACTCCTCGATCTTCCCGGCGATCGACGAGCCCACGTTCGGAATCCGGCGCAGCCCGTCGGCGTCGAGCTCGGCGATGTTCCCGGCGTACCCGGCGACCGACCGCGCCGCCTTCTCGTACACCCGTACCTTGAACGCGTCGTCACCCGTGATCGCGAGCAGGTCGGCGTACTCCTGCAACAGCGCGGCGACCTCGTCGTTTCGGCGATCCATGCAAGCACCCGGCGGTGTCGTTGTCGGCGTGGCCGTCGGGCGAGGGCGGCCACCCCGTTCCGGTACCCACCGGCCGGGACATATGCCTTCGGGCTCAGCGCAGTACGGCGAGCAGCGAGGTGAGCGTGGCGCCGAGCGGGGCGTCGATGGTGAGCAGGGCGTGCGCGTCGCCCCGGGTCGGCCCCCGGTTGATGATCGCGATCGGGATGTCGCGCTCGGCGGCGTGCCGTACGAACCGGTAGCCGGACATCACGGCCAGGGAGGAGCCGAGCACGAGCAGCAGCCCGGCCCGCTCGGTGAGCGCGTAACACCGCTCGACCCGGGGCCGCGGCACGTTCTCCCCGAAGAAGATCACGTCGGGCTTGAGCACGCCGCCGCAGTCCTCGCAGTCCACAAGGTTGAACGCGGCGATGTCCGCGTCGTCGAGCACGGCGTCGCCGTCCGGGTTGATCATCCCCGGCCGCGCCTCCCACCCGGGGTTCGCGGCGCGCAGCCGCCGGTCGAGCCGCTCCCGCGAGCTGCGCCGCCCGCAGCCCAGGCACAGCACCCGGCTCAGGCTGCCGTGCAGCTCGATCACGTCCCGCGCCCCGGCCGCCTGGTGCAGCCCGTCCACGTTCTGCGTGATGATCCCGCTGACCAGCCCGAGCCGCTGCAGCTCGGCCACCGCCCGATGCCCGTCGTTCGGCCTCGCCTCGACGATGTGCCGCCACCCCAGGTGGCTCCGCGCCCAGTACCGCCTTCGGGCCTCCATGCTCCCGACGAACGTCTGGTACGTCATCGGCCTGGCCCGCCGCAACCGCCCGGTCTCGCCCCGGTAGTCCGGAATCCCCGACTCGGTGGAGATCCCGGCCCCACTGAGCACCACCACATCCCCGTCGGCGACGAGATCGGCCAACCACTCGACGGCCCCCGCCACCTGCGGCAGGACGCCCAGCCCACCGCCCGGTTCGCCACGGTCACTCATCGCCTGCGCCATTCATCCAGGATGCCCCACCAACCGCGACGGTTCGGCCCCTATCGAATGTCCTCGGGCCGATTCGGCAGGCGGAGGTGACGGCCGAGGCGAGCCATCTCGTGGAGCAGCTTGTACGCCTCGTCCTGCGTGCAGAGCCCTTCAACCGTGGCTTCGCAGAACAGGTCCATCGTGTCCCGAGTCGTGATGCCGCGCCTCCTGGCGTACTCCAAGGCGTCGCGGTCATCGGTCACCCAGAAAGACCCTTGAAAGGCCGGCCAGTTGAGGATGACATGGCAGGTCTGGGCTTCGCCGAGGTGTTCGGTGGGCCGCTGCCGCGAACCACCGAACACCGACCGGCGGACTTGTTCGATCAAATCCACTTCGGCTTGATCGCGGATCTGGATGGGCTCGCCGAGCCAGCCGTCCCGGCCGATGGAGGCGAGTTCGGGATAGAACCTCGCGGAATTTGTCGCCTCGTAGTAGATCGCCTCAACCCAGCGGCCCCTGCCGCGCAGGATCTCCTTCAGCAGCCGCAGGCGGGAGACCGCCGCGAAATTGCACAGAACGGTGTTGTCGGGAAACCAATACCACGTCATGAGGTCAGGGGTGGCTCCTCTCCGGCTTGTTCTAGAGCCCGCCGGATGACGTCGCTGTCCACCCCGATGAGGTTCGCGAAGGGGCGAAGCGTCGCATTGCCGTCAAGGTATGCCTTGAAGGCATCACGGAGCAGGAGCTGCGGGAGACGAGGGCGGGAGGCGGCGTCGATCCACTCCGTGAACGCACCCAGCTCACCGACGAGCAGCGCCGCCTGCTCGGTGGTCATCCTGCGGAACCGTGCGCAGAGTTCCATGGAGAGCAGGCCAAGGTTGTGCAGACGCCATGCCAGCGCGCTCGGGGAAACCCACCAGCGGACGACGAGTCCGGCGAAGGCCTCCTCCGTCCACTCCAGGCCGCTCGCCTCGGCCTCCAGCAGCTCCTGGGGCAGGAGAAAAGCGGTGGCGAAGGCGTTGGCACGGATCTCGGAGGAATGCTTGCGGTGACGCGCGTCGTAGATGTCGGCGTCCATGAGCAGACCCTGGTCGTCTCCGGCCAAGACGTGTCCCAGCTCGTGGGCGAGGGTGAACCGCTGGCGGCTGGGAACGGCTGAAGTGCCGACGAGAATCAGCCACGACTGCTTCCTGCTGTAGGCGAGACCATCGAAACCGTTGGGCAGTTCGCTTATCGCCACGTCGATCCCGAAGACGTCCTCGATCAGATCGGCGAGGTCCCGCGTATGGCTAGGGTCGGCTCCGGCCTTTCGCGCCCGGTCAAGCGCCCAGGCGGCGAGCTGTCGGCCCTGCTCGATCCACAGATCGTGAGTAGGTGGGGAGGGGGGAAGTACGGCGTGCTGCTCGTAGCCCAGAAAGGCGAGGTCGAGACGGAACTGCATGAGCCGATCGGCTTCCTCGATCGCTTTCTCGGCAGGCTCGGCCAACACGGGATCGGCCAGTACGGATGAGTGCCGTGCCGCCAGCGCTGGGGCGTCGTCGCGCCCGAGCAGCCAGTCGACGGTCACGCCGCCGACCTCGGCGATGCGCGCCAGGTCAAGTGACGTGAACCGCCGGACGCCCGACAGTGATTTGGACATCTTGGCGGGATCGAGGCCGACCAGGGCCGCGAACTCACCCTGACTCCGGCCGCTTCTCGCGATCAGCTGGCGGACACGCTGCACGATGACATCCCCGGACATGGCCTCACACTAAGCCTCAGTTGCGAAAATCGCAACAGAGTCATGGTGTGGTCAGACGGCGACTACGTGATCGAGGTAGGCGCGGAACTCGCGAACCCGGATGCTCGTTTCGTACGGCTTGAGCCGCTTGTCGAAGCGTTTGATGTGCTCGACGAGGCGCGGCGAGGTGAGCGTCGTGGCGCCGGATGTCGCGGCCCGGGCGTGGTCGAGGGCTTGTTCCAGCTCACCCCTGCTCAAGTAGGCTTCGGCGGCGTTCACGCGGTTGAGGTGCGAGGAGCGCGGACGGTATGTCGCGAATGCCTGCACGCTGTGTTCCAGCCGCTCAGCCGCGCGATCGTCGTCGCCGACCAAGTGCAGGATGATGCCGGCCTGGGCCGCCAGCTCCGGTTCATCGAACGCGTGCACCCACTGCGGATCACCGTCCCGCGCGCCTTGGGCGTGAGCGCGCTCGGCCTCCACGAGCAGCCGGGCGATCTGCTTTGCAGCATGCCTGTCACCGCTCTTGGCAGGGTTCGTCTTCAACGCCGTGGCCCGTGCCTCGCGGACAAGTAGAAGGGCCATGGCCTGAGGACTCGCCTGGCCACGGCGCCCTGCCTCGACCGCCGCCCTGGCCAGCAGGATCGCCTGCTCGGGCTTGTTCAGATGGATGGCCTGGTGGGCCATGGTCGACAGCACACGCGCCCCTGCGAGGGGATTGTCTGCGGCCTTGGCCAGCTTCAGAGCCTGGCCGTAGTAGTGCTGAGCCTGGCCGTGGCGCTCGATGTCGAAGGCCGTCCACCCGGCGAACAACGTCATCTCAGCCGCTGCCGTCAACAACGCCGCCCCTACCTTGTCGTCGTAGGTACCGCGAAGGAGCGGGGCCACCGTGGTGTTGAGGTAGTCGACCACCGCCGGGCGCACGAGGCCGCCACCGTACACGTAGTCGATCTGGGTGAACCGCTGCCGCATCTCCTCGATGCGCTGGACGTCGGAGAGGCCGACGGCGCGCCCGGTTCCTTGGTTGGCCGTGGAGTCCATGGAGGAGCCGTAGCTCCAAGCCGAAATCCAGCCGTTCAGCACGTCGGGTACGAAGGGCAGCGCGGCCAGCATGTGACGTCGTTGTAGGTCCAATTCGCTCCTCCACAACCTCTCGGCCGATTTGACTGTGGAAGCGAGCGACATGTCCGTAAAGTCCGGCCACGGCCAGAGCTCGGTGTCCACCGGTTCGGTGCTCTCTAACCAGCGCTCGATCTGCTCGGCGCTGACCCCGAACACCGCCGCCATCCGGGCCCGGTAGACCGGGCGGATCTCCTGGGTGCCCCGCTCCCACCGGCTCACCGTCGTCGGCGTCACCAGCAACGCCTCGGCGGCCTCCACCTGGGTCATGCCCAGCCGCTTACGCGCCCGCACCAGCTCGGGTCGGCCTCGCCCGCCTGTGGCCGCAGCCATGCCACCTCCAGGACTCACCGTTATCAGCCGACCACCTATTGTTAATAGATCAGCCAAAGCCCGGCGGGCGGACGGCGGAAACGCTCAGAAAACGACCAGCGCTTCTCCCCCTCTTTCGGCCGGTTCGAACGGCAGCCGGGCGCTCTACCCGGCCTCACCACGCCCCCGGTTACCTACCTGCCGTTACCGCCGATCAACGGAGCGTTTCCATATGGGTTCGATCAGTGACAACTCCCCGCAGGGCGGGGACGCGGGTGCCGGTCCCCGCTGGGCCGCCGCTTCCCTTTCCGCCGAGGCCGCACCGGGCGCCTTTGCGGCCACCTGCGGCCGGGTGCGGCTGCTCGCCAGGTCGCTCGATCCGAGCCGTGCCGCCCGGCAGGCCAGGACCGTGCTGGAGGGTATGTTGCGCGGGGCCGGGATCGACGAGGCGGCCGTGTTCGACGCCAAGCTGGCGGTCGCCGAGCTGGCGGGGAACGCCGAGCGGCACGCCGGCCCGCCGTACGAGCTGCGGGTCTTCATCGTCGAAGGCGTCCCGGTGTGGTGCGAGGTCATCGACGGGGATCCGGATCTGACCGCGGTCACGGCCGCACTGTGTCGCCCCCGCGCCGGGGAGGACGAGGAGCTGCTGGAAGGGGGCCGAGGGCTTCCGCTGGTACGGCGGCTCGCCGAGGGGCACTGCCGTGCCTACCCGGCGACGCCCTCGTGCGCGGGCACGCCCGGCAAGGCCGTGGGGTTCGCGTTGCCCACGCCGTCGGGGGTACGGCACGCCGGCCCGCCGTACCCGGTCCCGCAGGCCCGGCTGCCCTGACGGCGGCGGGCCGGTCAGGCCCCGGTCGCCGCCTCGGACCGGGGCGGCCTGCCCGCGGTGGTACGGCGCAGCACGAGCTTGCGCAGCTCGGCGGCCCACAGCACCGCGCTCGCCATCGCCGCGCAGACGAGCCACTGGTCGGGGGTGAGCGGGGCGGTGCCGAACGCGGCGTTGAGCACCGGCAGGTGGACCACGGCGATCTGCAGGACGAGGGACAGCGCGATCGCGCCCCACAGCCAGGGGTTGGCGAACAGGCGGTGGAACGCGCTGACCGTCTCCGACCGGGCGTTGAGCGCGTTGAACAGCTGGGCGAGGACGAGCACGGTGAAGCCCGCGGTGCGCGCGTTGTCGAGCGGGCGGTCGCCCTCGATGAGCCCGCCCGGCAGGTACAGGTCGATGGTCAGCAGCGTCACCACGGCCATGACCAGGCCGATCAGGATCACCCCGGCCCACATGCGGGCGTCGATCACCCGGTCGCTCAGCGAGCGCGGCGGGCGGGCCATCACGTCCTCGGTCTCGGCGTCCACCCCCATGGCGAGGGCGGGGCCGCTGTCGGTGAGCAGGTTGATCCACAGGATCTGGGTGGCGAGCAGCGGCAGCACGATCGCGCCGTCGCCGTGCGACAGGCCGATCACGCCGGCGAGCACGACGCCGAGGAAGACCGTGAGCACCTCGCCCATGTTCGACGAGAGCAGGTACCGCAGGAACTTCTTGATGTTGTCGAAGATGCCGCGGCCCTCGCGGATCGCCCGGATGATCGTGGCGAAGTTGTCGTCCGCGAGGATCATGTTCGCGGCCTCCTTGGTGACCTCGGTGCCGGTGCGGCCCATCGCGATGCCGATGTCCGCCGACTTCAGCGCCGGGGCGTCGTTCACCCCGTCGCCGGTCATCGCCACGACCTTGCGGTCCTCCTGCAGGGTGTCCACGATGCGCAGCTTGTGCTCGGGCGAGACCCGCGCGTACACCGACCGCTCGCGCACGGTACGGCGGAACGCCTCGTCGTCGAGCCGGTCGAGCTCGAGGCCGGAGACCGCGACCGGCTCGTGCGCGACGATGCCGAGGTCGCGGGCGATGCGCGCCGCGGTACGCGGGTGGTCGCCGGTGATCATCATGACCCGCACGCCCGCGCGCCGCGCCTCGGCGATGGCCTTGGCGGCCTCGGGCCGGGGCGGGTCGATGATGCCGACCATGCCGACGTACACCAGGTCCTGCTCGAGCGACTCGTCGATCGGGGACGGCGGCTCGTGGACGTCGAGCCGCCGGTACGCCACGGCGAGGGTGCGGAACGCCTCGCCGGACAGCCGCTCCACGTCGGCGATGATGCGCTCCCGCCAGGCGTCGTCGAGCTCCCGCTCCTCGTCGCCCACCCGGATCCTGGTGCACCGCTTGAGCAGCACGTCCGGGGCGCCCTTGGTGACGACCGCGATGCGGCCGGACCGCTCGGCGTCGGCCTCCAGGCTCGACATCATCTTCCGCTCGGAGGTGAACGGGATGTGCGCCACCCGGCGGAACCGGCCGGTACGGCGCTCGCGGATGCCGAGCTTCACCTCGGCGACGAGGAACGCCGCCTCGGTGGGGTCGCCCTGGATCGTCCACTCGCCGTTCTCCTCGCGCAGCACCGCGTCGCTCGCCAGGCTGCCGCCGCCGAGCACGTACGCGACCTCCCGCCACAGCGGGTCGCCCTCGCGCAGCGGCTCGCCGTCGTGCAGCACCTCGCCCTCGGGGCGGTAGCCGACGCCGGTGACCTCCACCTCGCCGGAGGCGGTCACCACCCGGCCGATGGTCATCTCGCCCTTGGTCAGCGTCCCGGTCTTGTCCGAGCACACCACCGAGGCCGAGCCGAGCGTCTCCACCGAGGACAGCTTCTTGACGATCGCGTTGCGCCTGGCCATGCGCTGGACGCCGAGCGCGAGCACCACCGACAGGATCGTCGGCAGCCCCTCGGGCACGGCGGCGACGGCGAGGGAGACGCCGAGCAGCAGGGCGGTGACCACGTCGCGGATCGTCTCCACGCCGAAGAACAGGAAGATCGTGGCCATCACCACGGCGGCGATCACGATCACCGCGATGCCGAGCATGCGGCCCACGCGGGCGATCTCGCGCTGCAGCGGAGTGGGGTCCTCGGGGGTGGCGTGCAGCAGCCCGGCGATCCTCCCCATCTGGGTGGCCATGCCGGTCGCGGTGACCACGGCCCGGCCGGACCCCTGGGTGACGGCGGTGCCGTTGAACACCATGTTCAGCCGGTCGCCGAGCGCCACCAGCTCGGGCAGCGTGCGGGCGTCCTTGAGCTCGGGCTCGCTCTCCCCGGTGAGCGACGCCTCGGACACCTTCAGCGTGGCGGCCGAAAGCAGCCGCCCGTCCGCCGCGACCGTGTCCCCCTCGGCGAGCAGCATGATGTCCCCCGGCACCAGCTCCCGGGTGGGCACCCGCCGCCGCTCGCCGTCCCGCACCACGGTGGCGGTGGTCGCGGTCATCCGCTGCAGCGCCGCCACCGCGTTCTCCGCCCGCGCCTGCTGCACGTACCCGAGCAGGGCGTTCACCAGCACGATCGCGGCGATGACGATCGCGTCGAACGGCAGGCCGGCGCGGCCCTCGACGAGCCACGCCAGCAGCGAGATCACGATGGCCGCGAGCAGCAGGTAGACGAGCGGGTCGCGGAACTGCTCGAGGAACTTCAGCCATCTGGGCACCGGCTTGGCGGAGGCGATCTCGTTCGGCCCGTACTCGGCGAGCCGCCGGGCCGCCTCCTCGCCCGTCAGCCCTCGCTCCGGATCGGTCTGCATCCGCGCCACGACGACGGACGCGTCCTCCACCGACGGATCACGCTCGATCGCCACGTCCGTCATGGGGCTCCTTCCGGCAGCCGACGAGATCGCCTCCGCTTCTACCCAGTAGCCGCGGTTCCCTTCCGTCACCCCAATGCTGATCTCATTCGCTCCCCGGCGGCAGGGCCGAAAGCCCGTTTCCGGGACGCCGACCCGCACCGCGAACCGGCGCAAAGGTCCCTATCCGAACCCACCCCGCCGCCGTTCACGCCCGGCCGTACGCGACCGCCTGCCCGAATCGCCCGAGACCGCACGCTCCGGCACGGATGGGTAGGGTGATCGCGGCCCTGTGAACCGGTTCCGGAGCGGAGGTCACCGTGCGTACGTGGACGCGTCGGCAGTGGATCACGGCCGTGGCCGCATCGGCGGCGCTCACCGTCGCGATCGGCCTGGTAACCGCGTTGATCCCGAACCCGCTGTTCACGCGGATGATCGAGGCCCCGTGGTGGAGCTACCCGGTGTGGCCGGCCGGCGCGGTCCTCTCCGGGCTGCTGATCGCCACGTACGTCGCGCCCGAGGGCCGTCCCCAGCCGGAGCGGGACGCGACCCACGGCCGCCGGAGCGTCGCCGGCGCCGTGCTGTCGTTCTTCGCCGTGGGCTGCCCGACGTGCAACAAGATCGTCGTGCTCGCCCTGGGCACCAACGGGGCGATCACCTGGTTCGCGCCGCTGCAGCCCGTGCTGGCGGCCGGCTCGCTGGCGCTGCTCGCCTGGGCGCTGCGGGCCCGGCTCCGGGCCGCGCGGGAGTGCCGGATCCCCGTGGCCGATCGCGCGTGACGACCCCGCCCGCGGCCTGAGGCGTCCTCCGGGCATGGGCGCGCCCTCCGGCGTGCACCGGAGGGCGCGATGCCGCGGGAGGCGGCCGGCGGGTGGTCGTACCGGCCGGGCCGTCAGGCGGCGACGGCCTTCGGCGGGTCGGGCGCGAACGCGTAGACGACGGCGGCGGTGGCGATGGCCTCGGTGGTGATGCGCAGCAGGCGGGGGTTGATGTTGGTGAGGCCGTCGCAGGAGCGGTGGTAGCAGGCGTCGTACGGCTCGCCCGCGGTGCCGCCGAACAGCTTGGCCTCCTCGGCGGTCTTCTTCTCGCCGGCGCCGGTGAAGAGGCCGCCGACCGGGATGCCCGCCTTGCGGAACGGCGCGTAGTCCGAGCGGTCGTTGAGGTCGGCCGTGCCGTACGGCTGGGCCTTCGCGTCGAAGTGGGACCGGAAGAGGCGCTCGATCTCGGCGGAGCCCGGAGGCTGAGCCCCGGCGTTCGAGCCGCGGCCGTCATAGATCTTGATGGCCCCGTTCGGCGAGGCGATCATGTCGAAGTTGAGGTAGAGCCGGATGCGCTCGCGCTCCTCGTCCGACAGGGTCTGGACGTAGTGGGTCGAGCCGATGAGGCCGAGCTCCTCGGCGCCCCACCAGGCGAAGCGCAGGCGGTTGGCGGTCTTCGTGCCGCCAAGGGCCTCGGCGACGGCGAGCACGGCGGCGGCGCCGGAGGCGTTGTCGTTCATCCCCGGGCCCTCGGGGACCGAGTCGAGGTGGGCGCCGAGCATGACGACCTTGTCCGCGTCCCCGTGGCGGGACTCGGCGATCACGTTGTGGGTGGTACGGGTCTCGGAGACCGTCTTCGTCGCCACGCGCACGACGGGACGGTCGGCGGTGGCGAGGTCCTTGCCGATGTCGTAGCTGGTGCCGACGACCGGGATGGTGATGCCCGGGGCCTTGAGGCTGCCACGCAGCACCCCGGTGCGGCCGGACTGCCCCTCGTTGAAGATGATGACCGCGGCGGCGCCCGCGGCCTGCGCGTTCGCCGCCTTGACCGCGAACTCGCAGGTGCCGCGCTGGATGAGGGCGATCGCGCCGCGCGGGAATCCGGTGAAGTCGGAGGTCTCGCAGCCGGACGTGGAGGAGGGCTCCGCCGCGGGCGGCACGGTGACGTCGACCGGGTGCACCGGGGCGGTGACGTCCCCGGAGCCCGAGTACACCATCGTCGCGAAGTCGCCGGCGTCGGCGTCACCGTCGCGCGGCGCGGGGGTGTAGGTGACGCGCTCCGGGCTGATCTGTTCCAGGACGGGGGTGGTCCGCTCCTCGTAGTAGCCGAAGGTGAACGGCTGGAGGGACACCCGGTATCCGGCCCGGCGGAGCCGGTTGGCGACGTAGTCGCGGGAGGCGTTGTAGCCGGGGGTGCCCGCGGCGCGGTTGCCGCCGTTGGCCGTGGCGATGCGGTGCAGCGCCCTGAGGTGCTCGGTCACGCGGCTCATGTCGACCGCGCCGACGAGCGCGCGCTGCTCGGCGGTGAGCCGCAGGCCGGGCGGCGCCGTCGGGGCCGGGCCGGACGGCGTGGGGACGGCCGGCGTGGCGGTGGGCAGGGCCGGGCCCGGGCTCGGGGTACGGCCCGCCGCCGCGGCCGACGGCGTGACCGACGGCGTGACCGACGGTGTGGCGGACGGTGTGGCGGACGGGCTCGTGGTGGGGACGGGATCCGGTGGTGTGGCGGACGCCGACCGAACGGCGAGAGATGCGGTCAGGGCGACCGCGGCGCTCGCGGCGAGGGCGAGCGCGCGGGCCAAACCGGGATGGGCGGGCATCCAGGGCTCCTTCTGAAACCGATCACGACAAAGGGCTGTCACGGGCGGCCGACGGCCTCGGCGGCGGCGCTCGTGACGGGCGGCGGCCGCCGTGCCGTACCGGCCGTTCCGAAGAGCGCCCATTCCCTGAAGATCGTTTATGGAATGTCCCGGGACGGGGATGGTTGGGCAAAAGCCGCGCCAACGGTTCGCCTATTTGGCGTTTTGTCCCCTAAACGCTGTAGACGCACTTGGTCGCGCTTCTGCCGTAAGTGATCGAAGCACCGATACATCCTGCGGACATCACCGCTGAAGGTGGATGGATCGGCAAAGGAAGCAAGCAGGTGCCAGATCTGTGACCAAGGGTGCGGTCACTATCAGCATCACACGCTTACTCACCGTCACGACAGGTCATAGATAGGGCGTTGCGCCAAGAGGCGCGACGTTGCGCCGATGCCGAGACAAGGGGCGCGTGATGACTGAAACCGTGACCGACACCCCGGTGAAGGAGGTCCACATCCTCTGGACCTCCGAGGGGATGAGCTGCGACGGGGACACCGTCTCCGTGACGGCCGCAGGGCTGCCGAGTCTCGAGGACGTGCTGCTCGGCCTGGTGCCGGGGCTGCCCAAGGTGCACCTGCACAACAAGGTGCTCGCCAAGGAGACCGGCGGCGACTTCATGGCCGCGTTCCACAAGGCCGCCGCGGGCGAGCTCGACCCGTTCGTGCTCGTGGTGGAGGGGTCGATCCCCAACGAGAAGATCAACGGTGAGGGGTTCTGGAGCTCGATGGGCAACGACCCGGTCACCGGGCAGCCCATCACCGTCAACCAGTGGATCGACCGGCTCGCGCCCAGGGCGTGGGCGGTGGTCGCGATCGGCACCTGCGCCACGTACGGCGGGATCCACGCGATGGCGGGCAACCCCACCGGGTGCATGGGACTCGCCGACTATCTCGGCTGGGACTTCCGCTCCGCGGGCGGGCTGCCCATCGTCAACGTGCCCGGCTGCCCGGTGCAGCCCGACAACTTCATGGAGACCCTCACCTGGCTGCTCTACCAGGCCGCCGGCCGGGCGCCCATGATCCCGCTCGACAAGCAGCTCCGGCCGACCTGGCTGTTCGGCAAGACCGTGCACGAGGGCTGCGACCGGGCGGGCTACTACGAGCAGGGCGACTTCGCCATGGACTACAACTCGCCCAAGTGCCAGGTGAAGATCGGCTGCTGGGGCCCGGTGGTCAACTGCAACGTGCCCAAGCGCGGCTGGATGGCGGGCATCGGCGGCTGCCCGAACGTGGGCGGGATCTGCATCGGCTGCACCATGCCGGGCTTCCCGGACAAGTTCATGCCGTTCATGGACCAGCCGCCCGGCGCATCGATCTCGTCGGCGCTCACCGGGGCGTACGGCGTGGTGGTCCGCAAGCTGCGCAACATCACCAACAAGACGGTGAACACCGAGCCGAAGTGGCATCACAACCGGCCCGAGCTCACCAGCGGCTACCAGCCGGCGCGCAACGGCGGCCGGGCCAAGCGGCGGGGCTACTGACGGCATCGAGGGCACTGAGGGCTACGCAACGGCCGGGCTGGTAATCGGCCGGGCATCGCAAACAGGTCGGGCATCAGGAAGGGGACGAAGGTGGCAGTCCGGTCGACCAAGCCGCAGGAGACGCGGCAGCTGGTCGAGATGTCGTGGGACCCGATCACCCGGATCATCGGCAACCTGGGGATCTACACGAAGATCGACTTCGCCAACCGCGAGGTGGTGGAGTGCAAGAGCACCTCCTCGCTGTTTCGCGGCTACAGCGTGTTCATGCGGGGCAAGGACCCGCGGGACGCGCACTTCATCACGAGCCGAATCTGTGGCATCTGCGGCGACAACCATGCCACCTGCTCGGTCTACGCGCAGAACATGGCGTACGGCATCAAGCCCCCGCCGCTCGCCGAATGGATCATCAACCTCGGCGAGGCCGCCGAGTACATGTTCGACCACACCCTGTTCCAGGACAACCTCGTCTTCGTCGACTACTGCGAGCAGGTGGTGAAGGAGACGAACCCGAGCCTGCTCCGCCGTGCCGAGAACACCGAGGCGCCGCACGCGAACGTGCACGGGTACCGCACGATCGCCGACATCATGCGGGCGTACAACCCCTTCACCGGGCAGGTCTACAAGGAGGCGCTCCAGATGAGCCGCCTCACCCGGGAGATGTTCTGCCTCATGGAGGGGCGGCACGTGCACCCCTCCACGCTCTATCCCGGCGGCGTCGGCACGATGCCCAGCCCGCAGCTGTTCACCGACTACCTCGCCCGGCTGCTCAAGGTCCTCGACTTCGTCAAGAAGCTCGTCCCGCTCAACGACGACGTGTTCGACTTCTTCTACGAGGCGCTGCCCGGCTACGAGGAGGTCGGCCGCCGCCGGGTGCTGCTCGGCTGCTGGGGCTCGTTCCAGGACCCGAACGTCGTCGACTACGACTACCGGACCATGAGCGAGTGGGGCCGGTCGATGTTCGTCACGCCCGGCATCGTCGTCGACGGCCGGCTCATCACCACCGACCTCGTCGACATCAACCTCGGCATGCGCATCCTGCTGGGCAGCTCGTACTACGACGACTGGGAGGGCGAGGAGGTCTTCGTCAGCCACGACCCGCTCGGCAACCCGGTCGACCCGCGCCACCCGTGGAACCAGACCACGCTGCCCCGGCCGCAGAAGCGCGACCTCAACGGCGGCAAGTACAGCTGGGTGATGAGCCCGCGCTGGTACCACGCGGACACCGGCGAGCACCTCGCGCTCGACACCGGCGGCGGCCCGCTCGCCCGGCTGTGGGCGACCGCGCTCGCCGGGTACGTCGACACCGGGTACGTGCGCGCCACCGGCGACGGCGTGGAGATCAACCTGCCGAAGAGCGCCGAGTTCCCGGAGACCCGGTTCGAGTGGAAGATCCCCAAGTGGTCGAACACCATCGAGCGCAACCGGGCCCGCAGCTACTTCATCGCCTACTCGGCGGCGATGGCGTTCCACTTCCTCGACCAGGCGATGAACGAGGTGCGGGCCGGCCGTACCAAGGTGTTCACCGACTTCGAGGTGCCCGACGAGGCGATCGGCTGCGGCTTCCACGAGGCGGTGCGCGGCGTGCTCTCCCACCACCTGGTGATCCGCGACGGCAAGATCGCCAACTACCACCCGTACCCGCCGACGCCGTGGAACGCCAGCCCGCGCGACAGCTACGGCACGCCGGGGCCGTACGAGGACGCGGTGCAGGGCATGCACCTGTTCGAGGAGAACGGCCCGGACGACTTCAAGGGCATCGACATCATGCGCACGGTGCGCAGCTTCGACCCGTGCCTGCCGTGCGGCGTGCACATGTACCTCGGCGGCGGCAGGGTGATCAAGAAGGTGCACTCGCCCACTCTCGGCGCGAGCCTGGGCGGGTAACGCGATGGCGCTCACCCACGAGGAGGCCGCCGAGCGGGTCCGCCGCGTCGACGAGCTGATCGACCGGGTCGGCGAGCTGCCCGACCCGGAGCCGGCCCTCGAGCTGGTCCGGGCGCTGCTCGACCTGTACGGCGAGGCGCTCGAGCGCATCCTCGCCGCCGCCGGCGACCGGCTGGCCGCCCGGCTCGCCGACGACGACCTCGTCTCCCACCTGCTGCTGCTGCACGACCTCCACCCGCTGGAGGCGGCCGAGCGGGTGCGCCGCGCGGTACGGCGGGCGGGCGTGCCCGCCGAGGACGTCGAGGTGGACGGCGACGTGGCCCGGGTACGGCTGCGCCGCGGCGGCTGCGGCGGGGGCGGCGACGCGGCCGCCGTCGTGGAGGAGGCCATCCGGAACGCGGCGCCGGAGATCGCCCGCGTCGAGGTGGCGGAGGCCCCGCCGCCGCCCGTGGTGATCCCCGTGGACACGCTGCGCCGTACCCGGACGGGCGCGGGGGCGTGAGCCGGATGGCGGGGCTGCGCGAACTGATCCGGGAGGGACGGCGGGCCGGTCGGCCCGCCGGGCCGGAGGAGCGGTGCGAGCTGTGCGCCGCGCCGGTCGGCGACGGCCACCGGCACCTGCTCGACCGGCGGGACGGCGTGCCGCGCTGCGCCTGCGCGGCGTGCGCGGTGCTGTTCGCCAACGCGTCCGGCAACCGGTACGCGCTCATCGGCGACCGGCGGCTGTACCTGCCGGACTTCACCCTCGACGACGCCACATGGGCGGCGCTCGCGGTCCCGGTGCGGGTGCTGTTCGCCTACCGGGACTCGGCGGCCGGGCGGGCCGTGGCCCGCTACCCGAGCCCGGCGGGCGCGGTGGAGGCGCCGCTCGAGCCGGAGCTGTGGGCCGGGCTGGAGCGCGCCAACCCGGTGCTGCGCGAGCTCGCCCCGGACGTGGAGGCGCTGCTGGTGGACCGCAGGAAGGACACCGCGCACGGCCACTGGATCGTGCCGATCGACGACTGCCACCGGCTTGTCGCGGTACTGCGTACCCGGTGGAAGGGCCTCGCCGGCGGCCCCGAGGTGTGGGCCGCGGTCACCGCGTTCTTCGACGAGCTGCGCGAGCGGGCGCAGCGCGCGTCCGCCCGCTCATCGAAAGGAGCACAGGCATGACCGTGCGACAACAGGAACGGCGGAGGGCCGAGCAGACCGGCAACATCATCGTCGGCCGCCCGGACACCACCATCGACGCGCCCGCGCACACCAAGGGCGTGAACCAGGGCAACCTGCCCGGCCACTACGAGCGGCAGATCGGGCACCTGCTCGACGGGCGGTCCACCGCGGCCCGGTCCACCGGCATCAACGCCGCGGACCGCGACCCGATCGACCCGAGCAGCCCGAACCTCTCCCCGCCATGACCGGCATGGCGGGACCGCCCACGCTGCGCTTCGCCGTCGAGGACGCCTCGGCGGCGGAGTGCGCGGCCGTACCGACCGTGCGGTTCGCGCTGCGGATCGAGAACGCCGGCGACGCGCCGGTGCAGTGCGTGGCGCTCAACACCCAGATCCGCATCGCCACGACCCGCCGGACGTACGACCCGGAGACCCGGCGGCGGCTCACCGAGGTGTTCGGCGCCGGCGAGGACTGGACCCGGGCGCTCGGCAGCCTGCTGTGGGTGCGTACGGCCACGCAGGTGGCGGCGTTCGACCACGTGACCGTGGCGCACCTCGACGTCGCGTGCACCTACGACTTCGAGGTCGCGGTGGCCAAGTACTTCCACGCGCTGCGCGACGGCGAGGTGCCGCTGGAGTTCCAGTTCAGCGGCACGGTCTTCTACCTCGACGACGGCGACCTGCTGCGCGCCGCGCGCATCCCGTGGGACGCCGAGGCGACGTACCGCATGCCGGTTCGGGTGTGGCACGAGGTGATGGAACGGCACTTCCCGCGCGCCGCGTGGCTGCGCCTCGACCGGGACGTGTTCGACCTGCTCTACGCCTACCGGGTACGGCACACGCTCGGCACCTGGGAGCGGACGGTGACGGCGCTGCTCGCCGCGGCCGGGGAGCCGGTGCGCGAGGCGGCGCGACGAGGATCGGGAGGAGACGGTGACTGACCGGATGGACCTGGCGGATCCGGAGACGGATGCGCCCGGCCCGATGGACCACGGCCGGATGGACCACGGCCGGATGGACCACGGCCGGATGGACCACGGTGAGATGGACGCCGTGGCGCAGGTGGCCCGCGCCGTGCTGTACGAGGGCTACCTGCTGTGGCCGTACCGCGCGTCCGCGCTGAAGAACACGCGGCGGTGGACCCTCGGCGGGGTGTACCCTCCCGCGTGCGCCGCGACCGGGGACTCGTCGCTCATGCGCACCCAGGTGCTCGTCGAGGCCGATCCGGGCGACACCGTCGACGTACGGCTGTGCTACCTGCACACGGTCACCCTCGAGGTGGCCCGCCTCGACGGCGACGAGCTCGTGCCGGTCCCCGAGCTCGCCGTCGGCGGGCGGCGGCACCGGCCCCGCGAGGAGGCCACCGAACGGCGGGTGGCCGCCACCGGGCTCGACCTGATGGACCTGACCCGGCGGCCGGTGGTGCTCGACATCGAGGTGCCCGACGGCCGGGACGTGGAGTGGCCGGCCGGGCCGGACGGGCGGCGCGCGGGCGCGCTCACCCGGTCCTGGCGGGCGCTGCGCGGCCGGATGGAGATCCGGGCCGAGCGCCTCGCCGCCCCGGGGCCGCTGGAGCGCGGGTCGCTGCTGCGGCTCACCGTCACCGTGGAGAACACCAGCGACTGGGCGGGCGGCAGCCGCAGTGAGGCGATGCGGTACACGTTCGCCTCGGCGCACACGATCCTGCACTCGCCCACCGCGCTGTTCGTGTCGCTGACCGATCCGCCGGAGGCGCTGCGGGCGCACGCCGAGGCGTGCGAGAACGTCGGCACCTGGCCGGTGCTCGCGGGCGAGGAGGGGAACCGGCACACCGTGCTGTCGTCGCCGATCATCCTCTACGACCACCCGAAGGTCGCGCCGGAGAGCCCGGGGGACCTGTTCGACGCCACCGAGATCGACCAGCTGCTCACCCACAGCATCCTCGCGCTCACCGACGAGGAGTGGCAGGAGATCCGCGAGGGCGACCCGAAGGGCGCGGAGATCCTCGAGCGGTGCGTCTCGCTGCCGCCCGAGCGGCTGATGCGGCTGTACGGCGCGACGCGCGAGTTCCGGCCGCTCGGCGAGGCGACGGAGGCGGGCCGATGAACCCGGCAGGGGACTTCTGGGCGCTCATGGAGCGCCGCGGGCCGCGCACCGTGGTGGTCGACGGCGTGTCCGTGGGCGCGGGCAGCCGGGTACGGCTGCGCCCGCGCGGCCGGGGGGACGTGCTGGACGCGGCGCTCGCCGGCCGGGAGGCGGTGGTGGAGCGGGTCGAGCAGGACGAGACCGGCGCCATCCAGCTCGCGGTCACCCTGGTCGACGACCCGGGCCGCGACCTGGGCGAGGCCGGGCTGCCCGGGCACCGCTTCTTCTACACGCCGGCCGAGGTGGAGCCGCTCGGCGACGCCGCGGAGGCGGCCCGGGTGCTGGTGGCCGGGGTCGGCAACGTGTTCCTCGGCGACGACGGCTTCGGCGTGGAGGTGGCCCGGCTGCTCGCGGAGCGGCCGCTGCCCGCCGGGGTCGACGTGGTGGACTTCGGCATCCGCGGCATGGACCTCGTCTACGCGCTGCACCGCGGGTACGCGGGCGTGATCTTCGTGGACGCGGCGCCGCGGGGCGAGCCGCCCGGCACGCTCACCGTGCTCGAGGTGGACCCGAAGGCGCCCGGCGAGCAGGGCGTGGTCACGGTGGAGACCCACGGCATGGACCCGGTCCGGGTGCTGCGGCTCGCCGCCGAGCTCGGCGAGGTGCCGCGGCGGGTGCTCGTGCTCGCCTGCGAGCCCGCCCGCGTGCCGTCGGGCGGCCCGGACGAGGAGGTGGTCGCCGAGCTGAGCGAGCCGGTGCGCGCGGCGCTCGGCCGGGCCGTGGACCTCGCGGTCGAGCTCGCCACCGGGATCATCACCGAGTTCTCCGGCTCGGACGGCACGGCGGACGCGCAGGCCGCGCGGGCCGCCGAGGCCCCGGAGCCTGAGTTCGATCACATCTAGAGGACACCTGGAGGGGGTGGCATGTCATGCGGAAGAGGCACGTGGCGGCGCTGCTCGCGCTCTGCGCGGTGACCGGCATGGTCGTGGCGCAGTGGCCGGAGATCAAGCGGTACGTGAAGATGAAGAGGATGTAGCCGGCGCATGCATGAGATCGGACTGTGTGAGGGGCTCGTCGACCTGATCGGGAAGCAGGCCGAGGGGCGGCGGGTGACCGGGGTGAAGGTCCGCATCGGCGCCCGGCACGCCGTGGTGGACGAGGCGTTCGACCAGGCCTTCGCCCTCGCCGCCGCGGACACCGTCGCGGAAGGGGCCCGGCTCGACGTGGTGATCACGCCGGTGACCCTGCTGTGCCGCGGCTGCGGGCGGGTGTCGGACAGCCTCGACGTGCTCGCCGAGTGCCCGGGCTGTGGCGGCGACAACCTGGAGTACCAGGGCGGCGACGAGCTCGTCCTGGAATCGCTCACCTTCGCGGAGGAGGACCGGTGTGCTTCGGCCTCCCCGGCCGGCTGATCGAGGCCGCCGACGCCGACACGGGCCTCGCCCTCGTCGACGTCGGCGGCCAACCGCGCCCCGTCAACATGGCGCTGCTCGCCACGGACCCGCCCGGCCCCGGCGACTGGGTGCTCGTCCACGCCGGGTTCGCGCTCTCCCGGCTCGCCGAGGATGACGCGCGTGCCGTACTCGACCTGATGGCGTCCGTCGACGACGGCGACCTCGTGCCCGCCGACGCCGACCTCCCGGACTGGGCACGCGCCGCCGACCCGGCCGCCTCCTGACCACTCGGCACGAGGCGTTTCCGGACGACCGATAACACGGGCGAACGGACGTGTCGCACTCGTCACCGGCGGCGCCGCGATCACCCCTCTGACCAGGGATGACGCGGTGCCGCCGACGTCTTTTCCGCGCCGGTCGGCGCCCTGTCCGATGGCGGTGGCACGGCGCTCTGCCGTTTCGGACGACTGATACGACGGCCGGGCGCGCGGGCGGCTCCGGTACGCGTGCGGATTAGGTTGACAAGGGACCATACTTCGGGTTCGGCATCCTTGATCCCTTTGTCCGCACTCCGGAGTCCTCCGTGCGCTTCCGTCCTCTCTTAGGCGCAACGATCACCGCGGCCGCGCTCGCGTGCCTCTCCTCGGCCCCCGCCACCGCCTCGGTACGGCACAGCCCGAGCGACGGCGGCACGGACGTCGTCCACTACCAGTGCGAATCGGCCACCGACCGCCAGATCATCCGGGTACGCGTCGAGCTGACGATGCCCGTCGATCCCCGGCCCGGCGAGCAGCTTGTGATCGGCTGGAGGGGCACCTACGTCGACGGCACCCAGCTCACCGCACCGGCGAGCGGCCTCACCGACGCCGAGCTCTACGCCTACGCGTCGATCAGCGACATGCCCGGTTTCACCTCCGCGACCGGCGTCGCCCCGCTGGCGAACACGGACATCCGGGCGAACGAGCCGATCCCGCTGCCGGAGGGCACGGTCGAACTCAGATCGACCCCGAACTCCGCGGGCACCGCGACCGTGAGGCCGGCCGCGATCAACTTCGGGCCGAGGCCCACCGAACCGGTCATCCGGTGCGAGGTGCTCAATGCGGATTCGTTGCGCACCTACCGCCTGACGATCGGCGGCGGTACGGGCGACGCGACCTCGCCGTCCACCACACCGACCGCCTCGTCCCCGACGCCGACCCCCTCGGCCACGGGCGAGTCCGGGACCCCGACCCCCGGCGGCTCCGCCACCGAGACGGGCACGACCGACGACAGCACCGGCACGAGCAACGGCGACACCACGGGTACGAGCAACCGGGTGGTCCGCACCCCGGTCGGCTCGGTCGCGACCGGAGGCGGCGGCGAGGCCGGTCCGGACGCCCGGCTCATCGTGCTCGGCGGGCTGCTGCTGACCGCCGCGGGCACCGGCGGCCTGCTCTGGCGGCGGCTCCGGCCGCGCCGTACCTGACGCGCCGCGCCGCACGGCCGTACCCGAGACCGGGGATGTCCCCGGCGCCGGACCCGCGAACGGCGCCGGGGACGGCCTCGGGGACCCCGGTCAGCCGGCCACGGCCTGCGGCTCCCCCGCCTCCAGGCGCGGGATCGCGGCGACCAGGCCGACCGTGTAGGGGTGGCGGGGGCGGTGGAACACCTCGTCCACGTCGCCCTCCTCCACGACGCGGCCGTCCTTCATCACCAGCACCCGGTCGCTGAGGTGGTGGACCACGCCGAGGTCGTGCGAGATGAACAGCAGCGCGGTGCCCTCGGACGCCTGGATGTCCGCGAGCAGGTCGAGCACCTGCGCCTGGACCGACACATCCAGCGCGGAGACCGGCTCGTCGCAGACGAGCACGTCCGGCCGGGGGCCGAGGGCGCGGGCGATCGCGACCCGCTGGCGCTGCCCGCCGGACAGCTCGCGGGGCCGCCGCCCGGCCGTCTCCGCGGGCAGGCCCACCCGTTCCAGCAGCTCGGCCACCCGGGCCCGGCGCTCGGCCGCGGGCAGGTCGCGCAGCGGCTCGGCGATGATGCGGCCCACCGTGTACCGCGGGTCGAACGAGTCGAGCGGGTTCTGCGAGATGAGCTGGATGCGCGAGCGCAGCGGGCGGCGTTCCCGCTCGCGCACGCCGCTCCACGCCCGGCCGTGCAGCCGTACCTCGCCGCGGACCGGCTCGTGCAGGCCGAGCACGATCCGGGCGACCGTGGTCTTGCCCGACCCGGACTCGCCGACCAGGCCCAGGGTCTCGCCCTTGTGCAGGCGGAACGACACGTCCTCGACCACGGTGCGCGAGCCGTACCCGGCGACCAGGCCGGTCGCCTCCAGCACGGTGACCGAGCGGTCGACGGTACGCGGCGGGGCGGGCGGGCGCTCCGGCTCCGGGCTCGACAGCCGGGTGCCGCGGCTCGCCGCGGACGGCACGGCCGCGAGCAGCAGCCGCGTGTACGGGTGCGCAGGAGCGGACAGCACGCGGCGGGCGGGCCCCTCCTCGACCACGACCCCGTCCCGCATCACCAGGATGCGGTCGGCGACCGAGGCGACCACGGCGAGGTCGTGGCTGATCAGCAGCAGCGCGGCCCCGGCGGCCTTGCGCTCGCCGAGCAGCCGCAGCACCTGCGCCTGCACGGTGACGTCGAGCGCGGTGGTCGGCTCGTCCGCGATGATCAGCCGCGGGTCGGCGGCGATCGCCGAGGCGATCAGCGCGCGCTGCCGCAGCCCGCCGGAGAGCTGGAACGGCCGCTGCCGGGCGCGCAGCCGCGGCTCGGGCACGCCCACGGCGGCGAGCAGCTCCTCGGCCCGGGCGGCGCGGTCCCGCCGCGGCACCACGTCGTGTACGGCGAGCACCTCGGCGATCTCGGCGCCCACGGTGCGCAGCGGGTCGAGCGAGACGAGCGCGTCCTGCACCACGAGCCCGGCGAAGCGGCCGCGGACCGCCCGCCAGTCCCGGTCGGTGAAGCGCAGCGCGTCCCGGCCGTCGACGGTGAAACCGTCCGCGCTCACCCGCGCGCCGGGCCCGGCGAGGCCGAGCAGCGACCGCGCGGTCACGCTCTTGCCCGACCCGGACTCGCCGACGATCGCGACGCACTCGCCGGGGTGGATGGTGAGCGACACGCCGCGCACCGCGTCGACCCCGGCCTTGGGGAAGCTCACGCGCAGGTTCGTCACGGCCACCAGCGGGGTGGCGCCGCCGGGTCCGGCCGGGCGCGCGGCCGCGGTGGCGGTCGTCTCGGTCATACCGGCCCTCCCTGCCACGCGATGCGGGACGACCGCGTCGGCCGCGCGGCGGGTGCCGGGTGCACGCGAGGGGTGAGAGGGGTCACTGTCGCTCCTTTCCCGGGGGTGACCAGGCGGCGGTACGGCCAGGCCGGAGGCAGGGCGCGGTCATGTGTCCCGGCCCTCGAAGCGGTAGCGCAGCACCCGCCCGGCCGCGGTGAGGCTCACCACGGTGACCGCGACCGCCGCGGCCGGGAACAGCGCCTGCCACCAGGCCACCCGCATGTAGTTGCGGGCCTCGGAGAGCATCGCCCCCCACTCGGGCGCGGGCGGCTGCGGGCCCATGCCGAGGAAGCTGAGCGCGGAGGCCGCGATGATCGACTGCGCGAGCACGATCGTGGCGAGCACGAGCACCGGGCCGAGCACGTTCGGCAGCACGTGCCGCACGACCAGCGCCGGGCCGGGCAGGCCGAAGGTGACCGCCTGCTCGACGTATCCGGCCCGCCGTACCACGAAGGTCTGGGCGCGGACCACGCGGGCGAGGTTGGGGATCTGGGCGATGCCGATCGCGAAGATCACGTTGGCGGTGCCGGGGCCGGTGATCGCGATGACGAGCAGGGCGAGCAGCAGCTCGGGGAAGGTGGCGAGCACGTCGAACGAGCGGGCGAGCACCTCGTCGAGCCACTTGGGCGCGAGCCCGGCGGCGAGCCCGAGCAGCACGCCCGCGGCGGCGGCGAGCCCGGTGGCCGCGACGCCGATGCTGAGCGAGTGCCGGGCGCCGTGCACCACCCGGGAGAACACGTCCCGGCCGAGGTGGTCGGTGCCGAACCAGTGCGCGGCGCTCGGCCCCTCGAGCGCGTGCAGCGGGTCCGCGGCGAGCGGGTCGGTCCCGGTGAGCAGGCCGGGCGCGACCACGGCCACCGCGATGACGGCGAGCACCGCCCCCGGCAGCGCGAGCCGGTACGCGTACGGGCGGGCCGGGCGCAGGGCCACCTGGGCCATCACGAGCTCCTCAGGCGCGGGTCGATGACTCGGTAGAGCAGGTCGAGCACGGTGCTCACGGTGACGAACACGACCGCCGACAGGATCACCACGGCCATCACCACCGGCATGTCGCCGCCGGTGACCGCCTGCAGCACCACCCGCCCGACGCCGGGACGGCCGAACACCGCCTCGGTGATGATCGCCTGGGTGAGCAGCTGGGCGACGAACCAGCCGACGAGCGTGGCGCCCGGCAGCATCGCGTGCCGCAGCGCGTGCCGGGCCACCAGGGCGCGTTCGGTGAGGCCGCGGGCCCGGGCGGTGGTGGCGAACGGCTGCTCGAGCGCCTTCTCCAGGCCCTCGCGCAGCACCTGGCCGAGCACGCCCGCCGCGGGCAGCGCGAGGGTGAGCGCGGGCAGCACCAGTGACTTCCACCCTTCGTCGCCGGAGACCGGGAACCAGCCGAGGCTGAAGGAGAAGACCGACAGCAGCACGATGCCGATGACGAACGTCGGCACCGACACCGCGAGCAGCTCCACCCCGGAGACCGCCCGGCGCGCCCACGGCCCCCGCCCGGCCGTGACCAGCGCGATCAGTACGGCGAGCACGATCGCGGTGGCCGCGGCGGCGACGGCGAGCCGGGCGCTCGGCCCGATCTGCTCGGCGAGGATGTCGCCGACGCCGCGCTGCAGCTGGTAGGAGCGGCCGAGGTCGCCCTGGAGCAGCCGGCCCAGGTAGGAGAGGTACTGCACGATCTCCGGCCGGTCGAGGCCCCACTCGCGGATGATCCCGGCGCGGATCTCCGGGGTGTCCGGGCCGTCGCCGATGAGGATGTCGACGGTGTCCCCGGGCGCGGCGAGCAGCGCGAGGTAGGCGGTGGTGGCCGCCGCCCAGATCACCACGATGCCGGAGCCGATCCGGCGGGCCATCGCGCGCAGCAGCCCGCGGCCGGCGGTCCGGGCGGAGGGCCGCCCGCTCGTCTCTGGGAGCGGTGGGGCCGGACGAGCGGGCGGAGTCCGCCCGGCGGCCACCGGGGTGCCGCCGGTGGCCGCCGATCCGCCTGCGGAGGTGGCGCTCACCGCGCGCCTCCGGAGGTTGGCACTGTCGTCACTCCTTGCGTCGTCATGCGGCGGGGCTCAGGTGCCGATCCGCACCTCGTAGGCGCTCTTCGGGGTGCCGGAGCCGGGGTCGAAGCCGAGCCCGTGCACGCCGGAGCGGGCGGCGATCTGGTCGGCCGGGACGTAGATCGGGAACACGATGGCGTGCTCGCTCACCACGGCCCGCTGCACCTTGGTGTAGAGCTCCTTGCGCCTGGCCTGGTCGGAGGTGGCCGAGGCCTCGGCGAGCCACTTGTCGATCTCGGGGTCGGTGAACCGGGTGCGGTTGATCGGCGCGTTCTTCGGCAGGATGAGGTTGAGCGCCGCGCCCGCGTCGGAGTCGCCGCGCGAGTTCTCGAAGATCTCGTACTCGTTCTCCTCGGCCGCCTGCTGCGCGGTGCCCTGGTCGACGATCTTGACCTGGAAGTCGATGCCGGCGTTCTGCTTCACCTGCGCCTGGATCGCCTGGGCGAGGATGTCGCGGCGGTCCCGGACGAACGGCGCCGAGGCCACGGTGCGCACGGTGAGCCGCCTGCCGTCCTTGGTGCGGTAGCCCTCCGCGTCCCGGCCGGTCCAGCCCGCCTCGTCGAGCAGCCGGTTCGCCTTGGCGATGTCGCCGCCGTACGTGCGCTCCAGGGAGGGGTCGTAGAACGGGCTCGCCTGGCCGATGATGCTCCACGCCCGGGTCGCGGTGCCCTGGTAGACCGACCGCAGCACCGCGTCGAGGTCGACGGCCTCGCGGAACGCCTCGCGTACCCGCTTGTCGTCGAACGGCGGCCGGGAGACGTTGAAGTAGTAGGAGAACGCGGTGCCGGAGTTGAGCGCGGTCTGCAGGGTGAGGCCCGGGTCCTTCTCGATGAGCCTCACCTCGGTGGCGGGCACGCCCTCGATCACGTCCACCTGGCCGGAGGTGAGCGCGCCCACCCGGACCGCGGCCTCGGGCAGGAACCGGTAGGTGATCTCCGACAGGTGCGCCGGGCCCTGGTGCGCGGCGCCCTGCGGCGCCCAGTTGTAGTCAGGGTTGCGCCGGTAGTGCACCTCCTGGCCCTGCACGTACCGGTCGAGGATGAACGGCCCGGTGCCGACCACGTCGGGCCCGCCGGCCTTGAGGTCCTTCGCCTCCTTCAGCGACTTCGGCGAGACCTGCCCGCCGAGCGGCGAGGCGAGGAAGTCGAGGAACAGCCCGTCCGGCTCCTTCAGCGTGATCTTGATCGTGTACGGCCCGGCCACCTCGGCCGACTTGAACCTGGCGAGCTGGATGGAGGCGACCGCCGGGTTGTAGCCGGGCTCGACGAGCTTGTCGAAGTTCGCCTTGACCGCGTTCGCGTCGAACTTCTCGCCGTCGTGGAAGGTGACGTCGTCGCGCAGCTCGAAGGTGTAGACGCGGCCGTCCTCGGAGACCTCCCACGACTTGGCGAGCCAGGGCACGAACTCGCCGTTCGCGTTGCGCGCGACGAGCGCGTCGAACTGGTTGAACACGAGCAGCCGCGCCTTGTTCTGGCCCCACAGGTGCGGGTTGAACGTGATCGGCTCGGTCTCGATCGCCCAGGTGAGCCGGTCGCCGCCGCCGGAGGACGACGCGGCCGAGCCGCCGCCCGGCGAGCCGCAGGCGCTCGCCGCGAGGGCGAGGGCGACCAGCAAGGGGAACAGGCGTCTGGTTCTCACGGGTCCTCTCATTCCGGCGAGCCGGGGATGCCCCAGGCCTTGGCGAGCAGTTCGTAGGAGCGCACCCGGTCGGCGTGCGCGTGGGTGATCGTGGTGACGATCAGCTCGTCGGCGCCGGTGACGCGGCGCAGCGTCTCCAGGCCCTCGGCCACCTCGTCGGGCGCGCCGACGAACCGGGTGTCGACGCGGTCGGCGACGAGCGCGGCGTCCTCGTCGGTCCACGGCAGCGCCGCGGCCTCCTCCGGGGTGAGGTACGGCTGGGCGCCGCGGCCGGTGCGGATGTCCCGCACCCACGGCCCGTACGGCGCGGCGAGCCGTTGCGCGGTCGCGGTGTCCTCGGCGACGAGCACGTCGGCCGAGACGATCACGTACGGCTCGGCGAGCACGTCGGACGGCCGGAACGCCTCGCGGTAGGCGGTCACCGCCTCCAGCACGTGCGACGGGGCGACGTGGTAGTTCGCCGCGAACGGCAGCCCGCGCTCCCCCGCGACCCTGGCGCTCTGGCCGCCGCTGCTGCCGAGGATCCACAGCTCGACGCCGGCGCCCTCGCCGGGCACGGCGTGCACCGGCGTGCCGTCGGGCAGGGTGCGCGTGCCGCGCAGGAAGCCGACGATCTCGTCGACCTGCTCGGCGAAGTCCGGCGGCTGCGCCCCGGGCTGGTGGAGCAGCTCGGCCTGGAGCACCAGGTGCGGGTGCTTGCCGAGCGCGGTGTAGTCGAACGGCGGCGGGATGAGCAGGCCGTCGACGACCCGGGCCTCGCGGGCCGGGGCGGCCTCGGCGGGGCCGTGGCCGTCCGGCTGGCCGCCGGGCTTGCCGCTGAGCAGCTCGGCCCGGCGCTGCCCGGAGCGGCCGATGCCGAGGTCGATGCGGCCGGGGTGGAGCGCGTCGATGATGCCGAACTGCTCGACCACGGTCGCGCTGGTCTGCTGGCCGATCTGCACCGCGCCCGAGCCGACCCGGATCCGGCTCGTCGCGGCCGCGATCAGCGCGATGAGCACGGCCGGGTTGGAGCTCGCCACGCCCGGGGCGAAGTGGTGCTCGGCGACCCAGTACCGGCGGTAGCCGAGCCGCTCGGCGTGCCGGGCGAGGTCGAGCGAGTTGCGCAGCGCGTCGGCCGGGGTGGCGCCGGCCGGCACGGGCGCGAGGTCGAGGATCGAGAGGGGGATGGGAGCGGTCATGGCAGCCTTCCGGGTGCGGTGGCGTAGCGGCTGGCGGGGCGGGGCAGGCCGAGCAGCCCGCGCAGGGTGGCCGACTCGTACGCGTGGCGGAACGCGCCCCGCCGCCGCAGCGCGGCGGTGAGGCCGCGGGCGATGCCCTTGAGGTCGGCGGGCACCGCGCCGGGGCGCAGCCGGAAGCCCTCGATTCCGGCCTCGCGCCAGTCGAGCAGCAGGTCGGCGAGCTCGTCGGCGGTGCCGGCCACGATCGCGGCGTCGGAGACGAGCTCGGCCCCGTCGAGCTCGTCGAGCCGGGCCTTGCGCTCGGCCGCGTCCGGGCCGACGAAGACGAGCAGGTCGGCGAAGATCTTCAGCGGCTCGCCGTCCCGGGGCACGGCGCGCACCCGCTCGACGATCCGGGCGGCGTCCTCGCGGTCCTGCGGGGTGACGAACACGATGTCCGCGGCGCGGGCGGGCAGCTCGTACGGCACCGCCGTACCGCCGTGGTCGAGCACGGCGACGATCGGCCGGCCCTGCGGCGGCCGGGGCGTGATCGCCGGGCCCTTCACCGAGAACCACCGGCCGGAGAAGTCGATGTAGTGGAGCTTGTCGCGGTCGATGAACCGCCCGGTGGCGACGTCGCGGATCTCCGCGTCGTCCTCCCAGCTGTCCCACAGCCGCCGGGCGACCTCGACCGCGTCGGCGGCCTCCTCGAACAGCTCGGCGAGCAGGGCCCGGTCGCGGAACTCCGGGTCGAGCCGGGGGATCGCGCGCCGCCCGAAGTGGGCGGCCTCCGAGGCGCGCGGCGAGACCTGCACCCGCCACCCGGCCCGGCCGCGGCTGACGTGGTCGAGGGTGGCGATGCCCATCGCGACGTGGAACGGTTCGGTGTGCGTGGTGGTCGCGGTCGGCACCAGCCCGATGTGCCGGGTGCGGGGCGCGAGCGACGCGGCGAGCAGCACCGCGTCGAGCCGCCCGCGCACCTGGTCGGTCCGGTCGTCGACGTCGTCGGGGAGCGTGGACTGCAGCCGGAACGCGTCCTCGATCGTGACGAAGTCGAGCAGCCCGCGCTCGGCCTCGCCGGCGAGCTTCGCCCAGTACCGGGCGGTGAACAGCTCGCGCGCGTGCGCGCCCGCCTCGCGCCAGGCCGCGGGGTGCCAGCCGGCGCCGTCGAGGGCGACCGCGAGGTGCAGGTGGCCGGTGGTCATGCCGCCTCCTTCCCGGCCGGTACGGCGATGCCGAGGTGGTCGCGGAGCGTGGTGCCGGTGTACTCGGCGCGGAAGGCGCCGAGCTCCTGCAGCAGCGGCACCACCCGGTCGACGAAGTCGTCGAGCCCGCCCGGGATGAGGTGCGGCACGAGGATGAAGCCGTCCGCGGCCCCGGCGGCGACGAACTCGGCCATGCTCTTGGCCACGGTCTGCGGCGAGCCGACGAACGACTGGCGGCCGGTCATCTCGATGACGAGCTCGCGGATGCTGAGCCCCTTCTCCCGGGCCACGGCACGCCACCGCTCGGCGACGGCGGCCCGGTCGTGGTGCCTCACCCGGCCCTCGGCGACCTCGGTGGACAGGTCCGGCTCGATGTCGGGCAGCGGCCCGTCGGGGTCGTAGCCGGACAGGTCCCGGCCCCAGATCTGCTCGAGGAACGCGATCGCGGTCTGCGGGCTCACCTGCTGCCTGCGGATCTCGGCGGCGAGCTCGGCGGCCTCGGCGTCGGTGTCGCCGATCACGAACGTGACGCCCGGCATGATCTTCAGCTCGTGGGGCCGCCGGCCGTACCGGGCGAGGCGGGACTTGACGTCGGCGTAGAACGCCTTGCCCTCGGCGAGGGTGCCGTGCCGGGTGAAGATGACGTCGGCGTTCGCCGCGGCGAACTCGCGGCCCTCGTCGGAGTCGCCCGCCTGGATGATCACCGGGTGGCCCTGCGGGCTGCGCGGCACGGTGAAGTGCCCGGCCACGGTGAACTGCGGGCCCTCGTGGCGGAACTCGCGGATCGCGCCGGGGCGGACGAACACGCCGCGCTCGGGGTCGGCGACGACCGCGTCGGGCTCCCAGGAGTCCCACAGCGTGCGCGACAGCCGGACGAACTCCTCGGCGCGGCGGTACCGGTCGGCCCGGTCGAGGAAGCCGCCGCGGCGGAAGTTCGCGCCGGTGAACGCGTCGTTGGTGGTGACGACGTTCCACGCGGCCCGGCCGCCGGACAGATGGTCGAGGGTGGCCAGCCGCCGGGCCAGCTCGTACGGCTCGTTGAAGGTCGTGTTGACCGTGGCGGCGAGGCCGAGCCGCTCGGTGACCGCGGAGAGCGCCGACAGCACGGTGAGCGACTCGGGCCGCCCGACCACGTCGAGGTCGTGGATGCGGCCCTTGTGCTCCCGCAGCCGCAGGCCCTCGGCGAGGAAGAAGAAGTCGAACTTCCCGCGCTCCGCGGTCCGGGCGAGGTGTTCGAAGGAGGAGAAGTCGATCTGGCTGCCCGCGCGGGGATCCGCCCACACGGTCGTGTTGTTCACCCCGGGAAAGTGCGCGGCCAGGTGGATCTGCCTGTGCGGCGGCGTCATGGTGTCCCCTTCCGGCAAAACCTATATAAAAAGTAGGGAAAGTAGGGAGCAGTGTCAACGGGGATACCAGGCCGCCTGCTTCGCGGGGACTCGCCGGGTCCGCTAGGTGTCCGCGCGGCGCAGCGCGGACGGGGGCACGGGGATGGCGGGGAACGGGTTGTCCGGCAGCAGGATCACCCGGCGGGCGAGGTCGGGCTGCCCGGCCGCGTCCAGGTGGAGCAGCGCCGCGCCGATGCCGGCCGCGCCCACCATGTAGCCGGTGTCCGCGGTCACCTCGCCCGGGCGCAGCCGCCGGTACGCCTGGTACCACCGGTAGCCGGTGCCGTCGTGGTCGGTGGCCCGGCCGATGAGGTTGGCGGCGAGCGTGCGGGCGTACTCCAGGTGCCCGGCCTCCCCGGTGACCGCCCACAGCCCGACGAACAGCTCGATCAGGCCCGCCGTACCGCAACACTGGCAGACCACGTTCCAGAAGCCCTCGGTCTGCCGGTACGGCACGCCGCTGCCGGTGATGCCGTTCGCCAGCCGCTCCAGCCACTCCAGGTCCGCCGGGTCGCCCGCCACCCGGTACAGCTCGTAGAACATCCGGGCCACGCCCGCCGAGCCGGAACAGAACCCGAGGTAGTACAGCCCGCGGCCCTGCGGCAAGTGGTGCGGGACCACGGCGCAGCGCTCGCTCACCGAGCTGACCGCGCGGACGAAGTCGGCGCCGCTGCGCGCGGCGGCGAGGAAGCGCCGGTCGTCGGTGAGGCCGTAGAGCCGGGCGAGCAGGAAGGCGGTGCCCGCGGTGCCGGAGAGGAAGCCCGGAGTGACCGCGTCGGGGGGCAGGTCGGCGGGGGCCTCGCCGCAGTTGCCGAAGCCGTGCCCGGGCACCGGGAGCCGGGCGACGCGCAGCCCGGCCTCGATCGCGAGGTCCTGGTAGGCGGGCACGCCGAAGTGCGCGGCGGCGCGCAGCAGGCCGAGGATGATGCCGCCGTCGCCGCGCTGCGAGGGCTCGAGGGTCCAGCCGACCCCGTCGCCGGTGCGCCGCGCCCGGCTCGCGATCGTCTCGGCGATCGCCGCGGCCTCGGCCTCGTACCGGCTCTCGCCGAGCGCCCAGCCCGCCTCGATCAGGGTGATCATCGTGCCGGTGAGGCCGTGGTAGAGGGTGAGGTCGGTCTGGCTCCGCCAGGTGGCGGCGAGCCGGTCCGCGCCCAGGCGGGCGTCCTCCAGGTAGGCCTCGTGCCCGGTCGCGGCCGCCAGCTCGAGGAAGAACAGCACGATGCCGGCGGCGCCGGAGTAGAGCGACAGCGGCTCCGGGCTCACCGCGGAGCGGCCACGACTATCGGGGTTCGCCCGCCAGTACCGGCCGTGTTCGTCGTCGACGGCGGCGGACCTGATCCAGCGACCGGCGAGGATCGCCGCGGTGAGCGGGGAGTCGGCGCGGGATCGCGACGGGCGAATCCGATCGAGGCTCATAGGCAAATTATCCCATACATCAGGTAGGTAATTAAGGTTACGCTGGACAGGGCATGAAGAACCGGGCCGGTGCGGTCTCGCGTCCTACCGCACCGGCCCTCGAACGGGTTCTCCGCCCGCCCCGCGGGTCACGTTCCGATCATGTCACCGAGAAGCCGCTGAACAGGAGCGAGGCGAGCAGCAGCGCCAGGGCGAGGTTCACCACCGTGGCGATGGCGAACACCCCGACCGGACGCCAGCCCGCCTCCCGCAGCGAGGCCACCCGGAACTCCAGGCCGATGCTGACGAAGGCGAGGATGAGGAACCAGTTCCTTAGGTCGTTGACGGTGCCGATGACCGGCTTGCCGGCGTCCGAGCCGACCGCGCCGAGGTACAGCGTGGCGATGATCGACGCGGCGATGAAGCCGAGCACGAACTTCGGGAACCGGTGCCACAGGTCCGCAAGGCCCGGACGGCGGGCGTCGGCGCGGCGCTCCACCCGGAACGCGAAGTACGCGGTGAGCGCGACCGCGACCACGCCCATCAGCGCGTTCTGGGTGACCTTCACGATCGTGGCGACCGCGAGCGCGTCCTCGCCGACGATCGCACCGGCCGCGGTCACCGCCGCGGTGGTGTCGATGTTGCCGCCGATCCACGCGCCCGCCACCTCCGGGGTGAGCCCGAGCACTGAGGCGAGCCACGGCAGCAGGAAGATCGACGGCAGCGCGAACACGATCACCAGGCTCGCGCTGTAGGCGAGCTGCTCCCGCTTGGCCTGGACCGCGCCCGCCGCGGCGATCGCCGCGCTCACGCCGCAGATCGACACCGCCGAGGACAGCAGCGCGCGCAGCCGGGCGTCGAGCCCGAACCTCCCGCCGAGCCACCAGGTGAACAGGAACACCGCGCTGATCAGCACGATCGCCTGGATGATCGCCGGCCCGGCGGCCGTGACGATCACCGCGAGGTTGATCGAGGCGCCGAGCAGCACCAGGCCGGTCTTGATGAAGAACTCGGTACGGAACGCGCCGGACAGCCGGTCACGCAACCCGGTGGCCGTGAGCACGGCGTTGCCGAGGAGGCCGAGCGCGATCGCGTACACCGGGTACTCGATCGCGGCGGCCACCTCGCCGAACGCGGTGCCCTCGGTCCAGTCGGGGACGTTCTTGTCGAGCACCCGGGTGACCGCGGCGAGCGCGAGCACCACGAGCAGCCCGACGAGCGTGCCGACCGGCGTCTGCGCGGTACGGCCGGCCTCGGCCGGTGCCGCGGCCCCGCCCGCGGGGACGGTCTCCGCGGTCGCCGCCTGGGGGACCTTCGCGTCGTCGGCGCTCATCACGGCACCACCCCCACCGGGATCACGCCGGTGAGCACCAGCGCGAGCAGCACGAGGCCGATGATCGTGGCGGCCCAGTCCTCGTTGATCCTCAGCGCCCGGCCGCCGGGCGCCGCGGGCGGCTCGTCGCGGCGAAGCGCTTCGCTCTCGCTCATCTTCCACCTCTCAGGTGTGGGTCTGCCGTCCCCCGAACGCTTTCCAAACTCGCCGAACCTGGATTGGCGGTTTTATCCCGCTTCGTCACCCCTCGTTGAGCCGTACCGTGCCGGGCGCGGCGGCACTGAGCGGCACGTACGGCTCCGGGGGCGGCGCGGTGACCGGCCCGGGGAACGGCCGGCTCGGGATCTCCTTCCGCAGCACCGGGGCGATCTCGCTCTGGAACAGCTCGAGCGTCTCGCGGTGCTGGGCCGGGGTGAGCCCGTCGGCGTCGGCGTGCAGGTGCATCACCTCGTGGCCGAACCGCTCGTGGTACCGGTGGATCTTGTCGATGATCTGCTGCGGGCTCCCGACGAGGATCGAGCTGCGCTCGATCGCGTCCTCCAGGGTGGGGAACACCGGCTCCACCCCGACGCTGCGCAGCCGCGCCACCCGCGCCTCGTAGATCGGGCGGTACGTCGCGATCGCGTCCTGGGAGCGTTTGGCGGCGTAGTACCCGGCGCTGCCCGCGCCGACCAGGGCGTCCTTCGGGTCGTGCCCGTGGTGCGCCCAGCGTTCCCGGTAGTAATCGATCAGCTCGGCGTACGGCTCGATGGGGTTGGTGACGTTCGCGGAGAAGAGCGGATCCCCCCACCTCGCGGCGAGCTCCACCGAGGCCTTACTCGTCGCGCTGCCGTGCCAGACCCGGATCGGCCGCTGCAGCGGCCGGGGGAAGACCTCGGCCTCGTGCAGCGGCGGCCGGAACCGCCCGCTCCAGGTGACCTTCTCCTCCCGCCACAGCCGGCGGAACAGCTCGTACCCCTCGGCGTTGCGGTCCCACTGGTCCTCGGGGGTGACGTTGAACAGCCGCGCCTGCGCGACCCCGTTCCCCTTGCCGATGATCAGCTCCAGCCGGCCGTTCGACAGGTGGTCGAGCGTGGCGTAATCCTCGTACGCCCGCACCGGGTCGAGCAGGCTCAGCGTGGTCACCGCGGTGAACAGCCGGATCGTCGAGGTGCGCGCGGCGATGTGGCTCAGCACCACCGGCGGCGAGGAGGAGATGAACGGCCGCTCGTGCCGCTCCCCCACGCCGAACCCGTCGAAGCCGAGCTCCTCGGCGAGCACCGCGGTCTCCACGACCTCGCGGAACCGCTTTGTGGTGGACTTCAGCTCGCCGGTGATCGGATCGGGTCCGTGCGCGATGAGCGTGATCAACAAGAACTTCATGGCCGACTTCCGTTCCGGCGAACCAAACCTACCTAAAAAGTAGGAAAACCAGGTTTGGCTGTCAATGCCCTCTCGCCGAAGATCCGCGGCACCACCTCACGCCTGCGACATGGGCCTGAAGGACGTGCGCCTGAGCCGAGACCGCGGCCCCGGCGTCCGCGTCGCCGAATCCCCGACACGATGCACCGCGCCGCCGGCAGGGGCACGGGCACGACCTCGGCCCTCATCGTCAGGAGCGGGCGGAAGGAACGGGCCCGGTTCGCCGTGCGGCACCCTCTTCTCGACGGAGTGGAGCGGGTCCGGTACGGCGAGCCGCCCGGTTACGGCGTGCCGCAACCGCTGCCAACGGTCACGACGCGCTCCGTGCCGGGGTGTGGGTCGCTCACCCGACCGGGACGTTCTCCGGAACCCGCACGCTGCCGAACATGACCTCGCGGCGCAGCCGGAACCCCAGGGACTCGTACAGCCGGATGGCGTTGGTGTTGTCGGCGGCGGCGTGCAGGAACGGGGTCTCGCCACGGGCCCGGATGCCCGCGGCGACCGCGCGCACGAGCCGGGTGGCGAGCCCCTGGCGGCGGAACTCCGGGTCGGTGCAGACCGCGCTGATCTCGGTCCAGCCCGGCGGGTGCAGCCGCTCCCCGGCCATCGCGACGAGCCGGCCGTTCCGGCGGATGCCCAGGTAGACGCCCATCTCGATGGTGCGCGGCCGGAACGGCCCGGGCTGGGTGCGGGCGACGAGGTCAAGCATCTCGGGCACGTCGTCGGCCTTGAGCCGGACCGCCTCCGGGTCGGGCGCGGGCGCCACGCCGTCGCCGGCGAGCTGCACGCCCGGGATGAGCGCCACCACCTCCCAGCCGGGCGGCGGGTCGGTGAGCCCGGCCACCGTCACCACCGCGCCCGGACCGGCGAGCGCGGCGAGGTCGGCCCAGTCGGACGGGCGCGGGTCCGGCGGCAGGGCGAGGAACGGCGAGACGTCCTCCGGGTAGCGCACCACGTCGCCGCGCCGCTCGGCGAAGTGCGCGTGCGGGCCGGTGAGCGACGCCCATGCGGCGTGGTCGAGCACGTGCCGCCCGGCCGCCCGCCCGTTCCCGGCCGATCTGTTCACCTCTGTCCTTTCGGTCATCGCTCACCCTTCCGGTCTTGCGGTCGCCGGGCACAACCCGTCCACTGTCGCACCTCGCCACCGGCGAGGCCCGGGCTTCCGGCGCATCGGGCGCGCCACGCCCGCTCGCGGCGGGCGGAGCGCCCGCGGGCCTGCGGAGAGACGCGCAGGCCCGCGGGCAGGGCACCGTCGCCCGCCCGGGAGGTGGCCGATCGGGCGGGCGGCGGTCCCGGTCGCGTGAGGCGGTCCGCGTGGTCAGCCGTGCCTGCGGGGATCCTTCTCCCCCGCCTCGATCGCGACCGGGAGCCTGTTCTCGGGCGGCGGCAGCGGGCAGGTGGCGAACTTCGTGTACGCGCAGGGCAGGTTCACCGCCCGGTTGAAGTCGAGGACGACGGTGCCGTCGGCGGCGGGCGGGTCGATGGCGAGCGAGCGGTTCGCCGGGTACGTGGTGACGCCCGAGGTCGCGTCGGTGAACAGCGCCAGCAGGGCGCCCGGCGTGCGGCCGTTGAACACGGTGAGGCTCAGCGCCTGGCCGTCGAGCTCGAACTCCACCCGCGCGGGCGCGTCGTACACGTGCTGCAGCCCCTCCACCACCGCGCCGACGGTGGTCGGCCGGGGCGCGTCGAACGGCACGTAGCGGCCGGTGACCACCCAGCGCGGGTCCGGCGGGAAGGCCGGCGTGCCGGTGTAGCCGGTGCGCACCGGGTTGTCCGGGTGGCGGGGCCGCACGATGTCGTTCCCGCCGCGCCGGGCGACCTCGATCACCGCGTCGCCCCACCGCGCCTTGATCTCGCCGCGCTCGGGGATCACCCCGAACACGTACCGCCCGCCCACCGTCTCGCCGTCGACGACGAGCTCCTCGCCGGGGGCGAGGGTGACGACCACGCCGTCCGGGCCGGTCGACCACTCCCCCGGCGCGTCGGGCAGCCGCTGCGGCTCCTCGGTGAGCCAGTGCAGCCCGGTGATGGCGAGGAAGCCGTGCCGGTCGGCCCGGGCGGCCTCGTGCCGCCGGTGCCACTCCTCCCAGTCGCGGACGAACGCCTCAAGGTCGGCCGTCCCTGCGGGGGACGGAGTGCCGGTGGCGCGCGGTGCCATGTCTGCTCCTTCGCGGGAAGGCGGTTTCTATACTATTCCTACCTGATATATCGGACTAGTCTCCGGAAGCGCGACCGGCGACGGGGCGTCGATGAGGGTCTTCGCCCGTACCTGCCCCGGTACACCCGGGCTGCCCGCCCGCCACATCCCGGCCACGCGGTCCGCGGTGACCCAGGCGTCGGCGCCGAGGAACGTGACGATCCCCGCCCGGGCGAGCGCGAGCAGCTCGCGCTGCCGGTCCGGGGACGGCCCGCCGGTGACGAAGCCGTACAGGTCGAGGTAGGCGGGGTCGATCCCGCCGGCCGTGCCGGCGAGCGCGTCGAGCACCCGGCGCATCGCGTGCACGAGCGCGAGGTCCGCGCTGTACGCCGGGTTCGTCCGCCGGTCGATGTCCGCGACGAGGTAGCCGCGCATCCAGCGCTGCAGGCCGTCGGAGTCGCCGAACCGGATCCCGTGCAGCGGCCGGTCGAGCCGGTCGAGGTTGAGCCGGTCGGCGTGCCCGGGTACGGCCCGGCGGATGAGCGCCCGCATCGCCTTGCCGTCCCACGGCTCGGCCGCGTACGCCGCGGCGAACTCGTCCCACCGCATGCGCACCCGCTCCGGGTGCCGCCGGAACAGCTCGTGGTAGTACGCGTAGGCGAGCTCCTTGGCGATGTGCGGCCACACGTCCCGCCGGTAGTCGAGCGGCCCGTCCGGCAGGTCGCCCAGGAATCCGCCGTACGGCGGCGGCTCCTCGAGCGGGTAGCCGATCCGGGTGCGGTACGGCACGCCGCGCCGGGAGCCGACGAACAGCAGCGGCTCGTCGCCGCTCGCCGCGTACACCGGCTGCCCGTCGACGCCCGGCCGGAAGCCGCCCCCGCGCCCCACGGTGAGCGGCTCCAGCAGGTCCAGGAACGCGGGCCCGGCCCCGCGCACGATCACCGGCTCGCCCGCGGGCACCCGGTCGAGCACGAGCCCGTCGACGTGCCCGGCCGACAGGTAGACCAGGCCGTGCTCGTACGCGAATCCGGCGGGCTCCATCACGGGCGCTCTCGCCCGTGCGGCGACTCCCAGTCGGCGACGTACGGCTCGACGAGGATGCGCCAGGGCGCGTCGTGGAAGTAGGGCGGGGGCGGCGCCTCGGGCAGCCGGGCGATCGCCGGGAAGTCCGTGGTGTCCCGGAACGGCCGGTGCTGGTAGAGGTCCCGGGCGTACGCCCACAGCCGGGGGAAGTCGACGAGCCGCAGCTTGCTGATCCGGGCGAACGGGTTGTAGCCGCGGTCGTAACGCACCAGCAGCGTCCACAGCCGGATGTCCGGCTCGGTGATCCGCGGGCCGAGCAGGAACCGGGTGCGGGCGAGCCGCCCGTCGAACTCGTGGAACACGGCGGTGAGCCGCCGCCGCTCGGCGGTGTACTCCTCCTGCGTGGCCGCCGCGGCGACCCGGCGGATGGTGCCGGCGACGTACTCGTCGATCACGGCGTCGAGCTCGGCGATCTCCCGGTGCAGCCGGGCCGGGAACAGCCGGGAGACCGGCACGCCGCCGTGCAGGGCGAGCGCCCGGATCACCGCGACCCGGTGCGCCTCCGGGCCGTCCACCGGCGGGTACGGGTCGGGCAGGTCGGTGAGGGCGGCGCCGCCGGAGTGCGGCGGTTCCGGGAGTGACGGCGACGGGAAAGCGGTGTCGGATCTCGTGTCGGGCGCGATGTCGATGGTGATTTCGGGCATGGTGCTCCCTCGGTGAAATGCGGAAATTCCGGCAGGGTCAGCGAGCGAGGGAGCGGGGACACCGTGCGCTGAGCACGCGACACAGGTCGATGTGCAGCCGGGCGACGAGGAACGGGGAGACGGGTGCGCCCCTACGCCCGGTGGTGGGGAGGATCATGACCACCTCGCCTTCCGTGTGGCGTGCGAGCGCCTGACAAGCTAACCCATTTAAACAGTAGGAAATACCTGGATTCTTGTCAACGCCTGACGGAATTCGGTCAAGGCGATCCTCGTCACACCGCTCGCCGAATTCGCCCTGCTCGCCCCTTCATTATCTTTTGTCCAATTCCTCGATGGCATTTCCGGCCGCGCCCGCCGTACCGGAGCGCGGCCGGGCCGGGGCGGCGTCAGCGGCGCACGATGTCGTGGAGCGCCGCGACGAGCCGGTCGATGTGCTCCTCGGTGGTGCCGATGCCGATCGAGGCGCGGACCGCGGCGCCGGTCCCGTCCGCGCAGTCGCCCTCCTCGCCGAGCAGCGCGCGCACGAACGGGTGGGCGCAGAACCGGCCGTCGCGCACGCCGATGCCGTACTCGGTGCTGAGGATCTCGGCCACCTCGCGGGCGGGGTGCCCGGCCACGGTGAACGACACCACGCCGATGCGGGGGTGGTCCGGCCCCCACAGCGCCAGCTCCCGCACCCCCTCGGGCAGGCCGGCGCGCAGCCGGGCGGTGAGCCGCTCCTCGTGCCGCACGATCGGGGTCCAGCCGGTGGCGGTCAGCGCCTCGCACGCGGCGGCGAGCGCGATCGCGCCGAGCACGTTCGGCGTGCCCGCCTCGTGCCGCTGCTCGGGGTCGGTGCTCCACTCCACCTCGTCGGCGACGTTCCGGGTGGCCCCGCCGCCGCGCAGGTACGGCTCGGCCTGCGCGAGCCAGTCCGGCCGCCCGACCAGCGCGCCCGCGCCGAACGGCGCGTACAGCTTGTGGCCGGAGAACGCCACGTAGTCCAGGTCGAGCGCGGCCACCGCGAGCCGCCGGTGCGGGGCGTACTGCGCGGCGTCCACCGCGATCCGGGCGCCGCGCTCGTGCGCGACGTGCGCGAGCGCGGCGATCGGCCACAGCTCGCCGGTGACGTTCGAGGCGGCGGTGACCACGAGCAGCTTGGGGCCGTCGATCGCGGCCAGGGCCTCGTCGGCGGCGCGCACCGCCTCGCCCGGGGAGGCGGGCGGCGCGAGGCGCACCGCGCGCGGCCACGGCAGCAGCGAGGCGTGGTGCTCGCTGTCGAACACCACCACCGTGGTGCCCTCGGGCAGGCACCGGGCGAGCAGGTTCATCGCGTCGGTGGTGTTGCGGGTGAACACCACGGCGTCGCCGGGCCGCGCGCCCGCGAACGCCCGTACCGTGTGCCGGGCCCGCTCGTAGCGGGCGGTGGTGAGCCGGGAGGCGTACCCGGCGCCGCGGTGCACGCTGGAGTAGGCCGGCAGCGCCTCGGCGACGGCCGCGCGCACCGGCTCCAGACACGGCGCGCTCGCGGCGTAGTCGAGGTTCGCGTACGGCACCTGCCGCCCGTCGGCGAGCGGGACGAGCAGGTCGGATCCGACCACGGCGGGCAGCGGACACTCGGCGGCGCCGGTCGAGGCGTCGGCCGGAACGCCGGCCGGCGTAGCGGCCGGCGCAGCCGCGGCGACCGCATCGGTGGCGGCGTCGACGGTGGCAGCGGTGTTGGCAGCGTCGAGAATGGTCAGAATGGACACGTCACACCCCCAGGGGCCATCGGCCCCCGTCGTTCGGGGGGCCCGCGCTTGCCCGACGCACCTCGCGCCGGGCCAGGTCTTCACCCGGGGCACCCCGCCGCAGGACGGAGGGTTGCCGGCCAGCAAGCCGGGGCTTAGCGCTGGCTCTCGTGACCTCGTTCGGAACTATAACCCGATCAATCCCGACTCGCGCAACAGGTATCCACGAATAACCCTCTAAACAAGTAGGACTTGACGGGAAAATCCCCTCGTGCTGGAGTGAGAACATGCGCACGCAGGCCCTGCTGACCCGGCGGGGGCACATCGACCTCTGCCGCATCGGGTCGTCCCTGTGTCTCGGCTGACCCGCTGATCCCGCGGCCCCGACCTCACGGTGCCGACTTCACGGCGCCGTCCTCACCGATCGCACCGCACCGACCGGTGCCGATCCCACCGCGCCGCGGCGGCCGCCCCGCCCCGGCCGCTTCGCCGTACCGCCCGCCCACCGCCGTACCGCTGGGGTCGGGCACGAACCAGGAGAAGATCCTGCTCGACTGGGACCGGCAGAACCGGGAGGCCGGGCTCAAGCCGGTCGAGGTGCAGTACTACCAGCAGGCCGCCGACACCTACCTGGCGCTGAAGTCCGGCCGCATCCAGGCGTACTTCGGGCCGTACCCGACCGCCGCGTACCACTCCGCGGTGAGCGGCGACACCAAGATCGTCGGCACCTACTCGGGCGGCGGCGCCAGTCGGCAGGGCCTCATCGCGGCGATGACGAGGAAGGGCAACGGGCTCGCCGAGCCGGTCCGGGACGCGATCAACGTCGTGATCAAAAACGGCAAATATCGGCAGGTGCTCGCCCGCTGGGGCCTGGAGAAGGAGGCGGTGCCCGAGTCCCTGGTCAACCCGCCCGGGCTGCCCCGCGAGGGCTGACCCGCCGCAGGGTCACGCCGCCGGTACGGCCCGGCCTGCGGCGTGGCCCGCCGTACCGGAAACCCCGCGTTGACGGCCCGGGATTGACGGCCCGTACGCCGCGGGTGTGAGACTGCGCGCATGAGCACGTGCATGACGATCGCGGAGGTGGCGAAGCGCACCGGACTCACCCCGCACACCCTGCGGTACTACGAGCGCGAGGGACTGCTGCTGCGCGAGGTGGACCGGTCGTCCACGGGGCGCCGGCTCTACCACGAGGACGACATCACCTGGATCCGGCTCATCACCCGCCTGCGCGCCACCGGCATGCCGATCCGGGAGGTACGGCGGTACGCCGAGCTGGCCCGGGCCGGTGACGCCACCCGGCGGGAGCGGCTGGAGCTGCTGCGCGCCCACCGGCGGCGGGTGATCGAGCGGCTCACCGTGATCGAGGAGCACCTCAAGGCGATCGACTACAAGATCGAGTTCTACGAGGAGTGCTGCCGCCCCCTCGGCCGCTTGACTTCGAGCGCGCTCTAACGGCTTCAATCCGGGGGCATGACGGACCTGAACATCGGCACCAGAACCTTGGGGAAGGCGTCCCCGCTGACCGTGTCCACGCTCGGGCTCGGCTGCATGGGGATGTCCGCGTTCTACGGGGCCGCCGACGAGGACACGGCGATCGCCGTGATCCACCGGGCGCTCGATCTCGGGGTCACGTTCCTCGACACGGCCGACAGCTACGGCCCGTTCACCAACGAGCGGCTGGTCGGCAAGGCGATCGCCGGGCGGCGGGACGAGGTGGTGCTCGCCACCAAGTTCGGCCGGGTGCAGCGGCCCGACGGCAGCGTGGTCATCGACGGCCACCCCGAGTACGTGCGCGCCGCCTGCGACGCCTCGCTGCAGCGGCTCGGGGTGGACCACATCGACCTCTACTACCAGCACCGGGTGGACAAGACGGTCCCGATCGAGGAGACCGTGGGCGCGATGGCCGAGCTCGTCCAGGCGGGCAAGGTGCGGCACATCGGGCTGTCCGAGGCGTCGGCGGCGACCATCCGCCGCGCCCACGCGGTACACCCGATCACCGCGCTGCAGACCGAGTACTCGCTGTTCACCCGGGACCTGGAGGACGAGATCCTGCCGACGCTCCGGGAACTCGGCATCGGCCTGGTCCCGTACTCGCCGCTCGGCCGCGGCCTGCTCACCGGGCGGCTCGAGGTGGACAGGCTCCCGCCGGACGACGTGCGCCGCACCTCCTTCTTCCCCCGCTTCCAGGGCGAGGCGCTCGACGCCAACCTCGCGCTCGTCGCCAAGGTGCGCGAGCTGGCCGAGGCGAAGGGGGTCACGCCCGGGCAGCTCGCGCTCGCCTGGGTGCTCGCCCAGGGGGACGACATCGTGCCGATCCCCGGCACCAAGCGGGTGACGTACCTGGAGGAGAACGTCGCCGCCGCGAGCATCACGCTCACCGAGGAGGACCTCGCCGCGCTGGAGCAGGCCGTGCCGCGCGGCGCGGTGGTGGGCGACCGGTACGGCGACATGTCGCCGATCGACACCTGAGGCCCGGCGCCCGGGCCGCCGCATGCGGGGGCCGGCGGCCGCCGGGGCGCGCGACGGCTCTCCGGCCCGCCGCGCGGCGCGGCGGCGTCACGGCGCGGCGGGCCGGCGGCCGAGCGCCCGGTCCTCGACACGGATCCGCACCCACAGCAGTACGGCGTTCGCCACGGTGAACCCGATCGCGGTGAGCCAGGCCGAGTGGACCAGCGGCAGCGCGACGCCCTCGGCGGCCACCGCCAGGTAGTTGGGGTGGCGCAGCCACCGGTAGGGGCCGTGCCGTACCAGGGGGAGGCCTGGGATCACCACCACGCGGGTGTTCCACCTGCGGCCCAGCGTGGCCACGCACCACCAGCGCAGCGCCTGGGCGGCGAGCACCACGGCGAGCATCGGCCAGCCCAGCGCCGGGATGAACGGGCGGTGGAGCAGCCACACCTCGAGCGGGGCGGCCACGAGCAGGCCCGCGTGCGCGAGGACCATCCAGGGATAGTGGCCGCGGCCGTACTCCACGCCGCCGTGCCGCCGTGCCCAGGCGAGGTTGGCGCGCGTCACCGCCAGCTCGGCGAGCCGTTCGGCGGCGACGAGCGCGACGAGCAGCAGGTAGGCGATCACCAGCGGAGCAGGACGAGTTCGGCGGCGAAACCGGGACCGAGGGCGAGGAGTACGGCGGGCTCGCCGGGCGGCGGGCGGCGGTGGGCGATCGTCCGCTGCAGCACGTTGAGCACCGAGACCGACGACAGGTTGCCGACGTCGCGCAGCGAGCGCCAGGTGATCTCCAGGGCGTCCTCCGGCAGGCCGAGCACCCGGGAGATCGTCTCGATCACGCGCGGGCCGCCCGGGTGGCAGATCCACGAGCGCACCTCGCCGACCCGCAGGCCGTGCTCGGCGAGGAACGCGGCCACGTCCCCGGCGAGCCGCGCCTCCACCAGGTCCACCAGGTCGGGGGAGAGCACGAGCCGTAGCCCGTACTCGCCGACCTGCCAGCCCATCACGTGCCGGGTGCCCGGGTAGAGGCGGCTCTTCGTCGCCACCACGCGCGGCCCGGGGCCGTGGCCGCGCCGCTCCTCCCCCACGGCGGCGACGGCGGCGGCGCCGTCCCCGAACAGGCCGCTGGCGATCAGGTTCGCCGTCGAGCCGTCGTCGCGCTGCACGGTCAGCGAGCACAGCTCCACGCACACCAGCAGCCCGGCCTGGTCCGGCCAGCCGCGCAGGTAGTCGTGGAGCCGGGCGAGCCCGGCCGCGCCGCCCGCGCAGCCGAGCCCGAACAGCGGCAGCCGCTTGACGTCGGGGCGCAGCCCGGCGCGCTGGGCGAGCCGGGAGTCGAGCGACGGCGTGGCCACCCCGGTCGACGAGCAGAACACGATGACGTCCACCTCACCGGGGGCGAGGCCCGCCTCCTCGAGCGCCGCCTTGACGGCCCGCTCCCCCAGCTCGAGCGCCACGTCGATGTAGGCGTCGTTCGCCTCGCCGAACCCGCCGAGCCGGCCGTACCGCTCCAGCGGGAGCGCGAGGTTCCGGCCGGTCACGCCGGTGGCCGTGTGGAAGCGGCGCAGCGCCTCCGGGTCGGCGGGCAGCAGGGCCTGCACGGCCTCGGTGATCCGCTCCTGCCGGTAGCGGTGGTCGGGAAGGACGGTCCGGACGGCCTGGATCCACATAGTGAGTGCCCCGTACCCGAAAGGCGCGAGATCGATCGGGGACGCGCCCCGGCGGTACGGCACGGCCCACCGCGCCGGCCGTGCGGCCGCGCGGCCGGGGCCGTCGATCGGCGCGCGTGATCCTCGCCGCTGCGCGGGTAGGCGTAGGCCATACCTCGACCTGCGGGAGGCGGGATGCGCGCGTCGATCAACCTGGGCCGTATCGGCGGGGTACCCGTCGGCCTCAACCTCAGCGTCGTCGTCATCGTGGCGATCCTCGTCATCGGCCTGGGCTTCGGGCGCTTCCCGATCGAGTACCCCGGGCTGCCGCTCGCGGTCTACCTGCTCGCCGCGGCGGTGACCGCCCTGCTGTTCCTCGCCTCGCTGCTCGCCCACGAGCTGGCGCACGCGCTCGTCGCCCGGCACTACGGCATCGGCGTGTCCGGCATCACGCTGTGGCTGCTCGGCGGGGTGGCCCAGCTCACCGGCGAGGCGCGCACCCCGCGGGCCGACCTGCGGATCGCCGCGGTCGGCCCGGCCACGAGCCTCGCCGCGGCCGCGGTGTTCGGGCTGGTGGCGTGGCTGCTCGCGGCGGCCGGCGCCGCTCCGCTGCTGGTCGGCGTGTTCGCCTACCTGGGCATCGTCAACGTGCTGCTCGCGCTGTTCAACCTCATCCCGGCCGCGCCGCTCGACGGCGGCCGGGTGCTGCGCGCGGTGCTGTGGGCGCGGTGGGGCGACCGGGTGCGGGCCGCAATCACCGCGGCGAACGCCGGCCGTACCTTCGGCTACGCGCTCATCGTGCTCGGGTTCCTGCTCGTCTTCACCGGCCCGGGGTTCCAGGGGCTGTGGCTCGCGCTCATCGGGTGGTTCCTCGTCAACGCGGCGAGCGCCGAGGAGCAGCAGGCCCGGCTCGGCGCGGCGCTGCACGGCATCCGCGTCGGCGACGTCATGTCCCGCTCGCCGGTGACCGCCGCCCCCGGCGAGACGGTCGCCGGGCTCATCAACCGGGTGGTGATGCGCGAACGGCTGTCCACCTACCCGCTCGTCGACGAGTTCGGCGCCTTCCGCGGCCTGGTCACGCTCAACCGCATCCGCCAGGTGCCGACCGAGCTGCGCCCGCTCACCCTGCTGGCCGACATCGCCTGCCCGCCCGCGGACGTGCCGGCCGCCCATCCCGACGACGGCCTGGTCGACCTGATGCAGCAGATGTCCGGCCACCCGGACGGCCGCGCGGTCGTCTTCGACGACGAGGGCCGCCTGATCGGGCTGGTCACGCCGAGCGACATCACCCGCGCGCTGCAGACCGCCGACCTGCGCGCGCCGTACACCGCCCCGCACGGCGCCGACCTCACCGTTCTCGGACCCGAGGACCACAGGACCGAGGCCGTACGGCGGAGCGAGCGCCGATGACGGCACACTGGGGGCATGGGAATCGACCAGGGGACGCTCGCCGAGCTCCGTAGCCGGTACGGCGCGCGGGAGGCCCGGCTCGCCGAGGCCGCGATCGACGTGATCGCGGGCGAGGACGGGCTGGAGGCGGTCACCGCGCACCGGCTGCAGGAGTTCCTGTGGCGTACCCTGCCGGGCTGGCGCATCGACGACCCGGAGCGGGTGGCCGCGGCGCTCGGGCACCTGTTCACCCTCACCGGGCTCGACCGGTACGCCGAGCTGGCGACGTGCGAGACGACGAAGGCGATCCTCGCCGTCTACTCGCGCCAGGGGGCGGACGCGGGCCGGGAGGCGTGCGACGCCGCGATCGCCGAGTCCGGGCTGCAGCCGCCCGACACCACGCTGCTGGCGTGGCGGGTGTTCAGCGGGCCGGTGGAGCACGCGGCCCGGCACGCCTGCGCCGCCGTACTGGAGATGGCGGTGACCGCGGGCGAGCTGCGGCCGGGCGCGCGCGGCTGGGAACGCACCCGCACCACGCTCACCGAGCGGTGCCTCACCGCGCCGCGGCCGGACGGGCCGTGGCTCGACCGGGTGCACGCCGAGCGGCTCGCCGCCTGGACGCGCACGGTCACCCCGGCCAAGGCGGCGCTGCTCGGCGCCGCCGCGGAGCTGCTCGACCGGCCGATCCCGTCGTCCCCGGCCGCGTTCGGGCCGCTGCGCTGGCTGCTCGCCGAGGCCCGCGACGGGCTCGCGCTCACCGGGCGGCACGAGATCGCGCCGGGCCTGGTCGCCGTGGCGGCCGACGCGTTCGGCTGGCGCGACGGCGCGGGCGATGCCGTGGCGGAGGCCGACGTGCCGCCGCTGCGCTGCCTGCGGTACGTCGCCGCCCGGGAGCTGCGCGCGGTGCGCCGCCTCGGGGACCGGCTGGTGCTCACCCCGCTGGGGCGGCGCATGGTCGCCGACGAGCAGGTGTTCTGGGCCGCGGCGGTGCGGGCCGTGGTCGGCACCGGCAACGCGGTCGCGCTCGCCGCACGGGAGGTGATGCTCGCCCTGCTGCTCGTCGACGGCCCGATGCCGCCCGCGCGGCTGGAGCGGCGGACGCGCGAGGTGCTGGGCGAGGAGTGGGAGGACGGCGAGCGCCTCACCCTGGCCGTGCGCGAGCAGCGGCTGCTGCTGTGCGACCGGCTGCGGGCGCTCGACTGCCACCGGCCGGATCCGCGGCTGCGCGGCCTGGTCGTGCTCACCCCGTACGGGGAGCTCGCGGTGCGGGCGGCGCTGCGCGCCCACGCGCTGCGGCCCCATCCGGTCCTCCCCCGCTGACGCCGCCCCGGGCCGGGCGTCACAGGTACGGCTTGAGGTGGCGGTTCAGCGCGCCGCACGCCAGGTACTTCTCGACCGTGTGGAAGTCGATCCAGTCGATGTTGACCAGCTCGTCGGCGTCCACCCCGGCGAAGCGGTCGGACAGCGTCGCGGGGATGGCCACGATGTCGTCCTTGTCGGCGATGTTCACCCACCGGCCCACCCCCGGCGGGCGCTCTCCCCGGCCGTTGAGCGGCGCCGGGAGCAGCCGTTCGAAGACGACGTTCCGCATGCCGAGCGGGCTGCCCATGGTGACCAGCAGCTCGACCCGGAGCCCGGGGTGCGCCCACAACGCCTCGTAGGTCACGACGCTGCCCAGGGAGTGGGCGACCACCACCGCGGGCCGGCGGCGCCGGATCACCTCGGCCACCGCGTCCCGGGCCCGCACCCGGGCGGCCGCGTCCGGGGCGGCCAGGTAGGCCGCGACCTCGGGCACGAAGTTCCTGGCGAACTCCTCCAGCCGCGGGCCGAACCGCCCGACCGCCCACTCGGCGAGCCGGCGGAGCATGCCGGTGAGCGACTCCCCCGCGACCGCGCGCACCCCGTCGAGCCTGCCGAGGCCGAGCTGGGTGAGCCAGTCGGCCATGAGCAGGGAGTGCTCCGGCCCCATGCGGCGCAGGTCGCGGATCGGCTCGGCGTCGCCCTGCCGCAGCAGGTGCGCGTAGTAGGCGATCTCGCTGATGTAGGACCGCCCGTCGTACGGCGCGGCGCCGTGCAGCCCGGCGTGCAGGTAGCGGTTCCACTTGGCCCGCATGGCCTCGGCCGCCCCGGACGCCGAACCCGCCGCCTGGAAGTAGCGGTACTTGCCGATGCCGTGCACTCCGACGATGCTCATCGCCCCTGCCCCTGGTCGTACCGGACGCGTACGGCCTGCGGCCCCGACGATCCCACCCGGCGCGACTCCCGGCAACACCGGCAAAAGCGAATGACAGCGGCAAACGACTCGAAATCGGCACACCTCTCCGGCCACGGCCGGGTCACGGCGGGACACCGCCCGCCGCCCTGACCGCCGGCCGGGGTTCAGGTGCGGCGGTCCTCCGTCTCCCAGAGGCGGTCGATGACGTGCCAGGCGAGCCGCCGTACCGCGCACCGGGGCGGCCGGCCGCACACGGGGGCGATCACGGGCACGGCCCCGGCCGCCGTAGGCTTGGGTGGCGTCGGGCCGTGCCGTACGGCCGACGCGGGCGACAGGACCGAGGAGCGCGGATGACGGCGCCGATGACGGGGCCGGACCCCGAGACGATCCGGGAGGTGCTGCGGCGGTTGCGGGCCCGGCAGGGGCCGTTCCGGCCCGGCGCGCCGCTGCCGATCATCGACCAGGTGGTGGCGACCGTGCTGTCCCAGAACACCTCGGACGTCAACTCCGGGCGGGCGTTCGCCCGGCTGAAGGAGCGGTTCCCGAGCTGGGAGCAGGTCGCGGACGCGCCGCCGGACGAGGTGGCGGACGCGATCCGGCCCGGCGGGCTCGCCGCGGTGAAGGCCCGCCGGATCCAGGAGATCCTCGCCGAGATCGAGCGGCGGGAAGGACGCATCGACCTCGACCGGCTGCGCGGGCTCGGCGACGAGGAGGCCGAGGCCTACCTCACCTCGCTGCCCGGGGTGGGCCCGAAGACCGCCGCGTGCGTGCTCGTGTTCGCCATGGGCCGCCCCGCGTTCCCCGTGGACACGCACGTGCACCGCATCGTCACCCGGCTCGGCTGGGTGCCGCCGGGCACCACCGCCGCCAAGGCGCAGGCCCTGCTCACCCCGCTCGTGCCGCCGGAGATCCGCCACGAGCTGCACGTGGCGTTCATCGTGCACGGCCGTACCGTGTGCCGCGCCCTGGCGCCGCGGTGCGGCGAGTGCGAGCTGCGCGACCTGTGCGCGTACGGCGGTGCCGTGCCGGTCAGCGGGGAGGGCTGATCTTCCGGTCGCCGCGCCACTCACGGTATCGGGTGGTGAAGAACGACTCGAGCACGCTGCCGTCCCCGTAAGGCATCCGCCACCCGACGCGCCACTGCTTGGGCAGGTCGTGCTCGTCGACGGTGAGCCGGTAGTTGACGTAGCCGCTCGCGCCACCCCAGTCACGCAGGTAGCGGACCACGAGCTCGTGCGTGTCCTCCCGCACTGGCACGCCGCCGGTGTAGGTCCGGTCCTTGCGCCGCACGCGGTTGGTGGCGAGAAGGAGCTCGAGGATCGCCTGGATCGAGCTCATCGCGACCACCATGTGGGCGGCCCGCGCGTAGGAGGGCAACTTCTTCTCCTCCGGATCGAGGGTGAACTTCGCGTTCCGGCGCTGGAGCGCGTAGCCCGCGCCGTTCGCGATGATCATCTGCTCGGGTCCGAGGTCCTGCTCCGCGGGCGGATAGTGGATCACCATGTCGAAGGCGGTCTCGCGCCGCTCCACGCTGTCGTGGTAGAGCCGTCCCTCCGCCGACACGCTCCAGTCGCTCTGCGTGAAACCGCCATCGAACTCGAAGGTCGCGGACGGGGTGACGGCCAGCGCGGCGTCGATCGCCGCCGCGAGCTCCTGCGGGTTGTCGGGAGGCGGGAACGCCCCCGAGGCCGCCGCGCGGGTCGCCGTGGGGGTGGCGGAGGACGGGGCCTCCGCGGCGAGCGTGGCCGGGGTGTCGTCCGACGTGAGCCGGTACCACAGCATCGCACTGGACGCGGCGAGCGCGGCGGTCATTGCCCCCACCCCGGTGAGGACCTTGCGGCGGGGCAGCGAGGGCAGGGTCGTCGGGCCGTCGCCGAGGTCCACGGTCGCGACCCCCCGGGCCACCGCCCGGCCCTGCTCCAGCGCCTCGGCCGGGGACGGGTCGGAGCGGTTGAGCAGCCGCAGCAGCACCTCGTTCGCGGTCGGCCGCTGCGCCGGATCCTTCGCCAGGCAGCGGCGCACCACGTCGCGGAGCGGCTCGGGAATCGCGCTGAGGTCGGGCTCGGCGCTGAGGATGCGGTAGGAGACCGCGGCGATGTTGTCGTCGCCGAACGGCGGCCGGCCGGTGGCCGCGAACACCATCGTCGACCCCCAGGCGAAGATGTCCGCCTCGGGCCCGATCCGGGCGCCGGTGAAGTGCTCCGGCGCCATGTACGGCGGCGACCCGGCCGTCGTGCCGGTCGTCGTGGTCAGGTCCACGAGCCGCGCGATGCCGAAGTCGATCACCCGCGGGCCGTCCGGGGCGAGCAGCACGTTCGACGGCTTGAAGTCGCGGTGCACCACCCCCGCCCGGTGGATCGCGGCGAGCGCGGTGATCGTGGCCACGGCGAGCCGGTGCAGGGCCGCGCCCGTCCGCACGCCCTCGGCGGCGATCACCTGCTGGAGCGTCGGCCCGTCGACGTACTCGCTGACCACGTACGGCGGGTCGTGGTCGAGGGCGACGTCGAGGACGGCGGCCGTGCAGAACTCGGCGACCTGACGGGCAGCGGCGATCTCCCGGCCGAACGCCGAGGCGTCGCCGGAGAAAAGACGGGACCGGAGGACCTTGATCGCGACCTTCTGGCCGCTCGGGGAGACACCCAGGTAGACGACACCCTGGCCGCCCTCGCCCAGCCGTCGCTCGATGCGGTAGCCCCCCAGGTACGGCGGATCGCCCGGCCGTAACGCGTCCACCGGCACCCAATCACCCCTTGCCGCCATCCGTGGTGTCACGGGACCACCTCCCCGGCGTGGCGTCCCGCCGTCGTCCGGACACATGCTAGAGGCGGCAAGATCGGCCGGGTGGGGTGAATCCACGCATCGGGCGGCGATCCGGTCCCGCCTCGCCGCGGGCCGTCCGGCCGTGCCGCACCGGTCAGCCCGGAAGGGTGATCTCCTCGCGGGCCCGCCAGTCGCGGTAGCGGGTGACGAAGTCCGACTCGGGGGCGGGGGCGAGGACGGCGGGGGTCCCCCACACCAGGCGCAGCTCCGTGGGCAGGTCGCGCTCGTCGAGGGTGAGGGTATAGGTGAGGTAGCCGGCTACCTGGTCGTCCGGCACATACTCCCCGACCAGGTACGTGATCAGGTCGAAGTCGAGCATTCCCAGGAGGATGGTGGCCGTGTACGCGCCGCCCTCCCGCTGCAGCGTCCGGGTTCCCGTGATGAGCCGGATCAGCGTCTGCGGCGAGCTGAGCGCGGCCACCGTCTGGGCGGCGAACACGAGCCCGCGTTTCGGTTTGCGGTCCGGCGAGAGGACGAACGGCTTCCGGCGTTGCACGGCGTACCCGACCCGGTTCTTGACGATCACCCGCTCGGGCCTTCGGGACCCGGGCCAGGCGACCTGCATGTCGTACGCGGTGTCGGGGTAGTGCGCCCCGGCGGCATGGACCATCCGTCCCCGCCCCGCCACATGCCAGGGGTCATCGGCGAAACCGCCCTGGAACTCGAAGGTCGCGCACGGGGTGTCGGCGAGCGCGGTGTCGATCGCCACGGCGAGCGCGAGCGGGGTCATGGGCGGATCGCCGCCGGCGGGCCGCGCGGGGGCTTCGGTGGAGCGCCCGGACCAGATCCGCTGCCCGAGCACGGCGGCCGACACGGCGAGCGCGGCGGTGACGGCCGCCCCGGTGAGGATCCTGCGGCGGGGCACCGAGGGCCGGGTCGGCGGGCCGGTGGCGTCGGGCGGCTCCTGGACGCCCCGCGCCACCGCCCGGCCCTGCTCCAGCGCCTCCTCCGGGGCCGGATCGGCTCGGCCCAGCAGCCAGTGCAACACCTCGTTCGCGCTCGGCCGGCGCGCGGGGTCCTTCGCCAGGCAGCGGCGCACCACCTCGCGCAGCGGCCGAGGCAGCGCGCCGAGGTCGGGTTCGCTGTGCAGGATCCGGTACGCGACGGCGGCGAGGTTGTCGTCCCCGAACGGGGGCCGGCCGGTGGCGGCGAACGCCATCGTCGCGCCCCAGGCGAAGACGTCCGCCTCGGGCCCGATCCGGGCGCCGGTGAAGTGCTCCGGCGCCATGTACGGCGGCGACCCGGCCGTGGTGCCCGTGGTGGTCGTCATGTCCACGATCCGCGCGATGCCGAAGTCGATCACCCGCGGGCCGTCCGGGGCGAGCAGCACGTTCGACGGCTTGAAGTCGCGGTGCACCACCCCGCCCGGTGGATCGCGGCGAGCGCGGTGATCGTGGCCACGGCGAGGCGCTGCAGGGCGACGCCGGTGCGCACGCCCTCGGCGGCGATCACCTGCTGGAGCGTCGGCCCGTCGACGTACTGCTGACGATGTACGGCGGGTCGTGGTCGAGCGCGGTGTCGAGGACGGCGGCCGTGCAGAACTCGGCGACCTGACGGGCCGCGGTGATCTCGCGGAGGAACGCCGAGGCGTCGCCGGAGACGAGGGGACGGCGGACGACCTTGATCGCCACCTTCCGGCCGGTCTCGGAGACCCCCAGGTAGACGACGCCCTGGCCGCCCTCCCCCAGCCGCCGCTCGATCCGGTAGCCCCCCAGCCGTCTCGGATCACCGGCCCGTAACGCATCTTCGGCCACGACAACCCCCTCGTGCCGTTCCGCCGCGCCACGGACCATCTGCAATGGCATTTCGTTATTGTCCGGTCGCGGGTCGTCGGCGGCAAAATCGGCCGGGCGCCGTGAAAGCCGTACGGCGGGCCCACGCGGGAGGCTACGGGCCTGTGGTGTGAATCGTTCAAAAACGGCCCCGGGACCACGTGGCCGGATTCACGGTGGCGGGGACGGCCGGGGCGGGCCGGTGCGCGGGCTGGTGACATCCCGACCGGCGCTGCTAGATTCCGATTCTAGTATCTTGTTCTCTTTTCTCCCATTAAGGTGCAGGAGGGGCGAAATGCCGCTCAACCACGACCTGGTCGGCGTCGAGTCCGAGCCGGTGGAACGGAGCTGGACGAGCACGGACGCGCTGCTCTACGCGGTGGGGGTGGGCGCCGGTCTCGACGACCCGACCGCCGAGCTCGCCTTCACCACCGAGAACTCGGAGGGCGTGCCGCAGCAGGTGCTCCCCACGTTCGCGGTGCTGCTCGCCCAGGGCGGCAGGTCCGGCAGGCTCGGCGACTTCGACCCCGCGATGCTCGTGCACGCCGAGCAGGCGTTCGAGCTGCACCGGCCGCTGCCGCCGGCCGGGACGGTGCGGGTCACCTCGAAGGTGACCGGCATCTACGACAAGGGGTCGGGCGCGCTCGTGGTGAGCGAGTCCCTCGCGGTGGACCCGGAGAGCGGCGAGCCGATGATCACCTCGCGCAGCTCGGTGTTCATCCGGGGCGAGGGCGGCTTCGGCGGGGACCGCGGGCCGCGCTCGGAGTGGCGGGTGCCGGAGCGCAAGCCGGACCACGTGGTCACCTACCGCACCCGGCCGGAGCAGGCGCTCATCTACCGGCTGTCCGGGGACCGCAACCCGCTGCACTCCGATCCGGCGTTCGCCGCGCGCGCCGGGTTCCCCCGGCCGATCCTGCACGGCCTGTGCACCTACGGCTTCACCGGGCGCGCCCTGCTGCACACCGTCGCCGGCTCCGACCCGGCCCGGTTCGCCGCGATGTCCGGCCGGTTCTCCGCCCCGGTGTTCCCGGGCGACGCGCTCACCGTGTCGATGTGGGTGGACGGCGAGCAGGTGTGGTTCCGCACCGCCAAGGACGACGGCACCGTGGTGATCGACCGCGGCGAGGCCCGGATCCGCGGGTGACGGGCCGCGGGCCCGTGGCGTGCCCCGGCGGCAGGGGTCGCCGCCGGGGCGCCGGGCTCACTCGCCGATCTCGCCGAGCCGGGCGTAGCCCTTGAGCAGGTTGCGGGCGATGGTACGGCGCTGGATCTCGTCGGTGCCCTCGAAGATGCGCAGCACGCGCAGCTCGCGGTACCAGCGCTCGATCGGCAGCTCCTTGGTGTAGCCCATGCCGCCGTGGATCTGCAGCACCCGGTCGACGACCCGGTTCGCCATCTGCGCGCCGTTGAGCTTCGCGATCGAGGTGGCGTGCCGCGGGTCCTTGCCCTCCTGCAGCCGCCAGGCGGCGTACAGGGTCTGCCACTTGACCGCCTCGATCTCCACCTGGGAGTCGGCGATCATCCACTGGATCGCCTGGTACTCGGCGATCGGCCGGCCCATCGACTCGCGCACCTTGGCGTAGTCGATCGCCATCTGCAGCAGCCGCTCGGCCGTGCCCACCGCCTTGGCCGGGATGCGGTAGCGGCCCGCGCCGATCCACTTCATCGCGAGGTCGAAGCCCTTGCCGAGCTCGCCGAGGATGTTCTCCTCCGGCACCCGGACGTCCTGGAACACCAGCGACGCGGGGTTCCACCACTCGCTCATCGTCTGGATGGGCTCGGAGGTCCAGCCCATGTCCCGGTCGACGAGGAAGCAGGTGACGCCGTAGTCCTCGGCCTGGGCGAAGACCATCGCGAAGTCGGCCTTGCTGCCGAAGGTGATGAAGGTCTTCTCGCCGTTGATGATCCAGTCCTTGCCGTCGCGCACCGCGCGGGTGCGGATGTTCCGCGCGTCCGAGCCGGCGCCGGGCTCGGTCAGGGCGAAGCAGGACTGCCGCTCACCCTCGATCACCGGGATGAGGTAGCGCTTCTTCTGCTCCTCGTTGCACGCGTAGAGGATGTTGTCGGCGCTGCCGCCGAAGGAGAACGGCACGAAGGTACGGCCCAGCTCCATCGTGATGATCGCGTCGAGCAGCGGGCCGAGGTCGGCCCCGCCGTACTCCTCGGGGGTGTCGATGCCCCACAGGCCCGACCGCTTGGCCCGCTGCTGCAGGTCGCGCAGGACCTCGGGGTCGAGCGACGGCCGGCCCTCGCGCTCGTTGCGCAGCACCTCCGGCTCGAGGGGCATGATCTCCTTTTCGATGAAGCTCCGCACCGTGTCGCGGATCTGTCGTTCTTCGGGGCTGAGCGAGAAGTCCATCTGACCGAAACCTTTTCTAGAATCTGTGTCTAGAAATGTAGGAGGTACCGTGAAGAGCCGCAAGTCGGCCGCGCGAGGCGGCGGCTGGGAGTGGCAGCGCACCGCCGAGACGCGGCGCGGCATGCTGGACGCGGCCCGCCAGGTGTTCTGCGAGCGCGGCTTCGCCGAGGCCGGGGTCGCCGACGTGGTCGAGCGGGCGGGCTGCAGCGTGGGCAGCCTCTACCACCACTTCGGCGGCAAGGCCGAGCTGTTTCTCGCGCTGTGGGAGGAGCACCAGCGCGCCGGCGAGGAGGCCGCCGCCTCCGGCGTCGCCGAGGCCCGCCGTACCGGGGTGTCCGACCCGGTCGAGCTGTTCATCGCGGGGGCGCGCGCGTTCCTCCGGGAGGCCTGGGCGCAGCGGGACCTCACCCGGCTGTTCGCGGACGGCGACTCGCCGCCCGGCTTCGAGCTGGTCCGCCGCACCCGCGGGCGCGAATGGGTGCGGCAGAACTCCGTGCTGCTCGGCGCCGGCGACACCCCGCTCGACCGGCTCACCACCGCGGTGCTCACCGGCGCGATCGTCGAGGCCGGGCGCGAGGTCGCGGTGTGCGCCACGGAGGAGGAGGCCGACGCGGTGATCGACGCCGCGGTCACGCTGATCCGCCGCCTCACCGCCACCACCGGGTGACCGCGCCCGGGACACGGCACGGCACCGGCGGCCGGATCGGCGGCGTGACGTGCGGTCTTGCAATAGGTGGAAACCCCTATTGACCGGTTTCGGAGCGCCCACTCAGGATGTGCACGGACGATCGCCCACCGCTACCGACCCCCGCCCATCCGCCGTGCGCGGGCGCGCGCCGCCCCGCCCGGCCCTTCCCCCAGGAGCGACCCGATGCACGACCTGATGGACGAGCCGGTTCACGAGCAGGGCCTCGCCGACCTGTGGCATCTGATCGCCGACGAGATCGGCGACCTCACGGCGGTCTCGTGCGGCGACCGGTCCCGGACCTGGCGCGAGATCGAGGAGCGGGCCGCCCGCTTCGCCGGGCACCTGCGCGCCGCCGGGCTCGCCCCCGGTGACCGGGTGGCGGTCGGGCTGCGCAACTCGGTGGAGTACATCGAGGTGCTGTTCGGGCTGTTCAAGGCCGGGCTCACCCCGGTCAACCTGAACGTCCGGTACCGCCCGGCCGAGCTGCGCCACCTGCTCACCGACTCCGGCGCGCGCGGGCTCGTGGTGGGCGAGGCGATCGTCCCGGCCGCGCTCGAGGCCGCCGAGGGCACCGACGCCACGGCCGTGCGCGTCGCCGTGGCCGACCTCGCCGGCCACCCGCCCGCCGAGCACCTCGACGGCGGGTTCGTCCGGTACGAGGACGCGCTCGCCGCCGCGACCCCGGCGCCGCGCGAGCGCCGCAGCGGCGACGACCACCTCATCCTCTACACCGGCGGCACCACCGGCATGCCCAAGGGCACGATGTGGCGGCAGGGCGACCTCATCGGCGTCGGCGACAACGAGTGGCGGCGGCGCGGCTTCGAGCCGCCGAAGACCCTCGGCGAGGTCCGGCGCATGGTGGCCGAGCACGCCCGGTCCGACCGGCGCCCGGTGATCATGCCGTCCTCGCCGCTCATGCACGGCACCGGCATGTTCGGCGCGTTCGGCGCCCTGTACGTCGGGGCGCACGTGGTGCTGCTCGCGGGCGCCTCGTTCTCGCCGAAGGAGCTGTGGGAGACGGTCGAGCGCCGCCGCGTCGACGAGGTCGTGATCGTCGGCGACGTGCAGGGCGGCCCGATGGCCGAGGAGCTCGACCGGGCCGCCGCCGCGGGCCGGCCGTACGACCTGTCGAGCCTGTGGCAGGTGCGCAGCTCCGGCATGCGGTGGAGCGCGGCGAACAAGCTCGCCCTGCTCCGGCACGCCGACATCCGGTGCATGGACGTGATCGCCTCCAGCGAGGGCGGGCCGTACGGCGTGGCGATCACGGTGCGCGGCGAGGACCCGGAGAACGCGCGGTTCATGTTGCCGCCGAACGCCCGGCTCATCGACGAGGACGGCAACGACGTGCCGCCCGGCTCCGGCAGGGTGGGGCTGCTCGCCGCGCCCGGCCGCATGCCGGTCGGCTACCTCGGCGACCCGGACAAGACCGCGGCCACCTTCCGGGTCATCGACGGGGTGCGGTACGCGGTCCCCGGCGACCGGGCGATCCTCCACGAGGACGGGTCGCTCACCCTGCTCGGCCGGGCCAGCGGCGTGATCAACAGCGGCGGCGAGAAGATCGCCGCCGAGGAGGTGGAGCACGTGCTCGTCGACCACCCGGCCGTCGCCGACGCGGTCGTGGTCGGCGTCCCGCACCCCCGGTGGGGCCAGACCCCGAACGCGATCGTGACCCTGCGCGACGGCGCGACCGCCACCGAGCAGGAGCTCATCGACCACGTGCGCGCCCACCTGGCGAGCTACAAGAAGCCGAGCCGGGTGCTGTTCGTCGACGCGATCGTGCGCACCGCCGCGGGGAAGGCCGACCGCCGCTGGGCGACCGAGTACGCGGTCAGGGCCGCGCAGGACGCCGCCGCGACCGCGTGAGCCGTACGGCGGCCGGCCGGGGTCAGATGACGTCCTTCGCCTCGAACGCCGGGTGCGCCCCCACGTCCTGGCCGGGGCCGAGCGTGTGGGCGAAGTAGACGAAGGCGCGCGCGCCGCTGTGGAAGGCCACCTCGACGCCGTACCGGTGGGTCTTGCCGTGGAAGGTCCGCACCTCCTGGACCTCCGGGTTGCCGCCGTTGGTGACGAGCGCGGCGAGCCAGGCCTCGAACGCCCGCACGTTCACCCGGTCGTTCTCCAGGCCGAAGCCGGGGTCCGGCACCGGGGCGGGCGCGTCGCCGGTCTTGACCACCTCGGGCTTGTCCGCGCTCTCGCCGCCCTGCGCCGAGGTCCGCACGATCTGCAGGAGGATGCGGGCGCCGGTGGTGAACGTCACCTGGAGCCCGTACGGCGACGCCTTGTGGCCCGCGTCCGCGAAGGTCACCACGTCCTTGATCGCCGGGTTCGCGCTGCCCAGCAACAGGTCGCGCAGGTACTGCTCGAAACGTGCCGCTCGCATCGTCGTCCGTGAGGTTCCGTGGATACCGCTGGGAGAGTCTAGGCAGGGCCGATGCGGACACCGCACCGGCCCTCGGGACAATCCGGACGGCGTGTCGCGGCCGCCGGCGGCGCCGGGCACGCCACGCCCGCCGCACCCGGCACCCCGGCGCGCGGCGGGCGTGAGCGGTGGCGGGTCAGGCGAGGGCGAACCGCTCGGCGTGGATCTGCCGGCGCGGCACCCCCAGCTCGCGCAGGCTCGCCACCACGGACTCGGTCATCGCGGGCGGCCCGCACACGTAGATGTCCCGCTCGGCGATGTCCGGGACGAGCGAGCGCAGGTTGCGCGGCGCGAACGGCCGGTTGGGCGGCGACCCCACGCCGGTGCGGCCGGTGAGCAGGTGGAGCCGCGCACCGCGCGCCGCGGCGAGCGACCGCAGCTCGTCGAGGAGCACCGCCTCCTGGACGCTGCGCACCCGGTAGAGCACGACCACCGGCCCGGTGAGCTCCTCCAGCAGCGCCCGGACCGGGGTGACGCCGACCCCGCCCGCGATGAGCACGGTGCCCTCGCGGGTGCGGTGCATCGAGGTGAACGCGCCGTACGGCCCCTCGGCGAAGACCGGGGTGCCGACCTGCAGGTTCCGCAGCCCGCGGGTGGCCGAGCCGACCGCCTTGACGGTGATGCGCAGGGTGCGGCCGTCCGGCGCGGCGGACAGCGAGAACGGGTTCGCCCGCCACCAGCCGTGGTGGCCGGGGAACCGCCAGATGAAGAACTGGCCCGCCCGGGCCGGGAGCCGGTGGAGGTCCCGGCCGGTCAGGTACACCGAGGTGACCTCGGGCGACTCGGGGACGACCGCGGACACCCGGAGCCGGTGCCGGAGATTCCGGTGGATCGGCAGCACGATCCGCCCGGCGACGAGCGCGACGACCACCAGCGTCCAGATCGTCCACCAGTAGGCGGTGGACAGCGGGGTGGCGGTGAACGTGGTGCCCTCCAGGAACTGGTGCACGAGGGCGAGCATCAGGGCGCAGTAGACCAGCAGGTGCAGCCCGTGCCACACCTCGTACGGCAGGCGGCGCCGGATCGCCCGCATCGACACGATGGCGACGGTGACGATCACCGTGGCGGCGCAGATGCCGAGCAGCGAGGCGGGCACGCCCGCCAGCGCGAGGAAGGTGCGCAGCGGCGACGCCCGGTCGAGCGTGGCGTACCCGAGCACGACGAAGGTGGCGTGCAGCACCACCGTCCACAGCAGGGTGAAGCCGATCCACCGGTGCCAGCGGGTGAGCCGGTCCATGCCGATGCGCCGGTCCAGCCACGGCAGCCGTGCCACCAGGGTGAGCTGGAGCATCATGACCAGCGCCGCGTGCAGGCCGAAGAACTTCGCGACGGTGAGGATCGAGTTCTTGCCCTCGCCCGAGGTGAGGAACAGCGCCCACACGATGAGCAGGTTGACCGCGAAAAAGCCCGCCAGCGTGAGCGTCGCCAGCGTGGCGGGCGGAAGCGCCGTACGCCGGGGTAAGGAGTGCTCCGCAGCCGTCACATGAACCTCCTGTCCGCGACCGCCCCGAGCTCGCCGCCACGACTCGCCGTGGCCGGCGAGGCGGCTGCCGGTTGCCAGTGTGCACGCGACGGCGACTCATGACAGTGCTGTAAACGGGATCCTTCACTTTCCGATACGCGGCGGGCGACGGAAAGTATCAACGGCGCCGCACCCGTTTCACCGATCCGCAGGCCGTACGGCCGGCCGTCGCGGGTCACCGGTCCCGGTGGTCACGGCCGGTCCGCGTACTGGCGGCACTCGCCGGTGAACACGAGCGCGAGCTCGGCGGCGAGGACCGAGTCGACGAGCTCGGCCGCGGGGATGCCGCGCACGCCCTTCGGGTCGCGGTAGACCTGCAGCGCGAGCCCTTCGGTGACCGCGGCGAGCCGTACCGCGGCGGGCCACGGGTCGAGGCCGGGGTCGACCTCGCCGCACTCCTTGCCGTTGTGCACCGCCTGGGCGATCTCCGCGCGGAGCGCCCGCCCGGTCTCCGCGTCGATCTCGGCGAGCCGGGGCACGTCGAGGGCCCGCCCGGCGAACGCGCGGGCCACCCGGAACTCGGCGCGGCGGGTCTCGTCGAGCGGGACGAGCTCGGCGAGCGCCTCGGCGAGCACCCGCCGGATCGGCCGCCGGTGCCGGACGCCGTCCCGCACCCGCTCGTCGACCCGGCTCCGGATACGGGCGGTGACCTGGGCGAACGCGTGCAGGAGCATCTCGTCCTTGGTGCGGAAGTAGTGCTGCACGAGCCCGACCGAGATGCCCGCGGTGGCGGCGGTGCGGGCGACGGTGACGGCGTCGAGGCCGTGCTCGGCGATCAGCGCACAGACCGCCGCGGCGATCTGGCGGCGGCGCTCCTCGTGATCGGCGGTCCTGGGCACTTGATGACCATACCGCCGTACGGTAGAACCGTACCAGCGTACGGTTATCCGCCGATCCCCCAGTCGTGATCAACGAACGACCTGCGCTTCGGCGGCCCCGATAACCGTATGGACATATTGTCATCCGTCCCAGCGACGCCGAGGATCGCCATGTTCCCGCACCTCCGGCGCACCGCCGCCTTCGCGGCCCTGGCCGCCGTCGCGCTCGTGCTCGCGCTCGCGCCCGTGCCGCTCCGCGGCGCGCCGGCCGCCGTGGCGCACGCCCCGCCCGGCCGGTACGACGCGCTCGACGCCTACGTGCGCGACCGCATGGCCGCGACCGGCACGCCCGGGCTCGCGTACGCGGTCGTCGGCCCCGACGGGCCGCTCCACCGGCGGGCCTGGGGCGTCGACGGGAACGGCGAGCCGGTGACCGCGGCGACCCCGTTCCTGTGGGGCTCGGTCGCCAAGCCGGTCATGGCCACGGCGGTGCTCGCCCTCGTCGACGCGGGGCGGCTCGGCCTCGACGACCGGGTCGCCGACCACCTGCCCGGCTTCCGGTTCGGCGGTCCCGCCCACGCGGCCCGGGTCACCGTCCGCCACCTGCTCGAGCACACCTCCGGCCTGCCTCCGGCGGCCGGGTACGCGGTGACCGACTGCCACGGGTCCGGCTGTCCCCGCCCCGCCGGCCGCCTCGCCGACCTGGCGGACCTGCGGCCGATCGCCCCGCCCGGGGCCGCCTACGCCTACACCAGCGCCAACTACCTGGTGCTCGCCGCCGTCGTCGAGGCGGTCACCGGGCGTCCGCTCGCCGAGCACCTGCGCACGGCCGTGCTCGGCCCGGCGGGCATGGACCGGGCGATCGCCGACGCCGCCTCGGCCGCAGCGCGCGGGCTACCGCCCGGCCACCAGCTCCTCTGGGGCGTCCCGGCCCCGATCGCCACCGGGGTCGACGACCACGGCGCGGGCTACGGCTACCTCGGCGGCGACCTGGACGACCTGGCCGCGTTCGCCGCGCTGCACCTGCGGGCGGGCGCCACCGCCGGCGGCCGTGCCGTACTCCGCCCCGAGACGGCGGCGCTGATGCGGCGGCCCGCCGTGCTCACCGGCGGCCGCGCCGCCTCCTACGGCCTGGGCTGGCGGGTCGGCGGCCTGCCCGCCCCGCTCGACACGGCCGTGTGGCACACCGGGGGCGTCCCCGGGTACTCGGCGACGCTGTTCCTGCTGCCCGAACGCGGCCTCGCCCTCGTCCTGCTGCAGAACCTGTACGGCGTGCTGCACGACGCGGCGGTCATGGAGGTGGGCTTCGGCGCGGCCCGGCTGCTCGCCGGGGCGACCGCGCCCGACGGGCGGGCCTCGGCGGCGCCGTACCTGATCGCGGTGTGGGGGGTGACCGGCGTGGCGGTGGCCTTGGCGCTCGCCGTGGCCCGCACCGTCCTTTTGCTCCGCCGTCCTCACCCGGCGGTTTCCCCGCCGCGGCGGGTGGCGGCGACCGTGGGCTGGTGGGGGGTGGGCCTGCTGCCGGGGATCGGCCTGCTCGTCCTCGGCGGCCGGGTGCCGCTGCGTCAGGTGTGGACCTGGACGCCCGATGTGTTCCTCGCGCTGTGCGCCGCGGCGGCCGCCGGCGCCGTCCTCGTCGTGCTCCGCCTCGTCGCGGCCGTACGGCCACGCGGGGATGGAGGGGGCGGGTCGTGAGGGCTCTAGGACTCGATGTGGCCGCCCTTCCGGGGTGTGGCCCGGGATGCCGGCGGACCACACCCCGGAAGATCACGCCCGGCGTGACGGGACGTTCACGCCGCGGCGGATCGCGCCACTCAGCGCGCGGACCGGGACCCGGTGACCGTGAAGACGGCCTTCGCCACGCCGCCGTCCGCGCAGCGGACCTGGACGACGTGGCGGCCGGTCCGGGCGGTGTCGGCGACGGTGAAGGTCGGGTACCAGCTGGTGGCACGGGCGGGGGCCGTGGCGACGCTACGCCGGAACGCGGTGGAGGCGACCGACCGGACCCGGCTGCCGGAGCACACGGCGGACACCGTGACCGGCTGCCCGCGGGTCACCTGCGCCGGGTGCACGCCGATGCCGGTCGTGATCCGGCTCATCGCGTCGCCGGTGCCCTTACCGGAGGTGGGGGTGGGAGTGGGACTGGGCAGCGGATGGTCGTGGTCCGGCTTGGGCACCGTGGTCGGCGGCGGAGTCGTGCCCGAGGTGGGCGCCGTGCTCGGCGCCGAGCTCGGGGCGGTGGCCGGCGCGCTCGGGGCCGTGGCGGGGGCGCCCGAACCGGCGGAGCCGCCGTTGAAGATCACATCCGAGCACGAGTAGAACGCCTCGGGGCTGTCGCTGCGCTGCCAGATCGCGTAGATCAGGTGCCGCCCGCTCTTGTTCGGCAGCCGGGCGGAGATCGTGTAGGCGCCGTCCACCAGCGGCGGATCGGTGACCGTGACGAACGGCGCGCTCTCCAGGTCGGACCAGCGCAGCGGCTTGGTCGGGTCGTAGCCGTCCTTGGTGACGTACAGCTCGAACGAGCCCCGGTGCGGGGCGGTCGCCCGGTAGGTGAAGGTGAACTGGGCGCCCGCCGTCAGCGGGGTCGCGGGCCAGTCCGCACGGGCCTGGTCGAGCCCGCGGTACTTGTCCCGCCCCGCGCTGCACAGCTTGCCGTCGGGGATGATCTCCCGGTGCCGCCCGGCCGCGTCGGGGATGTTGACCTCGTTCCAGTCGTAGAGGGGCTGGGTGCCGCCCAGCGCGACGGCCTGCTTGCAGGCGTCGGACTTCGGGCTCTCCGGGTTCTCGTTGCGGCAGACGAGCGCACGGCTCGGGGGATTCTGCATCGTCCCGTGCGCGAACGCCGGCTCGGCGAGCACGAGCGGCACCAGCGGAAGCACGGTGGAGGCCGCGACCACGGCGGCGATGGAAGCCGTACGGCGGGCATTACCGGTGGTTTGCATGTCCCACAGACTGGCCCGCCGCGCGCACCGAAATCCTGCTCTTAAGCCGCCGTTAAGGCGCTGTTAGGTGCCCTTTGAGAGCATGATCGCGGATCAAGGCCGAACCTCGGTGACCGGCGGCGACACCGGTCACGCACCGCTCCGCCGTGCCGGCCGAACCGTGCGCGACGGCTCGGCCGGCACGGCACCGGCGCGGACCCGGCCCCGGAAACGGCCCGTCCGTAAAGTCCGCGCCGAGCGGCCTGCGAGCGGACGCGGCGGCGCAACCGATACCGGACGTCCCGACCCGGGACGCGGCAGGGAGCCCGGCCCGCGGAACCGCCCCGAGCACGCCCGAACGGCCGCTCCCCGGGTCGGAGGCCCCTGCCGACGGGCCTACGAGCGGACGCGGCGGCGCAACCGGCGTGGGGACGTGGACTGCGGGGCGGTGCGGAGCCAGAGCTGGACGGAGGCGCCGCCGAGCACGGGCGAGCGGTCGATCTTCAGCGTGCCGCCGGTGGACTCGGCGAGGCGGCGGGCGATGTCGAGGCCGAGGCCGGTGGACCCGGCGCCGCTCGCCCCGCGGCGCAGCGCGGTCTCCGGGTCCCGGATGCCGGGGCCCGCGTCGGCGACGAGGATGCCCACGGCCTCGGCGCCCTCGTGCAGGGTCACCGTGAACGCCGTGCCCTCCGCGGTGTGCCGGAACACGTTGCCGAGCAGCGCGTCCACGACCGCGGTGAGCTCGGTCGCGGGCACCGGAACGAACACGGGCGAGGCCGCGCCGACGAGGTCCCACGGCCGCCCCTGGTCCTCGGCGAGCGCCGACCAGAACTCCAGCCGTTCCCGCAGCACCTGGGCCGCGTCGCACCAGCCGGACGCACCGCCGCCCGCAGGCGGGCCCGCCGCCTCCGCCCGCTCCGCCGTACCCACGGACGGATCACCCGCCCGGCCGGCCGCAGGCCGCCTGCCCGAGGAGTACGGCGAGGCGGTGTTGCGGGCCCGGGCCGCGGTGATGATCGCGTCCACCTCGTGTTCGAGCCGGTCGAGGGCCTGCCGGCTCGGCTCGGCCTCCGGGCCGAGGCGGCCCAGGCTGAGGCGCAGCGCGGTGAGCGGCGTGCGCAGCCGGTGCGACAGGTCGGCGACGAGCTCGCGTTCGGCGGCGAGCAGCTCCACCACCCGGTCGGCCATCGCGTTGAACGCCCGGCCGGCCGCCACCAGCTCGGGCGGCCCGTCCGGCTCCACCCGTACGCCGAGGTCTCCCGCGCCGAGCTCGGTGGCCGCGCGGCCGAGCCGCCGGGTCGCGCGCACCAGCCGCGTGCCGAGCCGGTCGGTGACGAGCACCGAGCCGATCACCAGCACCACGGCGAGCAGCGCGAGCACCGCCCACGACCGGCCCACGCCGCGGGTGAGCGCCTCCGGCGGCACGTACACCTCGATCACCGCGCTCCGCCCGCCGTCGAGCACGACGGGCCGCAGCAGCAGCCGCCCCTCGCCGAGCTCCGTGGTGATCGCCCGGTTGCGCCGGGCGGCCGCGGCGAGCAGGTCCGCCGAGGCCCGCGGGGTGCCGAGCGTGTCGCCGTCCGGCAGGTGGATCGCGACCCGCCCCTGCGCGCCGATGCTCGCCAGGGCGTGTTCCAGCCGCTCCGGCTCGGTGGTGATCGCGAGCACGGGCACGAGCGCGGCGGCCTGCCGCTCCCCGTCGGCGATCGCCCGCGCCCGGGCCGCCTCGCGCACCACCATGCCGAGCGGCACGAGGAACGCGAGCGTCACCATCGCGGTACACGCGACCGCGAGCAGCACGAGCGAGCGTCGCATCGCCGGCCGTTCAGTCCCGCGGCGCCGACAGCATCACCCCGACGCCCCGCACGGTGTGCAGGTAGCGGGGGGCGGCGGCGGTCTCCCCCAGCTTCCGCCGCAGCCAGGACAGGTGCACGTCGATCGTCTGGTCCTCGCCGTACGCCTGGCGCCACACCTCGGTGCGCAGCTCGCGCCGCGACACCACCCGGTCCGCCCGGGCGGCGAGGTAGGCGAGCAGGTCGAACTCCCGGCGGGTGAGCGAGAGCGGCACCCCGTCGAGCGTGGCCTCCCGCCGGTTGAGGTCCACCTCGAGCCCGCCCACCCGCAGCACCGCGGGCGGGGCCGCGGCCTTCCGGGTACGGCGCAGCACCGCCTCCAGCCGGGCCTCGAGGTGCTCGCCGGAGAACGGCTTGACCAGGTAGTCGTCGGCCCCGGCGCGCAGCAGCCGGACGATCTCGGCCTCGTCGTCCCGCGCCGTGGCCACGATCACCGGCACGTCGGAGACGCCGCGCATCATCTTCAGCGCCTCGGCGCCGTCGAGGTCGGGCAGCCCGAGGTCGAGCACGACCACGTCCGGCGGGTTCCGGGTGATCTCGCGGAGCGCGTCGAGCGCCCGCCCCGCGCTGCGTACCGCGTGCCGTCCGGCGAGCGCCTGGATGAGCTCCGCGCGGACGAACTCGTCGTCCTCGACCACGAGCACCGTCGCCATGTGACCCAACGGTAGGGCACGAGATCGCGAAAGATCCGATAATTCAGCGCATGCGACGGGTGGTGGGATATCTGGCGATCTGGTGCGGCGCGACCGCCCTGTCGATCTGCCTGGCCTGGTTCGGGGTACGCGACGTGCTCCGCGCCGAGGTCATCGACGCGCCGTACCCGAGCCTGCCCGTGGCCGAGGCCCGCACCGGCCGTCCCCCCACCCCGGCCGCGGTGGCCGCGCCGCCCACGGCCACCTCCCCGGCCGCGACCCCCGCCGCCCGCCCGAGACGCGCCACCCCGTCCCAGCCGCCCGCCACGACCCGGCCCGCCGCCACCACCTCGCCCCCCTCGGTCCTGACGCCCACGGCCACCCGCCCGGCGGCGACCCGCAGGCCCGCCCCCACGCGCACCTCGGCGAGCCCGCGCGCCACCGCCACCAGGTCCACCCCGCCCGCCATCCGGCGGCCGCCCGGCCCCGAGCCGTCGTCCGAGGTCAAGGTGGTGAACGTCAAGGGCGGCCAGGTCTCCTTCGCGATCGAGAACGGCGAGTGCCGCCTGCTGTCGGCCACCCCCGCCGCGGGCTACGAGGCGCGGGTGAGCGGCAACGTCGGCTGGATCCGGGTCGACCTGATGAAGGGCGACCACGGCTCCTCGGTGTTCTGCACCTGGCACGGGCACGGGCCGGCCACCGACGTCTGGGAGTTCTGACCGGCCCCGGTTCCGGTACGGCTCGCGCCGGGCGGGCCGCCCGTAGGCTGAGGGCATGTCGCGGGTCCTGGTGGCGGCAGGGGCGGTTCGCGGGGGGATGCTGCTGCTCGCGGACGCCGTCCTCGCGCTGATCGTGTTCATCCTCACCGCGGACCAGGGCGGCGGTGGGATGCCGGAGTTCGGGGCGTTCGGCGGGCCGGGCCCGCCCGTGCAGACCGTGGTGGCCGCCGTGGTGGCGCTGCCCGTGCTGATCCGGCGGCTCACGCCGTATCCGCTGCTCGTGGCCGGGACGGGGGCCTGGCTGGTCATGACCGCGCCGTGGGGCCTCGCGGTCGCCGCGTACACGCTGTCCGCCGGCCTGCCCGCCGCCGGGCCGGAGGCCGGGCCGGCCGGGGCGCGCCGTACCCGATGGCTCGCGGCCTTCGCCGGTGCGCTCGCGCTGCTGGTGTTCGGGCGGCTGCTCGCCGAGCGGGTCTCGGCCGGCTACGCCCTGCTGCTCACCGTGCTGGTGGCCGGGACCCCGGTGCTGCTCGGCCTGTGGGTGGGCGCCCGCCGGGCCCTGGTGGCGACGCTGCGGGAGCGCGCCGAGCGGCTGGAACGCGAGCAGGCCGCCCTCGCCGAGCGGGCCAGGGCCCAGGAGCGCGCCCGGATCGCGCGGGAGATGCACGACGTGGTCGCCCACCGGGTGAGCCTCATGGTGGTGCACGCCGGGGCGCTGGAGAGCACCCTCGCCGACGAGGCGGCCGCGCGCATGGCCGGGACCATCCGCGAGATCGGACGGGAGGCCCTCACCGAGCTGCGCCAGGTGCTGCGGGTGCTGCGCGAGGAGGGCCAGACCGCGGCCGTCGAGCCCCAGCCGGGCATCGACGCGCTCGACCGGCTGGTACGGCGGTCGCACGAGGCCGGCCTGCCCGTCACCCTCGAGATCGAGGGCGAGCGGCGCGGCCTTCCGGCGGCCGTGGAGCGCGCGGCCTTCCGCCTGGTACAGGAGGCCCTGACCAACGTGCACAAGCACGCCCCGGGCGCGCCGACCACGGTACGGCTCCGCCACGCTCCTGACGCGCTTGAGGTGACCGTCCGCAACGCCGCCCCGGAGCGCGCACCCGACACCGTCCTCGGCACCGCCGGATCCGGCCTCGGCCACCACGGCCTGCGGGAACGCATCCGGCTGCTGGGCGGCACCTTCGACGCGCGCCCCCGGCCGGACGGCGGCTACGAGGTCCACGCCACCATCCCCTGCGAGTGAGGCCGGCGTGCACCGCGCCACCGGCCTCACGATCCGGACCGGCCGCCGTCACCCCCGGGCGATCGCGCGGAGGACGTCCACGCGGGCGGCGCGTCGGGCCGGGCCGGTCGCGGCGAGCACGGCCGCGAGGGCGCCGACGACCACGGTGACCGCCAGCCACCCGACCGGGACGGACAGCACCTCGATCTCGCGCGGCACCGCGCGGGCGGTCAGCCAGGCGAACGCCGTACCGAGGACGACGCCGAGCAGGACGCCGAGCGTGGTGACGATCACCGCCTCCCAGCGGATCATCGAGCGGGCCTGCGCGCGGCTCATGCCCACGGCGCGGAGCAGGCCGAGCTCGCGGGTGCGTTCGATGACCGACAGCGCCAGGGTGTTGGCGACGCCGAGGACCGCGATCACCACGGTGAGCAGCAGCAGCCCCAGCCCGAGGGCGAGCACGCTCCCGACCCGGCCGGCCATCGCCGCGCGCGCCTCCGCGGCGTCCTGCAGCAGCACCGGGTACCCACGCAGCGCCGCCTCGAGCGCGGGCCGGATCTCCGCGACGCCCACCCCGTCGTCGAGCTCGATGAACGTGCTCGTGTCGCCCTGGAGCGGCTGCACCGCGGCGGCCCGCTCCCGCGAGAGCATCATCTCCGCCTGGAAGCCCTCGGGGAGGCGCTCGGGGTCGTAGATCGCGACCACGCGGGCCTGCGCGTCCCCGGCCGCCGGCCCGCCGCCGACGAACGTCACCGCCAGGCCGTCGCCGACCCCGACGCCGAGGGTGCGGGCGAGCCGTTCCCCGAGCGCGACGAGGGGCCGCCCGGTGCCGCCGTCCGCGGCGAGCGCGGCGAAGTCGCCGTAGACCACGGGCACGTCCATGACCCGCATCAGGGTCCGCGGCTGTACGGCGAGCGGCGTGAGCGCCGCCCCGGCCACCCTGACCTGGGCGGGCCGTACCGCGCTGACCACCTTCACCCCGTCGACCGCGGCGACCGCCCGGGTGGCCTCCGGCGGGAAGCTCGACAGCCCGTCCGGCCGCACCCAGTAGTCGGTGAAGGTGATCTCCCGGATCCGCGCCCGCTGGGTGGCCTCCAGGCTCGCGGTGACCACCAGCGTGAAGCCGACCAGCCCCACCCCGAGAACCAGCGCGGTCGCGGTGAGCGCGGTCCGGCCGGGGTTGCGGGCGGCGTTGCCCTGGGCGAGCCGCGCGGGCAGCCCGCGCAGCGCGGCGGCGGGCGCGCCGATCAGGCGCGCGACCGGCCCGGTGCAGCGCGGCGCGAGCAGCGCCGTCCCGGCGAAGGCCGCGAGCGCGCCCACGGACAGCGGCACCAACCGGCCGGTGGCGTCCCCGTCGTCCTGCCCGCCGAGCGGCGCCACCGCGAGCGCCACGGCCCCGGCGGCCAGTAAGGCGAGCCCGGCCCGGGCCGCCCGGCGCCCGGCGGCGGCCCGCGGCGGCCGGTCGGCCTCGCGCAGCGCCTGCATCGGCGGCACCCGCCCGGCGCGCACCGCGGCCGGGAGCGCGGCGAACACGGTGGCGACCACCCCGGTGGCCAGGCCGATGAGCGCGCCGCCCGGGCTCAGCACGGTCGGGTCCCCCGGCCCGAGGACGAGGTCGACGCCGGCCACGGCGAACAGCGCCCGCAGCCCCTCGGCCACGCCGTACCCGAGCAGCACCCCGGCGGCGCCGCCGGCGAGCCCGATGGCCGACGCCTCGGCGAGGACCACGACCGCCACCTGGCCGCGGCCCGCGCCGAGCAGGCGCAGCAGCGCGTACCGGCGGGTGCGCCGCGCCACGGTCACCGCGAACGTGGTGAACACGATCAGCCCGGCCGCGAGCACCGTGATGCCGGAGAACACGAGCATGCCGGTCGCGAGCGGCCCCAGGTTCATCCGCCAGATCAGCTCGAAGGTGTCCCGGGCGGCCTTCTCGGCCGGGACGATCTCGTGGTCGCCGTCGCCGATCGCCTGCGCCACCGCGCGGTGCAGCCGCTCGGCGGGCACGCCGGGCACGGCGGCCACGCGCAGCTCGACGGGGTCGCCGAGCCGCGCGGCGGCGGCCCGCGTGGGGACGAGCACGCCGGGCGTGAACAGCGGGGCGTGCGGCGCGGGGTCGGCGTCGCCGTAGTCGAACACGCCGGTGATCGTCACCTCGAACGCGGCGGCGGGCAGCACGAGCCGCACCCGGTCCCCGGCCGCGAGGCCGTACGCCTCCGCGGTGTGCCGGTGCACGACCGCCTCGGTGGCGGTCACGGGCGGGCGGCCGGAGCGCAGCGTCTGGTCGCGCAGCCGCGCGTCCTCGATCCAGTTGCCCAGGTACAGCCCGGCCCGGTCGAGGCGGGACCCGCCGTCCCGGCGGCCGAGCCGCTCCCCGCCCGGCCCGGTGATCAGCACGGTCTCCCGGTGGACCGGGGCGACCGCCGCGACGCCCGGCGCGGCGGCCACCGCGCTCGCCACCCGGCCGGGCACCCGCGCGTACCGCTGGGTCCCCAGGCCGCCGACCGGCCGCACCACGCCCGCCGCGTTCCGCCCGCCGTCGACGTACCGGACGTCGAAGGCGGCGCGCACCGAGTCGACGAGGACGAGGGAGCCGACCACGAACCCGACGCCGAGCGCCACCGCGAGCAGGGTGGCGAGCAGCCGCACCGGCCGGGCCCGCAGCTCCCCCAGGGCGAGCCGGATCACGACCGGCCCCCTTCCCCGCGCGCCGCCACGAGCTCCAGCCGCCGCAGCCGCTCCACCACCCCGGCCACGGTCGGCTCCGGCAGCACGTCCCGGATGCGGCCGTCGGCGAGGAACACCACCTGGTCGCCGTAGGAGGCGGCCCCGGGATCGTGGGTGACCATCACCACGGCGGCCTCGCCCTGCCCGGCGACGTCCCGCAGCAGCGCGAGCACGCCCGCGCCGGTGCGGGAGTCGAGGTTGCCGGTGGGCTCGTCGGCGAAGATCACCGCCGGGCGGGTCACCAGCGCGCGGGCGACCGCCACCCGCTGCTGCTCGCCGCCGGACAGCTCGCTCGGGCGGTGCTCCAGCCGGTCGCCGAGCCGTACCGTGTCCACCACCCGGTCGAGCCAGCCGGGGTCCACCCGGCGGCGGGCGAGCAGCGCCGGGAGCAGGATGTTCTCCCGCGCGCTCAGCGTCGGCACCAGGTTGAACGCCTGGAACACGAACCCGAGGCGGTCCCGGCGCAGCCGGGTGCGCTCGCGCTCGCCGAGCGCCCACACGTCGGTCCCGTCGATCAGCACCCGCCCGGACGTCGGCCGCTCCAGCGCGGCCATGCAGTGCAGCAGGGTGGACTTGCCGGAACCGGACGGCCCCATGACGACGGTGAAGCGGCCGGCCGGGATCGTGACCGACACCGCGTCGAGCGCGACCACCCGCGTGGCCGCCTCGCCGTACACCTTGGTGAGTTCGCACGCCGCCGCGGCCACCCCGCCGGGAGCCGGCAGGCCTGTCATCGTCCCTCCTATCGGCCGAACTGCAGGTCACTACGATGGTTCGGCGGAGCGGGGGCGGCGGGATCGGCCGATCGTCTACGATCGACCCCCCACGAAAGTCGGATGTCCGGGCCGGAGGTTCTCCGTGATTCGCGTGCTGCTGGTCGACGACGAGCAGCTCGTTCGCCAGGGGTTGCGGATGATCCTCGAGTCCGCGGGGGACATCGAGGTGGTCGCCGAGGCGGCCGACGGCGGCGAGGCGGTCGAGCAGGCCATCCGGCACCGGCCGGACGCGGTGCTCATGGACATCCGCATGCCCGGCGTGGACGGGCTGACCGCGACCGAGCGCATCGCCGGCCTGCCCGACCCGCCGAAGATCGTCATGCTCACCACGTTCGAGCTGGACGAGTACGTGCACACCGCGCTGCGCCACGGCGCGGTCGGGTTCCTGCTCAAGGACACCCCGCCGAAGGACCTGATCCAGGCGGTGCGCACGGTGGTCGAGGGCAACGCCATGCTCTCCCCCAGCGTCACCAAGCGGCTGATCGAGGAATTCACCTCGCACGGCTCGGCGCGGGCGGCGGCCGCGCGCAGGCGCCTGGAGGCGCTCACCGCGCGGGAGCGGGAGGTGGTGATCGCGGCGGCGCACGGGCTGAGCAACGCGGAGATCGCCCACCGGCTGTACATGAGCGAGTCGACGGTGAAGGCGCACATGAGCCGGGTGCTCGCCAAGCTCGCGCTCAGCAACCGGGTGCAGGCCGCGATCCTCGTGCACGACGCGGGCCTGCTCGACTGATCCGCCCGGTCCCGGTGGCCGGTACGGCGGGCGTCACGCGGCCGGAACGCCGAACGGGCACCCTCCGCGTGGAGGGTGCCCGTCCTGCGTTGTTCGAGTGCGCCGCCAGGGACTCGAACCCCGAACCCGCTGATTAAGAGTCAGCTGCTCTGCCAGTTGAGCTAGCGGCGCGAACGAGAGAAAGCGTAGCGCATCCGGCAGAGTGCTTCGAACCAGACGCGGCCCGCCCGGACCAGAACCTCATTCGGTACGCCTGGGATTCCTGTGGGCGGAGCGGAACACGCGCCGTGGCGCACGCGGGCACACCCGCCCGGTGACCTGCCCGGACGCCGGTGCCCCTCCCCGCCCGCCCCGGTGGCGGGCGTCATCGCCCGCGCCGCTCCCGCGTGAGCCACGCCACATCACCCGGTACCGCTTCGGCCCTGGGCGGAGCGGCATGGAACGGCGCGACGCGGCGGCCCGGCCACGCCGTACGCACGCGGCCGGGGCTCGCCGAGCGGGGCCGGTCAGGCGCGGCGCAGGATGCGGGCCGCGGTGCGGGAGAGGAGATCGACCTGCTCGTCGGTGAGCTCGCCGGTCGGGTGGGAGAGGATCCAGCGCGGGATGCGCCGCGGGTAGAGCACGGTGATCCCCTCGGCGACCACGACGCCGCGCACGTGCTCCCCGGCGGTGATCTTCCCCCCGTGTACGGCGAGCAACGGCTTGGCCTCGACGGTGATGCCGGTCTCCCGGCCGAGCAGCTCGGCGAGCTCGTTCGCCACCTGGATGAGCTCCTGGGCCACCTTCGTGCCGGTGCGCTCGCCGAGGAACAGGCGCGAGCCGTACCGGGCGATGTCGGTGTCGGGCGCCCACGCCTCGTTGTCGATCACCCACATGCCGCCGGGGCCGATCACCAGGTGGTCGACCGAGGCCTTGCCCGGGATGGAGCGGCCGTCGAGCACGTGGTAGCCGCGGCGGCGCAGCGTGCGGCGCAGGATGCGCCCGGTGATGACGTCGCCCCGGCGCTTGCCCCGCCACACCGCGGTGGACTCGTGGGCGCGCCAGGCGAGGTAGAAGTCGGCGCCGGCCGCGACGATCGCGCCGAGCACGGCCATGACGAACGAGTTGAGGGAGAACCTGATGGCGAGCACGACGCCGATGATCAGGCCGATCACGGCGATGACGCCCCGCCGTTTCAGCCGCGCCTCGCGCCCCTGAGCCCAAAGGTTCTCGTAAACGATCTGGTCGGTGCCGCTGTACTTCTCGTCCTGCGACACATAGATGGAACCACCGGCCACGGCTTTGGGCCCCCCTCGCCTAGGGCTCACACGTGAGACGGGGCGGACACACCCCGGACATCAATGTGAGCCAGTATCGGTGATAAAACAACTCCCCGGACGACCGAATTTTCGGTTGCGGACGGGCCGTCGGTTGTAGATATGCGCCAACGTTCCAACCGACCAGTCGGTATCCTTGACCGGGGGGCAAGGAGGAGAACCCGATGGCGCGTAACGCAGCCCGCAGCTCCACCTCCGAGGAGCCGGTACGGCAGCGCCTGCTCAGCGCGGCGACGCGGCTGTTCGCCGAGCGGGGCTTCGAGGGCACCTCGGTGCAGGAGATCGTCGACGCGGCGGGCGTCACCAAGGGCGCGATGTACCACTACTTCACGTCCAAGGACGACCTGCTGCAGGAGATCTACGCGCGGGTGCTCCGCATGCAGATGGAGCGCCTCAACCGGTTCGCCGACTCGGACGCGCCGGTCGCCGAGCGCCTGCACGCCGCCGCGATGGACGTCGTGGTGACCACGATCGAGAACCTCGACGACTCCAAGATCTTCTTCCGGTCGATGCACCAGCTCGCCCCCGAGATCCAGAAGGCGGTGCGGGCCGACCGGCGCCGCTACCACGAACGCTTCCGCGACCTCGTGCTCGAGGGCCAGCGCAGTGGCGTGTTCAGCGACGCGGTACCCGCCGAGATGGTGGTCGACTTCTTCTTCGGCTCGGTCCACCACCTCGGCATCTGGTACAACCCGGAGGGCCCGCTCTCCGGCCGGGACGTGGGCCGCTACTTCGCCGACCTGCTGCTCGCCGCGCTGCGCCCGTAGCGGCCCCGCCGGCCCGTCACCCCTGGTACCGCTTCAGCTCCCGCCAGGCGAGCGAGCGCTTGTGCACCTCGTCCGGCCCGTCCGCGAGCCGCAGCGTGCGCGCCGCCGCCCAGAGCGCGGCGAGCGGGAAGTCCTGGCTCACCCCGCCGCCGCCGTGCACCTGGATCGCCCGGTCGACGATCTCCTGCACGGCCTTCGGCACGGCCACCTTGATCGCCTGGATCTCGGTGTGCGCGCCCTTGTTGCCCACCGTGTCCATGAGCCAGGCGGTCTTCAGCACGAGCAGCCGCAGCTGCTCGATGGTCACCCTCGCCTCGGCGATCCAGTCCTGGATCACCCCCTGGTGGGCGAGCGGCGCGCCGAACGCGGTACGGGACCAGGCCCGCCGGCACATGAGCTCGAGCGCGCGCTCGGCCATGCCGATCAGCCGCATGCAGTGGTGGATGCGGCCGGGGCCGAGCCGCGCCTGGGCGATCGCGAAGCCGCCGCCCTCCTCGCCGATCAGGTTGCTCGCCGGCACCCGCACATTCTCGAAGATCAGCTCGGCGTGGCCGCCGTGGTCGGCGTCGGTGTAGCCGAACACGTGCATGCTCCGCCGTACCGTCAGCCCGGGGGTGTCGCGGGGCACGAGCACCATGCTCTGCTGCCGGTGCTTGGGGGCGTCCGGGTCGGTCTTGCCCATCACGATGAAGATCCGGCAGTCCGGGTTCATCGCCCCGGAGATGAACCACTTGCGGCCGTTGATCACGTACTCGTCGCCGTCGCGCTCGATCCGGGTGGCGATGTTGGTGGCGTCCGAGGAGGCCACGTCCGGCTCGGTCATCGCGAACGCCGAGCGGATCTCGCCGCGCAGCAGCGGCTCCAGCCAGGCGCGCCGCTGCTCGGGGGTGCCGAACATGGCGAGCACCTCCATGTTGCCGGTGTCCGGCGCGGCGCAGTTCGTGGCGGCCGGGGCGATCCGCGGGCTGCGGCCCATGATCTCGGCGAGCGGGGCGTACTGCAGGTTGGTCAGGCCCGCGCCGTACTCGCCGGGCAGGAACAGGTTCCACAGGCCGCGGCGGCGCGCCTCGGCCTTGAGCTTCTCCAGCACCGGCGGCGGCCGCCACCCCGACTCGGCCGCCTGGGCCTCGAACTCCTCCTCGGCCGGGTAGACGCACTCGTCCATGAAGGCGAGCAGCCGCTCCCGCAGCCGCTCGGTGACCTCGTCGTAGGTGAAGTCCATCACTCCTCCTTCAGCGCCCGCAGCCCCCGCTCCACCAGCGGGAGGACCTGGTCGCCGATCGTGTCGAAGCCCGCGCCGACGGTGAGCCCCCGGCTGTGCCGGTAGTGGATGCCCTCGGAGATCACGGCGAGCTTGAAGCAGGCGAGGCCGACGTACCAGCCGAGCCGGTACGGCTCGCGCCCGGTGGCCTCCGCGTACCGCTCGGCGAGCCCGTCGCCGTACCCCTCGGCCTCGCTGTAGATGAGGAACAGCGCGAGGTCGGTGAGCGGGTCGCCGAGGGTGGCCATCTCCCAGTCGAGCACCGCGCCGATCCGGTCGTCCGGGCCGATCACCGCGTTGCCGAGCTTGAAGTCGCCGTGCACGATCGACCCCGGCCCGCCGGGGTGCGGCACGGTCGCGGCGAGCCGCTCGTGCAGCAGGTCGATGCCGGGCAGCTCGCGGCTGCGCGAGGCGTCGAGCTGCCGCTTCCACCGGCGCACCTGCCGCTCCAGGTACCCCTCCGGGCGGCCGAAGTCGGCGAGCCCGACCTCCGCCGGGTCGATCCGGTGCAGCAGCGCGAGCACGTCGGTCAGCTCGAGCAGCAGGCGGACCACCCGCTCGTCGCGCTCCGGCCGGTCCGGGCGGGCGAACTGCGGCGCGCCGCCGTGCAGCACCGTGCCGGGCACGTACTCCATGACGTAGAACGGGGCGCCGATCACCGCCTCGTCCCGGCACAGCGCGTAGGTGCGCGGCACCGGCACGCCCGAGCCCGCGAGCGCGGTCATCACCCGGTACTCGCGGCCCATGTCGTGCGCGGTGGCGAGCACGTGGCCGAGCGGCGGGCGGCGCACCACGAACCGGTTCCCGGCCGCGTCGCGCACCAGGTAGGTGAGGTTCGACATGCCGCCCTGGATCACCTCGGCGGCGAGCGGGCCGGTCGCGATGCCCGCCTCCTCCAGGTACGGGCCCAGGCGGGCGAGGTCGAGTCCCGGCGGCCCGGCAGGCTGCTTGTGCCCCATCACGCTCCCCTGGCTCAGAAGCTCACCCGAGCATACCGACCGTCCGGTATGTGCCGGAAGGCGGCCCACCGGTACGGCCCGGCGAGCGGGCCGGTCAGCGGGAGAGCATGCCGGCGAGCGCCTCGCGCACCACGGCGCGCAGCTCGTCACGCCCGAAGACCGGGCCCGCGCCGGCGGTCGCGTCGAAGATCAGGCCGTCGAGGAAGGCCACGAGCTGGTGGCCGTGCCGTACCGGGTCGGCGGACCCGGCGGCGGTGAGCAGGGCGATGGCGGCGGAGCGGTACTGGCGGCCCGCCTCGTCGTAGACCCGGCGCAGCTCGGGGCGGCGGGTGGCCTCGAGCGCGAGCTCGTACCGGGCGATGGTGGCCACCCGTCCCATGGTGATCAGCCCGTGCACGAACTCGGCGATCAGGTCGGCGAGCACGTCGGGGTCGGTCAGGTCGGCCGCCTCCGCCCGCTCGGCCAGCCCGGCCCATCGGCCCATCTCCAGCTCGACGAAGCGGGCGACGACGAGTTCGAGGAGGGCCGCGCGGGTACGGGCGACGTTCGAGGTGGAGCCGGGCGGCAGCCCGGCCGCCTCGTCCACGGCCCGGTGGGTGAGGCCGCGCATGCCGCGTTCGGCGACCAGCGCCAGGGCCGTGTCCGCCACCAGCTGCGCCCTTGAGGAAAGCACGGGCCTAGACTACACATGTAGTACACTACAGATGTAGTAAAGGAGATGATCATGAAACGTGCGGTGGTGATCGGGGCCGGGATCGGCGGCCTCACGGCGGCGGTCGCGCTGGAGCGGCGCGGCTGGAAGGTGACGGTCTGCGAGCGGGCCCCACGGCTCGAGCCGGTGGGCTCCGCGGTCGCCATCGCCCCGAACGCGCTCGCCGCGCTCGAGACCCTCGGCGTCGGCGCCGCGGTGCGCGACCGGTCGGTGATGCAGGGCGACGCCGGGATCCGCCGGTCCGACGGCCGGTGGCTGCACCGCTCGAAGGCCGAGGCGATCATCGAGCGGTACGGCCGGCCGATCGTCATGCTCATGCGGGCCGAGCTCGTCGGCCTGCTCGCGGACCGGCTCGCCCCGGACGCGCTGCGCCTCGGCACCGCGGTACGGCGGGCCGATCCGGCGACCGGCCGGGTGGAGACCGACGCGGGCGACCTCGACGCCGACCTCGTGGTCGCCGCCGACGGCATCAACTCGGCGATCCGCGCGCAGCTCTTCCCCGGCCACCCCGGCCCGGTCTACACCGGCCACACGAGCTGGCGCATCGTGGTCCCCCGCCCGCCGGGGCCCTGCCCGTACGGCGAGGTGTGGGGCCGCGGCCTCGTCTTCGGCGCCGCCGGTCTCACCGACGACCGGATGTACTGCTACGCCACCGCCCCGGCCCCGGCCGGCGCCACCGCGCCCGACGAGCGGGCCGAGCTCGCCCGGCGGTTCGCCGGCTGGCCCGACCCGATCCCGCGGCTGATCGCGTCCGCCACCCCGGAGACCGTGATCCGCACCGACCTGTGCTGCCTCGACACTCCGCTGCCCGCCTACCACGCCGGCCGGGTCGCGCTGCTCGGCGACGCCGCGCACGCGATGACCCCGCACCTGGGCCAGGGCGCCTGCCAGGCGATCGAGGACGCCGTGGTGCTCGCCCACGTCGCGGCCACCTCCGGCGACCTGGCCGAGTACACGGCCGCCCGGCTCCCCCGGACCACCGCGATCGCCCGCCGGTCCCGCTCCATCGGCCGGGTCTCCACCTGGGCCAACCCGGTCGCGATCGCGGTCCGCGACCTCGCCCTGTCGCTCGCCGGGCGGCTCGCCCCGGACTCCGCGGTCCGGCGGTTCGACGAGGTCTTCACCTGGCAACCCCCGGTCGGGGAGACGGCCGGGCGGGCGGCCTGAGGACTCGCGCCGGAAAACGCGCCGGGCCCCGTCCCGAAGCGGGAGCGGGGCCCGGCGAGAAGGGGCCTGTCAGGGAACGCCGACGGGCACCGGGGGCGTCGCCGACCGATCCCGGGTGATCCGGTCCGGCGCCATCCGGCCGAGCATCACGGTTCCGGCGATGAGGATGCCCGCGGCGATGCTCGCCGGGATGACGTTGCCGATGCCGGTCGGCACGGGCTCGCCGAGCAGCAGCACCCCGGCGAGCACCGAGACGATCGGGTCGACGACCTGGACCACCGCGTACGCGACGCCGAAGTAGCCCACGGCGTACGACTTCTGCAGCAGCACCACCGCCCAGACCAGCAGCAGCGGGATGGCGACGGTGAACCAGTGCAGCAGGCGGCTCAGATCCCCGTGCATGCCACCGCCCACGACCCGCACGAACGTGGACACCGACGCGGTGACCGCCCCCGCCGCGACCGCGAGCGCCATCGCCTTCGCCGCGCCGGTGAGCCGCCGGGCGAGGAGGTGACAGGCGACCACGACCAGCGCCACGGTCGCCAGGAAGCCCACCGCCTCGCGGTCACTCAGCACCGGCGGGACGTTGCTCGTCGGCACGATCAGCACCAGGCCGAGCAGCCCGAGGGTCACCGCGATCGATCCGACGATCTCCAGGCGGTGCGGGCGGCGTCCGTACAACCAGGCGGCGACCGGTACCGCGAACACCAGCGTGGTGACGCTGACCGGCTGGACCACTATCAATGGGGCGAAGCTCAGCGCGACCGCGTGCAGCGCGGCCCCGGCGAAACCGATGGCGCCGCCGATCCACCAGCGGGGCCGCCGTACCAGCTTGAGCGTCGCGCCGTCGGCGACCGCCTCGTACTGCTGCAGCGCCGCGCCGAGCGCGTATCCCAAGGCCCCGAGGAGCGCGATCGAGACCCCCAACCACGTCATCGGCATCCCTCGCGGGCGAGGAATGCGGGCAGGAACGCATAAAGGGACGTCGATCGGGTCATGGGGCAAGCTTACGGGCTTGGCCCGCCCCATCTGCATGGAACGGCGGAGTCACGACCGCATCGTGACCCTCACGTGTGAATTCCGGCGGTCAGGAGCGCTGCGGGCACACGCAGAACAGGTGCCCCTCGGGGTCGGCGAGGACCGTCCAGTCGTCCCCGCCGGGCTGGAACTCGGGCTTGGCCGCGCCGAGCGCGAGGTAGTCGGCGACGGCCTTGGCCACGTCGGGAACCCGCAGGTCAAGGTGGAACTGCTTGCCCGGACCCGGCCACTCCGCGGGCCGGCGCTCGGGCACCCGGGCGAAGTAGATCGTGTGCGTGCCGTCGCCGATCGCCGCGTACTCGTCCGCGGCGTATGTGATCTCGTAGCCGAGGACGGTGGCGTAGAACTCCGCGAGCCGCCGCGGGTCGGCGCAGTCGATGGTCACCGCGATCAGCGTGGCCCGCGTCACCGTGGACTTCGTCACATCCGTCGTGTTCGTCGTCATGGGCCCCATCGTCGGCCCCATACCTGCCAACTCCTGTCAGGTACGGCGAGCGCCTTCCGCCCGCATGTGGGAACGTGGATGCCGACACCGACGTTGAAGGTGGCGGGCCGGGACCGGCGGCCGGAGCGGAACACGGAGGACGCGTGGCGATCAGGCGAATGATCAGGCGGCTGCTGGATCGTCCCGGCGGCGTGGACATCCGCCCGTACGAGAAGGTCGTGGCCGAGGCCGGGCGGCGCGAGGAGCGGGTGCGCGCGATGGCCGAGCTGCCCGAGCCGCCGATCGGCGACCTCGCCGAGTTCTGCGCCGTGGTGCGCGAGGCGGCCCGCCGTACCCTCGGCCTGCGGCCGTACGACGTGCAGCTCGTCGGCACGCTCGCGCTGCTCGACGGCCACGTCGCGGAGATGGCCACCGGCGAGGGCAAGACGCTGTCGGGCGCGCTCGCCGCCGTGGGCTACGCGCTGCGCGGCCACCGGGTGCACGTGATCTCGGTCAACGACTACCTCGCCCGCCGGGACGCCGAGTGGATGGGCCCGCTGTATCAGGCGCTCGGCGTGTCCGTGGGGTGGATCGGCCAGACCTCGACCCGCGAGGAGCGCCAGGCCGCCTACCGGGCCGACGTCACCTACGCGCCGGTGAGCGAGATCGGCTTCGACGTGCTGCGGGACCGGCTCGTCACCGACCCGGAGGACGTGATCGTGCCCGAGCCGGGCGTGGCGATCGTCGACGAGGCGGACTCGGTGCTCGTGGACGAGGCCCGGGTGCCGCTCGTGCTCGCCGGGGCCTCCGAGCGGGGCGCCGCCGTGTCGGAGGCGGCCGCGCTGGTGCGGCGCCTGGTCAAGGGCTACCACTACGAGATCGACGAGGAAGGCCGGAACGTCTTCCTCACCCCGAAGGGCATCGACGCGGTGGAGGCCGCGCTCGGCGGCATCGACCTGTTCGCCGACGAGAACGCCGACCGGCTCACCGAGATCAACCTGGCGCTGCACGCGCACGCGCTGCTCGTCCGGGACGTCGACTACATCGTCCGGGATGGCAGGGTGCAGCTCATCAACACCTCCCGCGGCCGGGTGGCGCTGCTGCAGCGCTGGCCGGACGGCCTGCAGGCGGCGGTCGAGGCGAAGGAGTCGCTGCCGCCGAGCGAGACCGGCCGCATCCTCGACTCGATCACCGTGCAGGGCCTGATCGGCCGGTATCCGCGGGTGTGCGGCATGACCGGCACCGCGGTCGCGGTCGGCGAGCAGCTCCGCGAGTTCTACGACCTGCAGGTGGCGGTGGTCCCGCCGAACGTGCCGTGCGTGCGGGCCGACGAGCCCGACCGCATCTACGCCACGGTCACCGACAAGGAGCGCGCGCTCGTCGCCGAGGTCGCCGCGGCGCACGCCACCGGCCGCCCGGTGCTCATCGGCACGCTCGACGTCGCCGAGTCCGAGCGGCTCGCGCAGCGGCTCGCCGCCGAGGGCATCGACTGCGTGGTGCTCAACGCCAAGAACGACGCCGAGGAGGCGGAGATCATCGCCCGGGCCGGGCAGAAGGGCGCGGTCACCGTGTCCACCCAGATGGCCGGGCGGGGCACCGACATCCGGCTCGGCGAGGGCGTGGCCGAGGTCGGCGGCCTGTACGTGATCGGGTCGGGCCGCCACCCGAGCAGCCGGCTCGACGACCAGCTGCGCGGCCGGGCCGGGCGGCAGGGCGACCCGGGCGGCTCGGTGTTCTTCGTCAGCCTCGAGGACGAGCTCATCACCCGGTACGCCCCGGACGAGACCCCGCCGCCGCCGGACGACGACGGCATGGTGCGGCACCCGCACGCCCGGTACATCGTCGGCCACGCGCAGCGGGTCGCCGAGGGCGCGCACCTGGAGCTCCACCGCAACACCTGGCGGTACACCCGGCTGCTCGAGCTGCAGCGCGCCCAGGTGCTGGAGAAGCGGGAGAAGGTGCTGCACGGCGACGCCGGGGCCGAGTCGCTCGCCGCCACCGCGCCCGAGCGGTACGCCGAGCTGCGCGAGCGGGTGGGCGAGGAGGTGCTGCGGAAGGTGTGCCGCCAGATCGTGCTCCACCACCTCGACGAGTGCTGGTCCGACCACCTGGCGTTCCTCGAGGACCTGCGCGAGGGCATCCACCTGCGGGTGCTCGGGCGGCAGAACCCGCTCGACGAGTTCCACAAGGAGTCGGTGCGCGCGTTCGGCAACCTGCTCGACGAGGTCGCCCGCCGGTCGGTCGCCACCTTCGAGGAGTCCGAGATCACCGAGGACGGCATCGACCTCGAGGCGGCCGGCCTGCTGCGGCCCAGCGCGACCTGGACCTACCTCGTCCAGGAGAACCCGTTCGGCAGCGAATGGGACCGCATCACCCGCCGCCTCTCCGGCCGGGGCCGCCGCTGACCGGAGCGTGACACGCCCGCGACCGGACAGAACGGGCCGCCGGCCGATCATCCGGAGCGTTGTCCGGCCGTGGCCCGGAGCCCGGCGTGGCCCCGCACCCCAAACGATATGTAACCGATGTGAAACACCCCGGTCCGGCCGGTGACCCCCGCCACGATTGACGCATGAACGAAGGCGTGCCACCGACGTCGAAACAGATCGTCAAAACGGCCGGGCGGGCCCTTCGCGCCGGTCTCGCCGGGTTGCTGTCGATCGCATGGGTCCCACCCGTGGCCCTGCTGGTGGCGTGGCTGGCGGGCTTCGCCGTCCCGGACGACCCGGGCATTCCCTTTGCCGACGAACGCAGGTTCGCGCTCCAGCTGCAGTTTCTTTTCTACGGATTGATCGCCGGATACATCCTCGGATTCGTTTTCTCCTGGCCGCTGCTCCGCGGGCTGAAGGTACGGCCGGTCGCCCCGGTCGTCCTCGGCAGCGGGGCCGTCATGCTGGGATCCTGGGCGATGGCGATATCGGAGGTTCCCTGGTGGCCCCTGCAGTTCGCCGCGTTCGGCGCGATCCCGGTCTACGCGTTCACGGCGGCGGTCACCACACCGGACGTCGGATGGGTGGCGCGGGCCGTCGTCGCCGTCGCATCGCTCGCGTGCGGCGTGGGGGTCGTGCAGCTGCTGCAGATGGTGGTGGGACTCCGTTGACCGGATGCTTTCGTCCCACGGCAACCTGCGGTGACCGAGATGATATGCAAATAACGTGAAACAAGTATTTACCGAAGGACAGTGGCGCATCACCATGCGGTCGTGAAGCGATCCGCGGAGGTGCATTCCGGACGGCTCACCGAGGTGAGCCTACGGGCGATGCTGGCCGGTTCCGCCGGGCTGGCGCTTCCGGTCAGCCTGCTGTTCTGGATGGCGGCGGTGGCGATGGTCGTCCCGTCCGACCGCGCGTGCGGCCTCTTCGGCTGCCTGGGTTACGTGTTCCTCGCCTGGGAGGGCGGACGCTGGGCCGCGCTCGTGCTCGCCTGGCCGCTGCTCCACCTGCTGCGGGTACGGCCGGCCTTCCCGGTCGCCCTCGGTGGCGCGGCCCTCCTGGTCCTGATCTGGGAGCTGGCCGCGGCGCACGCGGATCCCTTGCCGTACCCCGGCTTTCTCCTCTGGTTCTCGTTGTTCGGCGGCATCCCCGCCTACGCGCTCGTGGCGGCGCTCACCGCGCCCGGCGCCCGATGGGCGACGCGGACCATCGTGGCCGCCGGGTGCGTCGCCTACGCCGCGGTCGCCGTGCCGCTGCTGCCGCAGGTGCTGATCGTGCTGTTCAAGCCCCTGTGACCGGTGGCGGCTCGCCGCGCGCGCCGAGCAGGAACCAGACGATCTTCCCGCCGCCCGGCATCCGGGCCCAGCCCCAGTCGTCGGCCACCCGGTCGACGATGAGCAGCCCCCGTCCCCCGGTCGCGTCCGGGTCGCCGGGGCGCACCCGCGGCAGGTGCTCTCCCCCGTCGTACACCTCGCCGTACACCCACCGGCCGTTCGTGCCGAGCCGCAGGTGGATCGCGCCGGCGCCGTGCCGTACCGCGTTGGTGACGAGCTCGGTGACGATCAGGCAGCAGTCCTCGACCAGCTCGGCCGCGCCCCAGGCGGCGAGCTCACGCCGTACCGCGGCGCGGGCCGTGCGCGCGCTCCCGGCGTCGGGCGCGAGCGGGCAGTCGTAGGTGCGCGCGGGAGCCGGGGCGGGATTCGCGACGAAATCGGGGACCCCGCGGCACACGCCGTCGTCGTACGCCGCCCCGCGCTCGGCGCCGTACTCGAAACCACCGCAGCCGACCCGCTGCGCCCGCTCCGCCGCCAGAAAGTGGGACACCTGCTCCTCCTTTGGAGTGGGAGCGCTCCCACAAAATGCTACCCAATCGTCCACCGGTTGTGCACGTTTCGAAACGAAATTGCCACGGAAAACGAGGCCGCCGGAAATCGCTGACAATCGTTCGCAGCCTCGTGTCAGGGCCATTCCTCCTGGTACGGCGGCGGCAGTTTGGGGTTCGCCACGCCGAGGCGGTCGAGCAGGGTGAGGAACGCGTAACAGTACGGCGAGCCCGCGGTGACCGCGGCCACCCGGTCCCAGTCCACCTGCTCGCGCATCGCCCGCACCATCGGCAGCAGGGCGCCGAAGTCGCAGCCGTGCTCGGACAGCGGCAGCAGCCAGCTCACCACCAGGTCGGTCGCCTCGAGCACCGGCAGGTTCACCGCGGCCGCGGACCGCAGTTCGGCCCGCTCGATCACCTTGGTGGTGATCGGCCGCTCGGCGATCCGGAAGATGAGGTCGACCAGGTGGCCGCTCTCGTCGTACGCCTTGACCAGCCAGTCCTCGGGCGGCTTGACGGTGCGGAAGCCGAGCTCGCGCAGCCGCTCCAGGGCCGCGGGCACCTCGTCCTCGGGCAGCACGAAGTCGACGTCGTGCAGTGACGGGGCCGCGCCCCGCGCGTAGGCGGCGCAGCCACCCGCGAGGGCGAACCGCACGCCGACGTCCTTGAGCCCGGTGCCGGCGCGCTTGAGCGTGTCAAGGATCGCGTCGGTCACCTCGTGGCTGTGACTGCCCATCCCCGGCCTCCTGACCTCGGCGGACGCGTGACTACCCGCGCCCGGCCACGGCAAACCCGGCGCCGCGCGCACCCGTGCCGCCCGGCGCTCGCCCGGCCGTCCGGCTACCGGACCCGGGGCAGCACCTGCTCGGCGTAGAAGGCGAAGAACTCCTCCTGCCGTGGGCCGATCTGGGAGACGTACACCTCGTCGTACCCGGCGTCGGCGTACCGGCGGATCATCTCGACGTGGGCGTCCGGGTCGGGCCCGTACGCCACGTTCTGCGCCACGTGCTCCTCGGCGACGAGGGCGGAAAGCTGCTCGAAGTGCCGCGGCATCGGCAGCAGCTGCGCGGCCTCGCCCGGGATGCCCTGGTTCGGCCAGATCCGGTGCGCGGTACGGCGGGCCTCGGCCGCGTCCTCGTCCCAGCACACCTTGAACCCGGCCTGGGCCGGCTTGCCCTGGCCGCCCTCCTTGTGGAATCGCTCGACCATCTCCGGGTCGGGTGCGGTGGAGACGTAGCCGTCGGCGACGCGCGCGGCGAGCGCGATCGACCGCGGGCCGAAGCCCGACATGTAGATGGGCGGCGGCTCGTCCGGGAGCGTGTAGATCCGGGCGGTGTCGACGTCGTAGTAAACGCCGCGGTGGGTGACCACCTCGCCGGTCCACAGCCGCCGCATGACGCCGATCGCCTCCTCCAGCATCGCCAGCCGCTCGCCCGCGGGCGGCCACGGCGCGCCGACCACGTGCTCGTTGAGCGCCTCGCCGGTGCCGACGCCGAGGCGGAAGCGGCCGTCGAGCATAACCTGGGCGGTGGCCGCGGCCTGGGCGATGATCGCCGGATGGATGCGGATGATCGGGCAGGTCACCGCGGTGGTGACGGGCAGCGAGGTCACCTGGGAGAGCGCGCCGATCACCGCCCACACGAACGGGCTCTCGCCCTGCTCGTCGATCCAGGGGTGGTAGTGGTCCGATATCCACAGCCCGTCGAAGCCGGCCTCCTCGGCGAGCCGGGCCTGCCGTACCAGCTCGTTCGGGCCGTGCTCCTCGGACGCGAGGAAATAGCCGATTTTCGTCATCTGCTCCCAGTGACCCGAGAACGGGCGGGCAAACGCCCGGCCCCGCCGTACGGCCGCCCACCTGGGAAAAATGTCAACGTCAGGGTCAAGACGGAAAAATCAACGTTAAAAAGGGGCGGCCGAGGGCAGGGGCCCTGGCATGGCAACCTTGCTGTGGATACTCGCCGTCGTACTCGTCATCGCGGGGGTCTACGTACTCCTCGCCCGCCGGGACATCCTCTGGGGGATCGTCCTGATCGTCGTCGGGCTGCTCATCGGGCCCGGTGGTGTGAGCATCTTCAACGTATGACCGACCGGCCGTCCCCGCCCGCCGCGATCCTGTTCGACCGCGACGGCACCCTCGTGACGGACGTGCCGTACAACCGGGACCCGGACGCGGTCCGCCCCATGCCGGGCGCCGCGGCCGCGCTCGCCCGGGTACGGCGCGCCGGGGTGCGCACGGGGATCGTCACCAACCAGTCCGGGGTGGCCCGGGGGCTCGTCACGCCCGCGGAGCTCGCCGCGGTGAACCGCCGGGTGGAGGAGCTGCTCGGCCCGTTCGACGTGTGGGAGATCTGCCCGCACGGCGAGGCCGACGGCTGCCCGTGCCGCAAACCCCGCCCCGGCCTGATCCTGCGCGCCGCGCGCCGCCTCGGCGTCGACGTGCGCGACTGCGTCGTCATCGGCGACATCGGCCGCGACATCGAGGCCGCGGCGCGGGCCGGCGCCCGCGGCATCCTCGTCCCGACCCCGGTCACCCTCCCCGCGGAGATCGCGGCCGCCCCCGAGATCGCCCCCGACCTGCCGGCCGCCGTCGCCCTCGCGCTCGGTCACCGCGCCCGCGTCTGACCCGCTTGTCCGGCCGCAATGGTCCCTGCGTGGCCACCGTCACCGCCCGGCCGTACCGGAACGGAACCTAGTACGCGCCCACGGACTCGCGGGCGTACTCCGGCTCGGCCTCCTCGTCCTCCTCGTGCAGGAGGTAGACCGCGTAGGCGCGCTTGAGCACCGGCAGGGCGACGTTCCGTACCCGGATACCGCCGGGGGTGAGGCCCTTCTCGACGCCGGCGTGCGCGTGGCCGTGGATGATGAGGTCGGCCCCGACCGCGTCGACCGCCTCGGCGAGCAGGTAGCTGCCGAGGAACGGGTAGATCTCCGGGGGTTCGCCGAGCAGCGTGTCCTTCACCGGCGAGTAGTGGCTGAGCACGATGCGCCGGTCGGCCACGACATTCTTGAGCGCCTCGCGCCACTCGGTGGCGATGCGTTTGGTGTGGCCGACGAAGTCCTTGATCTCCCGTTCGCCGAACTCGCTCGCGCACTTCCCGGCGAAGCCGCCGCCGAAGCCCTTGCCGCCCACGATGCCGAGCCGGGTCCCGTTGGCCTTGACCACGACCGAGTCGTTCATCAGCACCGTGATCCCGGCGTCGCGCAGCATCGAGGCGATCTCCCGCTGCACGTCGGAGTGGTAGTCGTGGTTGCCGAGCACGGCGACGACGGGGACGGGCAGGTCGCGGAACTCGTCCACGACGACCCGGCCCTCCTCGAGCGTGCCGTGCCGGGTGAGATCGCCCGCGAGGAGGAGGACGTCCGCGCGCTCCTCGATGCCGTCGAGGCTGGGCCGGTACCACCCCCGGGCGTCGGTACCGAGGTGCACGTCGCCGACCGCGGCGATCCGGACGGGGCTCACAACCGCTCGTCCTCCTCCACCTGCGCGGTGCGCACGCTCACCACGTCGCACTCGTTGTGCACGGTCGTGCCCGGGGCCGCCTCCTGGGCGACCTCGGTGAGGTACCTGCGCCGCTCCGCGGAGCCGACGCTGCCGCGCAGGTAGACCTGGTCGCCGTGCACGTCGACCCGGATCCCCAGCTCGTTGGTGCGCTCGTCGGCCGCGAGCGCCTCCCGCACGCGCGCGGCCACGTAGTGCGGCGCGTCGTGCAGCATCTCCTGGTGCGTCTGCTCCGGCATGTGCTCCCCCTTTCCCCTCCCGTTGCGGTACGGCGAGCCGCCTGCCCTCTGCCCGGCCGCCCAAACCGGCCCGGACCGGAGGTTCGCGTTTTCCAACGTGCGAAAACCGGAATAACGGGCAGCAGAGAGCCGGTGCAGTGACGCAGGTACCTCCCTCGGCCTCGTCTCGCCTGAGGGGAGTGTGCGGTGCCCGACATCGATCTCGGCTCACCGGTCCTCGTCGCCCGCCTCGACAGCGTGGGCGACGTGCTGCTCACCGGGCCCGCGATCCGCGCGGTCGCCGCGCGCGCGTGCCGGGTGGTGATGCTCGCCGGGCCGCGCGGGCGCGCCGCGGCCGAGCTGCTGCCCGGCGTGGACCGCGTGCTGGCCTGGCACGCCCCGTGGATCGACCCGGAGCCCGAGCCGGTGCGCGCCGAGGCGGTGGACGCCCTGGTGTCCGCGGTGGCGGCGGAGGGCGTGCGCAGCGCGCTGATCTTCACCTCGTACCACCAGTCGCCGCTGCCGCTCGCGCTGCTGCTGCGCCTCGCCGGGGTGGCGTGGATCGGGGCGATCTGCGAGGACTACCCGGGATCACTGCTCGACCTGCGGCACCGCGTCGACGGCGACCCGCCGGAGGCGGAGCGGGCGCTCTCGCTCGCCGCGGCGGCCGGGTTCCCGCCGCGCGACGACGGTTTACTCGCCGTGCGCAAACCCCTACCTGAAGTAGAACATCTCGTGAGAGATGACGGGTATGTGGTGATTCATCCTGGTACGTCGGTACCGGCCCGGGCCTGGCCGCCCGGCCACTGCGCGCGGGCCGTACGCCTGCTCGCCGAGGCGGGGTTCCGGGTCGTCGTCACCGGCTCTCCGGCCGACCGTGCGCTGACCGCGCGCGTGGCCGGGGACGACGGCCTCGACCTGGGCGGCCGGACGAGCCTCGCCGAGCTCGCCGCCGTGCTCGCGAGGGCGTCGGTCCTCATCGCCGGCAACACCGGCCCGGCCCACCTCGCCGCGGCGGTGGGCACGCCGGTGGTGTCGCTGTTCGCGCCGACGGTGCCCGCCGCGCGCTGGGCGCCGTACGGCGTGCCGCACGTGCTCCTCGGCGATCCCGAGGCGCCGTGCGCCGGGTCCCGGGCGCGCGTCTGCCCGGTGCCCGGCCATCCCTGCCTGAGCTCCGTGACCCCGGGCGAGGTGGTCCGCGCCGTTATCCGTCTGGTCAAGGAGGCCGCGTGAGAATCCTGGTCTGGCACGTGCACGGATCCTGGATGACCGCGTTCGTGCACGGCCGGCACGAGTACCTCGTCCCGGTCACCCCGAACCGCGGCCCCAACGGGCTCGGCCGCGCCACCACCTACGAGTGGCCGGACAACGCGATCGAGGTCTCCCCCGACCGGCTGCGCGACGAGCACGTCGACGTGGTCGTGCTGCAGCGGCCGCACGAGATCGACCTCGCCCGCCGCTGGCTCGGCCGCGGCGACGTGCCCATGATCTACGTCGAGCACAACACCCCCAAGGGCGACGTGCCGGAGACCCGGCACCCGCTCGCCGACCGGGACGACCTCGTCCTGGTGCACGTCACCCACTTCAACCGGCTGTTCTGGGACACCGGCCGCACCCGGACCGTGGTGATCGAGCACGGCGTGCCCGACCCCGGCCACCTCTACACCGGCGAGCTGCCGCGCGCCGCCGCCGTGATCAACGAGCCGGTCCGGCGCACCCGGGTCGCGGGCACCGACCTGCTCCCCCGCTTCGCGCCCATCGACGTGTACGGCATGGGCACCGCCCGGCTCGCCGCGGACGGCGTGACCCCGCACGGCGACCTGCCGCAGTGGCGCATGCACCGCGAGCTCGCCCGCCGCCGCGTCTACGTGCACCCGTACCGGTGGACCTCGCTCGGGCTGGCGCTCCTGGAGGCGATGGCGATGGGCATGCCGGTGGTCGCGCTCGCGGCCACCGAGGTCGTCGAGGCGGTGCCGCCGGAGGCGGGCGTGGTGTCCACCCGGCCCGAGGTGCTCGCCGAGGCGGTGCGCACGTACCTCGCCGACCCGGCCCTCGCCCGGCAGGCGGGCAAGGTTGCCCGGGCCGCGGCCCTGGAACGTTACTCGCTCCACCGATTCCTGGGCGACTGGGACCGGCTGCTCGAGGAGGTAGCCCGTTGAAGATCGCGATGGTGTCGGAACACGCCAGCCCGCTCGCCGCGCTCGGCGGCGTGGACGCCGGCGGCCAGAACGTGCACGTCGCCTCGCTCGCCCGGGCGATCGCCGGCAAGGGGCACGAGGTCTCCGTCTACACCCGCCGCGACGACCCCGGCCTGCCGGAGCGGGTGCCGCTCGGCGAGGGGGTGACCGTGGTGCACGTGCCCGCGGGCCCGCCCGAGCCGATTCCCAAGGACGAGCTGCTGCCGTACATGCCGGAGTTCGGCCGGTGGCTCGCCGCCGACCTCGCCGCCGACCCGCCGGACATCGTGCACAGCCACTTCTGGATGAGCGGGCTCGCCGCGCTCGCCGCCGCCCGCGACCTCGACCTGCCGGTCGTGCACACCTACCACGCGCTCGGCGTGGTGAAGCGCCGCCACCAGGGCGACGCGGACACCAGCCCGCCGGAGCGGATCAACGCCGAGGCGATGATCGGCCGGAGCGTGGACGCGATCATCGCCACCTGCGGGGACGAGGTGACCGAGCTGCTGCGCATGCGGGTGCCGCGCCGCCGCGCCTGCGTGGTGCCGTGCGGGGTGGACACCGACCTGTTCACCCCCGAGCCGGTCGCGGCGACCACCCGCAAGCCGCGCCGCCTGGTCAGCGTCGGCCGGCTCGTGCCGCGCAAGGGGCTCGACACCGCGATCGAGGCGCTGTGCGCCATCCGGGACGCCGAGCTCGTCATCGCGGGCGGGCCGCCGCCGGACCGGCTCGACGACGACCCGGAGGTGATCCGGCTGCGCCGGTTCGCCGCGGCGAAGGGCGTCGCCGACCGGGTGCGGTTCCTCGGCCGCATCCCCCGCGAGCGGGTGCCCGAGCTGCTGCGCTCGGCCGCGGTCACGCTGTGCGTGCCGTGGTACGAGCCGTTCGGCATGGTCGCCCTGGAGTCGATGGCGTGCGGCGTGCCCGTGGTCGCCACCGCGGTCGGCGGCCAGAAGGAGACCGTGATCAACGGGGTGACCGGCATTCTCGTGCCGCCCCGGCAGCCCGCCGCCGTGGCCCGCGCCGCCCGCCGCCTCCTCGACGAGCCGCTGCAGCGCACCGCGTACGGCATCGCGGGCGCCGACCGGGCCCGCTCCCGGTACGGCTGGCCGCGCATCGCCGCCGAGACCCTCGCCGCCTACGACCGAGTGCTGGCCGCGCGCGGGCGCGCGCCGGAACGGAGGGCATCGTGAAGGTACTGATCACCGGGGGCGCGTCCGGCCTCGGCGCCGCCGTCGTGGAGGCGGTGGCGAAGGAGGGCGGGCGTCCCCTCGTCATCGACCGCTCCCCGCTGCCGTCGTCCCCCGCATCCGGGGTGTCCGACGTGGAGCACGTGCAGGCCGACGTCGCCGACCGGCTCGCGGTCGAGCGGGCCGTGGCCGACCTCGCCCGTGCCGCGGGCGGGCTCGACGCGGTGGTGACCGCGGCGGGCATCGACGCCTGCGGGCGGCTCGCCGACGTGCCCGGCGCCGAGTGGGAGCGGGTGATCAAGGTGAACCTGCTCGGCACCGCCGCGGTGGTGCGGGCGGCGCTGCCGTACCTGCTCGCCTCGCACGGCCGGGTGGTCACGGTCGCCTCCACGCTGGGGCTGCGCGCGGTGAGCGACGCCACCGCGTACTGCGCCTCCAAGTTCGGGGTGGTGGGGTTCACCCGGGCGCTCGCCGCGGAGCTCGCCGGGCGGGTCGGGGTGACGCTCGTCATCCCCGGGGGCATGCGCACCGCGTTCTTCGACGACCGCGACGACCGCTACAAGCCGCCGCCGGACATGCGGCTCAACGACCCGCGCGAGGTCGCCGAGGCGATCACGTTCGCGCTCACCCGGCCCGCGGGCTGCGAGGTGCGCGAGCTGGTGGTCTGCCCGGACACCGAGACCTCGTGGCCGTGACCGCCCTGGTGCTGCGCGCGCTCGGGCTCGGCGACCTGCTCACCGCGGTGCCCGCCCTGCGCGCGCTGCGCCGTGCCGGGCTGCGCACGGTGCTCGCCGCCCCGGCGTGGCTCGGCGAGGTGGCCGCGCTCACCGGCGCGGTCGACCGGCTGCTGCCCACCGCCGGGCTCGGCCGGATCGCCTGGCGCGGGCCGGTCGAGCTCGCGGTCAACCTGCACGGCAAGGGGCCGATCAGCCACGAGCAGCTGCTCGCCCTCGGCCCGCGGCGGCTGTGGGCGTACGCGCACCCGGCCGTGCCCGTGACCGGGCCGGGCTGGGACGAGGACGAGCACGAGGTGGCGCGCTGGTGCCGCCTGCTCGCCTGGTACGGCCTGCGGCCCGACCCGGAGGACCTGGCGCTGCCGGTGCCGCCCGGGCCGCGCCCCGCGCCCGGCACCGTGATCGTCCACCCGGGCGGCAAGGACCCCGCCCGCCGCTGGCCGCCGGAGCGCTTCGCCGCGGTCGCCCGCGAGCTGCGCCGCCGCGGCCACCCCGTCGTGGTCACCGGGAGCGCCGCCGAGCGGCCGCTCGCCGCGCAGGTCGCCGCCACGGCCGGGCTGCCGCGGGACGCGGTGCTCGCCGGCCGTACCCCGCTGCGCGACCTGTGCGCCCTGGTCGCGGGCGCCCGCCTGCTCATCGCCGCCGACACCGGCGTCGCCCACCTCGCCACCGCGTACGGCACGCCCTCGGTGGTGATCTTCGGCCCGGTCCCGCCGTCGCGCTGGGGCCCGCCGCCCGGCCGCCCCAGGCACCGGGTCCTGCACCGCGGCCCCGACCCCCGGGCCGTCACCGTCGAGGAGGTAATCGCCGCCGCGACCGGATAGGCCCTCGGCGGCGCGAAATTCACTCGCCCTGCCGAACGAGCCAAAACTACACTCGGCAATGTGATTTCCGTCACCGCCTGATGTAAGGGACGGACATGGCCGGTTCGGAACGCTTCCGCGGGCGGTCACGCGGACGCCGGGAACACGGGCGCCTGTTTCTCCCGGCCGCCTCCGCCATCGCCCTTGTCGTCTCGCTCGCCGCCTGCACCCGCCCGGACGTCGGCGACTGTGCCGATATACGGGAAAACTCGCTCCGAAAGGTGGATTGCTCGAGTCCGGACGCCTTTTATCGGGTGATCGCCATTCAGGAGGACGACGAGGACCGCTGGTGCCGGGACGTCCCGGGCACCGACAAGGTCTACCACCACTGGTCGGGCCGGGGGACCCGGATCTTCAATTACTCCGTGTGTCTCGCCATCAACATCCGTTCGTCGACGAAACCCGAGGGTAATTCGCCGAAACCCTGACGGGGATGGCGGTTTCCGGCCCCGGCCGGTGCCGTCGTCCGCCGGCGTCAGCCCCGGCGGCGGGTACGGCGCAGCAGCTTGATGACGGCCTTCTCGGCCTCGCCGTGGGTGGCGAGGGACTCGACGTCCGAGCCGAGGTGGCCGAGCATCGGGGCGATGGTGTGGCCGTGCTCGTACAGCTCGATCACCCGCGGGTCGACGTAGGAGGCGCGGGCCACGGCCGGGGTGTTGCCGAGGTACTCGGCGACCTCCTTCATCACCCGGGAGACCGCGCGCTTCTGGCCGTGGCCGCCGCGGGCCGCCCCGGACACGGCGAGCCCGACCGCGGCGAGCACGGTCGCGTGCCAGGTGCGGAAGTCCTTGGCGCTGACCTCCTCGCCGAAGGTCTCCTTCAGGTAGGCGTTGATGTCGGCGCTGCGCACGTCCCGCCAGACGCCGTCCTCCCGGTAGCGGAGCAGCTCGCCCTCGCCCCGGGAGCACAGCGCGCGCACCACCGCGCACACCTGCTCGTCGGCGAGGACCTGCTCGCGCTGCTTGCCGCCCTTGGCCGGGTAGGAGCAGGTGACGATGCCGTCGTGGCAGGTGATGTGCTCGACGCGCAGCGTGGCCAGGCCGTACGAGTCGGTGTACTCCTCGCCGCCCACCCGGAAGAAGCCGACGTCGAGCATGCGGGCGGCGGTGGCGAGCACCCGCAGCCGGGTGAGCCCGCGGCCCTCCAGGTGCGCCGACACGCGCTCGCGGAAGGCGTCGAGGTGCTCGGCGAGGGCGAGCACGCGGTCGAACTTCGCCTCGTCCTGCTGCCGCCGCCACTCGTCGTGGTACCGGTACTGGCGGCGGCCCGCCGCGTCGGTGCCGACGGCCTGGATGTGCCCGGCCGGGTCGGCGCAGATCCACACGTCGGTCCAGGCGGGCGGGATGGCGAGGGCCTTGACCCGGTGCAGGGTCGCGCGGTCGCGGATCCGGTGGCCGCGCGCGTCGTGGTAGCTGAAGTGCCGCCCGCGGCGGCGCCGGGTGATGCCCGGCTCGGCCGGGTTGCTCGGCCGCAGCTCGATCTGGTCCGGGGCGAACGGCTCGATCAGGTCAGGGTCGGTCATTTCAGCAGGTCCGCCGCTTCCTGTGCCACCGCGTCCACCGGGATGTCGGCCACCCACGACACCCGGTGCCCGCAGTCCTTCATGCCGATGTCCACGCGGTTGCCCCCGCACGCCGGGCAGGCGATCGTCCAGGAGAGCAGGGGCCGGTGCCGGGCGCGGGTGAGCGGCCCGGCGTTGATGAGGTTGCCGCACCAGTAGATGCCGACCGTGGGGGTGCCCACGGCGGCGGCGAGGTGCCGGGGGCCGGTGTCGTTCGCGATCACCAGGTCGCAGGCGGCGTAGAGGGCGGCGAGCCCGCCGACGCTCAGCTCGTCCACGACCGCCCGGGCCGGGCGGCGCATCGCGGCGATCACCCGGTCGACCACGTCGCGCTCGTCCCGGGTGCCGGTGACCACGACGGGCCGGCCGAGGTCGTCGGCGACCCGGGCGAAGCGCTCCGGGGGCCAGCGGCGGCGCGGGTCGCTCGCGCCGGGGTGGATCGCGACGAGCCCGCGCGGCGGGGTGCCGAGCACCCGGGCGAGCTCGGCCCGGTCGGCGTCGGTGACCGCGAGCCGGGGCTCGGGCGTGCCCTTGGGCCGGGCGCCGACGAGCGCGGCGACCTCGAGGTAGCGCAGGATCTCGTGCTGGTAGTAGACGTACGGCACCCAGCGGTCGAGCGGCTCGGCGTCGGGGGTGCGCAGCCCGGCGGTGACCCGGGCGCCGGTGCGGCGCACGAACGGGTTCGAGTACCGCCCGCCCCCGTGCATCTGCAGCACCAGGTCGAACCGGCGGCGGCGCAGGGCCGCGTAGAACTCCTCGGGCGCCTCGCCCTCCTCGGTGTCCGGCAGCGACACCCCCTTCACCGGCGGCAGCGCCACCACCTCGTCGACCGGTCCGGGGCGGCCGCGCAGGAAGCGGGCGTGCCAGGGGCGGCCGAGCAGGGTGAGCCGGGCCTCCGGGTAGGCGGCCTTGACCGCCTCCAGCGCCGGGTAGGCGAGCAGCAGGTCGCCGATCGCGTTCGCCCGCAGCACCGCGATCCGCCGCACGCCGGGCACCCGGCCGGAATCACTGGTCATGGCGCCTCGTCCGCGATCACGTAGTCGTAGCACTCGGCGTCGCGGTCCCGGATCGTGGTGGGCAGCTCCAGGTGGTAGGCGCGGCTCGGCAGCAGGCCGGCCCCGCCGTACCGCTCCATGAGCCGGAGCTGGGCGACCACGTCCTCCCCCGCGTGCCGGGGCGGCACCGCGGGCCAGAAGTCGAACCCGCCGCACTCGACCAGCCGCCGCCGGTCGTAGAGCACGCACGCCCCGATCCAGGCGACCTTGTACGGCCACCAGGCCCGGCCGCGGCGGCGGTGCCGGTGGGCGAGGTGGAGCGGGTTGGCCGCGTTGTGCAGCAGGTGCCGGGCCCAGGCCGGGCCGCCGCGCCGTACCCGCTCGGGCCGCACCCGGCCCCGCCACTCCTCGTACGGCGCCAGCTCGTGCGGCCGCACGTCGTCCCGGTACGACAGCCCCTGTACGGCGAAGCCCACGAAACCGCAGCGCAGGGTGGCGAGGGCGTGCGCGAGCACGGCGACGCCGTGCACGTCGAGCCAGACGTCGTCGTCGAGGAAGAGCACGGCGGACCGCTCGGCCTTGGACAGCAGGAACGCCCGCTGCTCGGCCATGCCGCGCGGCGGCACGTGGCGGTGCACCTGGACCGGGTGCCCATGGTGCCGCAGGATGCGGATCGCCGCGGCGACGATCGGCTCGTCCGCCACCGGGGTCGCCGACTGGTCGGAGACGATCACCCGGAAGCCGGGCGCGGTCTGCGCGGCGAGGCCGGTGAGGGTGACCGCGAGCGCCGCGGGCCGGTCCTTGGTCGGCACGAGCACGTCCACGTCGAGGGCGGCGCCCCCAAAGGCACCGTTCGAAGCGCCGGCCGGCCCCACGTCGCGGCCGTCCGGCCAGGGCTGGGCCATCGCGCACACAACGCCCCGGCTACCCCGGCACCACCTGGGCAAACGCGATGTTTGCCGAACATACCGGGCGGTACTAACGCGCCATGGACGAGTGCATCGATCGGCTGCAGACGGCACTCGAGCGCGTCCGCCCGGCGCTCGCCACGATCGGCGCGTGGGGTGACCGTCTGGCGTCGGTGCTGCACGCCGGGGGGCGGCTGCTCGCGTGCGGCAACGGGGGCAGCGCGGCCCAGGCGCAACACCTCACCGCCGAGCTGGTGGGGCGGTTCGAGAAGGAGCGGCGGCCGTTCTCCGCGATCCCGCTGCACGCCGACACCTCGTCGCTCACCGCGCTGGTGAACGACTACCGGCCGGACGAGGTGTTCGCCCGCCAGGTGCGGGCGCACGGCCGGCGCGGCGACGTGCTGGTGTGCCTGTCGACGAGCGGGTCGAGCCCGAACGTGGTGGCCGCGGCGCGCACCGCCCGCGAGCTCGGCATGATCACCTGGGCGCTGACCGGCCCGGCCCCGAACCCGCTCGGCCTGGTCTGCGACGACGCGATCGCGGTCGAGGCGGCGGGCACCGCCACCATCCAGGAAGTGCACCTCGTCTTAGTTCACACTCTTTGTTCTGTTTTGGACCAAGCGGCGGGAAGAAGCGGCTCCGATCCGTTCTCGTGCTACTTCTCTGGGTAGCGGCCCGGGCATGATCGAGCGCTTCGCCAGGCTGCGGGCCGTGGTCGTCGGGGACGTGATGCTCGATTCCTGGCTACAGGGCCCGGCCACCCGCATGGCGCAGGAGGCCCCCGTACCCGTGGTGCGCGTGGAGCGCACCGAGGAGTCCCCCGGCGGCGCGGCGAACACCGCGGTGAACCTCGCCGCGCTCGGCGCGACCGTGCACCTGCTCGGCGTGATCGGCGACGACCGGCCGGGACGGCTGCTCGCCCGGCTGCTGCGCCGCCACGGCGTGACCGGGCTGCTCACCGGCGAGCGCCGCACCGCGGTGAAGCGCCGCCTGCTCGCCGGCGGGCAGCTCGTCGCCCGCTACGACGAGGAGGACCGCGCCCCGATCGGCGACCACCTGATCCGGCGGCTCATCGCCCGGCTGCGCCGCCTCGCCCCGCGCGCCGACGTCGTGATCGCCTGCGACTACGGCGCGGGCGTGTGCACCGACGCGGTACGGCACGCGCTGCGCGGCCTGCCGCTGCTCGTGGTCGACGCGCACGACGTGCGGCCCTGGGCCGAGTGCCGCCCGGACGCCGTGCTGCCGAACTACGCCGAGGTGTGCCGCATGCTCGGCGAGCCCGGCGACGGCGGCGACCGGGTCGCCCACCTGACCGCCGCGTCCCGGCGCATCCTCGACGCCGCCCGGGCCCGCATGGTGGTCACCACGCTCGACGGCGAGGGCACGCTGCTGCACCGGCCCGGCCGCCCGCCGTACCGCACCCACGCGGTGCCCGCGCCCGACCACATGAGCACCGGCGCCGGGGACACCTTCACCGCCGCGTTCGCGCTCGCCCTCGCCGCGGGCGCGAGCCCCGAGCAGGCCGCCGACATCGGGCAGGCCGCCGCCCGGGTCGTGGTGCGCCGCCCCGGCACGGTCGCCTGCACCCGGCACGAGCTCGTCCAGGAGCTCGGCACCGGCGGCCGGGCCGTACCGCCCGAGGTGCTCGCCCGGCACATCGCCGAGCACCGCAGGCGGGGCGACCGCATCGTGTTCACCAACGGCTGCTTCGACGTGCTGCACCGCGGGCACGTGGTGTGCCTGGAGGAGGCGCGGGCGCTCGGCGACGTACTCGTGGTCGCGGTGAACGGCGACGCGAGCGTCACCCGGCTCAAGGGGCCGGGGCGGCCGATCAACGCCTGCGAGGACCGGGTGGCCGTGCTCGCCGCGCTCGACTGCGTCGACTACGTGGTGGTGTTCGAGGAGGACGACCCGGGCGAGCTGATCCGGCTCGTCCGCCCCGACGTGTACGTCAAGGGCGGGGACTACCACCCCGAGCTGCTCCCCGAGGCCGCGCTGGTGCGCGAGCTCGGCGGCGAGGTGCGGGTGCTCGACTACGTGCCGGACCGGTCGACCACCGCGATCGTCAACCGCATCCGCACCCAGGCATAGCCGGCCCCGGCCCGGGTAGTGAGGCACGGTCCGGGCAGGACGTCCACCCGACCCGGCCGACACCGGAGGCGACCATGAAGCGGATTCCCGAGGAGCGTTCCCCGACCGGCAAGCCGATGGTCCCGGCCACCCCGCGCGACGTGCTGCACATCCGCATCGGCTCGTTCATCCTGCTGTTCACCCTCGCCTTCGGCACGCTGGCGTTCGTGCTCGGGGTCACGGTGCTCGGCATCCTGCTCTACCTGATCGCGATCGGCACGATCGTCGACATCGTGCTCGCGGTACGGCGCCAGCGCCGCCTCGGCGGCAGCCCCGAAGGCCTCGAATGACCCGCGGGCCGCACGCGCGCACCGGTCGCCGCCGGGGCGCGCCGTGACGCCCGGGGCACACCTGACGAAGGAGTGACGGCGCATGGCCGTCCAGGACCCGCACCGGCCGAGCGAGCTCGCGGCGCAGCTCCGCGTGGACGCGGTGCGCGCGTCCGCCGCCGCGGGCTCGGGCCACCCCACCTCCTCGCTGTCGGCCGCCGACCTGATCGCCGTGCTGCTCGCCCGGCACCTGCGGTACGACGTCCACGACCCCGGTGATCCCGGCAACGACCACCTGGTGTTCTCCAAGGGCCACGCCTCGCCGCTGCTGTACGCGATGCTCAAGGCGGCCGGGGCGATCGGCGAGGAGGAGCTGCTCACCTTCCGCGCCCGGCACAGCCGGCTGGAGGGGCATCCCACGCCGCGGCTGCCCTGGGTGGACGTGGCCACCGGCTCGCTCGGCTTCGGGCTGCCGGTCGGGGTGGGGCTCGCGCTCACCGGGCGGCGGCTCGACCGCCTGCCGTACCGGGTGTGGGTGCTGTGCGGCGACGGCGAGCTCGCCGAGGGCTCGATGTGGGAGGCCGCCGAGCACGCCGGGCACGAAGGGCTGGGCAACCTCACCGCGATCGTCGACGTCAACCGGCTCGGCCAGCGCGGGCCCACCCGCCACGGGTGGGACACCGCCGCGTACGCGGCCCGGTTCGGCGCGTTCGGCTGGCACACGATCGAGATCGACGGCCACGACCTGGACGCGATCGACCACGCCTACCGGGAGGCCGCGCGGAGCGACAGGCCGGCCGTGGTGCTCGCCCGCACCCGCAAGGGCCGGGGCGTGGCGGCGGTCGAGGACCGCGAGGGCTTCCACGGCAAGCCGCTCGAGGACGCCGGGCAGGCGGTCGCCGAGCTCGGCGGGGAGCGGCACCTCACCGTGTCCGTGGCGCCGCCGCGGTCGTCGCGGGAGCCGCACCGCTTCCCCGGCGGGCCGTACCGGCCGCCCGAGTACGAGGTCGGCGCCCAGGTGGCGACGCGGGACGCGTTCGGGGCGGCGCTGGCGGCGCTCGGGGCGGCGCGCGGCGAGGTGGTCGCGCTCGACGGCGAGGTCGCCGACTCGACCCGCACCGAGGCGTTCGCCGCCGCCCATCCCGAGCGGTTCTTCGAGTTCTACATCGCCGAGCAGCAGATGACGGCCGCCGCGGTCGGCATGCAGCGGCGGGGGTGGATCCCGTTCGCGGCGACGTTCGCGGCGTTCTGGGCGCGTGCGTACGACTTCGTGCGGATGGCCGCGGTCAGCCGGGCCGACCTGCGGCTGGTCGGCTCACACGCGGGCGTCTCCATCGGGCCCGACGGCCCGTCCCAGATGGGCCTGGAGGACCTCGCCGCGTTCCGCGCGGTCCACGGCAGCACGGTGCTGTACCCGTGCGACGCCAACCAGGCCGCGGCGCTCACCGCCGCGATGGCCGGCCTCTCCGGGGTGTGCTACCTGCGGACCACCCGCAACCCCACGCCGGTGATCTACCCGCCGGGCACGCGGTTCCCGGTCGGCGGCAGCCGGGTGCTCCGCGGCTCCGGCCGGGACGCGGTGACGATCGTCGCCGCCGGGATCACCGTGCACGAGGCGCTCGCCGCGGCCGACGCCCTGGCCGCGGACGGCATCGCCGCCGGGGTGATCGACGCGTACTCGGTCAAGCCGATCGACGCGGCCACGATCCGCACCGCCGCCGAGCACACCGGCCGCGTCCTCACCGTGGAGGACCACTGGCCCGAGGGCGGCCTCGGCGACGCCGTGCTCGAGGCCCTCGCGGAGACCGACGCCAAGGTGGTCAGGCTCGCCGTACGGGCGATGCCCGGCTCGGCCACGAGCCGCGAGCAGCTCGAGGACGCCGGCATCGACCGCGGTGCGATCCGCCGGGCGGTCCACGACCTGTACGCCCTGGCGGCCCGCTGACCGCGTCGCGCCGTACGGCCGGGGCCGTCAGTGAGCCACCGGTGGGCGGCACGTGGTTCGCCCCGGTCGCGACCGCCGCGCGTCGGGCGGGGCTCAGCGGGCCTTGGCGGTGGCCCGGCGGTTCGCCTTCTTGATCGCCTCGACGAGCTCGCCCTTCGTCATCCTCGAGCGGCCCTTCACGCCGAGGCGGGCGGCGGTCTTGTAGAGGTGCTCCTTGGTGGCGTTCGCGTTCACGCCCTCGGCCGTCCTGCCCTGGCGCGGCGTGCCCCGGCGCGCCTGGGCGTCGGACGGGCCCTTCGCGGCCTTGGGCTCCCAGTGGTCGCCCACCTTCTCGAACGAGTGCTTGAGCGCGGCGAACGCGGTGCGGTGGGCGCGCTGCCCCTCGCCGTAGGTCTCCACGGCGGAGTCGTGCGCCTTGATCCAGGTGTCCTGGGCCTTCTTCGGCGACCGTCGCAGCGTGGACGGCAACTCTTCCCTCGCGGGCATCTCGGGCTCCTTTCGGCGCCGGCTCCCGGCGCTCGGCTCGGCGCCCTCCCCCTATCCCCGGTACGGCCCGCAAACCTGCCGCCCACGGCCCGGACGGCCCTGCCGTACCGGGCGGCCCAAAAAATTCATGGCGGCTCGGGAACATCGGGCCGCCGTCGTTGGTTCTCTACATCGTGGCCGGTGTGCCCAGTGTCCCCGGGCCTCACCCATTTGCCTTCGCGGAATACCGTTCGGCTGGAGCCGCGTTGAGCCTTCGCCGCGAGGCGACACGCACACCGGTGCACACGCGTCGAGGGCCTCGCGACAACCAATGGCGGGGCCCTCGTTGCCGTTCCCGGGCGGCGTGCTCGGGCGCGGCCGCCGCTCAGAGCTCCAGATCGAAGGCGACGTCCACGACCCGGACGGTCGCGGCCGACGGATCGTCGAGCATCTTCCGCGCCCGGGCGACCGAGACGGTCCGGTCCACGTACCCGTACGCCCGGCCCGCGGTTGCGGCGGCGCGCAGCCTGCTCAGGTCGAGGCCGAACCGGCGCAGGTTGGCGTCGTCGTGCTCGCGCAGGGACGCCGTCCAGCGCCGGAAGTTCTCCAGCTCGTGCGGCACGAGCCCGTGGCAGGCGCCGCTCCGCGGCTCGGAGGTGCTCGGCGTCATGTGGCCGCCCCAGGTGATGGGGGTCGCGCGGGGCCGCCTCTCGTAGACCACGAGCTCCGGGCACGAGCCGTACCGGCGCGCGAAATCGGCGAGCCGGGAGGCGTCGAGCGGGGTGGCGAACTCCACGACGACGAGCGCGTTCATGGCCTCGGACAGCCTGGCGAGGACCGCGCGACTGAGCAGCCAGGCGGCCGGTGACCCGCCGCACCGGCCGAGCAGCGCACGGGTGGCCTTGACGAAGGTCTCCTGCGCGAGATCCTCGGCGAGGTGGGGGTCTCGGGTACGGCGCAGCGGGTAACCGCACACCAGGGGCCAGTGGTCCCGGTACAGCTCTTCGATGCCGGTGCGGATGATCGCCTCCGCGTGCGAGGTGAAACGTACACGCCCCAGAAGACGGCACCGGCCCGCGGATGGTCACAGATCACCTCGGACCCGGCAGACCGCCGCCCGGCGGCCCCGGCGCGGGGCCGCGTCGCCTCGACCGGGATCGGAGGCTCGCATACCCGCCGTCCAGGTCACCACATACGATCAGGGCGTAGGCGGCTTTTCACCCCCTGCGATATATCCACCAAATTGGTAGGTTATACAGTTTTAGCTGGGTACAGCCTTAGCGTCCACGCACCAGCTGGGCCGAGCACGTCCCGTGATCGGCCGCCCGACCACCGTTCGTTCCAGAAAGAAGTGGGAAATTGACCGTACCCTCGCTCCTGGTCGAGCCCGAGGAGCTGCACGCCCGGCTCGACGATCCGCGGCTTGTGATCATCGACGCCACCACGTTCCTGCACATGGACCCGGAGGGCACGGACCACAGGCTCACCTCGGGTCGCGCCACGTACGAGCAGGAGCACATCCCCGGCGCGGTCTTCGCCGACCTGCTCAACGACTTCTCCGACCCGAACGCGGCCGTGCCGATGACCGTGCTCGACAGCGAGACCTTCGCCGCCCGGATCGGCGCGCTCGGCGTCGGCCCGGACGTGCACGTCGTCGTGTACGACCAGGGCGCCAACATGTGGGCGACCCGGCTGTGGTGGAACCTCCGCCTGGAGGGCTTCGACGCGGTGTCGGTCCTCAACGGCGGCCTGCCCGCCTGGAAGGCGGCCGGCTACCCCACCCGCAGCGGCGTGGAGACCCGCCCCGCGGCCACGTTCGTCGCCCGGCGGCGTCCCGAGCTGCTCGCAGACCGTGACACCGTCGCCAAGGCGATCAACGACGAGAACGTCGTCCTGGTGAACGCGCTCGACCCCGCCACCTTCCGCGGCGAGTCGAACGCCTACCCGCGCCGGGGCCGCATCCCGTCGAGCGTCAACATCCCGTTCCTCGACCTGGCCGACGAGAGCGGCCGCATCCGCGGCACCGACGAGGTCCGCGACCTGTTCGCCGAGAAGGGCACCCTCGACGAGGGCAAGCGCGTCATCACCTACTGCGGCGGAGGCATCGCCGCCACCTTCGTCGCCTTCGACCTCGCCCGGCTCGGCCGTACCGACGTGGCCGTCTACGACGGCTCCCTGAACGACTGGACGTCCGACCCGTCCCTCCCCATGGAGACCGGCTGATCGTCACTTAGATCCACCCGGAAGGCCGTCCCCGCGTGGGGGCGGCCTTCCGTGTCCTCGGCCGGACCTCCGCGTGCCGGGGACCCGCCGCCGGGACGGCCTGCCCGGCCGATCAGCGCACTCCTCCGCCCGGCACATGGTGGGGCCGTACTCACCTGTCATCGGCCATACGTCCCGGGTTCGCGGCCCGAGATACAACGCGGCGATACCGGGACAGAAGCTCACATTCTTCCGACGGCGCGGGCCACATGCGCCAGACGTTCTATCGCCGATGATCGATTTGCTCGCGAGGCCACGGCCTGGCGCGCAGCCGAGCCGAACCGCCACACCCTCGGCCGATCTTCGACCGGAGGACGCCGTGCAGGACCTTGTCCCGCCGCCCTTCCTTGGGCCGGAACATGAGGAAGCCGCCCGCGCGGCGACCGCCGAGGGTGCCGTGGCCCTGGTCATCAGCCCTTCCGGCATCGTGCTCCATCTCCGGGACGACAAGCCCGGCATTCCGAATCCAGGCCGTTGGTCGCTGTTCGGCGGCGCGATCGAAGACGGCGGGTCCCCCGCCGAGGCGCTCATACGCGAGCTCGAGGAGGAGCTCGGACTGGTCGAGTTCGATGCCCGCCCGCTTTGGCGGCTCGTGGACACCTGCGGCGACGGCCGACTGCTGACGCTCTTCGAGGTGCACACGCCGCTGACGCCCGAGCAGCCGACCTTGACCGAGGGAGAGGAACTGGCGGCCTTCACGCCCGACGAGGCGTTGCGGCCGAACCTCGCCCACTTCTGCCGCCAGGTCCTGGAGAGGTACGACGCGGCGGCGTCGCCTCGGTAACCCAACGAAGCCGACCGGCGCCCCGAGCCGCCCAGCGTCGTCCGGCCGACCACGTCGAGATCGGCATGACCTTCACGTCACGATGAGCGGCCGACCGCGTCCTTCGCCCAAACGACACGTCTTCCCCGAGACAAGCCGGAGCCTTCCCCGGCACAAGCCGGTGCCGCCGATCCCCGCGGCCGCTCCGCCGGTGGCTCGACGAGCGCCGGCGGCATCGTCATGAAAGCCAAGTCTTGACCTTCGTGGACCGCCTGTCTCGTCATCCGGACCCACGGCTCAACCGCGGCTGACCTTCCGCTGAAAAACAATGCCCTGCCCTGTACGCCGAACATCCGCGCCACTGGCGCGTATATTGCCGGCGGCGGCCGGAAACCGCATTTCATCCTGCGCGCCAATTCCTGAGACGTATGGATAACTTACCCAAATTTCGTATCCGCAGGCCCAGATCCGAGGTTAGCGGGCCACCAAAAGAGGCGATCACCCCATAGTGGCCGCATGACCGCGAGCAGCGGGTTGCCGGGCCCGGTTGCGGCCCGGCGTCTCAGGTAGGAGATCTCGTGAACGGGTTCGGTGGGGACGTCAACGGTCAATTCGTGAGCTGTGTCGCCCTCCCGGCGATGACGTCATCGGTCGCGACCGCGCGTGTCCATACGCGCACCCTCATGCAGAAATGGGAAGTGCCGGCCGTCGTGGACGACGCCGAAGTGGTCGTCAGCGAAATACTCACCAACGCGATAAAGGCGACAACCTTACTGCCCTGCGACGGCGACGCCCCGGAGCCATCCGACCGCCCCGATCACGTGTGCCTCTGCCTGTTCCTCGACGACGGCGAACTCGTCGTCGAGGTCTGGGACCCCCGCTACGAGATCCCCAAGCGACGAGACGTCGACCTCTTCGACGAGGGCGGCCGCGGCCTCTGGCTCGTCGAGTCCCTGAGCCGCGCCTGGGGCGTCCGCTGGCCCCCGACCGGCGGCAAGATCGTCTGGGCCCGCCTGACCTGCCCCACCCCTGCCCCACCCGCCGGCGCAGCCCACGACCAACCCCCGACCCGCCTCGGCGCGTCCACGTGACCCCGGCACGGCCGTACCGCACAGCCCACACCCATCCCCCGGGCCCATGCCGTGGCTATGACGCCTCCCCGAGCAGCTCCGCCACCCGGGAGCGAACGGATCGCGTCTGCGGATCCTCGTAGGAGGCGAGTATCTCCAAGGCGCGACGCCCGTTTTCCACGGCCGCATCCACCTCGCCCGCGAGGTGCTGGGCGATGGCGAGATCCCCCAACGCCACCCCGAGCCGCCATTGGTCGCCCAGCTCGTTGTGCACGGCCGCGGCACGCCGATGAAATTCGATCGCCTCCTCCGGCCGTCCCATCTCGCGGTAGGCACGGCCGGTCGCGTTCCACGCCTGCGCCTCACGTGCCCGGTCTCCGAGTTCTCGGTGCAGCTGGGCGGAACGCCGGAGAGCTACAAGGGCGTCCGGCGCGTTGCCGCGTGCAAGGTGCACCATGCCGAGTTCGAGCAGCCAGTAACCCTCCCAGACGGCGTTCTGATGTTCCCGTGCGATGGCGACGGCCCGGTCGATATGCTCCTGCGCCCTCTCGAGTTCGCCGCGTTGCCGAGCGATCAGCGAGAGGATGCGTAACGCGTTCCCCTCCCCACCCCGGTCGCCGCGTGCGACGAACAGATCCAGCGCCTGCCGTACCAAGGGCTCGGCCTCGTCCGGCATGCCGAGTTCGGCGCGCACCTCGGCGAGGTTGGCGGCGGTCACCGCCGCCCAGAAGGGCTCATCGAGGTCTCGGAAGATCGCCATGCCGCTCTCGAACATGGCGCCCGCCTGCACCAGATCGCGGCTTCTGAGGTGGATAAGCCCGATGGCGTTCAGGGACAGCCCTTCGGCCATGCGGTTGCCCAGCTCACGGCGCAGCTCGAGGGCCGCGGTGTGGTATTCGAGCCCTTTCGCCAGCCGGTGCGACTGGGTGTAGGCCATGCCCAGGCTTTCCAATAACTCGGCTTCGGCCTCCCGGTCGCCCAGCCGCCTCGCGGCGTCCAAGCCGATCGTTGACGTGGTGATCCAGTCGTCGAAGGGATTGAAGCGCATGTAGGCCGCACGCAGCGCGACCGCGAGCTTCCATGCGATGTCGGGCATTCCGTTCGCCGCGGCAGCCCGCGTTGCGGCGACGAGGTTCGGCCGCTCGGTCTCGTACCACTCCAGCGCATCCCGGTAGGTGTCGAACCGCAGCGGCTCCAACCCTGGTTCCGGTGGATCAAGCGGAACATGGGCCTCGCCCGGATTGAGGAAACCTTGCGCGGCGTCCATCGTCCGCAGATACCACTCCAGTGCCCGGCGCAGATGGGCGCGACGGTCCTCCGCAGTCTCCTCGAGGTTGGCCTGATCCGTGGCGTAACTGCGTAGCAAATCGTGGAACTGATAACGGCCAGACGAGTGATTTTCCAACAGATGCGCTCCGACCAATGTGTCCAATTTGTGTCGGGCCGAGGTCACGCTCGTGCCGACCATGGCGGCGACGACGGGAGCGCCGAATTCCGCTCCGGGATGCAAACCCAGTAGCCGGAACAGGCGCGCGGTGTCCGCCGGGAGCGCGCGGTAGGACCAGGCGAACACGGTTCGCACCGCCTCCCCTTCGCTCTCCTCGGCGGTGAGCGCGTCCCAGCGCCCCGACTCGCTGCGCAGGTCGGCGATGAGTTCGTCGAGCTGCATCCACGGCCGGCTGGCGGCCCGCTCGGCGGCTATGCGCAGGGCGAGCGGTAGCCGGGCGCACAGCCGCGCGAGCTCGGCCAGCTTCGCCGGATCGTCCTGGGAGCGATAACCGGCGGTGACCACACGGAGCAGCTCGACGGCGTCGTCCTCCTGCAGCACGCCCAAGGTGACCCGGTGTGCGCCCTCGCGGACCACGAGGCTGGAGAGGCGGCTTCGACTGGTCACCAGGACGAGGCAGCCCGGCGCTCCCGGCAGCAGTGGCCTGACCTGCGCAGCGGTCGCCGCGTTGTCCAGCACGATGAGCATGCGCCGTCCAGCGAGCAGTGACCGGTACAGCGCGGCGGCCGCGTCGACATCGGTCGGGATCGCCTGCGGGGAGACACCGAGCGCGACGAGAAATCGTCCAAGGGCCTGCTGCGGGCTCACCGGCTCCCCCGGGTCGTAGCCCCGAAGGTTCACATAGAGCTGCCCGTCAGGAAAGCAATCCTTTACCTGATGCGCCCAGTGCAGGGCGAAGGTCGTCTTGCCCACACCCGCGGTGCCCGCGATCACCGCCAGCGACACCGAAGGCGGGTCCGTGGCGGTGTTGGAAAACAGCACCGCATCCAGACGCCGGGACTCGGATAACCGGTCGACGAAACCTCGTACGCCGCCGGGGAGCTGCCGCGGCGTCGGCGGTACGGCGGGGCCGGCATGGTGAAAGTGAATACCGCCATCGATCGTGCCCGCCTGCACCACGTTGCTCGCCGATCCCGACATCTCGGAACGGGTCATCGGGCTAAGTGACCGATCCGGTTCTTCCTGGGATCGTTCGTCTGTCCGCACCTCCTGGTCTCCTCCGTGACCGCATTCCTCAGACCGGCGGGGTCAGGGCTGCGATCTTGCGGTCGAAGTACAGATGCAGCTCCTCGCCCTTTGCATAGAGATCACGTATGAACGAGGTCCAGCGGTTCACGGTTTCACGGTCGGAGTATCTGATGGCGCCGTCAAGAACGCCGTCATCGTCGTAGAGCACCTCGTAAAGGAGGGAGTCGCCCAGCGTGACCACTTCCGGCAGGCGTCCGGCGCTTTCGTACGGCGCGACGTCCTCCGGACCCACGACTCTGATGAGCTCTCCGCATTCTTCACGTAGGCGAAGGAGATGGAGCTCCCATTGGAGGTAGGGATCGAGTGGCTCCTCCACCACACGCACGCGGTAAAGGTCGATCCCCAGACGCGCGGCTTGTGCGGAGAACTCGTAGAGATAGTCGCGTTCCGCCTCGATCAGAGTGAGCGCCTCACTCCAATCGCCTCGGTTGAACGCCTCCCAACTGGGAAAACCCGGCTCCTTGAAATGCTGCTGTCGCTCGAGTTTCCACGACTCCTGGCCGCGGATCTCCCATTGCCGCGTCCGGAACTCCCGGCGATAGGCGTCGAGCGACAGGCGTGACCCCAGGGACCTGTCGAGCGCCGGTGACTTAGGCATCGGGAATATCCCTCTTGGCCGCTACGATCGTCTGGCGCGGCATGACCACGAGCCTCTCGTCGGCGGCGATGTGCACGCCGGAGGGCAGCCGGGATCGGTAGGCCTCGGTGAGGTCGCGACCGATTACGGCGATGTCGCCGTTGTCCAGTTCCCAGATGTCGGGACAGCCGTCACGGCCTCCCGTGACACCAAGCTCCTCGGGTGACTTACCCAGCCGCTGTAAGAAGGATGCCGAGGCGTTCGCCTCCCAAGCGCGGGGTGTGTCCATACGAAATCCTCGCGTTCGCCTGACCTTACAATTCAACCGTACACATAATGGCCTGCAAGGACAATGTTCGTCCGATATAAGGTTGTGCCACACCGACTTATTTGTAACGACTTATACGGCGACGATCGGTTTTTTGCCCGACAGCTCCAAGAGCACCATCTGAAGTCGTTCGACATGGTTGGCACCATTGATCAAGATCTTTAATCTTGAGTCTAAGCATTGCGATCAACCCGGGCAATGACCTTTACGCGAAAGTGATCTTGCTCATCCAGCCGACCCACCACAGATCTTGGTACCCCCATTCGGGGGAGATCTCCTAAAGTTTCAGCAATGGCCGTAGCCTCAACAAAGGGCACGATCCGGGATCAGGCGGTGACGGCCCGACGTCACGCAGATCCAACGCCCGTAAGGGGCATCGAAGCCGTGGCCGGGATGAAGCCCTACGCATCGCCGGTTGCATTCGGCCACATGTGCGAATTCGATGGCGTGGATTGGCCGGGCCGATGAAACTTTCCCGCTTTGACCGCCGGCCGCCTATCGGCGGCGGTCGAAACACGAGGGCGGTGCAGGCGGAAGGTCGAGGCTTCGGCCGGTGGTGCGCGCGCCGGGCGGTCGTCGCCGGAGAACCGATTCCGCGTTCGTAATCGATTGACTGCAGGCAGCTACGTCGTGGGCTACGGTGGAGCCGTTGACCGTTGGCCTCTCATCGGCAACGGTCGGAGGGCAACACCCGCGTCAGGCAGGGCAGGTGGATGGAGACCTTCGGCAAGCGTGCGCGTGCCCTCATGCGTGAGCGTGGGATCTCCCTGCGTCGGCTCGCACAGCAGATCAATTACGACCCCGGGTATCTGTCCAAGGTCCTCAATGGGCGGAAACGCGCCACCCCTCACCTGGCCGAGCGCGTCGACGCGGCCTTGGGGGCGGACGGAGAGCCGGTCGCCCTCGTCCCGCCCGACGGCCGGTGGAGAGTGCCGGACGACGCGTCCGACGGCGGGCTCACTCCGGACGACGAGGAACGCCTCATGCTCGCCGTACGCCGTCCTTCCCGCCTCGATGGGGCGGTGGTGGACGCGCTCGCGAAGATCCTCGCCGCGCAGCGCCGGGCGGAGGACGCCATCGGGTCCGGTCCGCTGCTCGCACCGGTCGCCGCCCAGCTCGGCACCATCGAGGGCCTTGTCGTCGACGCCCGCGGCCCGGTACGGCTCCCGCTCGTCGACGTCGCCTCCCAGTGGGCGGAGTTCCTCGGGTGGCTGCACACCAGCACCGGTGACGCCGAGCAGGCGCGGCGGTGGTTCGACCGGGCCGCAGAGTGGGCCGCCGAGTCCGGGAACCCGACGATGGCGGCCACCGTGCTCAGCTTCAAGGGCCACCTCGCGTTCCTGCTCGGCCGGATGGGTCCGGCCGCCGGCCTTTCCCGCGCGGCCCGCCGGTCTCCGGCGGTGTGGATCGGGCAGCGCGCGTACGACGCCCACCAGGAGGCGCGCGCCCTCGCGGTGATCGGCGACCCGATGGCCGAGCGCCTGCTCGCCGAGGCCGCCGAACTCGCCGCCGCGGTCGAGGACCATCGGGATGACACGCCGCCGTGGATCTACTACTACTCCGCGCCGTTCTACCTGCTCGAGCGCGGATGGGTGTACCGGCTGCTCGGCCGCGACGACGAGCGGCTCAACGCCGAGGCGATCCGCCACCTGTCCGCCGGGCTCGCCGGGCTTGGGGACGCACGGGAGTCGGCGTGGGCGGCCGAGTACCTCTATCACCTCGCGTTCGCCCTGTTCCAGGCGGGCGAGGCCGGACAGGCGTGTGACGCGGCCGGGCAGGCGGCGGCGATCGCGCACCGGACGGGTGCGGCACCGGCTGCTGGCACGGCTCGGCGGGCTACATCTGCGGATGCTCCGCAGATGGCCGAAGCGTCCGGAGGTGATCGAGCTGGGCGAGCGGCTCCGCTGACATCCGGGCTCGTCGCCGGCCGGAGCGGGCTCGCGGTACGGCTCAGCCCTGGGTACGGCGGCGCCGTATCCGCCGGGGGTAGGCCTTGGCGGTTTCGGCGAGGCGGACGGCGTGGTCGGCCTGGCGGCGCCAGTGGCCGTAGGCGGAGCCGCGCTGGGCGAGGCGGTCGAGTTCGCGCATGGCGTGGAGGGGGATGAAGGCGGGCTCGGCGTCGCGCCAGGGGGTGCCGGGGAGCGGCATGAAGGTGTGGGTGTGGATGCGGGCGCCGAGGTCGGCCAGTTCGGCGGCGAAGCGGAGGGAGGCCTGCAGGTCCTCCTCGGTCTCGCCGGGCATGCCGAAGATGAAGTCGACGTTGACGCGGAACCCGTGCTCCACGGCGATGCGCACCGCGTCGCGTACCGGCCGGGTGCCGTGGCCGCGGCCGGCCGCGGTGAGCAGGCGGTCGGAGCCGGACTGCGCACCGATGATCACGTTGTCGTTGGCGACGTAGCGCTTGAGCAGCCGCATCGCCTCGGGGGTGACGTGCTCGGGGCGGATCTCGGACGGGAAGCTGCCGAAGAAGATGCGGCCGTTCGGGGGCAGCTCCTCGCGGACCGTGGCGAGCAGCTCCTCGACCGCGTCGAGGTCCGGGTCGGGACCGGGCGAGCCGTACGACAGGCAGGTGGGCGTGATGAAGCGGACGTCGCGCAGCCCGTGCTCGGCCATCCAGCGCACGTGTTCGCGCACGCTCGCGGGCGACCGGTGGCGGAATTTCCCGCCGAACATGAACGGTGTCTGACAAAAGCGACACGTATAGCGGCAGCCGCGGGTGATCTCGATGGGGCCGAAGTGGCGGCGCCGGTTGGGGAAGGACGGGAACGTGTCGAGCGGCGGCTGCGGGGCGGGCGGGGTGCGCAGGGCGACGCCGTCGGAGTCGCGCAGGGCCAGCCCGGGCACCTTGGTGAGCGGGGTGTCCTCGCGCAGCGCGGTGACGAGCGAGATGATCGTGGACTCGCCCTCGCCGATCGCGGCGAGGTCCCAGCCGAGGTCGAGGACGTGCTGCGGCTCGGCGGTCGCGTGCACGCCCCCGGCGATGTGCAGCACGTGGTCGCCGTCGGCGAGCGCGCGGACCGCGGCGAGCTCCTCGGCCATCTTCTCGGCGTCGGGCGAGTAGAACGACCACAGCACGAGCACCCGGTCGGCCTTGGCGGACGCGATGTGCGCCGCGGTCTGCTCGACCGTTTCGCCGAGGAGCGTCTCGCAGTCCAGCCCGGCGGTGTCCATCGCGGCGAGCAGCGCGTGCACGCCGTACGTCACGGCCTTGCGATAGCGGACCACCACCGTCACGTCCATTGCCACACAGGGAAGGGTAGTGGCCGCCCCGCGCAGCCCGCGCCGCCGCGACCAGGCCGCGACAGCGGAGAACCCCAGGTACGGCACGGCCCGCGGCGGCCGTGACCGGCCACAACGGGCCGGATCCGGCCGGGCCGCGGGCCTGCCCGGCGGCGCTCGTCCGCCGGGGCCGTCCCGTGACAGGGCTCTACTCCGGCTCCACCCGCATCGCCGCCTCCTCGGCGCTGAAGCCGCCCGCGTCCGGCCCGACCTCCGCGGCGATCTCGTCCGGCTCGTCGTCGCCGCGCACCCCTTCGTCGGGGGCGACGAGGCGGCCGGCGCGCCGCGGCTCGTCCCAGACCGCGCCCGACGGCTCCTCGGGCTGGGCGGGCCACTCGTCCTCGCGGCCCTCGCCGGGCTCAAGCTCGATCTCGTCGGACCAGGGGCTGCGCTCCTCCTCGCCCTCCCCGGTCTCCTCCGGCAGCCGCATGCCGCCGCCCACCTCGTCCGGGCCGAACATCGGCTGCTCCTCCGGCACCTCGCGGGCGAGCCGCGCCCCGAGCGGCTCCCCCTCGCGCTGCTCCTCGGCCGTGAGCCCGAAGTCGTCGACGGCGATCGGCCGGTCGGCGGGGATCGGCTCCTCCTGCGGGTCGACCGCCCACTGCTGCTCCGGCGTCCCGCTCTGCAGATCCGGGATGCCCTCGTCCTCGAACCGCGAGTGCGGATCGGGCTCCGGCATGTTCCTGCTCACGACGTCTCCCCGAGCTTCGGTCAACCGCCATCTGCCCGGGCCGCCCCGTTCGTAACGGCCCGCGCGGCCGGACGCCGTGCCGTACGGAGCCCCGGCGAGGGTGTTTGCCCCGCCGCCCTGGGGGCACGCGGAGGGGGACACAGAAATAAGGAACGACGGCGAAGGGCCGCACGATCCATCACGATCACGCCGTTCGCCACGGGACCGGCGACCGCCCGAACACGGCGACCGATTCCGAGATCCGCAACCCGCAACCAAGCTCGAAGGAGTCAGTAGTGCTGACGCTGACCGATGACGCCGTTCAGGCCATTCGCGACCTTCTGGTCGGTGAGGACCTCCCGCAGAACGCCGGGATGCGCATAGCCGCCGTGGAGAGCGACCCCGGGTCGCTCGAGCTGTCGCTGACCAGCGGACCGCAGGCCGGCGACGAGGTGGTCGCGCGCGAGGACGTGCGCGTCTTCCTCTCCCCGGAGGCCGCGCGCATCGTCGAGGACAAGACCCTCGACGCCGACGTGAGCACCCAGGGCAGGCCGTCCTTCCGCCTCACCCGCCAGGTGTGACGCCGTACGCCTCCCGCCGTGGCACGCGCCGCGGCGGGAGGCGGCTTTGTCGGTACGGCGGGCCGTCAGGCGAGGGCGAGGAAGAGCTTCTCCAACCTGGCCAGGTCCACCTCGGCCTGCTGGGGGTCTGCGTCCTCGCGCTTCACGCACTGCTCCAGGCCGGTGGCGATGATCTTGAAGCCGGCGCGGTCCAGGGCGCGGGAGACCGCGGCGAGCTGGGTGATCACCTCGGCGCAGTCCCGTCCGTCCTCGATCATCTGGATGATGCCGCCGATCTGCCCCTGTGCTCGCCGCAGGCGGACCACGACGTCGGCCAACGCATACTTGTCGATCTCCACCCGGCACCCCCTTTCTGGTACCCCCCAGGGTAGGACTCCGCGCCGGGTGGTGGGACATTTCCACGGCACGCTACGGACGACGTACCGGCCTCTCCGCTCGCCGGCGAACGGGCGGTGCCCGTCCCCGCCGGGGTCGCATAGGGTCCCACCCGTGATCCTGGTAGTCGACCACGACCCCGCCTGGCCCGCCCGGTTCGAGGCACTGCGCAAGGAGTACGGCGAGGCGATGCGGGCCGCGGGCGTCCCCGTGATCGCCATCGAGCACGTCGGCAGCACGGCCGTACCCGGCCTGGCCGCCAAGCCCATCATCGACTGCGACATCGTGGTGGCCGAGGAGCACGTCGAGGCCGCCTCGAACGTGCTGGTCGGCCTCGGCTTCACCCCGCTGGGCGAGCGCGGCATCCCGCAGCGCTGGGCGTTCCAGGAGCCCGAACGCCTCGCCCCGACCCACACCTACGTCGTCGTCGACGGCTCCCTGGCGCTCCGCAACCACCTCGCCGTCCGCGACACCCTGCGCGCCGACCCCGAACTCCGCGCCCGGTACGCCGAGGCGAAGAAGCGCGCCGCCCGCACCGCCGCCACCATCGACGACTACATCCAGGGCAAGAACGCGGCGGTCCAGGCCATCCTCGCGGCCGCGGGCCTCACCGAGGCCGAGCGGGCCACGATCGACGCCCAGCAGTTTCCCGCGCCGGACGGCCTTCCCGCCGGCTGACCCGGCCGGTCCACACCGCACGCCCTCGGCGGCCGGTACGGCACGGCGGCGCGTCGCCGTACCGCCGCACACCGGGCGCGTCCGGCCGGGGTTCCTCCTCCGGATCGCCGAACCAGCTAGCGGCCCGGCCGCTCGCCGGACGGCCCGGCGTGGACCGCGAGGGCGAACCACACCGCCTTCCCCTGGGGCGTCGGGCGGACGCCGAACTCGTCGGCGAGGTGGCGCACGATCCACAGGCCGCGGCCGCCCTCGCCGAGGTGATCGGCCTCGCGCACCTCGGGCAGGCGCGGGTCGCCGTCCGTGACCTCGCCGACCACGACGGCGTGCCCGGGGGCGGGGCGGGGTTCGAGGCGTAGCGACAGGCGGACCGGTGGCCGTCCGTGGGTGACCGCGTTCGCGACGAGCTCGTCGACCATGAGCACGACGTCGCCGATCAGGCGGGGATGGCCCCAGCCGAGGAGTGTGGTCCGGGTCAGTTCGCGGGCCTTGCGCACGATGGACGGCTCGGCGGGCAGGTCCCAGCAGGCCGTACGCCTGCCGCCGCCCGCCGGTGAGGTCGCGCCGGCCGGATCCTCCGCGTCATGCGGGGGCACCAGGGGCATTCGGTTCTCCCTATCGGTAGTGAGGGCACGTGGCGCGGAACGTGCACCTCGGCTCACTGCGCTGCCGATCCACCCGATCCGGCCGGGGCTACGCCGAGGGCGTACGGATGGTCGTTTACGGCCCGCAGACCCGATCGAGTGAGTATCGTGAACATGCCTTTACGGAGAGTCATCATCGGGTGAGGCTCCGGAACCGCAAAGAGCCTCACATCTGGGGTGGCGGCACCCAGTGATCGGCAGCGGACGGGAGGCAGCGGTGCGTTTCATCTCCGAGCACGTCGACCCGGCACGATCGCCCTGGCACCTGCTCGGCGCGGAACTGCGCCACCAGCGCGAGCAGGTCCACCGCCTCAGCCTGCGCGAGGTCGCGCGCCAGGTCTACTGCGACGACGGCGACCTGTCGAAATGGGAACGCGGTATCACCCGTCCCCATCCGGACAACGTACGGCGGCTCGACGATTTCTATGGGGCCGGGGGCAGAATTGTCGCCCTCCACGCTCTTGCGATGGAGGTGGAGCGGCTGCGTACCCTGGTCAAGGAAGGCTCCGGGGGAAAGGAGGCCGCCACGGAACGCCGCCAGGTTTTACGGCTCGCCGCGGTGGGCGCCGGAATCGGCGCGCTCGGTATCTCCGGTGAATCCGTGCGCCAGGCAATCGCCGCGTCTTATGCGAATGATTTTCGGAGCATCACCGACTGGGAACGGGCATGCGTCGATCATTTGTACGCGCTGCGCACCCGCCCGCCCGCGCAGGTGGCCGCCGATCTCCTCATCGATCTGTTCACGGTCAAGCGGCAGAAGGAGGCCTCCTCACCGGCCGAGACGCTGGAGCTGGAGCGGGTGACCGCCGCGCTGGCCAGCGTGCAGGCGAACGCGCTCACCCGCCTCGGCGACCACGGCGCGGCACTGCGCTGGTGGCACACGGCGCGCCAGGCCGCCGACGCGTCCGGAGACCTCGAGCTGCGCGTCCTCGTCCGCGCCGAGGAGGCGGGCCACGGTTTGTACGGCCAGCGCGAACCGCAATCCGTGCTCGGCCTTGTCCGGGAGGCACAACAACTTCTGGGTCCCGATCGGCCCTCCGTTGATCTGCTGACCACCGAGGCCAAAGCGCTGTCGGTGCTCGGTCGGCACGACCAGGCACAGAAAACCATCGAGACCCTTCTCGACGTCGCGGATAAGGGCGTCACTCCAGACCCTCTCGGCTTTTGGTCACCCAGCCAAATTCACTTCGCCAAGAGCTGGGTCTACGCGGCCATGGGCGACGAGCGGAAAGCGGATATCGCGCGCGACGACGTGCTGGCCCGCACCCGCGATTACCAATATCGGGCGAACGTCCAGCTCCATGAAGCGCTCTGCATGATCGTCAACGGCGGAACGGCCGAAGGAGCGCGCCACGCGGCAAAGGTCATCGACGACCTCGAACCCGCCTATCGCAGCCACCACATCATGCACACCGGACGGCTCGTGCTGCGCGCCGTGCCGCCGACGCAGCAGGAGTGGCCGGAGGTCACCGAACTCCGCGAGCTGCTGCGCCGACGACCCACTACATAGATCGTCAGGCGGGCTCACCGGCAAGACGCCTGCACCGCATGTGCCGGAACCGCAGGCGTCTCGTGGCCCATCCGTTCGGCGAACGCTCCCGGCACGGACGAAAGCGGTCCGCTAGCCATGTGCCCGAGGGCCGCTTTCGGCCTCCTCCCGGGCACGTCTGGCACGTCGTTCGCGGCGCAGGCGGCGGAGCCGTACGGCCACGAAGGCGGTGAGCGCCGTCGCGCAGGCGACGAGGACGAACGTGGAGAGCGGGGCGACGTACCGCTCCACGAGGGGCCAGTTCGCGCCGAGCAGGTAGCCCGCGAGGACGAAGAGCGTGTTCCAGACGAGGCTGCCCAGGGTGGTGAAGACCAGGAAGACGGGCAGCGGCATGCGCTCGATTCCGGCGGGCACCGAGATGGCGCTGCGGATCAGCGGCACCATGCGGCCGAAGAACACGCTCGCCGGGCCGTACCGGGCGAACCACGCCTCGGCCTTGCGCAGGTCGTCGGCCCCGAGCAACGGCATGCGCTCGACCACGGCGAGCAGGCGCTCGCGGCCGAACAGCGCGCCCAGGCCGTAGAGCACGAGCGCCCCGGCGACCGAGCCGGCCGTCGTCCAGGCGATCGCGGCGTACAGGTTGAGGTGGCCCCGGTTCGCGGCGAAGCCCGCGAGCGGGAGGATCACCTCGCTGGGGATCGGCGGGAAGAGGTTCTCCAAGGCGACGGCGATGGCGGCGCCGGGCTCGCCCAGGGCCTCCATCAGCCCGATCACCCAGCCCTCGATGCCATCCGGCGGCGGCTCGTGCACGTCGGCGTCCATACCTGAAACTTCCACTGGGGGAACACCGGAAACCGGATGCACTCCGCAATGCGGGTAAGGCCCCCTGACCCCACACCGTGACGTCCCGGCGGACGGCCGGCGCCGCCGCAGGGCGAGCCGGGCGAAAAGCCACGCGGCGGAGGCGAGTGTGTTTCGGATCCGCGGCCCGGCCGGTGCCGGGCATGACATCGCTGTCAACCGGAGGGTTTGGCCGCTTGACGCCCGGCGACGTGCCGTTCTACGGTGTTCCCGCGATGCTGAAGTTTTCAAAAGAATGCCGAAAATTTTCGAACGAAGACCGCCGGACGTTTCGTCAGGACCTCCGGAGGGCGGTCGCCGCAACCCGCGAGGTCACGGCCCGGCGGTGAGCGTCGTCCACCTTGGCGGTACCGGAGCGATCGGCTCGGCCCAGCGGGTCGGGCCGTTGAGTCGTGTCCGCGAAACGCGCGGGCCCGCCCGGCGTCCGCCGTCACCGCAGGCCCCGCCGCCCCCTGTCACCGCACGTGACGCGGTGGCCCACCGCGCGGCGGTCACGGCATTCCCCGCATCGCCGCCCGGCCGTCGCCGCCCGCGCGTCCGCTTCGGCATCGCGTCGATGTACCACGAGTCGTCACCGGCGCCCGCGACGAGCGCGCCCCGTCCAGCCCACGGGCGCGGCCTTCCGGTCACCGTTCCGCGGCCGTCGACCGTCCGTCCCGACGGCCGAGGCGTCCGGGTGCGTCCGAGACCCTCGCCGAGCACGGCCGCCCGCCGCCGTCCCCGGCCCGGCCCGGCTCTCGGCGATGGTCGGCATGGCGCCGGGCAGCACACGATCACAAATTCCGAATACGCCCCGTCGTACCGGCCCGTGACCTGGCCGGTCGGCGTCCGGCACCTGCGCCGACGGCATGCCGTCCCCGCCGCGCAGACCCCGCCGGGCGCCGCCGGTGCGCTCCCGCTGGTCAAGGCCCACCGCCGCGCCGTACCGGCGTCGGCGGAGCTGGCATTGGCGGCGCGGTGATGCCGGCCCGCCACCGGCGCCCGCCCGCCCGACGGCGGACGGCTGGACCGACCGAACGGAGTACATCATGGCTGTAGAAACCGGCACGTCGCCGGAGGTGTGGAAGGACGCGAGCGTGCCGGACGAGGCCCGCGTCGAGGCGCTCATGTCCCGCATGAGCGTGGCCGAAAAGGTCGCCCAGCTCTACGGAGTGTGGGTGGGCATCGACAACGAAGACGGCGAGATGGCCCCCCACCAGCACGAGTTCGGCGTGCTCACGGTGAGCTGGGAAGAGCTGGTGCGTGACGGCATCGGGCAGCTCACCCGACCCTTCGGCACCCGGCCCGTCTCGGTGGTGAAGGGCGCGGCATCGCTCGCCGCGGCCCAGCGGTCGATCGTCGAGTCCGGGCGCTGGGGCATCCCCGCCCTGGTGCACGAGGAGATCCTCACCGGGCTCGCCGCCTGGAAGGCCCCGGTCTTCCCCAACCCGCTGGTCTGGGGCGCCACCTTCGACCCCGACCTCATCGAGCGTATGGGCGCGAAGATCGGCTCGACCATGCGCCGCCTCGGCGTGCACCAGGGCCTCGCCCCCGTGCTCGACGTCGCCCGCGACCTGCGCTGGGGCCGGGTCGAGGAGACGATCGGTGAGGACCCGCTGCTCGTCGGCCTGATCGGCAGCGCGTACGTGCGCGGCGTGCAGTCGGCGGGCGTGATCGCCACGCTCAAGCACTTCGTCGGCTACTCTGCCTCGCGCGCCGGGCGCAACCTCGCCCCCGTCTCGGCCGGGCCCCGGGAGCTCGCCGACATCCTGCTGCCGCCGTTCGAGATGGCGCTGCGCGCCGGGGCGGACTCGGTGATGAACTCCTACGCCGACATCGACGGCGTTCCCGTCGCCGCCGACCGCCGGCTCCTCACCGAGCTGCTGCGCGACACCTACGGCTTCACCGGCACGGTCGTCGCCGACTACTTCTCCATCCCGTTCCTGCAGACGCTGCACAACGTCGCGGGCTCGCCCACCGAGGCGGCGCGGCTCGCCCTCGAGGCGGGCATCGACGTCGAGCTGCCCACCGTCAACTGCTTCGGCAAGGACCTCGTGCAGGCCGTGCAGGCGGGCGAGATCGACATCGCCCTCATCGACCGCGCGCTGCGCCGGGTGCTGCTGCAGAAGTGCCGGCTCGGCCTGCTCGACGCCGACTGGGACCCCGAGCCCGCGGTACTGCGGGAGGCCGCCGAGGCCGCCAAGGCGGACGAGAACTTCGAGGACATCGCGCTCGACGACGCCGAGGCGCGCGCGATCGCGGGTGAGATCGCCCGCCGCGGCATCGTGCTGCTCGCGAACAACGGCGGCCTGCCGCTGCGGCCCGGGCAGCGGATCGCCGTGGTCGGCCCGCGCGCGCACACCCCGAACGCGATGATGGGCTGCTACTCGTTCCCGCTGCACGTGGGCGTGCACCACCCCGAGGTGGAGCTCGGCATCGAGGTGCCCACCGTGGTCGACGCGCTGCGCGCCGACCCCAACGGCTACGACGTTCGGTACGAGCAGGGCGTCCCGGTGGTCGGCGGGGACGACGAGGGCATCGCGGCCGCGGCCCGGGCGGCCGCCGATGCCGACGTCTGCCTCGCCGTGCTCGGGGACGAGGCCGGGCTGTTCGGCCGCGGCACCTCGGGCGAGGGCTGCGACGTCGCCGACCTGCGCCTGCCCGGGCGCCAGGAGGAGCTGCTGGAGGCCGTGCTCGCCACCGGCACGCCCGTGGTGCTCGTGCTCATGTCCGGCCGGCCGTACGAGCTGGCGCGGCAGATCGACCGGCTCGCCGCCGCCGTGTGCGCCTTCTACCCCGGCGAGGAGGGCGCGGCCGCGCTCGCCGACCTGCTCGCGGGCCGGGTCGACTTCTCCGGCCGCCTGCCCGTCTCGTTCCCCGGCAAGTGCCCGGTGCAGCCGTCGACGTACCTCGCGGCGCCGCTGGGGCAGCGCAGCCAGGTGAGCTCGAGCGACCCCTCCCCGCTGTTCCCGTTCGGCCACGGCCTGTCGTACCACCCCGCCACCTGGGTGGAGGTCTCCGGCGGCCCGACCGGCGAGTGGGCGACCGACGGCACGTACGACGTGCGGGTGGTGCTGCGCAACGAGGCCGACGTCCCGGTCTCCGAGGTGGTCCAGATCTACCTGCACGACCCGGTGGCCGAGGTGGCGCGGCCGGTGCAGGCGCTCGTCGCCGCCCAGCGGGTGGAGCTGCCGGCGGGCGCCACCCGTGAGGTCACCATCACCCTGCACGCCGACCAGACCTCGTACACCGGCGTGGCCGGCGTGCGCCAGGTCGACCCCGGCCAGGTGGAGCTGCGGGTCGGCGCCTCCAGCGCGGACATCCGCAAGACCCTGCAGGTCACGATGACCGGTCCGCGGCGTGAGGTCGGCTTCGACCGGGTCATGACCGCCACCGCCACGGTGACGGACCCGAACGCCTGATCCTCCGTACCGCCACAGGCAGCCCGGGCGGCGGCCCGGCTCCCTCCGGGGGCCGCCGTCCGGGCGGTACGGTTGTGCCGATGACCCTCGATCCCGCCGCCTGGTTCGCGTCCCTGCCCGCCCACTTCGCCTCGGCGAGCGTGCTGTTCACCGACGCCGACGACCGCGTCCTGCTGGTGAAGCCCAACTACCGCCCCGGCTGGTCGATCCCCGGCGGCGTGATGGAGGCCGCCGAGTTTCCCCATCAGGCCGCCGAGCGCGAGGTCTTCGAGGAGCTGGGCCTGCGCGTGACCCCCGGCGAGCTGCTCGTCGTGCACTGGCAGCTGCCCGACGGCAACCGTCCGCGCAGCCTCGTCACCTTCGTCTTCGACGGCGGCACGCTCCCTCCTGACGCGAAGGTCACGTTGCAGGAGGAGGAGCTGGACGAGTACGGCTTCTTCCCCTGGTCACAGGCGGCCGAGCTGCTCCCCGAGCCGGTCCGGCCACGGCTGCTCGCCGCCCGTGACGCCCGCAAGCAGGGCCGGGCCGTCTACCTGTACGGCTGACGCGCGGGCCGTGCCGTACCCGGCTCGACCGGGGCGGCTGCCCGCCGGAAGGCGGCGCCGCCCTTCCCGCCGATCCGGCCACCGGGCACGGTTACCCACGCAGCCCTCGGTTAATATTGCACCAAACCTGCTTATATCGGATAAAAATAAACAAAACTGCACATTACCGAAATATCCATAATACCACTTTACGGTCTCCGTGTAACCCCGATAACCGATTACGACTTTCACCGCGTGACCCCCGTAATGTTAGAGCTATACATTCCCATGGCTTTTGACTAACCTGTTCCCCCACAATTCGCCTATCGGGCGCTTGATCGGCCGAAAGACCTGGGCACCGGCTTGCTGTTATCAGGGTGGGGGAATGCCAATGCCGTACGGTCGGGGCAGGGCGATCGAACTCGTTCACCGATTCTCGGTCCGGGACGGCAGCGCACCGCAGCCCGCACCCGTGATCATATTCGTGGGGCACCGGGGCAGCGGAAAGTCGACCCTGCTCGAGCTGCTGGTGGAAGTTCTCGATCAGAACGTCCCCTACGCGCACCTCCGTTTCCCGGCCGATGACAAATGGCCGATCCCCAAGGTGCTCAGCCTCCTGGTGCAGGACCTGAACGCGCACTGCGCCGCCTACGGCCGCCGGCGCACTGCGCCGCCTACGGCCGCCGCATCGCCTTCCCGCGTTTCATCGTCGGCAGCCTGGTCCTGCAAGCCGAGATCGACCACACCGACCCGGACTCGGCCCGTGCCCAGATCCGCGACCTTCTGGCGCGGCACAGAAACCTGCACACGCTCGAGGACTCCATCGCCCAGATGCTCAAGGCGCTCACTCCGGGCATCGGCGACGCGGCCTTGCGTACCGCCATCGACCTGCTCGTCAAGAGCGTCGCATCCCGGTGGATCCGAACCGGCGCGCTCCTGGGGAAGGGCGCGAAGTGGTACTCCCATCAGGACCACGGGCCCGCGAGGGACTACCTGGATGAGCTGCGCAAGCTCAACCGCCTGGCGCAGTCGGCCGACCAGGGCGGAAGGCAGGTCGACGCGGTCATGCTCCGGGCGTTCCTCGCCGACCTGCGTGACGACTTCGAACGCCACGGCCGGGACCGCGGTTCCAATTGCCTGATACTTCTCGACAACGCGGACACACCGTCCGGAAGAGCGTTCCTCGAACTGCTCAGAAACGCCTTTCACGACTCTGACGAGGACAGCCCCATCACGGTGGTGGCCACCAGCCGGGGCCCTCTCGTGGCGCCGTACGCGACGTCGGACGAGCCGTTCCCGACGACGGACGAGGCGAGCGTCGCCGACTATCTCGGCAAAGGGCGCTGGTGCTACCCGGTACGGCTCACCGACCTCACCGTGGACCAGGTCAAGGCCATGGTAAGAAAGGCCGACGCCGGCGACCCCGAGAAGATCGCGCCCGCCGTACACCGGTTCACCCGGGGGCACGCCGGGGCGACGGCCGAGGTGGTCCGCGCGATCAAGGAGATGCGCGACCGGCTGGGTGACCACGCGGTCGACCTGCGTAAGGTGGTCGACCACGTGCCTTTCGGGGTCGACGGCGGCAGGGCCGTACGGGAACGGCTGCTCGACATGTTCCTCGACGGCCTCCCGGCGAAGACGCGGGACCATCTGATCACGTGCGCGGCGGCGCGGGACCATCGCGAGGCGGGTGAGCTGGTCGGCCCGGGAAGACCGATCGGCAGGGACGGCGCCGCGGTACTGAGTGAGACCACGATCTGGCTTCCCGGGGTCACCGCAGGCCCGGCGAGGATGCACCCCGTGCTGCGCCGGCTGCTGCTCGACCGCCTCGCCAGGCGGCACCCCCAGGCGCCCAACGGCTGGACGGCCGTGCACGAGCTGCTGCGCTCCCGGGCCGCGAACAAGGCCGGGGAGCTCCACCACGCCCTCGCCCTGGGCAAGGTGGAGGAGGTCGTCGACGAGCTGACCCGGCGCCTGCGCGATCCCGGCATGGGGGTCAAGGCCTGGCTCACCCTCCTCGAGAAGGTGGCGACGGCCCCGCATCGCGAGCCGTTCAAGAAGGCGCCGGTGGACCACGCGCAGGAACTGGCTCGCGGCGTCACCCCCACCGACGAGCTCACCGTACAGGTCGCACGCCTGCTCACCGCGCTGTGGGTGGCCAACGAGCCGCTTGCCCGCGGCGACCGGACCGCACTCCTCACCCTTGTCAACGACGCCTTCGAGAAGGTGGCGATCGAGTGCCCGAAAACCGGCGCGATGATGGAGGCGAAGACCGAGTTCCTCCGCCGGGTGCAGGGCGAGGAGGGCCACCTGCGCGACATCGGCGGCCCGCGGAACCCGTGGTCGCCGCCGCGCCGACGCCGCCGGTGGCTGGTCGCGCTGATCGTGGCCCTGGTGCTGATAGTGGTGGCGCCGCTGATCATCTGCTGGATTCGCGGCTGTGGGATCTTCGCTCCCACGTGCGCATCCGGCGTGCCCAAGGTCGAGGTCGAGGTGGCCAAGGGGGAGACCCGCGAGGAGTGCGTGGGGGTGACGGACTCCTTCGCGTTCGAGCCGCGATTCCGGCACGTCGTCGACACGCTGGCCAAGGAGAACGCGTACGCCACCGAGGGGGGCCCGGGCAGCTACGTGACGATCGCGTTCCTGGGCCCGCTCACCAACCCGGACCCGCGGGTCGTTCACCAGCTTGAGGGCGCGGTGACCGCGCAGCACCGCAGCAACCGGGAGGCGCTCGTCGGCGACCGGCCGCGCATCCGGATGGTGCTGGCGAACACGAGCAGCACTGCGGCCCACTGGCGGAAGGTGACCGACGACCTCGTGGACATGACCAAAGAGCAGGACCGGCTCGTGGCGGTGGCGAGCATGGGGCTCAGCCAGGACGAGACGAGGTGGGCGGCCGAACGGCTGAGCGGAGTCAAGCTGCCGATGGTGGTCGACATCGTGACCTCCGAGGAGATCGACAAGAACGCGGTGAACGGCATCGCCCGGGTGAGCCCGACGACCGACGAGGAGCTGGCGGCGCTCGGCCGGTACGTACCGGAGAAGAGCCGCCTGCGCCGGGCGATGATGGTGAGTTACAGCCAGGAGAACGATCTCTACACCCGCTCCCTGGTCCGCGGGTTCGAAAGGCACTTCGCCGACCTGTGGCGACGCGGCGGCAGGATCAACAACCCGTTCGGCGAGGACCCCGCCAACGAGTTCCGGACCATCATCGGCAACCTGTGCAGCGAGAACGCCCCGGACACCGTGCTGTACGCCGGGCGGGGCAAGGACCTGCCGTTGTTCCTCGCCTACCTCGGCAACCGGAACTGCCACCCGGAGCGGATCACGGTCCTCACCGGCTCCGACGCGGTCCGGCTCATGAGCGACACCGCGGAGAACGCGCCGGGCATCGCCGCGCTCCGGTCGTCGCACAACCCCATCTCGCTGCTGTACGTGCCGCTCGCCGAGCCGTCCGTGCTGCGTGACCCGTCGAAGAACCCGGCGGCGGCGCAGTACCTGAAGTTCGAGCAGTCCTTCCAGGGGCTCGGCTTCGCCACCGCCGACCTGTCCACCGGCTGGGCGATCATGGCGCACGACGCCGTGCTCACCGCCGCCCACGCGGTACGGCGCGCCGCGCTCTCCGGCGAGCTGCCCGAGCCGGCCGCGGTGCGCAACCAGATCTACCTCATCACCTCGGCCGCGAACAGCGTGCCGGGGGCGTCCGGCGAGATCCGGATCGACTCCGCCACCGGTAACCGGATCTCGCAGCTCCTCCCGGTGCTGCGGTTCCGGCCCGGCGAGGAGCCCGAACTCCTCGGCCTGTACGACAGCGCGAAACTCCGCCGCTGACCCGGCGTCGGCGCGGGCCGGGGTCGTCGCCTCGGTCGTTCAATACGTATCCGTGCGACGCATGTCGTCCTCGCGGGTACCGGATACGACAGGCGACGCGACCCCGGCCCGCGCGTGTGTGCGGGGTCCGTAACCGAGGGGTCGGCCGCACCGTACGGCGGGGCGGAGGGCACGATCGAAGGGTGACGAGCGATCGACCCGCAGCGCGGGTGCTCTGCGTGGACGACGCGGGCCACGTGCTGCTGCTGCGGTGGCGGGACCCGGTGAGCGGGCTCGTGTTCTGGGAGCCGCCCGGTGGAGGGGTGGATCCCGGCGAGACGCCGCTCGAGGCCGCCCGCCGTGAGCTCACCGAGGAGACCGGGCTGCCCGGCGACGCCGTGCTCGACCGCTGGGTGCCCGTGCCACGCGACTACATGTGGCTGGGCGTGCACTACGTCAAGACCGAGCCGTTCTACCTCGCCCGTTTCGCCGAGCGGCCGCGGGTCGCTCCGGCCGCGCTCACCACGGAGGAGACGGGCAACCTGCTGGGCTTCGCCTGGTTCTCCCGCGCGGAGCTCGCCGCCCTCACCGAGCACGTGGAGCCGCCCGAGCTGCTCGACGTGCTGGAGCGGCTCACCGGAGCCTGAGCGCACGGTGAAGGGGCGTCGGCCTTCGCGTGGCCCCGGTCACACATCTGATTGGCAATATTGTGCACAATCTTGTCATCCATCCGGGGTCGTGCTTAGCTGACCACCAAGCACCCCCATGACCCAACCCAGGAGGCGTCCGGGGACATGCCCGAACTCGAACACCTGCTCGACCCGACCGGCAACGCCGACCAGGCCGCCGACACCACCCTCGCCCCCAGGCCCGGAACCCTGCAGGGCCTGACCATCGGCCTGCTCGACAACACCAAACCCAACGCCACCAACCTGCTGCGGCACGTGGCACGCGAACTCCAGGCCCGCCACGGCACCGGCCAGGTCCGCGAATACGCCAAAGACTACTTCGGCACCCCCATGACCGAGCAGGTCCTCAACAAGCTCACCGCCGAATGCGACCTGGTCATCACCGCCGTCGGCGACTGCGGCTCCTGCAGCGCCGCCACCGTCGCCGACGGCATCATGCTCGAACGCGCCGGCATCCCCGCCGTCGCCATCGTCTCCGACTCCTTCCTCGTCTCCGGCCGCGCCATGGCCCAGCTCCAAGGCTTTTCCGGCTACGAGTTCGTCGCCGTACGCCACCCCGTGGCCAGCTGCGACGAGACCGAGCTGCGCCAGCGCGTGCTGGAGGTGCTGCCGGACATCCAGCGCATCCTCGGCCTGGAAAACTGACCCCCCACCCCGGCTCCCACCCCCGACCCGTCCCTTTCCTGACCCCCTGATCGACTACGAGGGCTGATCGCAGATCATGAGCACCAAGCTCGACACCCCGGCCGTCGACGCCGCCGCCATCCGCGCGGCCATGGAACACTACGCCCGAAACGGCTGGACCGACGGCCTGCCGGTCGTCCCGGTCACCGAGTCCTACCTGGCCGAGTTCCTCGCCACCACCGGCCGGGACCCCGATGAGGTGCTGTTTGTCATGCCGCACCTCAACCGCAAGCTCACCGTCCGCCTGGCGGCGATCAACGCCGCCCTGGCCGGATGCCTGCCCGAGTACTTCCCCGTCGTGCTCGCCGGCTGGGACGCCCTGGCCAAAGAGCCCTACCCGAAGAAGGGCATCTGGCAGTCGACCACCGGCACCGCCCCGCTGCTGATGGTCAACGGCCCCATCCGCGGCAAGATCGGGCTCAACAGTAAAGGCAACGTCTTCGGCTCGGGCTTTCGGGCGAATGCCACGATCGGGCGGGCGATCCGGCTGACCGCGATCAACGTGTTCGGGGTGCGCCCCCACCAGCTGGACCAGGCCACCCAGGCCACCTTCGGCAAATACAGCGCCTGCATCGCCGAAAACGAAGAGGACTCCCCCTGGGAGCCGTTCCACGTCGAACACGGCCTGGATGCTGAGACCAGCGCGGTGACCGGGCTGACCATCCGCTCGTGCATGCACATCGAGGCCCGCCACACCCGCATCCCCGAACAGCTCGGCCGCGACCTTGCCGACAGCGTGCGCCGCACCGGCGCGCTGATCCACGAGACCACCAGCGTGCTGATCGTGCTCGGCCCCGAGCATGCGAAGATGTTCGCCTCCTGCGGCTGGAGCAAGCAGGACGTGCGCCGCTTTGTCTATGAGAACGCGGTCAACACCCGCGAGGAGCTCAAGGCGGTGGGCAAGGACGCCATCTCCCGGCTGAGCCGCTGGCGCCTGCCGTCCGACCACCCCGACGCCATCCCCGACACCGCCTCGGCCTCCGAAACCCCCGAGCGGGTGCCGGCGCTCAACAGCCCCGAGGCGATCCTGATCGCGGTGGCCGGGGCGAACAACGCCGGGGTGTCGACGATCATCGAGACCTTCGGGCCGCGGGGGGACGCCCCTTCGATCGCGCCGGTGAGGGATGTGTGATGACGCAAAAGACCCTGGATGCGGCGTTCGGCCATTTCAAGGAGATGCTCGCCTCCGACGGCTACAGCCTCGACTGGCAGGTCGGCGAGGGTGACAAGGTCGTGGTGCGGATCGAGGCCGGGCCGGACGCGTGCGCCGACTGCCTGGTGCCGCTGCCGGTGATGCAGGCCATCCTGTCGGACGCGCTGGCCGGCACGCCGTACTCGCTGGATCGGATCGAGCTGCCCGCGGACACCCCGGGCCACTGACATAGAGGAAGAGGGAACGTCCCGTGGAACAGCGCCCAGTGATCATTGAGCCCAGCCGCAAGACCCCCGTGTACGGCGAGTTCGACGTCGTCGTCGTGGGCGGCGGACCTGCGGGCATCATGGCGGCGGCGAGCGCTGCCCGCACCGGGCACTCGGTGATCCTGCTCGAACGCTACGGCTTCCTCGGCGGCGCGGGCACCGCCGGCGGCCTCAGCACGTTCTGCGGCCTGCACGCCAAGGTGTACGGCGAGCACCGCCGGGTGATCCACGGCCTCGCCGACGAGCTGCTGGAACGCCTGGAGAAGCTCGACGGCCTGTCCAAGCCGCACCTGACCATCAACGACGGCATCCAGGCCCAGGCGTTCGACATCTCCGCCTACAAGCTCGCCGCCGACGAGCTGGTGACCGGCCACGGCGCCCGCATCCTCTTCCACGCCCTCGCGGTCGGCCTCGTCATGGCCGACGAGGACACGATCGACGCCGTGCTCATCGAGTCGAAGTCGGGCCGTGCCGCGGTCCGCGGCCGGATCTTCATCGACGCCTCCGGCGACGGCGACGTGGCCGCGTGGGCGGGCGTGCCGTACGAGAAGTCGCCGGGCATCAACGGCATGCTCTACCCGTCGCTGATGTTCCGTATCAACGGCGTGGACGCGGCCGCGGCCGGGGAGAAGCCGTGGCGCACCGTCGAGCGGCTGATGGAGGAGGCGGAGCGGGCCGGCACGCACAAGTTCCCGCGCAAGAAGCCGATCGTGCGGCCGCAGCGCAACCCGCTGGAGTGGCGGGCGAACCTCACCCAGCTCAGCAACCCGGACGGCAGCGCGATCGACGGCACCGACGTCGACCAGCTCACCCGGGGCGAGCTGCAGGGCCGCCGGCAGGTGTTCGACGCGTTCGCGTTCATCCGCGACAACACGCCGGGCTTCGGCGACTCGTACATCGTCGACATCGCCCCGCAGATCGGCATCCGGGAGACCCGCCGCATCATCGGCCGGTACATGCTCACCGAGGACGACGTGCGCGACTGCGCCGACTTCCCGGACACGATCGGCGTGAACGGCTGGCCGGTGGAGGCCCACGTGGCGGGCACGGTCGAGTTCCGCTGGCCGCGCGGCGAGAACCCGCGCGGGTTCAACCAGCTGCCGTTCCGCATGCTGCTGCCGCAGAAGGTGCGCAACCTGTACGTCACCGGCCGGTGCGCGTCGATGACCCACGACGCCCAGTCGGCCGCCCGGGTGACCGGGCCGTGCTTCGCGATGGGCGAGGCCGCGGGCATGGCGGCGGGCATGGCGCTCGACGCGGGCGTGGACTGTGCCGACATCGACGTGCCGGAGCTGCAGCGCAGGCTGGAGAACCACGGCGTCTACCTCGGCCGGGAGGTCAAGTGAGGCCGCTGCGCAGCAACTTCGAGCCGGGCACCACCCGCTGGGCGATGCGCCGCGCCCAGTGGACCGCCCTCGGGCTCACCCCCGAGGACATGGAGAAGCCGAAGATCGCCATCGTCAACACCTCGTCCGACCTGGCGAGCTGCTTCGCCCACCTCGACGAGATCGTCGGCCCGCTCAAGCAGGCGATCCGGGAGGCGGGCGGCGTCGGCTTCGAGATTCGCACCGCGGCGCCGAGCGACGCGATCACCAGCGCGGGCGCGGCCGGGCAGTACATCCTCCCGTCCCGTGACCTGATCGCGGCCGACATCGAGGTGGCGGCCGAGGGCGCGCTGCTCGACGGCATGATCTGCCTGTCGTCGTGCGACAAGACCACGCCCGCGCACCTGATGGCGGCGGCCCGCCTCAACATTCCGACGATCATCGTCGCCTGCGGCTACCAGCCGTCCGGCGTCTACCGCGGCGAGCACGTCGACTTCGAGGACGTGTTCCTGTACGCCGGGCACGTCGCCACCGGGAAGATGACCGTCGAGGAGCTCGCCGAGATGAGCGCCTGCGCGATCACCGGCCCCGGGGTGTGCGCGGGCATGGGCACCGCGAACTCGATGCACATCACCGCCGAGGTGCTCGGCATGGCGCTGCCGGGCAGCACCCCGGTGCTCGCCCGCAGCGAGAAGATGTGGCGGACGGTCAAGGAGGCCGGCCGCCGCATCGTCGAGCTCGTCGCCGAGGACGTACGGCCCCGCGACATCCTCACCCCCGGCGCGTTCCGCAACGCGGTCACCGCCGTGCTCGCGATCAGCGGCTCGGTGAACACCCTCAAGCACCTGCAGGCGGTCGCCGTCGAGGCGGGCTGCGACGTGGACGTGTACGCGCTGTTCGAGGAGCTCGCCCCGCAGGTGCCGCTGCTCGCCGGGGTGAAGCCGAACGGCCCGCGGCGCATCGACGAGTTCGAGGCGGCGGGCGGCGCGCTCGCCCTCATGCACCGGCTCGCCCCCATGCTCGACCTCGACCGGCCCACGGTGTCCGGCCGTACCGTGCGGGAGATCGTCTCGTCGGTCACCCCGCCCGAGTCCGACGTGATCCGCCCGCTCGACGACCCGCTCGCCCGGCACCCCGGCATCGTGGTGATCCGCGGCTCGCTCGCGCCCGACGGCGCGGTGGTGAAGCGCACCGTCGCCGACGAGGCCCCGCGCCGCTTCCGCGGCCCGGCCAAGGTGTTCCGCTCCCGCGAGGAGGGCATCGCGGCCATCCGGAACGGCGAGGTCGAGCCCGGCCAGGTGCTCGTGCTCACCGGCCTGGGCCTGCGCGGCTCGCCCGGCATGGGGCTCACCTCGGCGTTCGTGTTCGCGCTCGACGGCGCCGGCCTCGGCCCGGAGGTCGCCGTGGTCACCGACGGCCAGATGTCCGGCCTGGTGAACAAGGGCCTCGTGGTCGCCGAGGTGAGCCCGGAGGGCGCGGTCGGCGGCCCGCTCGGGCTCGTCCGGGACGGCGACATGATCAGCATCGACGTGGACGCGCGCACGATCGACCTCGAGGTCGACGAGGACGAGCTCGCCAGGCGGCGGGCGGCCATGCCCGAGACCCCGGCCCCGCCCGGCTGCGGCTGGCTCTCGGTCTACGCGCGGACCGTCCGCCCGCTCACCGAGGGCGCGACGCTCGGCGGCTGAAGGACACCCGCAGCCCGGCCCTTGGCGGCCTGTCCCGGGGATCACCCCGGCAGGCCGTCAGGGGCCTTTCCGTTTCCGGAAACCCCGCCCGGCCGTACCCGGGAACGCAGGCCCTCCCCGGGTCGTTCATCTCCACGTCCGGTGCCCGCGTGGTACGGCCGGCCCGCCCCTGGCCGCGGCGGACGCCACCGCTCCCCTGGGCCGCCGTCGCCGGCGGCCGGCCCATGCGTCTGCATGTTCACACCCATCACAAATGGGGCCTGACCCCAATAGCCGCATTCCGGCAAACCGGGCAAGACTGGCGGTGCGGCGACGTAAGCCATTTTCCCCAGCTGACGTCGTCGATTAGCCCTGTCGTCACCGAGCCGCGGGGAGGTGCCGTGACCGTATCGGAAACGACCCGCTTGCCCCGCCACCGGAAAGGATTCATGCAAGCCAGCGATATCGCCGTAAGCCTGCCGACGGTAACGGCCCGCGACCCGGTCGTGAAGGCCATCCGGGTGATGGCGCTGGGGAGACTGCCCGGCCTCATCCTCGTCGACGACGAGGGCAGGCCCCGGAAGGTGCTTCCCGGCACCCAGGTGCTCCGGATGGGAATTCCCGGAGCCTACCAGGAGGACCCGCAGCTCGCACGGGCGGTCGACGAGGCCCACGCGGACCGGTTCTGGCACGAGCTCGGTGACCTGACCCTCGAGGACTGTATGCCACGGCAGGTGGAGCGGCCGGTGACCGTGCCCGCCGACGCCACCCTGCTCGAGGTCGCCGCGCTGATGGCACGTTCCCAACGGCCGCTGGTCGGGGTCGTCGACGCCGGCGACTCGCTGATCGGCGTGATCACCCTGGAACGGCTGCTCACCCACCTGGTCCTGTCGGGCCTCGGCGACTGACCTCCGGGTGGGCGTCCCCTCCGCTCCCCGGAGCCCTGATCGTTTCGTTTCTCGCTTCTCATTTCACGTCACTGGATCGGAGGCGATCTTCGTGTGCCTTGGTTCGGCCTGCGCAGAACACCGCGTGCCTCGATCACCGGGGCGGCCGCGCGCTGAGTTCGGTGGCCCCGCCCACCACACCGACCCGACCGCCATCCTCCATGGAGCCGCACCGCCGAGGCCTGGTGCATGACCGCATTCCTCGCCCTCACCATCTTCTGCGTGGCGTTCTTCTTCATCGCCACCGAGAAAGCGGACAAGGTCAAGACCGTTCTCATCGCCGCGGGGCTGATGGCCGTCCTCGGGCTGATCCCCGGAGAGGAGGTGTTCTACTCCGAGCACGAGGGCATCGACTGGAACGTCATCTTCCTGCTCTTCGGCATGATGATCATCGTCGGGATCATCAAGCGGACGGGCGTCTTCGACTACCTGGCCATCTGGGCGGCGAAACGCTCCCAGGGCCGGCCGTACCGGCTGATGGTGATGTTGATGATCATCACCGCGGTCGCGTCCCCCGTGCTCGACAACGTGACCACGATCATGCTGGTCGCGCCGGTCACGGTAGTCGTGTGCAACCGCCTGCAGATCCCGGCTCAGCCGTACCTCATCGCCGAGGTTCTCGCCTCCAACATCGGCGGCGCGGCGACGCTCATCGGCGACCCGCCGAACATCATCATCGGAAGCCGCGGGGGGCTGACGTTCAACGACTTCCTCGTGCACATGACCCCGATCGTGGTCATCATCTTCGCGGTCTTCGTGCTGCTCACCCGCGTGCTGTTCGCCCGGAGCTTCCGGTACAACCCCGAGCACGTGGCCGAGGTGATGGCGCTGCAGGAGAGGCGGGCGATCACCGATCCCAGGCTGCTCGCCCGCTGCCTGATCGTCCTCGCCGGCGTGATCGCGGGCTTCGCACTCCACTCGGTCCTGCACGTCGCCCCGTCGATCGTCGCGCTCGTCGGCGCCGGCGTGATGATGCTGGTGGCCAAGGCCGACGTGGCGGAGACGATGGAGGAGGTCGAGTGGCCGACGCTCGTGTTCTTCATGGGCCTGTTCGTGATGGTCGCGGGGCTCGTGCACACGGGCGTGATCGAGACGATCGGCACCTGGGCGGTGAACCTGCTCGGTGACGCGCCCTTCCTGTCGGCGACCACGCTGCTGTTCGGCTCGGGCGTGCTCGGCGCCTTCTTCGACAACATCCCCTACGTCGCCACGATGGCCCCGATCGTCGAAGGGCTGGTCGCCGAGGCCCCGGCCCCGGAGATCGGGCAGGCGCTGTGGTGGGCGTTCGCCCTCGGCGCCGACTTCGGCGGCAACGGCACGGCGGTCGCGGCGAGCGCGAACGTCGTCGCCATCGGCATCGCGGCGCGCACCGGCCACCGCATCAGCTTCTGGGAGTTCACCAAGTACGGCGCGCTCGTCACCGTGCTCAGCATGGTGATGGCGTGGGTGTACGTGTGGCTGCGCTACTTCACGTGAGCGGGCCGCGGGTGGGCGCCCGGAGCGACCGCCGGTGACGAGCGCCGTTCCGCGGGCGGGAGCACGCCTTCCGCCCGCGGGTCGGACCTCCCTCCGGCGTCCGCAGGGAGGCGAACCGGACCGGCCGGAGACATGAGCGCCAAACGCGATCTGGGCACCGCCGGTGGACGGTGCCCAGATCGCGTCTTCGGGTGCGCCGCCAGGGACTCGAACCCCGAACCCGCTGATTAAGAGTCAGCTGCTCTGCCAGTTGAGCTAGCGGCGCGAGCGACGTTCGTAACCATAGCAGTCCCGAGGCGTCTGCGCACATCGGAATCGGATACCGGCCCGGGCATCCGGCCGGCGAGGTCGTCGCGGGCGTGCCCGGGCGTCGCGGCGGCGTCGGGAGGGCCGGATCACTCCCGCCAGGCGCCGGTGGAGAACGGGACCGGCTTGCCGGGGCGGCCGGGGCCGTTGCCCCACTTGGTGATGACGTACGTCACGTGGATGTGGCCGAGGCCGCCGTTGCCGCGCACGGTGAGCGTGTTCGGGTCCCAGGTGCCGCCGGTGAGCTCGGCGAAGGTCTTGCCGTCGATGTCGAGCATGACGCCGTGGTTGGAGGGCACGCCGGGGCCGCGGTCGCCGATGAAGAACTTCGCCTTCCTGCCCTTGTAGATCACGTAGCCCTCGGTGCCGAGCGGCCAGCTCGGGGAGGCGAACAGGCCCTTCTGCATGGGCTTGCCGGAGGCGGGCATACCGGTGTCGCCCTGGCGGCCGGAGCCGTCGTCCCAGAAGTAGGAGGCCTTGGTCGTGCCGACGAGCAGCCGCCGCTCGGCCTGTGCCGCCTTCTTCTTCGCCGCCGCCGCCTTTCTCGCCTCGGCCTTGCGCTGCGCCTCGGCGGCCCGCTTCTTCGCCTCGTCCTTCTGCTTCGCCTCGGCCGCGGCGGCGGCGAGGCCCTCGGCGGCGCGCGCACCCGCGGTCATCGCGAGCGGCTGGACGTCGGCGGCGACGGTCTTGGCCTTCGCGGCGGTGCCGTTCGCGTCGTCGGTGACGCCCGCGATGGTCAGGCCCGCCATGGTGATGCCGACGAGGCCGGCGGCGAGGGGGGCGTACTTCGTCTTGACATCGTTCTTGTTCAGGCCAAAGGGGAACTTCATCGAACGGGAGGTCTTCCGTGAGGGGACAGGACTTCCACGTCGACCTCGGCACCTCTAGGGCAGAGCACAAGGCACGTGGACGGGGCGCCTGCGGCCGGAGGACGCCGGCCGGAAGACGGAACGTGGTGGCGCCCGCAGCGAAAGCGATATGAGACACGCCGCACCACGACGCGGCGGGGTTGTGCGAGGATGTGCAGGTGACGGCGCGGATGTCCGCCGGGGCCGTTACCTGGGGCCGAGGGCCGAGATGGAGGTCATCCGATCGGCCTCGGGCGAAGCAGAGGGCGGTCAGCCTGTGCTTCGGGTGCGTGGCCGCCGCGTGCTGTCGCGGCCGTCGCCCTGGTCATGGGACGGCGCCCGCCGGCGGGGCGAGGCCGTGGAGTCGGGGTTCTCCACCTGGTTCTCCTCTCCTATCTCGCCTACCGGGTTAGCTGACGGGTTCGGGCTAGGAGTGCCCTACCAGCGCGCCACGCGCCGCTGGATTCACCCCTCGCGGGTACGGCCTGCACTGCGCCGCCCGCGCGACTGGGTCCCCGGCTCCCGGGGCGCTGGGCGCCCGTGGGATTCGGCGTCGGATGGCCGGCCTCCTGGCGGAGGCCAGGTCTCCATCGGATAACGGAACAAGACACTAGTGCCTAAGTCACCCAAATGCCAAGATAACCACCCAAAACACCCAAAAAGATCTACCCCTGGGAGACCCGCGCGGGGCCGGGTGGCGGCGGTCGAACGACCCCGAACCGCCTTCCCGGGCGGCGTTCCGAGCGGCCCGGACGGGTGGCGACGGCGTCGACGGGCGGTAAAGGCCGGAGGGCCGGGCGGACGGACCTCCCACGGGCGTCCCCCTGTCCCCCCGGCCACCGTTTCCGGACATACGTCGGGGCCGGGCAGTTCCCCCTGCTGCCCGGCCCCGACTCACGCGGCCCGTTTCGGCGCCTCCCCCAAAGCGCCACGGGTCCCGCTCCGGACGTGGTTCCCCCCTCCACGTCCCTATCGGAAAGAAGTCCTGTGGTGCGCCGGTTGCGCCCCAGGTCCCATGACCTGCCTCAACACTATCGAGACGCACGTCATGAGTGCGTCATGGCCAGGTGGAACTATCGCATACATCCGCCGATGACCTGCCAGGTCAGGTCGAGAGAGCCCCAGGCCGGGCGTTACCCGCCGAGTACGGCACGCCGCGCCGGTCAGGCCCGCACCGGCTGCCGGGCCCGCGACGGCCGCGACGGGGCCTGCTGCAGCGGCAGCCGCATGCGCACGACCGTGCCGCCGCCCGGCGCGTTCCCCGCCGCGACCGTGCCGCCGTGGCCCTCCACCACCTGCCGCACGATGGCGAGGCCGAGCCCGGAGCCCGGCATCGAGCGCGCGCTCGGCGCCCGGTAGAACCGGTCGAACACGTACGGCAGGTCCTCCTCGGCGATGCCCGGCCCGTGGTCGCGCACGGTCAGCTCGCCGCCGCGCAGCCGTACCTCGACGACGCCGCCCGCCGGGCTGTACTTGCCCGCGTTGTCGAGCAGGTTCGCCACCGCCCGGGTGAGCCGGTCGGGCACGCCGCGCACCACGGCGGGCTCGACGTCCACGTGGAAGTGCACCCGCGGCCAGTACGCCCGGGCGCGGGCCGCCGCGCGCTCCACGATCTCGTCGAGCCGCACGTCCTCGAGCAGCACCGACGGCTCCTCGTCGCGGGCGAGCTCCACCACGTCGGAGACGAGCGCGCTCAGCTCCTCCAGCCCGTCGAGGGTCTCCTGGAGCAGCTCGGCGCGCTCGGCGGGGTCGAGCCGGTCCGCGCGGCGCAGCAGCTCCACGTTCGTGCGCAGCGCGGCGAGCGGGGTGCGCAGCTCGTGGGAGGCGTCGGCGACGAGCCTGCGCTGCGCCTTCGCCGAGCGCTCGAGCGCGTCGAGCATCGTGTTGAAGCTACGCGCCAGGCTGCCCAGCTCGTCGTCGCGGTCCACCTCGATGCGGGTGCCGAGGTCACGGGTGGCCGCCACCCGCTCGGCGAGCGAGGTGAGCGTGGCCACCGGGCGCAGCGCGGTGCGGGCGGCGATGTAGCCGAGCACGGCGGCGAGCACCAGGCCGCCGAGCGCCACCACGACGAACGGCCAGCCGAGCTCGGCCTGCAGCCCGGCCACCTTGTCGAGCACGCCGGCCGGGCCGACCGGCGGGTACGGGCCGTGGTCGCCGTAGTAGGGGCCGAGCGCGCCCGCCCTGCCCAGGTCCTCCACCCGGCGGCAGGCGAGCACGTAGGCCCCGGCCAGCACCGTGATCACACTGCCCGCGGCGGCCACGCCCGCGCAGAGCGCGAGCCGCCACACCAGCGGCAACCGCTTCATGCCGCGCCTCCCCCCGCGTCGCTCCCGGTCACGTCGTCGGCTCCCGCAGCGCGTAGCCGAGCCCGTGCACGGTCTGGATCAGCCGGACCTCCCCGCCCGCCTCGGTCTTGCGCCGCAGGTACCCGATGTAGACCTCGAGCGAGTTCGAGCCCGGGGTGAACTCGTAGCCCCAGATGCGCTCGAGGATCACCTCCCGGGTGAGCACCTGGCCGGCGTTGCGCATGAGCAGCTCGAGCAGCGCGTACTCGGTGCGGGTGAGGTCGAACCGGCGGTCGCCGCGCTTGCCCTGGCGGCTGCGCGGGTAGAGCGTGAGGTCGGCGAAGGTGAGCGGGGCGTCGCACTCCCCCGGCCCGGCGCGGCGCAGCAGCGCCCGGATCCGGGCGAACAGCTCCTCCAGCGCGAACGGCTTCACCAGGTAGTCGTCGGCCCCCGCGTCCAGCCCGGCCACCCGGTCCCCCACGCTGTCGAGCGCGGTGAGCATGAGCACCGGCGTGGTGTCGCCGTTGCGGCGCATGCGGCGGCACACCTCGAGCCCGTCCATCCGCGGCAGCATGACGTCGAGCACGACGAGGTCCGGGCGCTCGCTCGCCATGGCGGCGAGGCCGGCGGGCCCGTCCTCGGCGACCTCGACGGCGTAGCCCTCCATGCGGAGGGCGCGCGACACGGCGTTGCGCAGCTGCGGCTCGTCCTCGACGACGAGCACGCGGACGGGGGTATCGATCTTCGGCACCTTTGCTGTCCGGGGGATGATTCCAGGGTATTCAGGCCTCCGGATGCCTGCGAAGGTAGTCCAGGTAGACCGGGCGCAGCGCCTCCCCCAGCTCGCCCTCGCCCGCGCCGAGCGCGTCGCTGACCAGCGCGGAGATCCGGCTCAGGTCGCCGGCGGCCTCCTCGGCGTGCCCGGCGGCCGCCCACGCCACGGGGATCGTGCGCAGCAGCCGCCACAGGAACGCCACGTCGCCGTGCCGTACCGCGTGGGCCACGGCGCGGTCGTGCAGCTCGCGGGTGGAGAGCTCCTCCGGATCGGTCATGCCCGCCCTGTTCCCTGCAGGGTGGGCGTTATGTCGCGCTAGATCCGCACGATCATCTTGCCGGTGTTCTCGCCGCGCAGCAGCCCCACGTAGGCGGCGGGGGCGAACTCCAGCCCGTGCACCACGGTCTCCTGGAACACGATCCGGCCCTCCCGCACCCAGGCGCCCACCTCGGCGAGCATGTCCGGCATGCGCCACAGGTGGTCGTACACGCTGAACCCGCGCAGGGTGAGGCGCTTGCCGATGGCGAGGGCGAGGTTGCGGGGGCCGGGCGCGGTCTCGGTGGCGTTCTGCGGCGCGACCCCGCAGAGCGCGACCCGGCCGTGCGGCCGGAGCGCGGCGATCGCCGCCTCCAGGTGCTCGCCGCCCACGTTGTCGAAGCAGACGTCGATGCCGTCCGGCGCGGCCGCGGCGAGCCGCTCGGCGACCTCTCCCTCGGCGTCGGCGAACGCGGCGTCGAAGCCGAACCGCCGGGTGAGCTGGTCCGCCCTCGCCTGCGAGCCGGCGGTGCCGATCACCCGCGCGGCGCCCTTGAGCCGGGCGATCTGCCCCGCCATGACGCCGATCTCCCCCGCCGCGCCGGAGACGAACACCACCTCGCCCGGCCGGAGTCCGGCGATGTCGAGGAGGCCCACGTACGCGGCGAGCGTGGACATGCCGAGCGCGCCCAGGTACGCCGAGGGGTCCACGCCGGGCACCGGGTCGATGCGGAGCACGCTGCGCGCGTCGAGCACCACCTGGTCGCGCCAGCCGTACCCGTGGAGCACGAGGTCGCCGGGACGCAGCTCGTCGTCCATCGACTCGACGACCTCGCCGACCGCGGGGCCGTCGAGCGGCTGGCCGACCGGAAAGGGCGGCGCGCCGGGGTGCGCGGGAGACGGCGGGTACGGCTCGACCGCCATGCAGAGGTTGCGGATGAGGACCTGGCCGGGGCCGGGCGGTGCGAGCTCCACGGTCACCACGGCGAAATCACCGGGTTCGGGCAGCCCTGCCGGGAGAGCGGCGAGATGGATCTCACGGGCGAGGAGCGGACCACCGAGGGATCCCCACGTGGTAACGGACTCGGGCCGGGTGAACACCATGCACTCTCCTCAAACCGCGTCAGGGACTCACACCTGATGTCTCTACACGAAACGCACCGCACGTGTGCGGCGTTCGTCCGATAGCGGACTCGGCCACCTGGGCGAATCCTCGCGGGTTCGCGATCGAGGTGACAGGATCGAGGGCGTGAAGGTCATCATCAAGATCCTGATCGTCGCCGCCGCGCTGTGGGCCGCGACCCAGCTCGTGGACGGCATCACCGTCACCGCCGAGGACACCGCCGGCCAGGTCGGCACGCTGCTCGTGGTCGCCCTGATCTTCGGGCTGGTGAACGCGGTGCTCAAGCCGATCATCAAGACCGTCGGCTGCGCGTTCTACGTGCTCACCCTCGGGTTGATCGCGCTGGTGGTGAACGCGCTGCTGCTGTTGCTCACCGGCTGGATCGCCCAGCAGATCGACGTGCCGTTCCACGTCGAGGGCTTCGTCGCGGCGTTCTGGGGCGCGATCATCGTCGGCGTGATCAGCTGGCTGCTCAACCTGGTCCTGGGCGACGACTGAGCCGGACGCCGCCCGTCCGCGCGGCCCGGGACGAGCGGCACCGGGCCCGTGGTGACCTGTAGTGAAACGTGCACACCGGCGCGGCGCCGGCGGCCCGTTGGTCAGGTACGGCGGGCCGCCCGGTCGAGCGTCGCCCGGGCGATCGCCGGGTCGTCGGCGAACACGCCGTCCACCCCCGCCCGGCGCAGCTTCTCCAGCCAGCCCGCGACGTCGCCGATCGCCCGCCGGTAGCTGGGGCTGTTCGCGTCGCCCTGCCGGAAGTCCGGCGGCAGGAAGGCGTTCTCGCCGCGCACCGTCCAGGCGTGCACGGTCAGGCCGCGGCGGTGCGCGTCGCGCACGAGCGTGGTGCGCGGGCGCAGCCGCCCGTCCGGGCCCACCGGGTAGATGCGCGCCGTGGACGGGCCGATCGCGTCGGCGTAGGCGGCGATCGCGCGCAGGCCCTCGGGGGTGACCATGTCGTCGTAGGTGCGGTCGTCGCCCGCGGCGACCAGGTCGTACGGCGCGCCCTCGGCGCCGATGAGCTGGACGAGCCGGACCCGGGTGCGCCGCCGCAGCTCGCGCAGGTTACGGGTCTCGAACGACTGGATGTACACCGGGTCGTCCCGGTCGGTCCAGCCGTGCCGGCGCAGCACCTCGAGCAGCGGCTCCTCCAGCGACAGCCCGATCGAGTCGAAGTACGTGGGGTGCTTGGTCTCCGGGTAGACGCCCACGCCGTACCGCTTGGCGAGCCGCACGACCTCGTCGAAGGTGGGGATGCGCGCCAGGCCGTCGTAGGCGGTGTTGCCGGGGCGCAGGTGGGGCACCCGCTCCCGGGCGCGCAGCGTGCGCAGCTCGGCGAGGGTGAAGTCCTCGGTGAACCAGCCGGTCACCCGCTTGCCGTCGATGATCTTGGTGGTGCGGCGGTCGGCGAACTCGGGACGCTCGGCCACGTCGGTGGTGGCGGAGATCTCGTTCTCGTGGCGGGCGACGAGCACGTGGTCCTTGGTCGACACCAGGTCGGGCTCGATGTAGTCGGCGCCCATGCGGATCGCGGTCTCGTAGGAGAGCAGCGTGTGCTCCGGCCGGTACGCGCTCGCGCCCCGGTGCGCGATCACGACGTGGGTCGCCGTGGCCCGCGCGGGCTTCACCGTGGCCCGTTCGGTGGCCCGCTCGGCGACCGCGCCGCTCGCGTCGGCGTGGGTCGCGAGCACCCCTCCCGCGAGCACGGCCAGCGTCCCGGCCAGCAACCGGTTCGTCATTTCCGCCCACCCCTTTCTCCGGTACCACGGGGCACATTAACCCGATGGACCGGAGAAAGTGCGGTGAATACAGGAAATGGCTATCGGCCGCGCAGCCATTTGGGGTCGGGGCGTTTGCTCTCCCGATACACCCAGCCCTCGACCCGGGCCGGAACCCCGGCCACACCGGATGCGGCCCAGTGCACCCGGCAGTCGTCGCCACGCCACCATTTCGAGAACTTCACCCGATAACCGAACACACGATACCGCGCATATCCGTATTTACCCGGCGAGATTTTCCGGGTGTACTCGTGCCCGACCTCCACCGTGTGGTCGTCGCTGATCAGCGGGCTCACCATGTGGCGGATCGTCCGGATCAGCTCGCGCTCGTCGGCCCTGGTCAGCACGGCCCGGCCGTCCTTGATCTTGATCTTGGAGGCGTGCGTCACCTCGCGCTCGGCGTCGTCCGCGCCGCCGGCAGTGCCGTCGACCCGGCCGGTGACCTGGTCGGCGGCCCGGCCGGGGTCCTCGCCGCCCGCCCGCCGTACCGAGCGCCCGCGCTCGCGCTCCACCTCCCGCTCGACCTCCCGGGTGATCTCGGCGGGGCCGTCGCCGGGGCGGACCGGGCCGAAGCGGGTACGGCGCCGCTCCCGCTCGTGCCAGTCCTCGATCTCGAACTCGGACCTGATGGTGTAGGCGCGCATCACCCACACCCGCATCACGCCGCCCGGGCCGTCGATATAGCGAGTGCCGGGAATATAGAAATTACGCGGCCGAAAGTTATCTATTTTCCAGAACGAGCCGATCCGGCACCCTTTCCCGGATTTGCGCGCGACGGCGTCCGCGGCCGGCGCGACGCCGGCGACGAGCCCGGAAACGAGGCTCACGGCGAGCGATCCGGCCGTGAAAAGAGCGTACGAAGGCATGGACATGGCGTGATCCGGCACAAAAGGCGACATCCCCGAATTCCGGTACCCCGCCGGGTACCGAACCGGGCGCCGGAATCATCGCGGCGGCCCGGATGTGTGTCTGGATGTCTACCGCGCGCACCGGCGCGCGCCGCGACGCCACGCCGGTCGCCCGCCGAGCCATGACGAAAAACTGTGCCGAACCGGAAACGCTATGACGAAACCGGGACGGGCCGCGCACGCTGCGGCACCGGGCGGCCCGCCAGGTACCCGAAGCCGAGCTGGACCACGCTGAGGCCGACCGCCACCCCGAGCGGCACGGTCCAGCCGTGGGTGAGCTCGTGGATCATGCCGATGAGCACCGGCCCGGCCGCGGCGAACACGTACCCGACCGACTGGGCGACCGCGGACAGCGCGGTGACCGAGGTCGGGTCGGGCGCCCGCAGGGTGATGATGAGCAGCGCGAGGGAGATCGTCGACCCCTGGCCCAGGCCGAGGATGATCATCCACAGCCAGGGCACCGTGGCGGGGGCGACCATCACCGCGGCGAACCCGGTGAGGGTGAGCATCGTGGACAGTACGGCGTGCGGCGCCTGGCTCCGGGCGCGCGCCGCGATCTGCGGCATGGCGAGCGTCGCGGCGATCTGCACGAAGTTGGTGAGGCCGAGCAGGTTCCCGGCGTCCACCGCGGACAGCCCGGCGTCCCGGAACACCGTGGGCAGCCAGGCGAGCATGAGGTAGAAGGTCATCGACTGCACGCCGAGGAACCCGGTGACGTACCAGGTCACCCGGCGGCCGAGCAGCCTGCGGTACCGCCCGGGCTCGACCGGCTGGATCGGGGCCGGGCCGCGCTGGACGTGCGGGTACCACAGCACCGCGGCGAGGAACGCGAGCGCCGCCGCGGATCCCGCCGCCAGGCGCCAGCCGTACTCCTCCTCCAGCGGCACCATGAGCGCGGATCCGGCCGCGGCCCCGGCGACGAGCGCCGAGGTGTAGATGCCGGTGAACAGCCCGATCCGGGTGGGGAAGCGCTCCTTCACCACGCCCGGCATGATCACGTTCATCACCGCGATCGCGGTGCCCGCCACCGCCGCGCCGGCGTAGAGGCACAGCACCCCGTCGGCGCTGCGCAGCGCGATCCCGGTGGTGAGCACCACCAGGGCGATCAGCAGCGTGCGGTCGAGCCCGAAGCGGCGGACCAGCACCGGCGCGGCCGGGCTGAGCACGCCGAGGCAGAGCACCATCACCGTGGTGATCGCCCCGGCCGCGGCCGCGCTCAGCCCGAGATCGGCGCGGATCTCGTTGAGCAGCGGCGAGACGTTGGCGAGCGCGGGCCGCAGGTTGAGCGCCGCGAGGGTGAACGCGACGACGAGCAGGGCGCGTTTGAGCGTGCTGTGGTTCACAACCGGTACTCCGTGTCGGGCACCACGGCGACGTCGAGCAGCAGCGGCTCGTCACGCCGGCCGAGTGCCGGGATGACCTCGTCCAGCACGGCGGTGAGGTCCGCTAGGTCCTCCACCCGGCGTGCCGGGCACCCGAGCGAGCGGGCCAGCCCGGCCACGCTCACCTCGGGGAACGGCGGCCACGGCGCCTTGCCGGCGCCGATGCCCTCGGCGAGCCGGTCCATCACCGCGTACCGCCCGTTGGCGAGCACGACGAACAACACGCCCACGTGGTAGTGCGCCGCGCTCCACAACGCCTGTATGCCGTACAGCGCCGCGCCGTCCCCGGTCACCGCAACCACGGGCCGGTCCGGCGCGGCCATGCGCAGCCCGACCGCGGCGGGCAGCGCGAACCCCAGCCCGCCCATGCCCGCGGCGAGGAAGCCGAGCGGCCGCCGGGCCGGGATCAGCCGGACCAGGTCCGGCCGGGACGAGGGGGTCTCCTCCACGAGGATCGTCTCGGGCGCGAGCCGCGCCGCGAGCTCGCCGAGCACGTGCACCGCCCGCAGCGGCTCGCCCGGGGTGTACGGCGGAGCGGTGTCACGGGCGAACGAGGGCGCGGCCACGCCGGTCCGCTCGGGCACGAGCGCGGCGAGCCGTTCGCAGACCGCGGCGGGCGGGGCGAGCACGGCGAGCTCGGCCGCGCTGCGGTGCACCTCGTCCGGGTCGTCGGAGACGACCGCCACGACCGTGCCCGCGGCCACCAGCGGGCCGGGCCGGTAGACGTACTGGCGGAACGCGGCCGCGCCCACGGCGAGCACCACGTCGTGGCCGCGCAGCCGTTCGCGCAGCCCTTCGCGTTCGGCCGGGAGCAGCCCGCCGTACTGCGGGTGGTCCTGCGGGAACCCGGCCCGGGAGCCGAACGGCTCGGCGAAGACCGGGCAGCGCAGCCGCTCGGCGAGCGCGACCAGCGCGCGCCACGCCTCGGGCGAGTCCGCGCCCGCGCCGGTGACGAGCGCGGGCGAGCGCGCCCCGGCGAGCAGCCGGGCGAGCTCGGCGACGTCGGCGTCGGTCACCGCGGCGGGCCGCAGCACGGTGCCGGGGGCGGCGAGCACGGCCTCCTCGGCGGGCTGCGCCCAGTCGTCCTGGGGCACCACGACGATCGCGGGGCCGCGCCGGGTGGCCGCCTCGTGGCAGGCGCGGGCGATCGCGCCGGGCACCTCCTGGGGGCGCACCGGCTCGGCCGTCCACACCGGGTACGGCCCGGCGAGCGCGGTGAGCCCGTGCCCGGCGAGGAACGGCTCGAGCGCGAGGTGGCGGCGGTCCTGCTGGCCGGTGACGATCACCACCGGGGCGCGGTTCGACCGCGCGGTGGCGATCGCGCCGACCGCGTTGCCGAGCCCGGCGGTGGTGTGCAGCAGCGCGAGCGCGGGCCTGTTGTGCGCGATCGCCCAGCCGGTGGCCATGCCGACCACGGCGCCCTCGTGCAGCCCGAGCACGAACGCGAAATCGTCGGGGAGCCCGGCGAGCAGCGGGATCTCGGTGGATCCGGGGTTGCTGAAGATCGTGGTCATGCCGGTGCGGCGCAGCACGTCGAACGCCGCGTCCCGTACCGTCCTCACACTCGCCCGTCCTTCCCGGTGCCAGGGGTGATCGCCGACTTCGTGACGCGGCGGGTCCGCCTCACCCACCGCCCGCACCGGCCACCCGACCCGGCCGCGCTACCCGGAACGCTCGTCACGAGGTCGCCTCGGCGATCCGGGACGGTGACTTCGGACCGTTCCGGTCGACGGGACGACCAGTCAGAACGTATGTCCCATGACCACTTGGGGTCAAACAGGCTTATATCGTGCGGAAGTCCGCGTGGCACGGAGTGGTCATTCCAGGGGCGCCACCCCTGATCGAGATCTTGACAACGTTGTCAAGCCCCATGTTCTGCGGGATGATCTCCACGTGACGGACACCAGACGCGGCCGGCCGACCATGCGCGACGTGGCCGCCGCGGCGGGGGTGGCGCTCAAGACCGTGTCCCGGGTGGTGAACGGCGAGCCCGGCGTCAACCCCGCCACCGCCGAACGGGTACGCGAGGCGATCCGGCGGCTCGGCTACCGGCGCAACGACAGCGCCCGGCTGCTGCGCGCGGGCCGGACCGCGAGCATCGGCCTGGTGATCGGGGACGTCAGCGACCGGTTCTACTCCGGGCTCAGCCGGGCGGTCGAGGCGGTCGCCCGGAGCCACGGCCACCTGCTGTTCACCGGCATCTCCGAGGAGGACCCGGCCCTGGAGCGGGACATCGTGACGGCGTTCTGCGCCCGCCGGGTCGACGGGCTCGTCATCGTCCCGGCCGGGACCGACCACGGCCACCTGCGGCCCGAGCTGGAGGCGGGCGTCGCGGTCGCGTTCGCCGACCGGCCGCCCGGGTCCGGCCTGGAGGCCGACACCGTGCTCAGCGACAACGCGGGCGGCGCGGCGCAGGGCGTGGCCCACCTGATCCGGCACGGCCACCGCAGGATCGCGTTCCTCGGCGACTCGCCGGCGATCTTCACCGCGCGGGAGCGGCTGCGCGGCTACCGCGACGCGCTCGCCGCCGCGGGCCTGCCGTACGACGAGGCGCTGGTGAGCCTGGGCCGCCCGGATCCGCACCGGCTGCGCGCCGCGCTCGCCGCGATGGCCGCGCTGCCGTACCCGCCCACCGCGCTGTTCACCGCGAACGGCCTGATCACCACGCACGTGCTGCGGGCGCTCGCCGCGCGCCCCGGCCCGGACCGGCCCGCGCTCGTCGGCTTCGACGACCTCGAGCTCGCCGACCTGCTCGTGCCGGGGGTGACCGTGGTCGCCCAGGACCCGGCCGGGCTCGGCCGGACCGCCGCGGAGCTGCTGTTCCGGCGGCTCGCCGGCGATCGCGGCCCGGCCCAGCGGGTGCTGCTGCCCACCCGGCTCATCGTGCGCGGGTCCGGGGAGATCCCGCCACCGGCCCGGGCCGCCTGACGGCGAGCCCGTTGCGCACGGTCGCCCGCAGCGCGAGCGCGCAGCCGACCGCGGCGACGCCCGCCCAGGCGATCGCGTGGTGCGTTGGCACCACCTCGGCGAGGGCGCCGACGAGCATCGCGCCCACCGCCTGCGCGGTCATCATCCCGGAGTTCTGCAGGCCGTACGCCTGGCCGAGACGGTCGGGCGGCACCGCGTCCACGAACGGGCGCTGCAGGCCGAGGTTGTAGGCGAGGCAGGCGCAGCCCGCCGCGGCGAGCACCGCGGCGACGGCGACGCCCGGCCGCGCGGCGAACGCCACCAGCGGCACCCCGCTCAGCAGCATGAGCGGGAAGACCAGCCGCTCGCGCCCGTCGGGCGAGACGAACCGGCCCACCACGAGATTGCCCAGCCCCATGCCAGCGGCGGTGGCGGCGAGCACCAGCCCGGCTCCGGACGGCGAGCCGAGCCCGGTCAGGTACGGCACGAACACCGCCTCGGCGCCGACGAAGACGAGCATCGGCAGCCACCCGGCGAGCAGCAGCCCGCGCACCCGGCGGTCGGCGAGCAGCTCCCGGTTGCCCCGCAGCGTGGTGCGCACGGTTCCCTTCCGCGCACCGCCGGCGCGCGGCGGGGTGTCGGGCAGCCCCAGCCGCTCCACGGCCGCGCTGAGCAGCGAGAGCGCCGCGGTCACCAGCAGCGCCCGCTCCGGCCCGGTCGCGGCGAGCACGAGCCCGCCGGCCGCGAACCCGGCGATCTGCGCCCCGGCCGCCACCATGCCGAGCGCCGCCCGGCCGAGCACGAACGCGTCGCCCGCCAGCATCTCCGGCAGCATCGCGGCGCGCGCCGCGCTGAAGACCGGCCTCGGCACCCCGGTCACGAAGACGAGCGCGAGCGCCGCCCACACCGGCAGCCCGCCCACGGCGAGCGCGACGCACGTCGCCGCCCGCAGCAGGTCGCCGGCGATCATCAGGGCCCGCGGCCGCATCCGGTCGGCGATCGACAGCAGGAAGATCCCGCCCACCACCTCGGGCAGGAAGCCGGACAGGTACGCCGCAGCGGACAGCCCCGGCGATCCGGTGCGGGCGTAGACGAGCACGGAGAACGCGAGCATCTTCACGGTGTCCCCGGCCACCAGCAGCGTCTGGCCGACGAACAGCACCCGGAACCGGGGCTCGGCGAACACCTGGCCGAACGTGGTCATGGCCCCGATGCTCGCGCCGCCCCGGGCCACTCAGCCAGAAATTCGGAAATAGCCGAAAAGATGCGTCCAAGGAGGGCGCAGCTGGGCTGATAGCGGCAAACTGTGCTCTACGCACTCACCTGAAGAGTGGTGATCGGATGCTCCGGATCGAGGTCAGCGCGCAGGACATCATGGCGAGCAGATTCGCCATCTCACCGCTCATCGAGACCCTGCACGCCGTGTGGGCGCTCTCCGGCAGGACGGAGGTCGGCGCGCTCCGCGACTGGGTGGCCCGCTCCCGCCCGGCGTACCTCCGGCTGCAGGAGTCCATGCCGGAGCTGCGCGCGCTGGTCGCGCTGTACGTGCCGCGGCGGTACACCCCGGACTTCATCGCGCCGCCGCCCACCGGGGTGAACGTCACCTTCGACGATGAGATCGCCGCGATGCGCGCCACCCCGGCCGAGCAGGCCCACGCCGAGATCGCCCGCAGTCTGCAGGAACGGGAGCCGCTGCCCGAGCCGGTGATGCGGGTGCTGCGCGACCGCGACGTGGTCGCCCGCATCGCCGACGCGCTGGAGGCCCTCTGGCGCGAGGTGATCGCGCCGAGCTGGCCGCGGTTCCACGCGATCCTCGAGCGCGACGTGGTGCAGCGGGCCGGGCGGCTCGCCACGTACGGCTGGCGCGCCGCCCTCGACGACCTCTCCCCACAGGTGCGCTGGCGCGACGACGACGCCTGCGGCCACATCGAGGTACGGGTCGGCGCGGACGACCGGACCTGCCGTCTCGACGGCCGCGGCCTGCTGTTCGTGCCGAGCGTCTTCATCAAGAACGCGGGCGCCTACCTGGACTACGTGACGGACGCCTGGCCGTACGCGCTGATCTACCCGGCGCGCGGCGTGGCCGCCCCGCAGGACGCGCCGGGCGGCCTGGCCCGGCTCATCGGCCGGACCAGGACCGCCATCCTCACCGAGCTCGAGGTGCCCGCGACCACCACCCAGCTCGCCGCCCGGCTCGGGCTGAGCATCGGCGGCACCGGCGACCACATCGCCGCGCTGCGCGAGGCGGGGCTGATCGCCGGGGTGCGCACCGGCCGCAGCGTGCTCTACCACCGCACGCCGCTCGGCGACTCGCTCGTCAACCCGTCAGCGCACCGGCCATGAGGCCGCGCCTGAAGGACCGGCCGAGCAGGATGTGGCCGATCACGGCCGGGATCGAGGCGAGGCGAACAGCGGCGGCGTGAAGGCCAGGCCGGCGCCCGCGAACCGCCACTTCGACAGCACGTGGCCGGGCCCGGCCTACTGGCCGCTGTTCTTCGCCGCGCCCACGAGCGCCCGCTGCAGCTTCGCCACGTCCCGGTCCTGCATGAACCGGCCGACGGCCTCGTTGATCGCGTTGCGCCACGCGTCGTTGGCGACCACGCCGTGCTGGATCGACCCGGCGAGCCTGTTCGTCGCCCACTGCTCGAGGCTGTAGGCGAGGTAGTCCTTGTAGAGCGACCTGTCGGCGTCCTTGCGGGCCGGGATCGAGCCCTTCAGCGGGTTGAACGCGTCCTGGCCCTCCTTGCTCGCGGCGACCTTGAGCCAGGCGATCGCGCCGTCCCGGTTCGGGGCGCCCTTCGGCAGGGTGAAGCTGTCGGACAGCCACATGAAGGTGCCGTCGGTGCCCGGCGCCGAGGCCCAGTCGAAGTCCTGCCCGGCGGTCTTGCCGAGGCCGCCGTCCGGCGGGTTCGCGAAGTAGCCGTAGGCCCAGTCACCCATGACGTTGAAGGCGGCCTCGCCGTCGGCGACCTGCTTCGCCGCGGGCTGCCAGTCCTCCTGCGGGGTGCCGGCGTACGACGTGATCTTCTTGAAGTTCTCCAGCGCCGTGGTGATGTCCGCGCCGGACCAGTCGGCGCTCGCCGTCCACAGCGCGTTGTACCGCTCGGTGCCGAGCGAGCCGAGCAGCACGCTCTCCAGCAGGTGCACCCGGGTCCACTGGGGGCCGATCGACAGCGGGATCCTGCCGGCCTTCTTGACCTTCTCCAGCGCGTCGACGAACTCCTTGATCGACTTCGGCGGGCCGGAGACCCCGGCGTCCTTCAGCACCTTGGGGTTGAACCAGAGGATGTTCGACCGGTGGATGTTGACCGGAACCGAGTAGATGTTGCCGTCCACGGTGATCTGCTCGACGAGCTGCTCGGGGAAGACGTCGCGCAGCCTGAGCTCGTCGTAGAGGAAGTTGAGCGGCTCGAGCTTGCCGGCCTTGATGTAGCCCTGCAGCTCGGCGCCCGCGTGGCCCTGGAAGGTGTCCGGCGGCCGGTTCGCCTTGAGCTTGCTGGAGAGCAGCGCCCGCGCCTGGTCACCGGAGCCGCCGGCGACCGCGGCGTCGTAGAACGTGAAGTTCGGGTTCCTCCGCTCGAAGATCTGGCGCATCGCCTTGAGGCCGTCCACCTCACCCGGACCGGTCCACCAGGAGAAGATTTCCACCCGCTTCTTGGAGGACCCGCCCAGGCCGCCGTCCCCGGGGTCGCCGCCGCCGCAGGCGGTGAGCGCGAGCACGCCGGCCAGACCCATCGCGGCGGCCTTCATCCACCGTCTCCGCATCGCCCATCCCTTCGGTCCCACCCCGGCAACGAAACTCCCCCGAAGGTTTCGCACGGGCTGACAACGTTGTCGCGGCCCATGAAGCCACCGCCGCACACCCGGGTCAAGAACAGGGCGGTAACGTCTCCGCATACCCGCCCATTCCCGCCGTTTTCCCTGGTCAAGGCGGGACGGTCGCACCCCCACAGGCCGGGCCCGACGACCCTGGGACCAGAGGTACGGCGAGCCGCCGGCGCGTGCCCGCGCGTCGGCCGGGGGACGCGACGTCAGCCGGCGCCCGCGCTCAGCCCTCGGCGGCCGGCCGCGCGCCGAAGCCGAGCAGCGCCACGCCGATCACGGTGTCGAGTGCCCGCCGTACCGTGCGCCGGGAGAGCACCGCCCGCACCACGTCGAGGACCGCGACGACCACCCACAGCCAGAGCAGGGAGATCACGGCGTGGCTCAGCGCGAACAGCGGCAGCGTGAACGCCGCCGCGCCCGGCGAGATGAACTGCGGCAGCACCGCCAGGTAGAACACGAGCGTCTTCGGGTTGGTGATGTTCGACAGGAAGCCCTCCCGCAGGCCGCCGCGGGCCGCGGCCGCGCCGCCGGTGAGCCGCGGGTAGTGCCCGCGGAACGCCGAGCGCAACGTCTGCACCCCCAGGTAGCCGAGGTAGGCCACGCCCGCCCACCTGACCGCCTGGAACACCGGCTGCAGCTGCGTGATCAGGACGCCGAGGCCGGTGGCGGTCGCCGCGCCCTGGACCGCGCAGGACAGGCTCACCCCGGCCGAGCACCAGGCGCCGCGCCGCCGCCCGCCCGCCAGCGTGTTCTTCACCACCACGGCGAAGTCGGGCCCGGGCAGCAGCGTGAGCACCGTCGCGAACGCGAGGAACGCGCCGTAGGACGACCAGTTCACCCATCCCAGGCTAGGCGGGAAGGCCGCGGTGGGGTACGGCCCGCGGTCAGGCCCGCGGCGCGGGGTCCGGCTCGGCCGCGGCGTGGTCCGCGGTCGCCTCGGACAGGGCGAGCAGGTCCCGGTAGTGGGCGATCTTGCGCTTGATCGCCTCCTGCTTCTCCCGCAGGTCGGCGATCATCGCCTCGACGTTGCGGTCGTGCGCCTCGAGCATCGCGATCCGGTCGGGGATGGTGTGGTCCCCGGCGCGCATCAGCTCCGCGAACCGGAGCATCTCGGCGATCGGCATGCCGGTGTCCCGCAGGCAGCGGATCCAGCCGAGCCAGCCGAGATCCTCGTCGGTGAACCGGCGCCGCCCGGCGGCGTTCCGCGCCACCCGGCCGAGCAGGCCGATGCGCTCGTAGTACCGCAGCGTGTCGATGCTGAACCCGGTCTCCTCGGCCACCTGCGCCGGGGTGTAGTAGCCGGTGCTCCCCCGGCCGGCCGCGTGCGTGGTCATCCGGCCCTCCCTTCAGCCGTGCCCGCGCGGGGTCAGGAGGCGTAGTCCTCGAGGTACCGGCGGACGAGCCGCTTGCACTCGGCGATCAGCGCGGGGTCGCCCTGGGGGTCGACGCGGAAGGCGAGCTTGAGGACCGCGTCGGCCGCCTCCACCGCGACCACGATCGCGCGGTCGAGTTCCGGGCTCGCCGGGGCGCCGAGCACCTCGACGGCGAGCGCCCGTACCCGGTCGGCGACGACGAAGTTGTTCTCCCGCCGCCCGTCGAGCATGCGCTCGGTGCCGCGCAGCCCGGGGCCGCCCGGGGTGACGAGCACCTCGCCGAAGTCCATGACGCCGAAGCCCGGCATCGTGTGCTTCATGTCGACGAACTCGTCGACGAGGATGTCGACCGCCTCGGTCCAGTTCTTGAGCCGCCGCTCGGTGAGCCGCGCGGTGACCCGGTCGAGGAACGCGTCGAGGTTGCGCAGCCCGAGGGCGCGCACCAGGCCCTGCTTGTCCGGGAAGAACTGGTAGAAGGTGCCGATCGGCACGTTGGCCCGGCGCGCCACCTCCTTGGTGGTCAGCCCGTCGTACCCGACCTCGTCGAGAAGCCGGGCGCACTCGTCGAGCATGCGCTCGACCCGCTCCTGGCTGCGCCGCTGGGCCGGGCGACGCCGCAGCGTCCCGTCGGAGACCTTCGTCACCCCGCCATTATCCATGGGCTCCGCCGCCCGCCGCGGGGGTTCGCGGCACCCGGCATCGACCGCCGACCGGTACGGCGGGGCGGGCGCACCGGCCTAGAGCACCGACACGTGCACGTGGTCGTAGTGGTTGGCGGTGGGGCTGCCGCGGTCGGCCATCATGCGCCAGCCGCTGCCGGTGCGGATGTCGTAGTACTTCTGCTGCCAGATGATGTACATGATCCCGAGCCGCCGGCCGTTCCTGATGCACCACTCGGCGAGGGCGTTGCCGCGCTCGAGGTCGGCGCCGGTCGCGTAGCGGCCGCCGGGGGCCATCATGAAGTCGCACGCCCGGCCGACGCCGTGCTCGCCGGCGTCGCCGCGGCGCAGGCAGCCGTAGCCGTACGGCATCGGGAACTGCTGCAGGATCGCGTTGCGCACGCTGATCATGCGCGGGGTGAGCCCGGTGCCCGCGTCGGGCTTCTGGAAGCCGAACCGGGCGAGCAGCCTCTCCACCTCGCGCCGCTTGCGCTGCAGCTCCTCGATGTTCTCGCGCAGCTCCTCGACCTTGTCGTCGGCGGCCTTCTCGGCCTTCTTCGCCTCCTGCTGCATCTCCTTGAGGCGGTTGAGCCGTTCGGCCCGCATGGCGGCGAGGTAGTTGAGCGTGGCGGCCTGGCCGAGGTCGCCGTCGCCGAAGGCGAGGAACTGGCCCGGATCCACGCCGCCCTGCATGTAGGAGGTCTGGGCGAACTGGGTGAGCGTGCGCTGCGCGGCGGCGACGCTCGCCTTGAGCGACTTGACCCGGGCCTCGGCCCGGCGCACGGCCCGCTTCGCCTCCTCCAGGCTCTGGATCTCCCCGCGGTAGGCCCTGGTGAGCGCCGCGGCCTGCTTGGTGAGCTGGTTCAGCTTCGTCTGCCGATCGGGTTCCGCCTGGGCGCCGGGAGCACCGGCGAGGGCGGTCATCCCGGCAAGAACGACGGCCAGAGCGAGAACCCGGCCACGTTTCACGCCGCTCTCCCCTTCCTCAGACGGAAGGGAACTATAGGAGATCCATCTCGTCGGCGATGCCGGAACGACTAACTCGTGCCCCAATCGTGCCATTTGGGCACGCGCGTCCCATCAGTGCATAGAGTTCAGGTGGTGCACGGCGGAGTGCCGGCAGCGCTCCCCAGCCAGTTGTGGGCACCCGCCGTGCACCACCTGAACGCCCCCGCTCCCGCTGCGCCGCTCGCAACGGTTCTGTGCCTAGGTAGACGACAGGTCGCGGGGAGAAGTTCGGGGTTCGAGAGATTTTTTCGCGGACTTCGCCGCCCACTCCCCGATCCGCCGCACCAGCGCGGGCGTGGCCGCGGTCTCGGCGTGGCCGTACCCGGGCTCGATCCACAGTTCCCGCGGCTCGCGGGCGTTCTCGTAGAGCTGGTGGGCGTGCTCCACCGGGAAGAACGCGTCGGCGTCGCCGTGCACGATGAGCAGCGGGGTCGGGGCGATGTGCCGCACCGCCTCGTACGGCGGCACCGGCACCGGATCCCACGGCCCGGTGGCGATCCGGGTGCGCTTCACCAGCCGGGCCGCCAGCCGGCCGATCGGCCGCTCGATCGCCCAGTGCACCTGCCGCATCGGCCGGGTGTCCCGGTAGTACCAGCGGGCCGGGCCGCTCACCGCCACCACCCCGTCGACCCCGCCGATCAGCCCGGCGTGCCGGATCGCGACCGCCGCGCCCATGGAGAAGCCGACCGTGACCACCCGGCGGTACCCGACCACCCGGGCGTGCCGGACCACCGCCTCGATGTCGTGGATCTCCTTGTCCCCCACGGTGGACAGGCCGGAGGAACGGCCGTGGCCGCGGAAGTCGAAGGCGAGCACCCCGCCGTAGCCGTTCAGCACGTGCGCGATGCGGCGGCTCGCCCGCTCGCGCCAGGTCCCGGTGAACCCGTGGGCGACGACGATGCAGAGCTCGAGCGAGTCGCCGGGGATGTGCCCGGCGTCGATGCGCACGCCGTCGACGGTGCGCATCATCGCGCCGAAAACGGGAGCAAGCGGCATGGTGAGAGGGTAACCGCGGCGTTCCCGCCCGCCCACGACCGTCCGCCCGCGAGCGCCGCCCGCCGTACGGCACCGCCCCGCCGTACCCGCTTCCGCCGGTGGGCGCGCGCAATCTTCCGGTAACCGGCGTCAACTAAAATGGCGGGGCGACCCGGAGCGATCGTCCCGGCGGCAGTCAGCGGGCATCCCGAGGCGCGGACCATTCCCACACGAAGCGGAACGAGATCTCACCATGCCTTTGCAGAGCCGTGACGACCTGCGGAACATCGCGATCATCGCGCACGTGGACCACGGCAAGACCACGCTGGTCGACGCCATGCTGTGGCAGTCCGGGGCGTTCCGCGCGAACCAGGATGTCGACGAGCGGGTGCTCGACTCCAACGACCTCGAGCGCGAGAAGGGCATCACCATCCTCGCGAAGAACACCGCGGTACGGCACGGCGGCATCACCATCAACATCATCGACACGCCCGGCCACGCCGACTTCGGCGGCGAGGTGGAGCGCGGCCTGTCCATGGTCGACGGCGTGGTGCTGCTCGTCGACGCCTCCGAGGGCCCGCTGCCGCAGACCCGGTTCGTGCTGCGCAAGGCGCTCGCCGCGAAGCTGCCGGTGATCCTCTGCGTGAACAAGGTCGACCGGCCCGACTCGCGCATCGCCGAGGTCGTCGACGCGACGTACGAGCTGTTCCTCGACCTCGACGCGACCGACGACCAGATCGACTTCCCGATCGTGTACGCGTCGGCGAAGGCGGGCCGGGCCTCGCTCAACCGGCCGGCCGACGGCGAGCTGCCCGACTCGCCGGACCTGGAGCCGCTGTTCGAGACGATCAAGCGCACCGTCCCGGCGCCCGTGTACGACCCGACGGCCCCGCTGCAGGCGCTCGTCACCAACCTCGACTCCTCCAGCTACCTCGGCCGGATCGCGCTGTGCCGGATCCACCACGGCACCATCGTCAAGGGCCAGCAGGTCGCCTGGTGCCGGGCCGACGGCTCGATCGAGCGGGTGCGGATCAGCGAGCTGCTGATGACCGAGGCGCTGGAGCGCAAGCCCGCCCAGCAGGCCGGGCCGGGCGACATCATCGCGGTCGCCGGCATCCCGGACATCATGATCGGGGACACCCTCGCCGACCCCGAGGACCCGCGCCCGCTGCCCCGGATCACCGTGGACGAGCCCGCGATCTCGATGGTGATCGGCACGAACACCAGCCCGTTCGTGGGCCGGGAGAAGGGCACCAAGGTCACCGCGCGGCTGGTCAAGGAGCGGCTCGACCGCGAGCTCGTCGGCAACGTGTCGATGCGGGTGCTGCCCACCGACCGGCCGGACGCCTGGGAGGTGCAGGGCCGGGGCGAGCTCGCCCTCGCCGTGCTCGTGGAGACGATGCGCCGGGAGGGCTACGAGCTCACCGTGGGCAAGCCGCAGGTGGTCACCCGGGTGATCGACGGCAAGGTGCACGAGCCGGTCGAGCGGCTCACCGTGGACTGCCCGGAGGAGTACCTCGGCGCGGTCACCCAGCTGCTCGCGGTGCGCAAGGGCCGCATGGAGAACATGACCAACCACGGCACCGGGTGGGTCCGCATGGAGTTCGTGGTGCCCGCCCGCGGCCTCATCGGGTTCCGCACCGAGTTCCTCACCGAGACCCGCGGCACCGGCATCGCGCACCACGTGTTCGAGGGCTACGAGCCGTGGTTCGGCGAGCTGCGCACCCGGCCGACCGGCTCGCTCGTCGCCGACCGGGCGGGCGCGGCCACCGCGTACGCGATCCTCAACCTGCAGGAGCGCGGCACGCTGTTCGTGACCCCGGGCACCGAGGTCTACGAGGGCATGATCGTCGGGGAGAACTCCCGGGCCGAGGACATGGACGTCAACATCACCCGGGAGAAGAAGCTCACGAACATGCGCTCGTCCACCGCGGAGGAGCTGGAACGGCTCAGCCCGCCGCGCACCATGAGCCTCGAGGAGATGCTGGAGTTCATCCGCGAGGACGAGTGCGTGGAGGTCACGCCGACCGCGATCCGGCCGCGCAAGCTCGTGCTCGACCAGGCCGAGCGGGCCCGCATGGCCGCCCGGGCCAAGCGCGGGCGGCCGGCCTGACCGGCCCCGCCGTACCCGCGGCCGCGCCGTACCGGCGGCCGCGCCGTACCGGCCGAACCCGCCGAGCCCGCTTGAACCCGGCCGGGCCCGCCGCCCAGACGGCCCGGCGGCCTTCCGGCCACCGGGCCGTCCGCCCGCGACGGCACGCCACCGCACGTGACACCGCACGTGTGACCGCGCGCGGCCACGGCACGCGTCACTGGATCATGCCGGCGTGCTCCTTGTACTTCTCCCCCGGCTGCAGATACTGCTCGCCGAAAAGCTCGGAAATGGTGACATAGGTGTAACCCTGGCGATCAAAGTGCTCGAGCATCTTCGGGATGCCGGCCACCGTGGTCGCCTTGGTCTCGTGGAGCAGCACGATCGCCCCGGGCTTCGCCGCCCGAACCCGCTTCACCACGACGTCGGTCTTACTCTCCCGCCAGTCGTTGGTGTCGATCGTCCACATGATCTGGGCGAGCCCCTGCCGCTTGGCCTCCTGGGCGACCTTGGCGTTGGTCATGCCGTACGGCGGCCGCAGCGTGTGCGGCTCCACCCCGGTGTACGCCTTGATCAGCCGATTGGTCCTGGCGAGCTCCTCGGTGAGCTTGCCCGGCGACAGCGCGGTGAGCTGCGGATGGCTCCACGTGTGGTTGCCGATCTCGTGGCCCTCGGCGACCATCCGGACCAGCTGCGGGCGGATCTCGGGGGTGATGTTCTGCCCGATCACGAAGAACGTCGCCCGCGCGTTGTGCGCGGCGAGCAGGTCGAGCACCTTCCCGGTGTACTTGCCCGGACCGTCGTCGAAGGTGAGCGCCACGCACTTGATCCGCGCGCAGTCCACGGTCCGGAACCCGGGCCCGGCGGGCAGCCGGCCGGTCGGCCACTCGGGCTGCTGGGCGACCAGCCGGTACCGCAGCGTGTCGGCGTCGACCGGCCTGCTCAGCGGACGCTCCGGGACCGCCGTCGCCTCCCTCGCCTGCCGGAACATGCCCATCGCCGCGCACCCGGCGGTGCCCACCAGCGCGCCCACCAGCGTCATCACCAGCAACGGCGTCGCGCGCCGCGACGTTAACGAGCCCCCCACTCGCACGCTTCCCCCCGAAAGCACCGCGGGACCTGTGCCACCACCCCTGGCCGTGTCGCCCGCGGAACACCCCGGCCAGGTATCTGGAGCAGTACCCAGATGTCTGCGTTTCACCTCTCGGGGGAGCGTGTCACGAGAGATGGGTGTGAGGGGTGATATCAGCGGTCCGGCGTGTCGCGGGGCTCGGTGACCACCATGACGAACCGGACCTCCTCCTCCCCCTCGTTGGCGTACCGGTGCGGCCGGTCCGCGGTGAACAGCACCGCCTCGTCCTTCCGGATCACGTGGCTCTTGCCGTACACCGAGAGGGTGAGCTCGCCGGTGAGCACGGTGAGCAGCTCACGGGTGCCCGCGGCGTGCGCGTCGCTGTCGTGGTGCTCGCCGGGGCCGAGCCGCCAGTCCCACAGCTCGAGGATCGCGGGCAGGTCGCTGCCGACGAGCAGCCGTGCCGAGCCGCCCCGCTCGCCGCGCCACATCGTCACCACATCGGAGGCGTGCACCACCCGGACCACGGGGGTGTCGGAGACCTCGACGAGGCGGCCCACCGAGACGCCGAGCGCGTCGGCGATCCGGTTGAGCGTGTTGATGCTCGGGTTGGTCCGGCCCTGCTCGATCTGGATGAGCATGCCCCGGCTCACGCCCGAGCGCAGTGCCAGCTCGTCGAGGGTCATGCCCCGGTGCGCCCGCTGCGCCCGGACGTTGTTCGCGATCGCCGCGGTGAGCGTCTCGAGTTCCGGCATGCGGTGCAGTGTATTAGATCAATTTTTAAGCGCGTTGTACTTCGGTGTAATGTACTTCGAGTTCAATTCATTGCACCGAAGGAGGCTCCAGGTGACCGCGATCGCCCTGGCGACGGCGTGTGCCGTGGTGTACGGCGCGGCGGACTTCTACGGCGGGCTCGCGAGCCGACGATCCCAGGTGTTCGCCGTGGTCGTGCTGTCGCAGCTCGCCGGGCTCGCGTTCATCGCCTGCCTGCTGCCGGTGCTGCCCGGCGAGGGCGGCACGGCCGCGCTGGCGTGGGGCATGGTCGCCGGGCTCGCGGGCGGCGGCGGGCTGATCTTCTTCTACCGGGCGCTCGCGATCGGCACGATGTCGGTGGTCGCCCCGGTGAGCGCGACGATCTCGGCGGGGTTGCCGGTGGTGTTCGGGCTCGCGGTCGGCGAGCGTCCGGCGCCCGCGGCGCTCGCCGGGGTGGCGCTCGCGATCGCCGCGGTGCTGCTGGTGAGCCGCGCCCCGGCCCAGGAGCCGGCGACGCGGGGGCTCGGCCCGCTCGCGCTGGCGGCGATCGCCGGGGCCGGGTTCGGCGGGTTCTTCATCCTGCTCGGCAACGCGCCCGAGGACGCCGGGCCGTGGCCGCTGCTCGGCGCGCGGATCGCCTCGATCCTCATGGTCACCGGGATCGCCCTCGCCTCCGGGCGCGGGCTGCGGCCCGCCCCGGGGTCGCTGCGCACGATCGTGCTCGCGGGCGTGCTCGACATGGCCGCGAACGTGCTCTACATGTTCGCGGTGCACCGGGGCCTGCTCAGCCTCGTCGCCGTGATCGTCTCGCTCTACCCGGCGAGCACGCTGCTGCTCGCCCGCCAGGTGCTCGGGGAACGGCTCACCCCGGTGCAGGTCGCGGGTGTGGGCCTCGCGCTCGGCGCGGTGGCGCTGATCGCCGCGGCGTGACCGTGCGCCTCGGCCGTATCCGGTGCCGGAGAGGGGTGGTGCCGCCGGGCGGTCAGGCGGCGAGCTCGGGCTCGGCCTCGCGCTGCGGGGCGCGCAGCGAGCCGTGCTCGCGCACGTAGTCGGCGAGCATCGCGCGCAGCTGGCGGCGGCCGCGGTGCAGCCGGGACATCACGGTGCCGATCGGGGTGCCCATGCGCTCGGCGATCTCCTTGTACGGGAAGCCCTCGACGTCGGCGAGGTAGACCGCCATGCGGAACTCCTCGGGCAGGGCGCGCAGGGCGTTCATCACGGCCGAGTCGGGCAGCTGCTCCAGCGCCTCGGTCTCGGCGGACTTCAGGCCGGTGGACATGTGCGACTCGGCGGCGGCGAGCTGCCAGTCCTCGATGTCCTCGGTGGCGGACAGCTTCGGGGAGCGCTGCTTCTTGCGGTACTCGTTGATGAAGTTGTTCGTGAGGATCCGGTGCAGCCACGCCTTGAGGTTGGTGCCCTCACGGAACTGGTGGTAGGAGGTGAACGCCTTCGCGACGGTCTCCTGGACGAGGTCCTCGGCGTCGGCCGTGTTGCGGGTCAGCCTCATGGCGGACGCGTAGAGCTGCTGGGTCACGGGCACGACGTCCCGCTCGAACCAGGCGCGCCTCTGCTCTTCCGTCATCGAGATCATTCCAACCCCCTACGAACCGAATCCCCCACTACCCTTCCGGCACCTCCGTACACCGCACACGCGGGCACGGCACCACCGGTTCACCTTGCACTACGCAGCAAATCCGCCCGTGCTCACGCCCAGGGTCGCAGTACTCGAGTAAGAACTCCGTCAGGGGACCGCCCGTAGGGCTTCACTGGACGCGGCAGGGAAGTGAGGCGCGGGCGAGGCAGGACAGCCCAGACCAAAGCCCACAGCCAAACAAGTATCAGTATCGTAACACTTGACGCTCAGATCAACAAATTTTGTGGCCTGGCCAACAGTAAAATCCGCAAACCGCCTGAAGCGTCGCACACCCCGCGAGGCGAACGGTTTCCCGCCGCCCGGCCGTACCGGGTCGTGCGCGGTGCCGCCGCCTCGGCGGAGGTGGAGCCGGTTGAGCGGGCCATTCCTTGAGACGACCTGGGGGTGGGGCCACGCACATCCGGCGAGGATCGACGTTCATTGCGCCCGGCCGTGGCAAACGACTCGCGTCGCAGACCCGTACGGCCCGGACACCCTCCTGAACCCCTGAAACGGCGGTTTCGCCGTGCCAGGCGGACCGGCCCGGGCGACCCGTCGCGCGGCGGGGGCGGACACGTCCTTGAGCGACGGATCCGCTTCGCCTCAGCGGTGATCCACGCACCCCGGCCGCACGGTTCGGCCTCGGTTCGCACGGCCCCGCCGATCCCGGCTCGGCGCGCCCCAGGGGCGCACGCTCGTGCGAGCCGCCGCGGTCCGGCCTCTCGGATCCCGGTGCGGCCGCGCTCCGCGCGAGCGCGCGAGGCCGGTGACCCGGGTAGGCCCGGTGCGAGGCCCACGGTACGGCGGACGGTGGGCGAAGACGACGGCGCCGCCACCGGCACGACGGCCGGCGGCGGCGCCACACGCCTGATGGGAGCCGTCCGCTATGCGGACTTCTGGTCGCCTCCGGGCTTCTCGTCGCCGAGGATCGCGTCGACGAACACCTCCGGGTCGAACGGGGCGAGGTCGTCGGGCCCCTCGCCGAGGCCCACCAGCTTGACCGGCACGCCCAGCTCGCGCTGCACGCTGATCACGATGCCGCCCTTGGCGGTGCCGTCGAGCTTGGTCAGCGCGATGCCGGTGATGTTCACCACCTCGGCGAACACCTGGGCCTGGCGCATGCCGTTCTGCCCGGTGGTGGCGTCGAGGACGAGCAGCACCTCGTCGACGGTCGCCTTCTTCTCGATCACCCGCTTCACCTTGCCGAGCTCGTCCATGAGCCCGGTCTTGGTGTGCAGGCGGCCGGCGGTGTCCACGATCACCACGTCGACCTTCTTCTCGATGCCGCGGGCGACCGCGTCGAAGGCCACGCTCGCCGGGTCGGCGCCCTCGTCCTTGCGGACCACCTCGGCACCCACCCGGTCGCCCCAGGTCTGCAGCTGGTCGGCGGCGGCGGCGCGGAAGGTGTCGGCGGCGCCGAGCAGCACCTGCTTGCCGTCGCCGATCAGCGCCCGGGCGAGCTTGCCGGTCGTCGTGGTCTTGCCGGTGCCGTTCACGCCGACCACGAGCACCACCGCGGGCCGCTCACCGTGCGGCGTGACGTGCAGCGTGCGGTCCATGTCCGGCCCGACCTGGGCGAGGAGCAGCTCGCGCAGCAGGGCGCGCGCCTCCTCCGGGGTGCGGCTGCCGAGCACCTTCACCCGGGTGCGCAGCTCCTCGACGATGGCGCGGGTCGGCCCGACGCCCACGTCTGCGGTGATGAGGGTCTCCTCGATCTCGTCCCACACCTCGTCGTCGAGGTGGTCGCGGGAGAGCAGCTCGAGCAGGCCCCGGCCGAGCGCGTTCTGCGAGCGGGCGAGCCGCGCCCGCAGCCGCACCATGCGGCCCGCCGACGGCGGCGGGACCTCCACCTCGGGCACCTTGACGACCTCGACCGGCCGCGCCGGGGGCGGCAGGGTCGTGGTGGGGCCGCCTTCCTCGGCCACCTCCTTGGGCGGCGCGGGCCGTTCCGCCTCCGGCGCGGGCGGTGCCTCCGGCGGCGGCAGCGTCGGCGCCCCTCCGCCCTTCGGGCGGAACAGCAGGAACAGGCCGCCGACCGCCAGAACGGCGACGACGGCCACGATCACGATGATGCCGAGGTAGTCGCTCACAAGATGTCAGTTTCCCAGACAGGTCGGTGTGCCGAGACCGGTGGTCAGGCCGACGCGCGTTCCCGCAGCCGCTGGCTGACCACCTGGCTGACGCCGTCGCCCCGCATGGTCACGCCGTAGAGGGCGTCGGCGATCTCCATCGTACGTTTCTGGTGCGTGATCACGATGAGCTGGGAGGTCTCCCGGAGCTCCTCGAACAGGGTGAGCAGCCGCTGGGTGTTGGTGTCGTCGAGCGCGGCCTCCACCTCGTCCATCACGTAGAACGGCGACGGCCGCGCCTTGAAGATCGAGATGAGGAAGGCCACGGCGGTGAGCGACCGCTCCCCGCCGGACAGCAGCGACAGCCGCTTCACCTTCTTGCCCGGCGGCCGGGCCTCGACCTCCACCCCGGTGGTGAGCATGTCGTCCGGGTCGGTGAGGTACAGCCGCCCCTCGCCGCCCGGGAACACCCGGCTGAAGATCGTCTCGAACTCGCGGGCCACGTCCTCGTAGGCCGAGCGGAACATCTGCTCGACCCGGTCGTCGACCTCCTTGACCACGAGCAGCAGGTCGCGGCGGGTCTTCTTGAGGTCCTCGAGCTGGGAGGTGAGGAACGCGTGCCGCTCCTCGAGCGCGGCGTACTCCTCCAGCGCCAGCGGGTTCACCTTGCCGAGCTGGGCCATCTGCCGCTCGGCGGTCTTCGCCCGCTGCTCCTGCTCCTCGCGCACGTACGGCACGGTGGTGCCGTCGGCGAGCTGCACCGGCCTGTCCGGCCCGTACTCGGCGACGAGCGCCTCGACGTCCATGCCGAACTCCTCCAGCGCCCGCGTCTCGAGCTGCTCCAGACGCAACCGCCGCTCGGTGCGCGCCATCTCGCTGCCGTGCGCCCGGTTGGTCAGCTTGTCCAGCTCGGCCGAGAGCTCGCGCACCTGGGCGCGGACCGCCTTCAGCTCGGCCTCGATCTCGCCCCGGGCCCGCTCGGCCTCGTCCCGCTCGGCCGCCGCCGCGGCGAGCGACCGGTCGAGCAGCTCGAGGGTACGGCGCGCCCCGTCGGCCACGGCCGCGGCGACCGCGGCCTGCGTCCGGCGGCGTTCGCGCAGCTCGGCGGCGCGGGCGCGCTCCTCGCGCTCGCGCCGGGCCGCGGCGAGCAGCCGGTCGGCCCGCCCGGCGATGCCGGCCACCCGTTCCTCGGCGGTGCGCACCGCGAGGCGGGCGTTCATCTCGGTCTGCCGGGCCGCGTGGCACGCCGCGGCGAGCTCGTCGCGCAGCTCGGTGGTCGGCTCGCCGGCCAGCTCGTCCTCGGTCTCCGCGGCGGCGAGCCGTTCGGCGAGCTCCTCGGCCTCGGCGAGGCCGCGCTCGCGCGCCTCCTCCGCCGCCGCGATCGCGGCCGCGAGCCGCTCGCACTCGTCGTCGGCCGCCTTCGCCGCGGCCTCCAAACCGGCGAGCCGCTTGGCGGTCGCCGCCGCCTGGCGGTCGGCCTCGCGCTGCCGCGCCCGCAGCCGGTCGAGCTCGGCCCGGGCCGCGCTCACCCCGTTCTGCGCCGCGCTCACCTGCGCCCGGGCCTCGCCCAGCCGCTCCTGGGCCGTGTCGACCGCGGCGCGCGCCTCCTCGGCCGCGGCGACCGCCTCGGCGAGCCGCTCCGCGGTGGCCTCGGCGCCGCGGCGCGCCTCCTCCAGGTCGGCGATCGCGGCGTCCAGCGCCGAGCGCACCCGCAGCACCGAGTCGCCGCCCGCGCCGCCGCGGGCGAACCGGGCGCCGAGCAGGTCCCCGGACCAGGTCACCGCGCGCAGCTCGGGCCGCTCGCGCACCACCCGCCGGGCCGTCTCGAGGTCCTTGACCACGACCACCCCGGCGAGCAGCGCGGCGACCGTGCCGCGCAGCCGCTCCGGGGCCGCCACCAGGTCGAGCGCCCACTCCCCGTCGCCGGGCGGCGCACCCGCCGCGGCGGGCTCGGCAGCCGTACCGTCCGCGACCAGCAGCCCGGCGCGTCCCGCGTCCCGGCCGCGCAGGAACTCCAGCGCGGCCGCCGCGGCCGGGACCGACTCCACCGCGACCCCCTCGGCCGCGTCGGCGAGCACCGCGGCGATCGCCGCCTCGGCGCCGCGCCGTACCGTGAGCAGGGCGGCGACCGGCCCCAGCACGCCCTCCAGCTCGCCGGACGAGGCGGCGGCGAGCAGCGTCCCCGCGCCGTCCGCGCCCTTGGCGAGGCCCAGCTCCAGGGCCTCGCGCCGCGCCTGGAGCGCGGCGACCGCCCGCTGCGCCTCCTGGTCGGCGGCCCGCGCCGCGTTCACCTCGGCCTCGGCCGCGGCGAGCGCGGCCCGCGGCCCGGCGAGGCCCCGCTCGGCCTCCGCGGCGGCCGCCTCGGCGGCCTCCACCGCGGCCCGCGCCGTCTCGACCCGCTCCTCGGCGACCGCGATCTCCTCGGCGAGCTCCGGGTCGGCCTGCGGCTCCTCGCGCTCGGCGGCCTCGTACGCGGCCCGCGCCTCCGCCGCGCGGCGCCGCGCCTCCTCCAGCGCGGCGCGCAGCCGCCCGATCTCCTGCGCGGCGGCGTCGGCCCGGCTCTGCGCCGAGGCGACCTCGCCGCGCAGCCGGGCGAGCCGTTCCCGCCGGTCCGCGGCGGCGCGGTTCAGCTCGGCGAGCCGCCGCTCCTCCGCGGCGAGCTCCCGCTCGGCCTCCTCCCGCCGCGCCACGGCCGCGTCCAGCAGCTCGCGGGCATGCTCCAGCTCCTCGGTGAGCATGCGCTCGGTCTCGCGCACCTGCGCGGCCTCGCGCTCGTAGTCCTCCGGGTCGCGGCCCCGGCGCTCCACCGCGGCCGCGGCCTCCGCGTTCCGCCGCCGCTCGGCGGCGAGCACCTCGACGCCGCGCAGCCGTTCCTTGAGCGCGGACAGCGCGTAGAAGGTGTCCGCGGCGGCGGCGAGCCGGGGCTGGGCCTGCGCGGCGGCCGCCTCCAGCTCGCTCTCCCGCAGCTGGGCGTGCTCCAGCGCCGCCTCCACCTCGGTACGGCGGGCGAGCAGCGCGGCCTCGTCGGCCTCCTCCTTGGCGAGGGCCTCGCGCAGCGTCACCACGTCGTCGGCGAGCAGGCGCAGCCGGGCGTCGCGCAGGTCGGCCTGGATCACCGCGGCCTTCCGGGCGATCTCCGCCTGGCGGCCGAGCGGCTTGAGCTGGCGGCGCAGCTCGTTGCACAGGTCCTGCACCCGGTTGAGGTTCGCCTGCATCGCGTCGAGCTTGCGCAGCGCCTTCTCCTTGCGCTTGCGGTGCTTGAGGACGCCGGCGGCCTCCTCGATGAACGCCCGGCGCTCCTCCGGCCCGGCGTGCAGCACCTCGTCGAGCCGGCCCTGGCCGACGATCACGTGCATCTCGCGGCCGATGCCGGAGTCCGACAGCAGCTCCTGGATGTCGAGCAGGCGGCACGGCTCGCCGTTGATCGCGTACTCGCTCTGGCCGGACCGGAACATCAGCCGGCTGATCGTGACCTCGGTGTAGTCGATCGGGAGCGCGCCGTCGGAGTTGTCGATGGTGAGCGTGACCTCGGCGCGGCCGAGCGGCGGACGGCTCGCCGTACCGGCGAAGATCACGTCCTCCATCTTGCCGCCGCGCAGCGACTTGGCGCTGCCCTCGCCCATCACCCAGGCGAGGGCGTCGACGACGTTGGACTTGCCCGACCCGTTCGGGCCGACCACGCAGGTGATCCCCGGCTCGAAGCGCAGCGTGGTGGCGGAGGCGAAGGACTTGAAGCCGCGCAGCGTGAGGGTCTTGAGGTACAAGCGGGAAACCCTCCCCCCGTCAGCGGACCGCCGGTCGACTTCTGGCGGAAGACTACAGCCAGGCACCGACCGAATGCGGGGTCAACGGAGAGGACGGCGGCGAGGAGGGCCGGGAAGGGGGGCTACCGACATGACAAGGGACGCCTGTTGCGAGGCGTCCCTGACTCTGTGCTACTGCCTTCCGGCCTCTCAGGTGAGGGCCGGCTCGCGATCCTGCAGACGGGTGAGCGACTCGTCGCGCGACTGAGCCGCAAGGGCGTCGTTCTGCGCCTGGAGCCTTATGAGCTCTGCCTCCAGGTCCCGGACTCGCTGCTGGAGACGGCGCATTTCCGAGACCATCCGAGGGTCAGGACCGCCGACGTGGCCGAATAGAGCCTTCGCCATGGTTAAGGGTCCTCCACGCTGAGTGACCAGACTGGTTCGCGCACTTGTAGCCGCGGGAGGGGTGCGCGTGGTTCCTATCAAGAGTCGCACTGGCAATGGAGGCGGTCAAGTTGAACACTCCCCGAAGAGGAACCGGCGACTCCCGACGTGCAAATATACCCTATTCCGGGCCGGAAAGTAAAGCGCTCACCTTTCTACAAAACCAACCAAACCCCCGCGCGGCTCGCTCCAACGTTCGATAACCGCGTCGACCCGGCCCGGTGTTTCGCCGCTTCGCAGCAGCTCAAGCAGCTTGTCACAAGATTCTCGAGGTCCTTCGGCTATGACCTCTACCCTGCCGTCGGCAAGATTTGACGCGGACCCTACCAAACCCAGTTCGAGCGCGCGCGACCGGGTCCACCAGCGGAAACCGACGCCCTGCACCCGCCCCCGCACCCAGGCGGTGAGCCGTACGTTTTCCTGCTCGTTCTTTTCGCTCATAGGCGTTTGCCGATACCTGTTGTTTCGCTTATATCCGTGCCCTCCTCGGCCGGGGCTGGCAGCGCGGGCACGAGTACGACGAGCGGTTCATGAACGGATCTCGCCGGATCGGCGTGCCGCAGCGCGGGCACGGCTCGTCGCGCCTGCCGTACACGGCAAGGGACCGCGAAAAATAACCGCTTTCGCCGTTTACGTTGACGTACAGATGGTCGAACGAGGTACCGCCTTCGGCGAGCGCGGCGTGCATCACCTCGCGCACCGCGGTCACGAGTTCGTTGATTTTCGGCCGGGTGAGCGTCTCGGTGGGCCGGGCCCAGTGCAGCCGGGCCCGCCACAGCGCCTCGTCGGCGTAGATGTTACCCACCCCGCTGATGAGCGACTGGTCGAGGAGTGCCCGTTTGATGCCGGTACGGCGGGCACGCAGCCGGGCGGCGAACGCGTCGGCGTCGAACGCGGGCTCGAGCGGGTCGGGGGCGATGTGCGCGATCGGCTCCGGCACCCGGCCGCCGACGCCGTCGACGAGCGGGGCGACGAGCAGGTGGCCGAACGTGCGCTGGTCGACGAAGCGCAGCTCAGGGCCGCCGTCGGCGAACGAGAACCGCACCCGCAGGTGTTTCTCCGGGGGCGATCCGGGGTCGACCACGAGCAGCTGGCCGCTCATGCCGAGATGGGCGACGAGCGCCTCCTCGGCGCCGGATGCCTCGTCGGCGCCCTTCAGCGGCAGCCACAGGTACTTGCCGCGCCGCCGTGCCGCCTCGATCGTGCGCCCGGTCAGCCGCGCCGCGAAGTCGTGCGCGCCGGCCACGTGGCGGCGGATCGCCCGCGGGTGCGCGACCTCGACGCCGGACACCGGGCGTCCGGCGACCCAGCGCTCCAGGCCGCGCCGTACGACCTCGACCTCCGGCAGCTCCGGCATCGTGTCCCACCCGGCCCGCTACTTGTTGCCGGCCGGTTCGCCCGCGCGTTCCTTCTCCTGCTTGAGCCGCTCCTCGCGGCGGGCGCGGATCGCGTTCCACGCGGCCTCGGCGGCCTGCTGCTCGGCCTCCTTCTTGCTGCGGCCGGACCCGGTGCCGTACTCCTGGCCGCCCACCCGCACCGTCGCGGTGAACGACTTGGCGTGGTCGGGGCCGCTCTCGTCCACGTGGTACTCGGGCACCCCGAGCATCTCCGCGGCGGTGAGCTCCTGCAGCGAGGTCTTCCAGTCGAGCCCGGCGCCGAGCTGCGCCGACTTGGCGATGAGCGGGTCGAACAGCAGGTGCACCACGCGGAAGGCCTCTTCCAGGCCCTTGTCCACGTAGATCGCGCCGATCAGCGCCTCGAGCGTGTCGGCGAGGATCGAGGACTTGTCCCGGCCGCCGGTGCCCTCCTCGCCGCGGCCCAGCCGCAGGTACCGGCCGAGCCCGAGGGTGCGGGCGACGTCGGCGAGCGCCCGCATGTTCACCACGGCGGCGCGCAGCTTGGCGAGCTGGCCCTCCGGCAGATCCGGGTGCCCCCGGTAGAGCGTGTCGGTCACCACCAGGCCGAGCACCGAGTCACCGAGGAACTCCAGGCGCTCGTTGGTGGGCAGCCCGCCGTTCTCGTAGGCGTAGGAACGGTGCGTCAGCGCCCGCTCCAGCAGCCCGGCTTCGATCTCCACGTCGAGGACGCGCCCGATCTCCTCCTGCGCGACCTCCACCGCTACCGGCTTCGTCCCAGCGGCCACGTCTCCTCCTGCTCCGTTGCGCTCGCTACGCGGTGGCAGGTACTCGTGCGCAAGGAGCCCGAAGACGTGGTGGACGCCGGGCGGTCCGTCGCCGAGGGCACGAACCCGGCGCCCACCACGGCCTCGGGTGCACCGCCACCGCGGACACCGGGGACGGCGAAGCCGGCCGGACGCCGTACGGCACCGGCCGGCCCATCCGTCAGGGCGCGATCAGGCCGACGGCTCGATGACCTGCCGGCGGTTGTAGGTGCCGCAGTTCGAGCAGGCCACGTGCGGCCGCCTCGGCGCGCGGCACTGCGGGCACGGCACCAGCGCGACGCGCGCAGCCTTCCACTGGGCGCGGCGGGCTCGGGTGTTGGCCCGCGACATCTTCCGCTTGGGGACGGCCACGTCAGCCCTCCTGATCGTCGTCGGTCGTGATCTTCAGTTCCTGCAGTGCCGCCCACCGGACGTCGACGCGTGGTTCGTGCCCGTGGTCGGCGTCGGCCTCGGCGAGCTTGACCCCGCACTCCACGCACAGGCCCGGGCAGTCCTCGCTGCACACCGGGCTCAACGGCAGTGACAGCACCACCGCGTCGCGGAACGTGGGCTCAAGATCGAGCAGCTCGCCGTCGAGGACCTGGTCGTCCTCGTCGGCGTCCTCGGCCGAGTAGAAGTAGAGCTCCTGGAAGCCGACCTCGACCTCCGAGGTCAGCGGGTCCAGGCAGCGCACGCACTCCCCCTGCAGGGGCGCCCGCGCCGTGCCCGTGACGAGCACGCCCTCCATCACCGCCTCGAGCCTGAGGGAAAGCTCGACATCGGCGTCCTTGGGGACGCCGATCATCTCGACGCCGAGATCCTCCGGTGCCGGAAGGGTCCGGACGATCTGCTGCATCGCCCCCGGCCGCCGCCCCAGCTCGTGGGTCGAGATCACCCAGGGGGAGCGGGGGTCGAGGCTGTGCAGAGTCATCCTGCCTTCTTGTGGCATGGCGAATCACCGCCGTCGTACGAGGCCGAAATGAAAGAATACCAGCCTTGCAGGGGCCGTCAGCCGCGCAGCCGCTGCTCCAGCGCCTTGCGCACCAGGTCGGGCACGAGGCCGGAGACGTCGCCGCCGTACTTGGCGATCTCCTTCAGCCGGCTCGAGGAGAGGAAAGAATACTCCGGGTTGGTGGACATGAACAGCGTCTCCACCCCGGCCATCCGGTAGTTGAGCTGGGCCATCTGCAGCTCGTAGTCGAAGTCGCTCACCGCGCGCAGGCCGCGCACGATCGCCGGGATCTCGTTCCGGCGGCAGAAGTCGACGAGCAGGCCGTGGAACTTGTCCACCCGCACGTTGCCGTACTCCCTGGTGACCGCCTCGAGCATCTCGATGCGCTCGTCGACCGTGAACAGGCTCTGCTTCTCGACGTTGATGAGAACGGCGACGACGACCTCGTCGTACAGCCGTGAGGCCCGGCCGATGATGTCCAGGTGTCCGTTGGTGACGGGGTCGAACGACCCCGGGCAGACAACACGACGCAAGGCGCACCCCCAGGTTTGACGGGTTCCCGGCGGGCGCGACGGTACCAAACGGCGCCACCGGGTTTCCGCAACAGGTCCCCTCCGCCTCACCGAGCCGCCGGTTATCGGGGAATACGGCGGACATCGGCGATCGGCTCAGTGGTCCGGCGCGAACGCGTACCACATCGTCGCCTCGCCGTACCGGCGCTCCCGGACGTGGTCGAACCCCTCGGGCCACTCCAGCGGGCCGCCGCGGCTCTCCCGCTCCACCACGACCAGCGCCTCCGGGTTGAGCCAGCCGTCGCGCAGCAGCTCCAGCACCTGGCGCACCTGCGCGTCCGGCGTGGCGTACGGCGGGTCGGCGAACACCAGGTCGTAGCGCCCGCGGGGATCGCGCGGCGGTACGGCGAGCACCCGCTCCACCCGGTCCGCGACCACCTCGGCGCCCGGCAGGCCGAGCGCCTCGACGTTGGTGCGGATCACGCGCACCGCCTTGGGGTCGGACTCCACCAGCAGCGCGTGCGCGGCGCCGCGGGAGAGCGCCTCCAGGCCCACCGCCCCCGAACCGGCGTACAGGTCCATCACCCGCAGGTCGGCGAGCGTGCCGAGCAGCGAGCCGATCGTGGCGAACAGGCCCTCCCGCGCCCGGTCGCTCGTGGGCCGCGTGCCGCGCCCGGGCGGTACGGCAAGGCGCCTGCCGCCGGCGCGCCCCGCGATGATCCGTGTCACGGTCCCATTGTGATCGGCCTGGGTCAAGAGTGCGCAGGGGGCGGCGACGAAACCGTAAGGGTCGTTCCGGCGGGCCGGGTGAGCCCGCATGATGGGTGTGCGGCCTTCGGGTGACCCAGGGGAAGGCCGACCGGCGTGATCGTGAGCCCTTCCGTGCGCCGGGGCCCTCGGCACCTGACCCGAGGGGTGGGTCCGGCCAGGGACGGCATTCGGGGGGAGGCCGTCCCTGGCCGGGGCCCGGGGGCCACACCCACCGCGACGTCGCTCGTCAGGTCTTCTCCAGGTACTCCGCGCGCTCGTCGGCCACCAGCGCGTCGATCTCGGCACGCAGCGCCGGGTACCGCGACAGCTCGGGATCCTCCTCAAGGAGCGCGGCGGCCTCCTGCCGGGCCGCCTGGATCACGTTCTCGTCGCGCAGCAGCTGCAGCAGCTTGAGCGAGGACCTGCGGCCGGACTGCGCCGCGCCGAGCACGTCGCCCTCGCGCCGCTGCTCCAGGTCGATGCGGGACAGCTCGAAGCCGTCGACCGTGGAGGCGACCGCGTCGAGGCGGGCCCGCGCGGCCGTACCGGACGGGGCCTCGGTCACCAGCAGGCACAGGCCGGGCAGCCTGCCGCGGCCGACCCGCCCGCGCAGCTGGTGGAGCTGGGAGACGCCGAACCGGTCCGCGTCCATGATCACCATGACCGAGGCGTTCGGCACGTTCACGCCGACCTCGATCACCGTGGTGGCGACGAGCACGTCGATCTCGCCCCGGGTGAACGCGTTCATCACCGCGTCCTTCTCCTCGGGGGCGAGCCGGCCGTGCAGCACGCCGATGCGCAGCCCGGCGAGCGGGCCCTCGGCGAGCATGGGCGCCACGTCGAGCACCGCGAGCGGCGGGCGGCGGGCGGGCCGCTCGGCCTCAATCTCCTGGTCGGTCTCCTGGTCGGCCTCCCGGTCCGCGTCCTGGTCGGGGGCGAGCGCGGGCAGGTCGCCCTCGTCGCCCTCGGCGTCCCCGATGCGGGGGCACACCACGTACGCCTGGCGGCCAAGCGCCACCTCCTCGCGGATGCGCTCCCAGGTGCGCTCCAGGTACCGCGGCCGCTCCACCGCCGGGACCACGTGCGTGCTGATCGGCGCGCGGCCGGACGGGAGCTGAGCGAGCGTGGACACCTCCAGGTCGCCGAACACGGTCATGGCGACCGTGCGCGGGATCGGGGTCGCGGTCATCACCAGCACGTGCGGCCGCCGGTCGCCCGCCTTGGCACGCAGCGCGTCGCGCTGCTCCACGCCGAACCGGTGCTGCTCGTCCACCACGACGAGGCCGAGGTCGGCGAACTTCACCCGCTCCTCGAGCAGGGCGTGCGTGCCGATCACGATCCCGGCCGCGCCGGAGGCCGCGTCCAGCAGCGCGGTACGGCGGGCCGCCGCGCCCATCGAGCCGGTGAGCAGCGTCACCCCCGCCCCGCCGCCCTCGCCCGCGAGCAGCCCGCCCGCGGCGAGGTCGCCGAGCATCTCCACGATCGACCGGTGGTGCTGCTGGGCGAGCACCTCGGTGGGGGCGAGCAGCGCCGCCTGGCCGCCCGCGTCCACGGTCTGCAGCATGGCGCGCAGCGCGACCACGGTCTTGCCCGCGCCGACCTCGCCCTGCAGCAGCCGGTGCATCGGGTGGTCCCGGGCGAGGTCCGCGGCGATCTCCTCGCCCACCTTGCGCTGGCCCTCGGTGAGCTCGAACGGCAGCGCCGCGTCGAACCGGTCGAGCAGCCCGCCGGGGCGGCGCGGCCGCGGCACCGCCGGGGACGCGGCGGCGGCACGGCGCCGCATCAGCAGCACGGCCTGGAGCTGGAACGCCTCGTCGAACTTGAGCCGGTGGCGCGCCCGGGCGATCTCGTCGTGGTCCCTCGGCCGGTGCACGCCCTCCAGCGCCTCGGCGAGCCCGGCCAGCCGGTGCCGCCGCCGTACGTGCTCGGGCAGCGGGTCCTCGATCGGGCCGAGCGTGTCGAGCACCACGCCGACCGCCTTGCGGATCGCCCAGCTCGTCAGGTCCTGCCCGGCCGGGTAGATCGGCACCGGGGCGCCCGCGAACTCCTCGGCGGTGGTGTCGGTCTCGTCGAACAGCACGTACTCGGGGTGGGCGAACTGCCAGCGGCGGCTGCGGCCCCGGCCGAACAGGGTCGCCTTCCCGGCGAACATGCCCCGCGCGCCGGGCTTGAGCCGCTGCTCGGCGGCCCGCGACGCCCGGCCGAAGAACGACAGATAGATCTTGTTGCCGCGGCCGTCGGCGAGCTCCACCTCGAGCCAGGTGCCGGGCCGGTTGCGCAGCGTGCGCCGCATCAGCCGGGAGACCTCGCCGACCACGGTCACGTGCTCGCCGGGCTGCAGCTCCTCGAACCCGGCGAGCTCGCCGCGCTCGGCGTACCGGCGGGGATAGTGGCGCAGCAGCCCGCCGACCGTGGTGATGCCCAGCACGGACTCGAGCCGGGTGGCCGTCTTCGGGTCCAGCACCTTGCGCAGCGGCTCGTCGAAGCGCGTCACGTCACCCAGTTCTACCGTGCCGCCCCGACAACCCGTCGGCTTCCACGGCGCTCACCCGGCGCTCACCCGGCGCTCACTCGACGCCGATCAGCAGCGGATATCCGCCCTGGCCGCCGTGGTAGACGGTCACCTCGACGTCGGGGCGGGTCGCGGCGAGGTGGTCACGGACCGCCGCGGCGAGCCGCTCCCCCGGGCCGGCGCCGCTGATCAGGGTGACGAGCTCGCTGCTCACCGAGAGCAGCCGGTCGGCGACCGCGATCGCGGTCGCGGTGAGGTCGGAGCCGATCAGCGCCACGTCGCCGTCGACCACGCCGAGCACGTCGCCCGGCCGGCACACGCCCGCGCTCGTCACCGCCTCCCGGTTCGCCACCCACACGTGCCCGTGCCGGGTGTGCCCGGCCGCCTCGGTCATCGCCACCACGTCGTCGTCGAACCGGCGCAGCGGGTCGTGCACCGCGAGCGCGGCCACGCCCTGCACCGTGGCCCGGCTGGGGATCACGCTCACCGTCAGGCCCTCCTCGCGGGCGAGCCGGGCCGCGGCCGCGGCCACCGCCGCCACGCCGCCGTCGTTGGGCAGCACGGCCACCTCGGTGCCCGCCCGCCGGATCGCGTCCAGCACCGCGGACAGCGGCGGGCTCGCCCCCGGCTCGCGCCGTACCACGACCGCCCCGGCCCGCTCGAAGAGCCGGGCGATGCCCGCCCCGGCCGCGACGGCGACCACGCCGCGCCCACGCGGCCGTCCCTCGGCCGCGCCGCCGGGGCACGCCGTACCGGTGGCCGCGCCGTCCGGGGCCGCGGCGCGGTCCGCGCCCGGGGCGCCGAGGCAGGTGACGCGGATGCGGTGCGGCCGCCCGGCGGCGATGCCCGCCTCGATCGCCGCGCCCGCGTCGGCGAGGTGCACGTGCACGTTCCACAGCCCGTCGCCACCGGTGATCACCAGGGAGTGGCCGATCCGGTCGAGCTCGGCGCGCAGCCGCGCCACCGCCGCGTCGTCGGCGTCGAGCAGGTACATCACCTCGTACTCGCCCCGCGGGTGGCGGTGGTCCCCGTCCGGGTGGGCGCGGACCGCGGCGGGCGCGGCGCCGTCGGGGGCCGTGCGGGGCGCGGGTACCCGGTGGCGCCGGGGGTAGGTGCCGGTGATCACGGCGGCGAGGCTCTCCAGGATGAGCGTGAGCCCGGCCCCGCCGGCGTCGACGACGCCGTTGCGGGCGAGCACCTCGAGCTGCTCGGGGGTGCGCTCGAGGGCCGCACGGGCCGCCTCGGCCGCCCGGGTGGCCACCTCGGCGAGCCCTCCCCTGGTACGGCGGGCCGCCGCGGCGGCGGCGTCGAGCACGGTGAGCACGGTGCCCTCGACCGGCCGTACCACGGCGTGCCGGGCGAGCTCGGCGGCGCGGGACAGCCCCCGGGCGAGGTCCTCGGCCCGGCCGCGGCCCTGCCGCAGCACCTCCGCCAGGCCCCGGATCGCCTGGCTCACGATCACGCCGGAGTTGCCCCGGGCGCCGAGCAGCATGCCCCGCGCCAGGGTCTGCCAGGTCCGTTCCGGGCCCGCGTCCCGCGGCAGCGCCTCGAGCGCCTCGACCGCGGAGAGCAGGGTGAGGTGGAGGTTCGTGCCGGTGTCACCGTCCGGAATCGGGAACACGTTGAGCGCGTCGATCTCGGTGCGCGCCTCGCCGAGGACCTCCGCGCACCGCAGGCACCAGCGGCGCACGACGACGTCGTCGATCTCCTCGATGACCTGCGCGGCGATCACCCCCTCCGGTCGGCGCTTACGAGGCTATATCCGGGTGGTTCGCCGTGGATCGGGGCGTGGATTTGGCGCACCCTGGCGTTCCTCCGGTATTCTCGGGTGGCCGACCGGTCGTTTTGGTGTGCGTCGGTCTGGCCGGGGCTCGCGCCGGCAGGCGCGGAGACGTTCGCCGCAGGGCGGTTCTGACAGACGTCAACCCTCAGCACAGGCTGAGATCCCTCGGTCTGGTCGGGCCGAGGGTGAATCTAAAGGAGCGATTACGGTGGCATCCGTTTGCGAGGTCTGCGGCAAGAAGCCGACCTTCGGCAACAACATCTCCCACTCCCACCGCCGCACCCGCCGCCGCTGGAACCCCAACATCCAGTCGGTGCGCGCCGTGGTGGGCGGCACCGCCAAGCGGCTCAAGGTCTGCACCTCCTGCATCAAGGCGGGCAAGGTCAGCCGCTGACCGGTCCACGCGTCCAGCCCGGCACCCACAGGGTGCCGGGCTAGTGCCGTTTCCGGCCGCATCCGGCGGCCCGCGATCCGGTGACGGCCCGCCACCACCGGCGCCGGACCGCCTCCCCTGCCGCGCGGGGTGCGCCCGCGAATGACCACCGTACGGACGCCGTGAGCCGCCGGGTACGGCCGGCCCCGCCGCGGCGCGGCCGTGGGGGGATGGCCGGGCACGACCTCGGCGACGCCGGGCCACTGTGTTTCCTCGGCGTGTTCCCGGCCGTGTTCCCCGGCCGTGTTCCCCGGCGATGACGTACGGCCCGACGCCGTCGTCGGCGCCGGGCCGTACCCCTCCCGCGCGGCGTACCGCCGTACGCGCCTCGATGAGTCCTCTGCGGGCCGATCAGCGTGGGCGGAGCCAGTCGAACCAGCCGCCACCGCCGCGGTCCTCCTCCTGCGGCGGCTCCTCCTCGATGGGCTGCTCGGGCGGGCTGGGCTCCACCCGCGGCTGGGTCGGCTCGCTCGTGGGCCCCGGCCGGTTGCCGGAGGCGTCGCCGGTCAGGCTCTCCTCCTCCTCCGTGGACGAGGCCGAGGGCTCCTCGCTCGGCAGGTCCTCGCTGACCGAGCTCTCGCTGGCCTTGGTCCGGGCCGGACGGCTCTCCCGGGGCGTGGCGCTCGGCCGCGCCGGGGGCCGCGGGTTGGCGGTCGCCGGAGGCGTCGTCGCGGTCGGCGTGGGCTCGGCCGTCTCCTCGGCCGCGGGGTCCTCCTCGCCCGCGGCGGGCTCGTCGTCCTCGGCGGGTTCGCCGGTCTCCGCGGTCCCGCTCGGTTCGGCGGACGGGGTGCTGGAGTTCGCCTTGCTCACGCAGCGCACGTCCCCGGCGGCGCAGTCCGGCGTGTCGTCGCCGCCCACGACCCAGAACCCGGCGACCGCGAGCAGCACCACCGCGGCCGCGGCGGCGATCAGGCCGCCGCGCCGGCGTCGGCGCGGTTTCTCCTCCTCGTCCGGGTCGGGGCCGCCCCGCCAGCCGGAGCCGAGGAAGCCGCGGCGCCCCGGCCCCCCGTCCCCGGTACGGCGCGCGCCCGCCTCGGCGTCGCCGCCCGCCGTGCCGCCGCGCGGCCCGGTGTCGATCATCTGCGTCCGGTTGGCCGCCCCGTCCGCGTCGCGGTCGTACGCCACCGGGGCGATCATCCCCGTCCTCGGCCCGAAGTCGTCGTCCAGGCCCTCGTCGGGCAGGCGCAGCGTCTCGTGCCCGCCGTACCCGCCGGCGCGCTCCGGCCCGCCCGCGTCCCGGGCGTAGGTCACCGGGGCGATCATGCCGGTGCTCGGCCCGTAGTCCGCGTCCGCGAACGCGGGGTCCGCGAGGCGCTGTGTCTCGTTACCGCGGTGGTCCCCTGCCGATCCGTCCGTACCGGAGCCGTAACCGACCGCGGCCATCTCCCCGGTGCTCGGCCCGTAGTCCGGCCCCGCATACCCCGGATCCGTCAGGTGCCGCGTCTCATGCCCCCCGTACGGATCGACATGGTCCGGCGCCGCGGACGCGGCCTTGCCGTACCCGCCCGCGAGCACGTCGCCGGTCGCGGGGCTCGCGCCCTGGTGCGCGTCGGCGCCGTCCTCGATACGCCGGGTCAGGTAAGCGTTTTCCCAACCCGCACCGCTGTACGGGTCGTCCCCGGACGCGACGGCCCCGTCCGCGGCCTCGGCGCCCTGACTCACGTAGGGCCGGTGGTAGGGCGTGTCCTGCTTGAGCGCGTCGAGCGGGTCGGTGTCCTCCCCCGGGACATCCGAGGCGCGGGAGCGCGGGTCGTACGGCGACCGGTCGGATGCGTCGGTCCAGCCGGCGGCGGGCTCACTCCAGCCCGGCCCCTCCGCCGACCCGCGCTCACGCCGTCGTCGAGGTCCGCTTCCCGTGCTGCTCCCCATGTCGAACCCTTCCGTTGGCAAACCTGACGACATGTTGTAGCAGCGCGAGCACCGATTTGTCAGGGAAACTCACGTATTTCGGCCGGAGGCGATGAGGTGATTTGGGACCGCCGCCGGCCCGGAAACAGACCCCGCGACACAATGAGTTCCCAGGTCAGAACGGAAATCACCGGGAACGCCACCGCCAGGCGTGGTCGACCGGGCCGATGCCCGAACCCAGCGGGAACCCGTGCCTGATCGCCCCGGTGATGTACTCCTTCGCCTTGCCGACCGCGCCCGGCACGTCCTCCCCGAGGGCGAGGTACGAGGCGATCGCCGAGGCGAGCGTGCAGCCGGTGCCGTGGGTGTGCCGGGTGTCGACGCGCGGCGCGGAGAAGCGGTGCTCCTCGGTCCCGTCGGTGAGCAGGTCCACCGGGTCGCCGGGCAGGTGGCCGCCCTTGACCAGCACCCAGCGCGGCCCCAGCTCGAGGATGGCGTCGGCGGCCCGGCGCAGGTCACGCTCGTCGTCCACGGTGATGCCGGTGAGCTGCTCGACCTCGTACAGGTTGGGGGTGACCACGGTGGCGGTGGGCAGCAGCCGGGTCCGCACGGTCTCCACCGCGTCGGGCTCGAGCAGCGGATCCCCGTGCTTGGAGACGCCCACCGGGTCGACCACGACCGGCGCGTCGAGGCCCGCGAGCACCTCGGCGACGGTCTCCACGAGCACGGTCGAGGCGAGCATGCCGGTCTTCACCGCCTGGGCGCCGATGTCGCCGAGCACCGAGTCGAGCTGGGCCCGCACGGCCTCCGGCGGCAGCTCCCAGTAGCCCTGCACGCCGAGCGAGTTCTGCGCGGTCACCGCGACGATCGCGCTCATGCCGTGCACGCCGAGGGCGAGCATGGTCTTCAGGTCGGCCTGGATTCCGGCGCCTCCCCCCGAATCCGAGCCGGCGATCGTGAGCACGCGTGGAGGAATCATGCCCACATCCAATCAAATCCGGATGTGATCCTGTTCCCGCGGGCTGCCGGAGCCGGGTGCACTCACCCGCGGTCCGGCAGGATCCGGCAGCTCCCGCCGCGCAGCCGGCAGAACTCCGGCTCGGTCGGCTCGCCGCGCACGGTGATGCGCACCGCGACGCCGCCGCCGGACGGGACCGGCTCGGCCGAGCGCAGCACGAGCGTGTCGCCGCGCTGCACCGCCCGCGCGCCGTCCACGGCGAGCACCCGGCCGTCGATCGGCAGGCTGATCTCCCAGCCGTCCAGGTCGCCGCTCCCGTCGTTGCCGATGGCGATCTCGGCGGAGTACCGGCCGTCCCGCGCGCCGAGCACGATGAACTTCACCACCGCCTGGAGCGGGGGCCGCTCGGTCCGGGTCGGCTCCGGCTCCGGGTCGGTGGGCCGGGGCGACGGGCTCGCGGTGCGCGGCGGCGTGGGCGACGGGCTGGGCCGCAGCCGCACCCCGGAGTCGCGGGCGGTCCCGGTCGGGCTCGGCTTCGGCGAGGGCCGCGCGGTGGCGGTACGGCTCCCGCGCGGGCTCGGCACCGGGGTGGGCGGCTCGGCGGTGTCCGGCGCGGTCGGGCTCCCGCTCGGCGCCGCGCTCGCCCCGCCGGCCGGCTCGCCGGTGGGCACGGGCGTGCCGGTGCCCGCCGGGGTGGCCCGCGGCGGGAACAGCGCCGAGCAGCCGCTGTTCGGCGGGCACGGCGGCACGTCCCCGAGGTCCGAGGGCGCCCCGGCCGGACGGTTCAGATCCGCGACCAGCCGGACGCCGGAGATCACCGCGGTGACGGTGGCGACGAACGCCGTGACGAGCAGCAGCGTCGCCCGCAGCCGGCGGGGCCGGTGCGGCACGGTGGTGGTCAGCGGCGCATATGTCCCCTGGCGCCGGTACCGATACGGCCCTTGGCTCCAGTACGGAGTATCCCCTTCCCAGGGAACTCCGCTTCGGCCCATAACGACCCCTTTGGTCTACATCACTACTGCCGCATCTCTCATCACATTCGTAACAAATTCCGGCGAAAACAATGGGCCTTTTACCGGAAATGATCCCAACCGGCGCGTCCCGCGGCACGTCCGGCGACCTGCACGCCGCCGCCCTCGACCACCCGGCCGATCACCCGCCATTCGTCCGGCAGTGCCGTACCGGCGGGAAAGACCGCGGCGAGCGCGTGGTCCTCGCCGCCGCCCAGCACCCAGTCGAGCGGGTCGGCCCCGAGCGCCGCGGCGGCCGCCCGCATCGTCTCCGGCACGGGCAGCGCCTCCGGATCCACCGCCACGCCGACCCCGGAGGCCGCGGCGATGTGCCCGAGGTCCTGCACCAGCCCGTCGCTGACGTCGAGCATCGCGGTCGCCCCCAGCTCCGCCGCCTCCGGCCCGCGCCGGTACGGCGGGCGGGGACGGCGATGCGCCGCCACGAGCTCGGCGAACTCCTCGGTGGCGTGCCCGGCCTGCAGCAGGGCCAGCCCGGCGGCGGCGTACCCCAGCCGGCCGGTGACCGCGACGAGCTGCCCGGGCCGCGCCCCGGACCGGGTGACCGGGGGGCGTCCGCCCAGGTCGCCGAGCGCGGTGACGCCGAGCACGACCAGGTCGGCGCGCACGATGTCGCCGCCCGCGACGCTCGCCCCGACCTCGGCGCATTCGTCCCGCATGCCGTCGGTGAGCGCGTCGAGCCAGGCCACGGGGGTGTCGGCGGGGATGCCGAGGCCGACGACGAGCGCGGTCGGGCGGGCGCCCATCGCGGCCACGTCGGCGAGGTTCTGCGCGGCCGCCTTGCGCCCGATGTCGTATCCGCTCGACCAGTCGCGGCGGAAATGGCGGCCCTCGACGAGCAGGTCGGTGGTGACCGCGACCCGGCCGTCCGGGGCGGCGAGCACCGCGGCGTCGTCGCCGGGACCGAGCAGGACGTCCGGCCCCTGTGTTAATCGACCTGTAATGCGATTAATAACCCCAAATTCGCCCAAATCCCCGATTTTGATCTTACACCTCCGGGTGCTTTCGATGTACCGTGGCGCTCCGGCTCTCGATGCCGACGCAGCAGCTCAGCGCGCGGGAGGGAAACGATGGTGCAGGCCTACATCCTCATCCAGACCGAGGTCGGGAAGGCCGCCGAGGTCGCCCGTCAGATCGCTGAGATCGCCGGGGTCACCCAGGCCGAGGACGTGACCGGCCCGTACGACGTGATCGTCCGGGCCGAGGCCCGCGACGTCGACGAGCTCGGCAAGCTCGTGGTGGCCCGGATTCAGGCCGTCGAGGGCATCACGCGTACCCTTACCTGTCCGATAGTGCACATCTGAGCATGCAAGGGGGCAGGGGTGCGCGTCGTCGCCGCGGTCGTCCTGACGGCGCTGGTCGTCGCCGGCTGTTCCGGGCCGGTCCGGATCGATCCGCCCACACCGGAGGGCGCGGCCGCCGAGGGCTGCCGGCGGCTCGTGCGTGAGCTGCCGCAGAAGCTCGACGGCGCCGCGCGCGGCGAGACGACGCCGAAGTCCCCGTACGTCGCCGTGTGGGGCGACGGCGAGATCGCGCTGCGCTGCGGCGTGCCCCGCCCCGCCGCGATGAACCCCACCGACACGGTGCCCGAGGTGAACGGCGTCGCCTGGTTCGCCGACCCGGAGCGGCCCACCCTGTTCACCGCGGTCGACCGGGAGGCGTACATCGAGGTGACGATCTCCCGGGAGCACACCCCGGGCAACGTGCTGGTCGACCTCGCCCAACCGATCAAGAAGGCGTTCCCGCACTGAGCGGGCCCGCCGGGCCGGCCCGCCGCCGCGCCGTCCGGGACGGCCCATCGGGCGCGGCCGTCCGGGACGGCCCATCGGGTACGGCACGGCGACGGCGCTCGCCCTGACGCCCGGCGGTCAGCGCAGGCCCACCGGGCGGGTGAGCGCGAGCTTGATCAGGTGGTCGAGCAGCTCCGGGTAGGACAGCCCGCTCGCCGCCCACAGCTGCGGCGCCACCGACAGCGAGGTGAACCCCGGCAGCGTGTTGATCTCGTTGAGGATGAGCGAGCCGTCCGGCCGGTAGAAGAAGTCCACCCGGGCGAGCCCCTCGCAGCCGAGCGCCTCGAAGGCGCGCACCGCCAGCTCGCGTACCCGCTCCGCGGCCTCGTCGGGGATGTCCGCGGGCACCCGGAGTGACATCTGCTCGGGGTAGTACTTCGCCTCGAAGTCGAAGAACTCGTGGTCGCCGTGGACGAGGATCTCCCCCGGCAGCGACGCCTTCGGCGGCTCGTCGTCGAGCTGGGAGAGCACCGCGCACTCGACCTCCCGGCCGACGATCGCGGCCTCGACGAGCACCTTCGGGTCGTGCCGCCGGGCGAACTCGACCGCCCGCTCCAGCTCGTCGAGGTCGTTCGCCTTGGAGATGCCCTGGCTCGAGCCGGCCCGCGCGGGCTTGACGAACACCGGCCAGCCCAGCTCCTGGGCCTCCTTGAGCACCCGGGCCCGGTCGCGCCGCCAGTCCCGGTCCCGGACCACCACGTACTCGCCGATCGGCAGCCCGGCGTGCTTGAGCAGCGCCTTCATGTACGCCTTGTCCATGCCGACCGCGCTGGCGAGCACGCCGGAGCCGATGTACCGCATGCCCGCCATCTCCAGCAGGCCCTGGATGGTGCCGTCCTCGCCGAACGGGCCGTGCAGCAGCGGGAACACCACGTCCACGTCGCGGAGCTCGGGGAACTTCCCGTGCTCCAGCACGACCAGCTCGGAGCCGCCCGACGGCAGCGCGAGCTCGGCCCCGGTGTGCTCCACCTCGGGCAGCTTGGTGCCCTCGATCTCGTAGGACTGGTTCTCGGACGCGAGCACCCATCGCCCGTCCGTGGTGATCCCGATCGGGATCACGTCGTAGCCGGACTCGTTGAGTGCCTTGATCACGCTGCCCGCACCCATGATGGAGACGGCGTGCTCGGAGTTGCGCCCGCCGAAGACGACCGCGACGCGGATCCCACGCCGGTTCTCGCGCTGCTCGTTCATGATGTCCGAATGTACCCCGCTGTCATACCTGAGACCGGGATGTCGGTCCTCGTGTGTCAAAGGACGGCAGCGCGTCGGGTGCGGCCGTCACAATCCCGATGAAAAATCCCCGCTTCCTTTCGCAGCGGGCGGGACGCGAGCGCGTGCGCGCCCGCCCGCGGAACGGCCGGGAACCGGCAAAGGAACGCCGGGGCGGGCGCGCCCCGGCCGGAGGAGAACGCCGGGGCGGCCACGGCGGAGGCGAACGCGTTCGCGGCCGGATCGCGCGGGTACGGCCCGGCCACGGCGGCGTGCCCGGCGACGGTGGCGAAGCGCCGTGCCGTACCTCGCCGGACCGGCCTCCCGGCCGGCTCGTGGCCGGGGGCCGGGCACGGCGGCAGGCCGACCGCCCGGGAGTCCCCGCCGAGGGGCGGCGCCGTCACAGGCCGTACCGTTCCGGCTTGGGGGTGCGTGACATCAGCAGCATCGCGGCCTCGCGCGGGGACAGCCCGTCGTGCACCACGCCCACCACGACCTCGGTGATCGGCATCTCCACGCCGTGCTTGCGGGCGAGCTCGAGCACCGACTCACACGACTTGACCCCTTCGGCGGTCTGCTTGGTGACGGCGACGACCTCCTCGAGCGTCATGCCGCGGCCGAGGTTCTCCCCGAAGGTGCGGTTGCGCGACAGCGGCGAGGTGCAGGTGGCGATGAGGTCGCCCATTCCGGCGAGCCCGGCGAAGGTGTGCGGGTCGGCCCCGAGCGCCGCACCGAGCCGGGAGATCTCGGCGAGGCCGCGGGTCATCAGCGTGGCGGCCACGTTGTTGCCGAGCCCCATGCCGACGGCCACCCCCACGGCGAGGGCGATCACGTTCTTCACCGCGCCGCCCAGCTCGACCCCGATCACGTCGGGGTTGGTGTACGGCCGGAACCAGGGCAGGTGGCAGGCCTCCTGGAGCCGCTTGGCCACCACCGGGTCGACCGAGGCGACCACGGTGGCGGCGGGCTGCCGCTGCACGAGCTCGCCCACCAGGTTGGGCCCGGAGACCACCGCGACGCGCTCCAGCGGCACCTCGGCGACCTCGCAGATCACCTCGCTCATCCGCTTGCAGGTGCCCTGCTCGATGCCCTTCATCAGGCTCACCAGCACGGCGTGGTCCGGGAGGTACGGCACCCACCTGGCGAGGTTGCCGCGGAGCGTCTGGGCGGGTACGGCGAGCACGACCAGATCGGCCCCGTCCATCGCCTCGGCGGGGTCGGTGGTCGCCCGCAGTCCGTCGGGCAACCGCACGCCCGGCAGATAGTCGGGGTTCTCGTGCCGCCTGTCTATGGCCTCCACCACCTCGGCGCGGCGCCCCCACAGGATCGTCTGGGTGCCCGCCTCGGCGAGGATCATCGCGAACGTGGTCCCCCAGGACCCGGATCCGAAAACGGCGGCTTTGGTCATCTTCTCACCGTACGACGTCATCAAGCCTGGGCGACGTTGTCCGCGTCGCCCGCCGATCCGGACGCGGGGCCGGTCGCGCCCTCACCCGCCGAGCCGTTCCCGGAGCCATTCGCGGAGCCGTTCGGGGCGCCCTCGCCCGCACGCGCCCGGTTCATGTCGTACGGCGTGTCGGGCGCCTTCTCCCCGCGCAGCTCGGCGAGCTGGGCGGTGATCGCCGCCATGATGTCGGCGGTCGCCTCGCGGAGCACGGTGCCGCGGATCGGCTGCCCCTGGTACTTCGACAGGTCGACGGGCGGCCCGGCGAGCACGCGGAAGGTCTTGCGCGGCAGCAGCCGGGGCCGCGTCTCCTTGCCGTACGGCAGCAGCTCCTGCGCCCCCCAGTGGGCGACCGGGATCACCGGCGCGCCGGTGGCGAGCGCGAGCCGGGCCACCCCGGTCTTGCCGACCATCGGCCACAGGTCGGGGTCCCGGGTGACCGTGCCCTCGGGGTAGACGACCACGCACGCCCCCTCCCGCAGCGCCGCCTCGGCGTGCTTGAGCGACACCGCCGCGTCGGCCCGGCCGCGCGCGACCGGGATCTGCCGCAGCTTGCGCAGCACGTACCCGAGCACGGGGTAGCGGAACAGGCTCTCCTTGACCATGAAGACCATCCACCGCCCGTTCACGTACAGGTAGTGGGAGATGAGCAGCGGGTCGATGTTCGACAGATGGTTGAGCGCGATGATGCAGCCGCCCTCGCGCGGAATCCTCCCCCGCCAGTCCCGCTTGACCAGAAGGAACAGCAACGGCCGCAGGATCACCACGGCCAGCGCCTCCCAAAACAGCGACGGTCGTCCGGGCCGGCGACTCATTACCCCTCCTGTGGTCGGCGGACAGGTGCGTCCCCAAGTCTCCCGGTTCGCCGCCACGCCTGTCGAGGCGGGATGCTGGTAGGCATGGATGTCGTGGGAGGTTCCGGCTGGTCCGTGGTGGTGCCGGTGAAGACCCTCGTGGCCGCCAAGACGCGCCTCGCCGAGGCCGCCGGGCCGTACCGGGCCGCGCTCGCGGTCGCGGTGGCGTGTGACACGGTGGCGGCGGCGCTCGCCTGCCCGCCGGTGCGGCGGGTCGTGGTGGTCACCGCCGACCCGGTCCCGGCCGAGCGGCTCGCCGCGCTCGGCGCGCACGTGGTGGGCGACCCGCTGCGCGGCCTCAACGCCGCGCTGCGCGCCGGAGCCGCCGAGGCGGTACGGCTCGCGCCGGGCGACCACGTGGCCGCGCTCCAGGCCGACCTGCCCGCGCTGCGCCCGGCCGAGCTGGCCCGGGTGCTCGCCGCGGCGGAGCAGTTCGAGCAGGCGTTCCTCCCCGACGCGGTCGAGGTGGGCACCACCTGCTACACGGCCCGCCGGAGCGAGCCGTTCCGGCCCGCGTTCGGCGGCGAGTCCCGGGCCCGGCACCTGGCGGGCGGGGCGAAGGAGCTGCTGCTCGACGGGGTCGCCTCGGTGCGCCGGGACGTCGACACGATCGAGGACCTGCGCGACGCGCTCGCCCTCGGCGTCGGCCCGCACACCGCCGCGGTCGCCGCCGAGATGGGCCTGTCCGGCTAGCGGCGACCGCGCCGCCGGGGCGGTCAGGGGTGCCCGGCGCCCGGGCGGGCCCGGCGCGGCAGCAGGTACGCCACCGCGAAGGTGAGCGCGAGCATGCCGAGCACGAGCCACAGGGTGGTCCGGATCGCGCCGCCGAAGCCGGTTCCCGCATGGAGGGCCGTCCCGGACTGGAAGAACACGGTGCCGAGCAGCGCCACCCCGAACGACCCGCCGAGCTGCTGCACGGCGGTGAGCGCGCCGGAGGCCGAGCCGGTCTCCCGCGGCTCCACCCCGGCGAGCACGATGTCGAAGAACGGGGCCATGACCGCGCCCATGCCCAGGCCGGCGACGACCAGCGCGGGGCTCATCGCCCAGACCGTGACCTGCCCGGCGGTCTCCAGGACGACGAGCAGGCCGCCCGCGCCGAGCGCCATGACGGCCAGGCCGAGGTGGACGAGGCGGCGGCCCAGCCGCGCCACGAGGGCCGCGCCGGCCCCGGCGCCGATCGCCGACCCGATCGACCAGGGCAGGAAGGCGAGCCCCGCGTCCGTCGCGGAGCGGCCCAGGCCGATCTGCAGGTACAGGCTGAGCACGAGGGAGAACCCGGCGATCACCGCGAAGAACACCAGCCCGGTGACGAGCCCGCCGGAGAACGCCCGCCTGCGGAACAGCTCGGGCACCACGAGCGGGTCCCCGCCCGCCCGCCGCCGGGCCACCTCGTACCGGCCGAACAGGGCGAACAGCCCGGCGGACGCCGCCATCATCGCGAACGTCCAGGCCGGCCAGCCCAGCTCGCGCCCCTGCACCAGGGGGTAGATCGCGAGCAGCCCGGCCGCGGTGACGAGCAGCATGCCGGCGAGGTCGAGCCGGGGCGGCCGTGCCGTACGGGCCTCGGGCAGCACCCACCACCCGGCGAGTACGGCGAGCAGCGCCACGGGCAGGTTGATGATGAAGATCATCCGCCATCCGGTGCCGAAGAGGTCGGCGTCGATCAGCCACCCGGCGAGCAGCGGCCCGCCGACCGAGGCGAGCCCCATCACCGGGCCGAACAGCCCGAAGGCGAGCGGCATCTCGCGCGGCGGGAACATGGTCTTGATCAGGCCGAGCCCCTGCGGCAGCATCACCGCGCCGAAGGCGCCCTGCACCACCCGGGCGGCGAGCAGCGTCCCGGGCGTCCAGGCCACCGCGCACAGCAGCGAGCCGGCGGCGAACCCGAGGGCGCCGACCAGGAACATGCGCTTCTTGCCGTAGATGTCGCCGAGGCGGCCGCCGGTGATGAGGCCGGCGGCGAGCGCGAGCGTGTAGCACGCGCCGAGCCACTGGATCGTGCTCTCGCCGCCACCGAGGTCGGCCCGGACGGCGGGCCCGGCGATGTGCGTGACCAGCGCGTCGAGCAGGTCCATCACCTCGGCGGCGAGGAGGACGACGAGGGCGGTCCAGCGCCATCGATGGCCGGTCTCGGCGTCCGCGGGCGCCGGGGCGGCGGACATGGAATCGGGAACGGGGGTGGTCATGACCCCTCCTAGAGAACAGTGTTCACCATATCTGAGCAATGTTCTGTCATAGAACACTGTTCACCATCAAGAGAGGTGTTCTCCGTGCTGAGCATCGCTCGGCAGGGTTCGGGGCCTGTGGTAGAAGTGGAGGCGCAGGCCGACAGGGAGATCGATGACCAGCGAACCCGAGAAGGCCGAGGACTCCCTGCCACCGCCGCCGTGGGAGCGCCCGGCCAAGCGCACCGCCCCCGCCCGGGTCCCCCTCAGCCGGGACCGCATCATCGACGCGGCCTTCACCGTGCTCGACCGGGTGGGCTTCGACCGGCTGAGCATGCGCCAGGTCGCCGCCGAGCTCGGCGTCGTGGTCTCGGCCCTCTACGCGCACGTCCGGGACAAGGACGAGCTGCTGGAACTGATGTACACCCGGGCCTTCGCCGGCCTGCACGTCCCCGACCCCGACCCCGAGCGGTGGACCGAGCAGGTCAAGGAGTACGCCAGACAGGTGCGCGCCCGCCTGCGGTCCCACCGCGACCTCGCCCGCATCTCCATGCGGCACCTCCCGCTCACCCGCGAGATGCTGCCGATCGTGGAGCGGGTCTTCGCGATCCTCCGGGCGGGCGGGCTGCCCGACGACATGGTGACCGCCGCCGCCGACATGCTCTCCACCTATGTGGAGGGGTTCGTTTACGAGGAATCGTTGTGGTTTGAACACAAACCGGAGGGCGACCCGTTCTGGGAAGGGCTCGGCACGCAGATGCGGGACTATTTCGCCGCGCTGCCGCCGGACCGGTTCCCGAACCTCGTCGCGCTCTCCGGGGCGATGTTCGCGGCGGACAACGACGCGCGCTTCGAGCTCGGCCTCGACGTCATTCTGCGCGGCCTGGCGAGCTACGCCGGGCGTTAGGATGGCGGCCGTGCAGGCCACCGTACGGACGTTCGATCCGAGGACGCGCAGCGGCACGCTGTTCCTCGACGACGGCACGCCGGTCGGCTTCGGCCGCGAGGCGCTCGACGCCGGGCCGCTGCGCACGCTGCGTCCGGGTCAGCGGGTGACCATCTCGATGCTCGGCGACGTGGTCGTCACCATCACCCATCCCGGCTTTTCCCCGCCCGGCGGGGACGAAGGCGAGTGAGGATCCGGGGGTAACGGGCCGGAAAAGGACGGCGCCCGGCCCCATCGAGGCCGGGCGCCGTGGCGTCCATTACGCGGCGTGGCTATTTCTGCCTCTTTCCGCCCTCGTTGACCAGCTCCTTGAAATCCGTCCCGGGCCGAAATCGCGGCACCCAGCTCTCCGGCACCTCGATCGGTTCACCGGTCGACGGGTTGCGGGCGGTGCGCGCCGGCTTGTGCACCATCTCAAACGCGCCGAAACCCGTGATCGAGACCTTGTCGCCGCCGGCGACCGCCTGCTGAATGACGTCGAGCACGGCGTTGACCGCCTCGGTCGCGGCCTTCTTGTCGCCGAGCCGGCCGGCCACCGCCTCGACGAGTTCGCGCTTGTTCATGTTTCCCCCCCTGGTAACCCCTTACCTGCTTGAAATTAGGGGACACCGGCGTGGGACTCAATCACCAGCGGCCATGTTGCGCTCACTCGGCGTGTCGTAATAGGCGGCGAGCTCGGTCAGGAACGCCTCCAGGCGTGCGTTCGCGTGGTGAATGTCGCGCTTTGCCACATCACAGATCACCAGCAGGCGCTTGGTGAGCCGGACGCGCTCCTCCCGCGGGACCGCGAGCAGCCGGACGCGGCGGTGCGCGTCGCGCAACCGCCGCGCCAGCAGGCCGTGCAGGCCGGGAAAGCTCTCCCGGAAATGGTCGGTCACACGGTCGTCGGCAGCCATGGCTGCCGACCATTCTCGTACGCCGCGATGGCGTCCTCGTGCCGCAGGGTCAGCCCGATGTCGTCGAGACCCTCCATCAGCCGCCACCGGGTGTAGTCGTCGATCTCGAACGGGACCGTGCCGCCGGCCCAGCGCACCTCGCGGGCGTCGAGGTCGACGGTGAGCTCCGCCTGCGGGTCCTTCTCCGCGAGGTCCTGCAGGCTCAGCACCACGTCCTCGGGCAGCACCACCGGCAGCAGGCCCATCTTGGTGGCGTTGTTGCGGAAGATGTCACCGAACCGCGGCGAGATCACCACGCGGAAGCCGTACTGCTGCAGCGCCCACACCGCGTGCTCCCGGGAGGAGCCGGTGCCGAAGTCGGGACCGGCGACGAGGATCGTCGCCCCGTCGTAGGCCGGGTTGTTGAGCACGAAGTCGGGGTCCTCCCGCCAGGCGGCGAACAGGCCCTTCTCGAAGCCGGTACGGCTCACCTGCTTGAGCCAGACGGCCGGGATGATCTGGTCGGTGTCGACGTTGCTGCGGCGCAGCGGCACGGCGCGGCCGGTGTGCGAGACGAACTTCTCCATCGTCGGATTCCTCTCAAGGGCGAAGTCGGCGGGCGGTCACAGGTCGGCGGGCGCGGTCAGCCGGCCGGTGACCGCGGTCGCGGCGGCGACGGCCGGGGAGACCAGGTGGGTACGGCCGCCCTTGCCCTGCCGGCCCTCGAAGTTGCGGTTGGAGGTGGAGGCGCTGCGCTCGCCCGGGCGGAGCGTGTCCGGGTTCATGCCCAGGCACATCGAGCAGCCCGCGGTGCGCCACTCGGCGCCGGCCTCGATGAAGATCTCGTGCAGGCCCTCGGCCTCGGCCGCGGCCTTCACCTCCATCGAGCCGGGCACGATCAGCGTGCGCGCGGTGACCTTGCGGCCGCGCAGCACCTCGGCGACGGTGCGCAGGTCCTCCAGCCGCCCGTTGGTGCACGACCCGACGAAGACCGTGTCGACCTTGATGTCGCGCAGCCGCGTGCCGGGCTTGAGGTCCATGTAGGCGAGGGCGCGCTCGGCGGCGGCGCGCTCGATCGGGTCGTCGAAGTCCTCCGGCGAGGGCACCACGCCGCCGAGCGGCGCGCCCTGGCCGGGGTTGGTGCCCCAGGTGACGAACGGGGTGAGCTGGGTGGCGTCGATCTCCACCACCTTGTCGAACACCGCGTCGTCGTCGGTGCGCAGCGTCTTCCAGTAGGCGACCGCCTGGTCCCAGGCCTCGCCCTTCGGCGCGTGCGGGCGGCCCTTGAGGTACTCGAAGGTGGTCTCGTCCGGCGCGATCATGCCGGCCCGCGCGCCCGCCTCGATGGACATGTTGCAGACCGTCATCCGGCCCTCCATCGACAGCTTGCGCACGGCCTCGCCGCGGTACTCGACGATGTGGCCCTGCCCGCCGCCGGTGCCGATCTTGGCGATGATCGCGAGGATGAGGTCCTTGGCGGTCACGCCGTACGGCAGGTCGCCCTGGACCTCGATCGCCATCGTCTTCGGCCGGTACTGCGGCAGCGTCTGGGTGGCGAGCACGTGCTCGACCTCGGAGGTGCCGATGCCGAACGCGAGCGCGCCGAACGCGCCGTGCGTGGAGGTGTGCGAGTCACCGCAGACGATGGTCATGCCCGGCTGGGTGAGCCCGAGCTGCGGGCCGATGACGTGCACGATGCCCTGACCGGGGTCGCCCATCGGGTGCAGCCGGATGCCGAACTCGGCGGCGTTCTTCCGCAGCGTCTCCACCTGGGCCTTCGACACCGGATCGGTGATCGGGCCGAGCACCGTGGGCACGTTGTGGTCCTCGGTGGCGATGGTGAGGTCGGGGCGGCGGACCTTACGGCCGGCGAGGCGCAGGCCGTCGAACGCCTGCGGGCTGGTCACCTCGTGGAGCAGGTGCAGGTCGATATAGAGCAGGTCCGGCTCGCCCTCGGCCCGTCGGACCACATGCTGTTCCCAGACTTTCTCGGCCAGTGTGCGACCCATGGTGTGCGACGCCTCCTTGCGTGCCACTCTCCCGAGTGTGGGTTTGCATCTCGCATATCGAGACGGCAATATCGTGTTATGGACAACTCTAGCGGAGTCGGCGTACTCGATAAGGCAGTCTTGGTCCTCAACGCCCTCGAAGCGGGCCCCGCGTCCCTGGCCCAGCTCGTGCAGGCCACCGGCCTTGCCCGGCCCACGGCCCACCGGCTGGCCTGCGCGCTGGAGCACCATCGCATCGTCTCACGGGACATGCAGGGAAGGTTCGTTCTCGGACCGCGTCTGGCGGAGTTGTCCTCGGCGGCGGGTGAGGACCGGCTCCTCGCGGTCGCCCAGCCGGTGCTCGCCCAGCTCCGCGACCACACCGGGGAGAGCGCCCAGCTCTACCGCCGCCAGGGGGACGAGCGGGTGTGCGTCGCCGCGGCCGAGCGCGCGAGCGGCCTGCGCGACACGGTCCCGGTGGGCACCGCGCTGCCGATGACCGCCGGATCGGCCGCCCAGGTGCTGCTCGCCTGGGAGGAGCCGGAGCGGCTGCACCGCGGCCTGCGCGGCGCCAAGTTCACCGCCACCACCCTCGCCGCGGTACGGCGCCGCGGCTGGGCGCACAGCGTCGCCGAGCGCGAGCAGGGCGTGGCGAGCGTGTCCGCCCCGGTGCGCGGGCCGGGCGGCAAGGTGATCGCCGCGGTCTCGGTGTCCGGCCCGATCGAGCGCCTGACCCGCAGCCCCGGCCGGCTGCACGCGGCCGCCGTGGTGGCCGCCGCGGAGCGCATCAGCGAGGCGATGCGCCGGGCCAACGGCGGGGCCTGACCGCGGAACGCGTACGGAGCGGCGGGGCCGCGCGGGCGGCCCCACGAACCGGCACCGACTAGCCTGGCGGGGTGACCGATCGGATCGAGGCGGCCGCAGCCGAGCTGCGCCCGCTGCTCCAAGAGTTCATCCTCTGGGCGCCGAAGCACGCCCCCGACAGCGACCCCGAGCTGCTCGGCTCGGCCGCCCTGTGGCATCGCCTCAGCGTACGCGACGACGTGCACGTCTGGCGCAAAGGCGATCTGCGCACCGTGCTCCTCGACCGCCTGCCCAAGGTGATCGAGGACCCGGACGCCGCCGCGGACGGCATGGTGCCCACGCTGCGGGCGTACCTGACGTTCCTGTCCACCACCGGGCGGCTGCACCGGGGCAGCGATCCCCTCGCCACGCTGCTGGCGGAGCTCGACGCGCTCGAGGATGACTTCGTCGCGGCGATGGAGGACCTCATCGCCGAGCGCGACTGGGACGACGACGAGCTCGACGAGGAGGACGAGCCGGGCGGCCTCGGCGACTTCGAGCCGTTCGCCGAGGCGCTCGCCGGCCTGCCCGCGGTCCGGCTGCGCCCGGACGCGGAGCTCGCCGCCGCGGCCCGCGAGGTCCCGCTCATCGCCCGGGCCCGTGACCTGGCGCTGTGGGCCGGTGCGGACCGGCGCCGGGTGCGCCGGGACCCGCCGTCCGGGGGCGCGGAGCTCGCCGGCGCGCTCGCCGCCGCCGGGCTGCCCCGGCCCGCCGACGGCGCCGAGGTGCCCGCCGAACACGAGCGGGAGCTGTGGAACCTCTGGGAGCACGCGTTCGACCTGGAGTTCCTCGTCGCCGACCGGCGCGGCCGGGTCACCCTCGCCGAGGACACCGCGGACTGGCCGTTCGACGACGACGAGGACGTGCTGGAGCTGTGGGTGCAGGGCCTGCGCTCGGTCGACTACGGCGACCCCGAGCTCGATGACGACGACCTCACCGAGGCGCTGGAGGGCCTCACCCGCGGCGTGCTGGTCCGGCTGCTGGTGGCCGGGGGCGCGCGCCGGGCCGACGAGCTGCGCGCCGAGCTCGCCGAGGCCGCCGCGGACCTCGACGACCTGGGCGAGGACGCGTGGGCGGCGGCGGCCGAGCGGTACGGCGACCCGCTCGCCCCCGCGCTCGACTGGCTGGCCGGCTACGGCATGGTCGAGCGCGCCGCGGACGGCGGCGCCGAGGTGGTACGGCTCACGCCGCTCGGCGTGGAGGGCGTGCTCCACCTCGCCGACGAGGCCGGGATCGAGGTGGACGCCCGCCCGGCGTTCGACGTGATGAGCGCGGCCGAGCTGCTGGAGATCTGCGTCGACCTGCCGGACGAGGAGGCCGACGCCGAGTTCGCCGGCTGGCTGGCGACCCGGGCCCCGGAGCGGGCGGCCAAGGAGCTGCTCGACGCCGCGGCGGCGGACGAGTCGAACGAGATGGTCCGGGTGCAGGCGGCGAGCATGGTCGGCTCGCTCGGCGAGGCGGCGGTGCCCGCGTGGCGGTCCGTGCTCGACGAGCCGTCGCTGCGGCCGTACGCGACGAACTGCCTCGCCCGGCTCGGCGTGCCCGACGCGCCCACGCCCGGCCCGGCGGACGTGCAGTGGATGATCCTCGACATGTGGGCGATCTCGGCGGGCCTCGGCCGCAGCGAGTTCGTGAACACGCTGCGGGACGTGGGCACGGTCCGGGACCTGCTCGGGCTGCTCGACTCGATCTGGAAGGTGCCGCACCCGCATCTGCCGGAGCTGCTGGAGACGATCGCCGACGCCCACCCGGACAAGCGGGTGACCAAGGCCGCCCGGCGCGCCCTGTTCAAGGCCCGCTCGGCCGCCGTGACCCGCTGAGCGCCACCGACGCGGGCCGAAACGGTCGGGACCCTCCCCGGAGTCCCGACGGGGTCTTTGCGCCCTCTGTGGCGTCCTCTCGGGCTCGCGCGGGCGGGCCGTGCGGAGCAGAGCCCTCGCCCGTCCCGGCCGCACCCCGGGACGGACGCCCCGGCGCCTTGCCCGGGAAACGAAAAATCCGCCTCCCCGTGCTCCGGGTGGCGGATCCTCGTGGTAGTCCCGACCGGATTCGAACCGGCGTTACCGCCTTGAGAGGGCGGCGTCCTAGGCCACTAGACGACGGGACCTTGCCTGTCGCTTTGCCCCCCGCCGTTCGCGGCGGGTTTCCTTGCGACGTCCGTAACTGTACCGTACGCGGACCGGATGACCAAACCGATTGCCGCCCGCTTTTCGATCATGGCTTTGACCTGCGGAAACGCAGAGCCGGATCCGAGGCCCGCGATCGGCCCGGCGGCGGCGACGCGGCGGGAACGGCCACCGCGCCCGGCGCGAAACGGCGCGAAGAGGCGCCCGGGCGGCGCAGCGGGCACCGCGCCCTCCGGGACGCGTGGGCCTGAACGACCCCCGCACGGCCCGGCGGTCACGCGGCGGGCGCGGAGCGCGCCGGCCACGGCCGTGGCCGCGGCGCATGACGACGGGACCGGAGCGCGCCGTGCCGCAGCCGACCGTCCGGCGAGAACCTGGAGACCTTGCCATGCCCGCGCACCGGCCCGCGCCCGGCATGGCCGAGTGATCCGGCGACGCCGTACTCGCCGCCGAACGCGCCCACCTCGCCGCGGCCCGCGCGGCGCTGCACGCCATGCGCGAACATGCCGAGTCCCTCTCCCCCGGCGCCGCGGGCGACCGCGTGTCCCACGGACGTCCGGGGTGAGCATCCTCACATCGCCCGAAAACGACGAACGCGGATGTCGGGAGACATCCGCGTCGGTCAGCGTATCGCTGGGGTACCAGGACTCGAACCTAGACTAGCGGAGCCAGAATCCGCCGGGCTGCCAATTACCCCATACCCCATTGCTCGCGGCCTGTCGGCCGTTCGCGACGTTCGAAAGGATAGCCCAGCTTGGCACCGAGCACCAAAACGAATGCCGGAAGCCCGGTCGGCCGCGTGCGGACACCGCGGATCCGGCGTTTGCGCCGGGCCCGGTCGGCGGCATCCTGGTAGGCAGCGCGTGGAGAGGAGCCAGACGCCGTGGCCGAGAACCCGTTCTTCGCACCGAGCGACCTGCCGTACCAGCTGCCGCCGTTCGAGCGCATCCGCGAGGAGCACTACCTGCCCGCGTTCGAGCGCGGCATGGCCGAGCAGCTCGCCGAGGTGGAGGCGATCGCGTCCTCGCCCGAGCCGCCCACCTTCGAGAACACGATCGTGGCGCTGGAGCGCTCGGGCCGGGTGCTGGACCGGGTGTCGGCGGTGTTCTTCAACAAGGTCTCCGCGGACGCCGACCCGGGCATCCAGCGCATCCAGAAGGAGATCACGCCGCGGCTCGCCCAGCACGCCGACGCGATCCACCTCAACCGCGCGCTGTTCGCCCGCATCAAGGCCCTCTACGAGGCCCGCGACGAGCTCGGCCTCGCCCCGGACGAGCGGTGGCTGCTCGAGCGCTACCACACCGACTTCGTGCGGGCCGGCGCCGAGCTCGACGAGACCGACGCCGAGCGGCTCCGGAAGATCAACGAGGAGCTGTCCACCCTCTCCACGGCGTTCCAGCAGAACCTGCTCAACGACACCAACGAGCGCGCGGTCGTGGTGGACGACGTGGCGCTCCTCGACGGCCTCTCCCCGGAGGCGGTGCGGGCCGCGGCCGAGACGGCCCGGGAACGCGGCCTGGACGGCAGGTACGTGATCGGCCTGGTGTTGCCCACCCAGCAGCCCGCGCTCGCCGAGCTGACCGACCGGGCGCTGCGCGAGCGCATCCACAACGCCTCGGTCGGCCGTGGCCTGCGCGACAACGCCGAGCTGGTGGCGCGGATCGTACGGCTGCGTGCGGAGCGGGCCCGGCTGCTCGGCTACGCCAACCACGCCGAGTACGTCGTGGCCGACCAGACCGCGCCGAGCACCCGGGCGGTCGCCGAGATGCTCGGCAAGCTCGTGGCCCCCGCGGTGGCGAACGCGCACCGGGAGGCCGCCGCGCTCGACGAGACGGCCGGGTTCGAGGTGCAGGCGTGGGACTGGGCGTTCTACGCCGAGAAGGTGCGCAAGGCCCGCTACGACGTCGACGCGGCCGCGGTGCGCCCGTACTTCGAGCTGGAGCGGGTGCTGCGCGACGGCGTGTTCTACGCCGCCTCCCGGCTGTACGGCCTGCGCTTCACGGAGCGGCCCGACCTGCCCGGCTACCACCCGGACGTGCGGGTGTTCGAGGTGTTCGACGCCGACGGGACCGGGCTCGGCCTGTTCCTCGCCGACTACTACGCCCGGCCGTCCAAGCGCGGCGGGGCGTGGATGAACAGCCTCGTCAGGCAGTCCCACCTGCTCGGCACCCGACCGGTGGTGGTGAACAACCTCAACATCGTCAAGCCGCCGCCGGGCGAGCCGGCGCTGCTCACCTTCGACGAGGTGAACACGATGTTCCACGAGTTCGGGCACGCGCTGCACGCGCTCTTCTCCGACGTGCGGTTCCCCCGGTTCTCGGGGACCGCGGTGCCGCGGGACTTCGTGGAGTACCCGTCGCAGGTGAACGAGATGTGGGCGACCTGGCCGGAGGTGCTCGCCAACTACGCCCGGCACCACGAGACCGGCGAGCCGATGCCGCAGGAGCTGGTCGACCGCATGCTCGCCGGCCGGAGGTTCAACCAGGGCTACGCCACCGTGGAGTACCTCGCCGCGTCGCTGCTCGACTGGGCGTGGCACACCATCGACGTGGACACCGACCCGGCCGAGTACGCCGACGTGGAGGCGTTCGAGGCGCGGGCGCTGCGCGAGGCGGGCGTGGCGCTGGAGCGCGTCCCGCCCCGGTACCGCAGCACCTACTTCGCCCACATCTTCTTCGGCGGCTACAGCGCGGGCTACTACTCGTACATCTGGAGCGAGGTGCTCGACGCGGACAGCGTCGAGTGGTTCAAGGAGAACGGCGGGCTGCGCCGGGAGAACGGCGACCGCTTCCGGCGGGAGCTGCTGTCGAAGGGCGGCAGCGTGGACGCGATGGAGGCGTTCCGCGCCTTCCGCGGCCGCGATCCCCGGCTGGATCCGCTGCTGGAGCGCCGCGGCCTGCTGTGAGGCCGGCCGTACCGACCGGCGGGCGAAGGCCCGTCAGGAGGCCCGCTGGGCGCGCAGCCGCTCCAGGGCGGCCTTGACCCGGGCGAGCGAGCGCTCCCGGCCGAGCACCTCGATCGACTCGAACAGCGGCAGCCCGACCGTGCGGCCGGTGATCGCCACGCGCACCGGCGCCTGGGCCTTGCCCAGCTTCAGCCCGTGCGCCGCGCCGACCTCCTCGAGCGCGGCCTTGAGCGCGTCCGGGTTCCACTCCACGGTGGCGAGCCGCTCGGCGTACGCCTCGAGGATGTCCGGGGCCGCCTCGTGCTTCATGCCCTTGTCCCACGAGCCCTGGTCGAACACCGGCTCGGCGAGGAACAGGAAGTCCACGTACCCGGGCACCTCGGAGAGCACCGCGACCCGGGTCTGCACCAGCGGGGCGACCTTGCGGAACACCTCGACGTCGAAGCCGGGGATCGGCCGCACCCACGGCAGGCAGCGCTCGGCGAACTCGTCGACCGGCAGCGCGCGGATGTACTCGCCGTTGAACGCGCGCAGCTTCTTCTCGTCGAAGAACGCGGGCGACGGGTTGACGTCCTCGAGCCGGAACAGCCGCACCATCTCGGACCACGGCATGATCTCGCGGTCGCCGCCGGGGCCCCAGCCGAGCAGCATGAGGTAGTTGATCATCGCCTCGGCGAGGTAGCCCTCGTCCCGGTAGGACTCGAGCGCGACCTTGTCCCGCCGCTTCGACAGCTTCTGCCGCTTCTCGTTGACGAGCACCGGCACGTGCGCCCACACCGGCGGGGTGGCGCCGAGCGCCTCCCACAGCAGCTGCTGCTTGGGGGTGTTCGCCAGGTGCTCGTCGCCGCGCACCACGTGGGTGACGCGCATCTCCATGTCGTCGACGACGTTGGCGAGCACGAACAGCGGCGAGCCGTCGGTGCGCGCGATGGCGAAGTCCTCGATCGAGTCGTTGGCGAACTCCACCCGGCCGCGGACCTTGTCCTCGACCACGGTCACGCCCTCGTCGGGGGTGCGGAACCGCACCGCGCCCGAGGTGAGCCCGCGGTCCCGGCAGTAGCCGTCGTACCCCTTGAACTCCGACCCGGTGCGCTCCTTGACGTCCTCGCGCGTGCAGTCGCAGTGGTAGGCGCGGCCGTCGGCGAGCAGCTTCGCCACCGCGGCCCGGTGCTGCTCGGCGTAGTCGGACTGGAAGTACGGCCCCTCGAAGTACGGCGAGTCGGAGCCGATGCCGAGCCAGGCGAGCGCCGAGATGATGCCCTCGGTCCACTCCGGCCGGTTCCGCGCCTGGTCGGTGTCCTCGATGCGCAGGATGAACCGTCCGCCGGCCTGTACGGCGAGCGCCCAGTTGAACAGGGCGGAGCGGGCCCCGCCGACGTGGAACATGCCGGTGGGCGAGGGCGCGAAGCGTACGCGCAGTTCAGTCACGTGAGATCACCCGGTTGGTGAGAGTTCCGATGCCTTCGATGCCGACGCTGACCTCGTCCCCGACCTGCAGCGGGCCGACCCCCTCCGGCGTGCCGGTGAGGATGACGTCACCGGGGATGAGGGTCATCACCGCGCTGACGTGGGCGATCAGCTTCGGGATGTCGTGGATGAGCTGGGAGGTGCGGGCGCTCTGCCGCAGCTCGCCGTTGACGCTGGTGGTGATCGCCAGGTCGGACGGGTCGAGCTCGGTCTGGATCCACGGGCCGAGCGGGCAGAAGGTGTCGAAGCCCTTGGCCCGGGTCCACTGGCCGTCCTTGTTCTGCAGGTCCCGCGCGGTGACGTCGTTGGCGCAGGTGTAGCCGAAGATGACCTCGTTGGCGCGCTCGGCGGGCACGTCCCGGCACAGCCGGCCGATCACGACGGCGAGCTCGCCCTCGAAGTCCACGCGCTCGGAGAGCTTGGCCGGGTAGACGATGCCCTCGCCGGGGCCGATCACCGAGCTGGACGGCTTGAGGAACATGAGCGGCTCCTCGGGCACCTCGTTGCCGAGCTCCGCCGCGTGGGCCGCGTAGTTCCGCCCGATGGCGATGATCTTCGTCGGGAGCAACGGGGCGACGAGCCGCACGTCCTTGAGGGGGTGACGCTCCCCGGTGAACCGGATGGTGCCGAACGGGTGCCCGTCGATCCGCGCGACGACCTCCTCGCCGCGCGCCCCCTCGATCACGCCGAAGGCGACCTCACCGTCCTTGGTATACCTCGCGATGCGCACACCACAAGGCTAGTGCCGTACCGCACCTGGGGGTGGCAGCCGGGCGGGCGCCTGTGGACGGCCGGCGTACGGCGTGGCCTGCGCCGCGTCGCAGGGCACGTCGTCCGTGCCACGGGCAGGGCGCGGTGAGAGGATCGAGACATGTCCGTAGTGAAGATCAACGTGCTGACCGTGCCGCCGGAGATGCGCGAGGAGCTGGAGAAGCGGTTCGCCAACCGGGCCGGCATGGTCGAGTCCTCCGACGGCTTCGAGTGGTTCGAGCTGCTGCGGCCGGTCGAGGGCACCGACCGCTACCTCGTCTACACCCGCTGGCGCAGCGAGGAGGACTACCAGCGGTGGCTGAGCAGCCGGGCGTTCCAGGCCGGGCACGCCCAGGCGTCCGCCGACCGGGCGCAGGCGGGCCACGGACAAGGGCAGGGACAGGGACAGGGGCAGGGGCACGGCCACGGGCAGGGCGGGCCCGCGGCGAGCGCCTCCGAGATCTGGTCCTTCGAGGTGGTGCAGAGCGCCGGGCCGAAAACCGGGGGCGAGTGACGCTCCGCCGTACGGGACATACGACGCGTCATAGGACGCAATCCGTCAAAGCTCCGATAACAAATGTGCGGATTGTGACGCCTGTGCCCTGAGCACCTGGTGTGATTCGGTCCATATGACCGGCTTGCGAGCTCGTGCCGGAACCCCACGCCGGCACGGGCTCTCGTTCTGCTCGGGGAGGAAGGCGTGCGCGCCCGCACACGAGGCATCGCTCTGTTGTCGGTCCTGCTCGCGGCCGGCGCGGTCGTCCCGGCCGCGCACGCGGCGCCCACGACGGCGCCCGAGAGCAAGCGCACCGGCGACTGCCAGGGCGACTGGCTGCCCGCCACGCCGACGGCGGCGGACATCATGGCGGGCCGGCTCGAGTTCGTCGACCTCCCCCCGGTCCGCATCGGCCGCGACGTGAACTGGCACACCAACCCCCACCGCAACCGCTCGTGGGCGATGGTGTTCCACTCGCTGCGCTGGATGGCCCGGCTCGTCGCCGAGTACGAGACCACCGGTGACCGCAGGTACCTCGACCGCGCGGTGGAGGTCGCCAAGGACTGGGTGAAGGACAACCCGCGCGGCGGGCGGCGCACCAACCGGTACGCCTGGGAGGAGCACCCGGTGGCGCTGCGCGCCCCCGCCCTGGTCTGCCTGAGCCGGCACGTGAAGGCGGACTGGCTCACCCGCAGCCTGCGCGAGCACGCGAAGGTGCTCGCCAACCCGGCCCTGTATGAGAAGGGCCACAACCACGGCCTCGACCAGGACATCGGCCTGCTCAGCATCGGCTGCCGCCTCGGCGAGCGCTCCTGGAGCAGGCTCGCGGTGAAGCGGATGAACTCCTCGGCGAGGCTCGCCATCGACTCCGACGGCGCGCTGCAGGAGCAGGCGCCGCGGTACGGCGTCTACGTGCACCAGCGCATGACGACCGCGATGGAGAAGATCACCGAGTGCGGGATGAAGGTGCCGGGCGAGATGCGGCGCCGGTACGACCGGCTCGCCTCCTACATCGTGCACGCCACCCAGCCGAACGGGTACATGGTGCCGATCGGCGACGGCGGCCCGGACGTGCGGCCCACCGGGTTCACCCCCGACGAGGCGGAGAAGGACGCGACCGGCAAGCAGAGCACCAAGAAGGCGAAGCGGGAGAAGCCGGTCAAGGTGTTCCGCCGCGCCGGGTACGTGTTCGGCCGCACCGCCTGGGACGACCCCGAGGCGGCGTACTACTCGATCCGGTTCGGCCCCGGCCTGAAGTACCACGGCCACGAGGACCACCTCGGCGTCACCTACTACGCCCAGGGCCGGGACGTGCTCGTCGACGTCGGCTTCCACTCCTACGAGAAGACCGCCTACCGGTACTGGACCATGTCCCCGGAGGCGCACAACGTGCCGGTGGTGGCGGGCAAGCGCTTCCGGCCGCGTACGGCGAGCCGGCTCGACGCGTACAAGATCGGCGACGGGCGTCAGACGTACAAGCTGTCCGACACCGCGTACGGCGTGCGCCGCACCCGGTCGGTGCTGGTCAACCACGACCGGGACGTGATGGCCGTCCTCGACACCGCCGCCAAGGGCGCGCGCATCCGCAACCTGTGGCACTTCCCCGCCGACCTGAAGGTCATCTCCAACCGGGGCGGCCACGTCGTGGTCGGCGAGAACGGCGCCAAGGGCTGGCGGGCGAGCCTGGTGCAGCTCGCCATGCCGTCCTGCAGGCCGATCGGCGGCCAGCAGGTGGTGATCGGCCGGACCAACCCGTACCAGGGCTGGGTCTCCCCGGGCTACATGCGCAGGGAGAAGGCGCCCGCCGTGGTCTCCCCCGCGGCGAGCGCCCTGCTCACGGTGATCGTGCCCGGCACCGCCGAGCCCGAGGTGTCCTGCTCGGGTGGGAAGGTGACGGTGCAGACCCCGGAGGGCACCGTCACCTTCCGCGCGGCCGCGTCCGGCGGCCTCGCCTAGCCGAGCACCGGCGCGACCTCCTGGGGCTCCCGGCCGGCGCGCAGCAGGCCGAAGGTGACGGCCTGCTCGAGGGCGTCCCAGGAGGCGGCGATGATGTTCTCGTCGACGCCGACCGTGGACCACTCGCCCTCCCGGTCGCTGGAGGTGACGAGCACCCGGGTGACCGCGCCGGTGCCGTGGGTGCCCTCGAGGATGCGCACCTTGAAGTCGATGAGCTCGAGCTCGGCGAGCTCGGGGAAGAGCCGCTCCAGGGCGAGCCGGACCGCGCGGTCGAGCGCGTTCACCGGCCCGTTGCCCTCGCCGGTGGCGACGATGCGCTCGCCCTTGGCGTGCAGCTTCACCGTCGCCTCGCTCACCACCTCGCCGGTGGGGCGGCGCTCGATGATGACCCGCCAGGACTCGACGGTGAAGTGCCGCCGCCGCTCGCCGTGCACGGTGTCGCGCAGCAGCAGCTCGAAGGAGGCGTCCGCGGCCTCGAAGGTGTGCCCGCGGGCCTCCAGCTCCTTCACCCGCTCCACGAGCGCCCGGGCCTGGTCGCCGTCGAGCTTGTAGCCGAGCTCGCGGCCCTTGAGCTCCACCGAGGCCCGCCCGGCCATGTCGGAGACGAGCATGCGCATGTCGTTGCCGACGAGCGCCGGGTCGATGTGCTGGTAGAGGTTGGGGTCCACCTTGATCGCCGAGGCGTGCAGGCCGGCCTTGTGGGCGAATGCCGACACCCCGACGTACGGCTGGTGCGAGTTCGGGGTGACGTTCGTCACCTCGGAGATGGCGTGCGCGATGCGGGTCATGTCCGCCAGCGCCTCCGGCGGCACGAGGTCGAAGCCCCGCTTGAGCTGGAGGTTCGCCACCACGGTGAACAGGTTGGCGTTGCCCGAGCGCTCGCCGTACCCGTTGGCGCAGCCCTGGACGTGGGTGGCCCCGGCGCGGACCGCGGCGAGGGTGTTCGCCACCGCGCAGCCGGTGTCGTCGTGGCAGTGGATGCCGATGCGCGCCCCGGTGGCCACGACGGCCTCGACCACCTCGCCGAGCTCGTCGGGGAGCATGCCGCCGTTGGTGTCGCAGAGCGCGATGACGTCGGCCCCGGCCTCCGCGGCGGTGCGCACCACCTCGAGCGCGTACGCCGGGTTCGCCTTGTAGCCGTCGAAGAAGTGCTCGGCGTCGAGGAAGACGCGCCGGCCCTCCGCACGCAGGTGGGAGACGGTGTCGCGGATCATCGCGAGGTTCTCCTCGAGCGTCGTGCGGAGGGCCAGCTCCACGTGCCGGTCGTGGCTCTTGGCGACGAGCGTCACGACCGGCGCCTCGGATTCGCGCAGTGCGGCGACCAGGGGGTCATCGGCCGCCTTCACGCCGGGCCGGCGGGTCGCGCCGAACGCGGCGAGCTGCGCGTGCTTCAGGTCGAGCTCGGTCCGAGCCCGCCGGAAGAACTCGGTGTCCTTGGGGTTCGCCCCCGGCCAGCCGCCCTCGATGAAGCCGACCCCCAGGCTGTCCAGGTGCCGCGCGATGGCGAGCTTGTCGGCGACGCTGAGGTTGAGGCCCTCCTGCTGGGCGCCGTCGCGAAGCGTGGTGTCGTAGACGTGAAACCGATCGTCGGCCATGGTGTCCGTTCTCTCCTCAGGGGCGGTACGGCTCGCCCGCGCGCGGTCTTTCGGCCCAAAACAAAAGACCCCTCACGGACGTGAGAGGTCTGCGCGCCGGCGATTGTCCTGTGCTAAGTGCCGGCGCGCCTGCCGATAATCAGCAGACCGTAGCGCATTGCGTCTGCCAGTTTGCCACACGTCCGGAGTGCTCCGCACACCAACCCGCCGTGCCGGCGTGGCGAGTTCACCCGGCTCGGCGAGAATGGCCCGCATGAAGGCATCCGCGTACATGGCCGAACACGTCGCCCGCTACGCCCTGGAGCACACCACGCCGCCGGATCCGCTGCTGGCGGAACTCGCCGAGCGGACCGTGGAGCTCACCGGCGACCACGCGGGACTGCAGATCGCGCCCGAGCAGGGCCCGCTGCTCACCATGCTCGCCCAGCTCATGGGCGCGCGGAACGCGGTGGAGGTGGGCACGTTCACCGGCTACTCGTCGATCTGCATCGCCCGCGGGCTCGCCCCCGGCGGCCGGCTCACCTGCTTCGACGTGAGCGAGGAGTGGACCGCGATCGCGCGCGAGTACTGGGCGCGGGCGGGCCTCGCGGACCGGATCGAGCTGCGGCTCGGCCCGGCGAGGCAGACCCTCGCCGAGCTGCCGGAGACCGAGTCGATCGACTTCGCCTTCATCGACGCGGACAAGCCCGGGTACGTCGACTACTACGAGCTGATCATGTCCCGGCTCGTGCCGGGCGGGCTGATCGTCGCGGACAACACGCTGCGCCGCGGCCGGGTCGCCGACCCGGCCGACGACGACGAGCTGGTGCGCGTCACCCGCGCGTTCAACGACCACGTGATCGCCGACGAGCGGGTCACCGTGATCCTGCTGCCGCTGGCGGACGGGCTCACCCTGATCCGCAAGCGCTGACCGCCGCGGCCCGGAGGCGCCATCGCGGGCGCCCCGGGCACCTCGGCGGCACCGCTCGTCGAACGGGGAGGCCGCGCAGGACGTGCGGGAACGCGCCAAGGACGGTCAGCAGACCTTGTGCACCCAGTCCCGGGTGTCCGGGCGGGTGCCGTACTGGATGCCGACGAGCTCCTCGCGCAGCCGCATGGTGACCGGGCCGGGCGTGCCGTCGCCGATCGTCCAGCCGCCGGTCTCGTCCTTCACCGCGCCGACCGGGGTGATCACCGCGGCGGTGCCGCAGGCGAACACCTCGGTGAGCTCGCCGGACTCGCAGCCGGCCCGCCACAGGTCGACCGAGATCTTGCCCTCCTCGGCGAGGTAGCCGAGGTCGCCGGCGAGCTTGAGCAGCGAGTCGCGGGTGACGCCGGGCAGCAGCGTGCCGGTGAGGGCGGGCGTGACCAGCCGGTCGCCGAACACGAAGAACAGGTTCATGCCGCCCATCTCCTCGACCCAGCGGTGCTCGAAGGCGTCGAGCCAGACCACCTGGTCGCAGCCGTTCTCCACGGCCTGCTGCTGGGCGACGAACGCGGCCCCGTAGTTGCCACCGCACTTGGCGAACCCGGTGCCGCCGGGCGCGGCACGGGTGTACTCCTTCGACAGCCACACCGTGACCGGCTTGATCCCGCCGGCGAAGTACGACGCGGCCGGGGAGGCGATCACGATGTACTTGTAGCTCTTCGACGGGTGGTTGACCCCGAGCCCGACCTCCGTGGCGATCATGAAGGGGCGCAGGTAGAGGCTGTGCCCCTCGGTGGTCGGCACCCACTCCTTGTCGGTCTGCACGAGCAGCTCGAGCGACTCGACGAACACGTCCTCGGGCAGCTCGGGCATGGCCATGCGGCGCGCCGAGCTGTTGAACCGGGCCGCGTTCGCGTACGGGCGGAACATCACGATCGAGCCGTTCGCCTGCCGGTACGCCTTCAGCCCCTCGAACAGCTCCTGCCCGTAGTGGAACACCGACGTCGCCGGATCCAGGGTGAGCGGCTGGTACGGCACGAGCCGCGCGTCGTGCCAGCCACGCCCCTCGGTCCACTCGATCACGATCATGTGGTCGGTGAAGTGCCGCCCGAACCCGGGGTTCGCCAGTACCCGCTCGCGCTCCTCCGGAGTGCGCGCGTGGTCGGAGAGCTGCACGTCGAAGGTAAGGCGGTGAGCGGTGGTCATGACGGGATCCTTCTCTTTTCGGTGGTCGCGCCCCATCTCATTGTGCGCCGCGGCCGGTTCGGGTGAAAACTGTAGTGAATGCGACGTCAAAGCGTCGCCAAGCGGATGATGCGGATCCGGCGGATCGCGCCGGAACATGACGAACGCGCACGGGGCGTCGGCCGCCGTGCGCGTTCGTGAGGATCGTCGAGTGGCGGCCCGTTCAGCCGGCTACTCGCTTGGCGATGTCGTCGCCGATCTGGCTCGTGGAACGGGTGCCCGCGCCCGCGCGCTCGGCGAGGTCGGCCGCGACGGCGCGCTCCACCCGGGCGGCGGCCTCGGTCAGGCCGAGGTGGTCGAGCATCATGGCCACCGACAGCACGGTGGCGGTCGGGTCGGCCTTGCCCTGCCCGGCGATGTCGGGCGCGCTGCCGTGCACCGGCTCGAACATGCTCGGCGCGGTGCGCTCGGGGTTGACGTTGCCGCTCGCCGCCAGGCCGATGCCGCCGGCGATCGCGGCGCCGATGTCGGTGAGGATGTCGCCGAACAGGTTGTCGGTGACGATCACGTCGAAGCGCGACGGCTGGGTGACGAAGAACATCGAGGCCGCGTCGACGTGGCAGTAGTCGACGGTCACGTCCGGGAACTCCGGCGCGATGCTCTCCACCGTGCGCATCCACAGGTCACCGGCGTAGGTGAGCACGTTGGTCTTGTGCACCAGCGTGAGCTTCTTGCGCGGCCGGGCCTGGGCCTTGGCGAACGCGTAGCGGACCACGCGGGCCACGCCGTACGCGGTGTTGAACGACTCCTGCGTGGCGATCTCGTGCGGGGTGCCGCGGCGCAGCACGCCGCCCGCGCCCGCGTACGGGCCCTCGGTGCCCTCCCGGACCACGACCATGTCGATGTCCTCGGGTCCGGCCCCGGCGATCGGGGTGGTCACGCCGGGGAAGAGCTTGACCGGGCGCAGGTTCACGTAGTGGTCGAGCTCGAAGCGCAGCCGCAGCAGCAGGTCGCGCTCGAGTACGCCGGGCGGCACGCTCGGGTCGCCGACGGCGCCGAGCAGGATCGCGTCGTAGCCGCGCAGCTCCTCGAGTACCGAGTCGGGCAGGGTCTCGCCCGTCGCGTGGTAGCGCTTGGCGCCAAGGTCATATGTGGTGGTCTCGGCCTTGACCCCGGCGGCGTCGAGGACCTTCAGGCCCTCGGCCACGACCTCGGTGCCGATGCCGTCACCGGGGATGACCGCCAACTTGAGCGTGCCGTGTTCGTCCAGCATGGCCGTACCTTATCCGAACCCTGTGGTGACCTCGTGTGATCCCTTGTCCCGGCCCTTACCGGGAGGTGCGGGGCGGTACGGCGCCGCCGTTGTCGCGGCGGTCGAGCGCGGCCTGCACGGCGTCGGCGGCCTTCCGCTCCGGCTCCTCGGGCGGGTTCTGCCGACTCCAGGCGTACATGTCGTACATGGTGGGACCCAATTCCGTGATGCGAGACGGCGCGCCGGGCGCACGGCACACGGCGCGGCGAAGAACGACGGCTACGGGGCGCACGGCCGGCGACGGCGCGCCCCGGCGGTCTGCCCGTCAGCCTACCGGGCCGACGGCACCGCCGTCTCGCCCCGTAGCACGCCTTTTCACATGTTGAGACACCGGACGGTGACGGCGCCGGGCCTCACTCGCTGAGGTCCACCCGGCGGCCGGTCTCGGCGCCGATGCCGCTGAGGATCTGCTCCATCGCCTCGTCCGGGATCGCGGTGTCGACGGTGAGCGCGATGAGCGCCTTGCCGCCCTTCTCGTTCCGGGACACCTGCATCGAGGCGATGTTCACGCCGTGCTCGCCGAGGATCTGGCCGACGATCCCGACGATGCCGGGCCGGTCGACGTAGGTGAAGAACGCCAGGTGCTCGGTGGGCTCGATCTCGATGTCGAAGCCGTTGACGTTCACCAGCTTCTGGATCTGCCGCGGCCCGGAGAGCGTGCCGGACACGGTGACCGTGCGGCCGTCGGCGAGCACGCCGCGCACGGTGACCACGTTCCGCCAGTCCGCGCTCTCCTCGCTGGTGACCAGCTCGACGACCACCCCGCGGTCCTTGGCGAGCAGCGGGGCGTTGACGTAGGTCACCGCCTCCTCGACCACGTCGGTGAACACGCCCTTGAGCGCGGCGAGCTCGAGCACCCGCACGTCGTGCTGGACGATCTCGCCGCGGACCTCCACGTCGAGGCGGGTGGCGACCTCACCGGCGAGCGCGGTGAACACCCGGCCCAGCTTCTCGGCGAGCGGCAGGCCCGGCTTGACGTAGTCGGCCACGGGGCCGCCCTGCACGTTCACCGCGTCGGGCACGAACTCGCCCGCGAGGGCGAGCTTGACGCTGCGGGCCACCTGGGTTCCGGCCTTCTCCTGGGCCTCGTGGGTGGAGGCGCCGAGGTGCGGGGTGACCACGACCTGGTCGAGCTCGAACAGCGGGCTGTCGGTGCACGGCTCCTTGGCGAACACGTCGAGCGCGGCGCCGGCGACCCGGCCCTCCTTGATCGCGGCGTACAGCGCGTTCTCGTCGACGATGCCGCCCCGGGCGACGTTGATGATGCGCACGGTCGGCTTGACCATGTGCAGCTCGCGGTCGCCGATGAGGCCGATCGTCTCCTTGGTCTTGGGCAGGTGAACGGTGATGAAGTCGGAGCGCTGCAGCAGCTCCTCCAGCCCGACGAGGCGCACGCCGATCTGCGCGGCGCGGGCGGGCTGCAGGTACGGGTCGTAGGCGATCAGCTCGACCCCGAACGGCGCGAGGCGCTGGGCCACGAGCTGGCCGATGCGGCCGAGCCCGAGGATGCCGACCGTCTTCTGGTCGAGCTCCACGCCGGTGTACTTCGAGCGCTTCCACTCCCCGCCCTTGAGCGCCGCGTGGCCCTGGGGGACGTTGCGCGCGCAGGCGAGGATGAGCGCGATCGTGTGCTCGGCGGCGCTGACGATGTTGGAGGTGGGGGCGTTCACGACCATGACACCGGCCTTGGTCGCGGCCTCCACGTCCACATTGTCGAGACCGACGCCGGCGCGGGCGACCACGCGCAGGCGCGGCGCGTGCGCGAGCGCCTCGGCGTCCACCTGGGTGGCGCTGCGGACGATGAGCGCGTCCGCCTCCGCCAGGGCCGGCAGCAGCGCGGAACGGTCGGCTCCGTCGGTGTGGCGTACCTCGAAGTCGGCGCCCAGCAGGGCGAGACCCGCTTCGGAAAGTTCCTCGGCGACGAGTACGACGGGCTTGTTCACGAATGGACCCTTCGGCTTGTGCGGCTGCTCGGACACCAGACGAGTCTAGTGGGCGCATGTGAAAGCTCTCACAAGCGTCCGCAATGCGAGACTCGACTTCATATCTGCAGGTCACCGCGCTGTGACCGTCGTCATACGCGCGGGCGAAGCGGGCCGCCGCGACACCGTCGGGACCCCTTCCCGCGGCCCTCCCGCCGACGCGCCAACCGAACCGTACCGGAGAACTCGGTGTTGCCGGTACGAAATCTTGGCGAATACGCTGCTAAGGTCATGCTCCTGTCCGTATCGTTCGCCATATGAGCATCGGGAACCCCGCTCTCGGCGAAGTCCTCGCGCAGCACGGCAGCCCGCACCGCCTGCTCGCCGCCCTCGCCGAAGGGGGAATCCTGGTCGCCGTGCGACCGGACCGGTCGGTCGTGCTCGGCACCACGCAGGCCGGTGAGCGCGTGCTGCTCGGCTACACCAGCCCGGCGACCTACGCACGGCACCGGGGCAGCCATCGGCTGTCGGAGTGCGACGCCCAGACGATCATCGATATCCAGCGGGTCACCGGGGTGCGAGAGATCGTCATCGACGCCGCCGGGCCCGCCGCGGCGGCGATCCCCATCGCGGACCTCAAGCGCTATCTGGAGGTGAATCCGCCGGCTCCGTCGCCCGCCCTCGCGACCCCGACCGGCACCGCCCAATCCGGCACCGCCCAGTCCGGCACCGGTACGGCGCCGCGCGCCTACGCCACCGGCGCGATGGCCACGATCCCGCGCTCGTCCGCCTACCCGGGCACCGCGCAGGGCGCGCCGCCGGCCGCCCCGCCCGGCCCGCCGGCGCGCGAGCTGCCGGGATCCGCGCCGGTCCCGCCGACGCCCGCGGGGCCCGCGTTCCCCGCCCCGGCGGCGCCGCCCGCCGCGTCCGCCGCTCCCCCGCCCGGCTCGCTCCAGGCCTGGGTGCCCGCGCCCCGGCCGCACCTGTCCGGTCCCATGCAGCAGGTGGATCCGGGCTACAAGCGGATCAACCACCCGATCCTGCCCGCGCTCCGGTTCGCCCTCGCCGAGCTGCTGTACGACTTCCCGCTCGTCCACCACGTGTGGATCTCCGGGGCGAGGACGATCTCCGGCGCGGAGGGGATCATGCTGCACGTGAAGGTGCACTCGGAGATGGCCGAGGACATCGTCAAGGACCTGCACCGCCTCGTCCGGGCGCGGCTGCCCCAGCTCGCCGCGAGCGGCGCCCCGGTCCTGATGGCGCGGGTGGCCGACGCGCACACCGAGCGGCGCATGATCGAGATCGGGGCGCACGTGGTCTGCGCGGGCGTCGCCGAGTGAGCCTCGCCCGGTCACCCGACCGGGACCGTTGACCGGCGGCGGCGCCCCGCCGGACGGCCCCGCGGCCGTGCGCCGCACGGCACGGCCGGCCGCCCGGCCACGGCGACCGCCGCCGCGCACCCGGCCGCCCGGCCACGGCGACCGCCGCCGCGCACCCGGCCGCCCCGGCTCGCGTCCGCGCGAACCTGTGCCTGACAGGCCGCGTCTTACCGTCCGTCCGGCCCGTGCCTGATTACGATCGGGCAACGTTGGAAGCGAGTCGGGAGGGACGTCCATGCCCGCGAGGACGCGCACGAGCCTCGGCTACCAGATCGGCTACGCGTTACGCCACCCGCAACGCGTCATCCCGCACCTACGCCGGCTCACCCGCGACACCTGGCTCCGGCTGCGCACCTCCGACCACATCAGCTACTACCGGGCGGTGATGAGGCACGACACCGCCCGCGACCCCAAGCGCGCGGTGGGCAGCAGGACGCACGAGCGCTGGCTCGCGCTCGGCCAGATGCAGTTCGACTATCTGGTCAAGCACGGGCTGCGGCCCGAGCACCGCATGCTCGAGATCGGCTGCGGCAACCTGCGGGCCGGGCGGCTGTTCATCGACTACCTCGAGCCCGGCAACTACTACGGCATCGACATCTCGCCGGACATCCTGTTCGCGGCCCAGGACACCATGGTCGAGTACGGCCTCGCGGGCAAGCTGCCGTACCTCACCCCGGTGAAGGACCTGCGCTTTTCGTTCCTGCCCGACCGGTACTTCGACGTGGTGCACGCGCACAGCGTGTTCTCGCACTCCCCGATCGAGGTGATCGAGGAGTGCTTCGCGCATGTCGGCCGGATCATGAAGCCGGACGGCTGGTTCGACTTCACCTTCGACCGCACCGAGGGCAAGGAACACCACGTGCTGCGCGAGGACTTCTACTACCGCACCGAGACCCTCGTCGACCTCGCCGCCAGGTACGGCCTGCACGCCACGTTCATGGAGGACTGGGAGCGGCTGCCGCACAAGCAGTCGAAGATCCGCATCACGCTGCCGCGCTGACCCGCGGCGACCGGCGCGGCGGCGGGGGAACGGCCCACCGCCGCGCGTACGGCCCGGCGGTCAGGTCAGGCGGCGCGTCAACGTGAACCGGGTGCGGGTGAACGCCCCGGCCACCAGCGCGGCGAGCAGCGGCAGGCCGGCCACCACCGCCGCCAGGTACGGCCACGGCACCTCCAGCAGCGGCGTGTGCGGCGGCACCGCGGTCAGGAAGCCGTCCTCGACGCGGTAGCGCACCTGCGCGCCCTGCGGCCCGGCGGCGAGCGACCAGACCGCCGCCGCCCCGGCGAGCAGGCCGGCGGCGAGGCCAACGGCCGCGCCGAGGCCGGAGATGACCAGGGCCTGCCCGGCGACGACCAGCCGCCGCAGCCGCGGCGCCGCCCCGACCGCCGCCATCGTCGCCAGATCGGGGCGCAGGTCGGCCGCGGCGAGGCCGGTGACGGCGAACGTGGCGCCGAGGATCACCACCGCCGCGGCCGCGGTGAGCACCTGCAGCACCGGCCGCATGTCCCGCCGGTGACCGCGCTCGACATGGACGAACGCGGCGTCGTGCACCGTCTTCAGCTCCTGCTCGAGGCGCGCCTCGGCCACCGTGTCGAGACGCCGCTCGGCCGGGTCCACGAGCAGCCGCCGTACCTCCAGGGTGAGGCCCGCCGCGCGCACCGCCGCCTCCGGCAGCACCGCGACGGCGTGCCGGGGATCCGCCGCGGTCGCGACGACCGCGGGCACCGCCACGGAGCGGCGTTTGCGGCTCCGCCCGTCGAGCACGTCGAGGGTGAGCGTGCCGTCCCGCACCAGGCCGCGATCGAAGGCCACCGCCTTGCCCGCGGCGAACGCGGCCGCGGCGGCCGGGTCGCTCCTGCCCTGGACGAGCCGCAGCAGCCGCTCGTCCCCGATCGGCAGGTCGCCGCTCCCCGGGCCGGGGGCGTGCTCGCCGCAGCGGATCTCGCACTCGGCCCCCGTGACGGCGAGGCGGACCCGCCTGCCCTCGGCCTCCCTGGCGCGGTGCACCTCGACCGGCCGCACGCCGGGCAGCACCCGGCCGACCGCCGCCACGACCTCGGGCCAGCTCTGCTCCGGGACCCGCTCCCCGTCGATGAGCGTGGTGCCGACGGGGACGGCGGCGGTGTAGCCGTCCCGCAGCATCGCGTCCTTGCTGGTGAGGGTGATCGCCGTGGCGGACATCGCGGTCGCCGCCGTCATCACCGCCGCGACCGCGCAGGCCGTACGGGTACGGTGGCGGGCGGCGTCGCGCACCGACAGGCGCAGCGGCAGCGGCAGGCGGCCGGCGAGGCGGCCCGCGGCGGCCACCAGCCACGGGGTCAGGGCGATCAGCCCGAACTGGGTGAGCAGGGCGGCCGCGGCGATCCACACCAGGCTGTCCCGCCGGATCGCGAGCACCGTCGCGACGACGCCGGCGGCGACCAGGAGCGCGCCCGGCGTCACGCGCCGCGACCGGTACGGCGCGGCGCCCTCGGCGAACGCCGTCTCCCGCCCGGCGAGCACCGCGGCCACGTCCTGCCGGGCCGCCTGCCGCGCGGGCAGCACGGCCGCGATCACCCCGCTCGCCGCGCCGAGCACGGCCACGGGCACCACGAACGTCCACGGCACGTCGAACGGCCCGGCGCCGGAGAGCTGCGCGACGATGGGCAGGTCGTACCGCTCCACGTCGAGCGCCCGCACCAGCGCGATCCCGGCGGCGACGACGCCGACGCCCCCGGCGAGCCCGAGCAGGGCGGCGCCCACCCCGAGGAGCAGGCCGTCGGCGAGCACGACGAGGCGCAGCTGCCGCGGCGAGCCGCCCTGCGCCGCGATCTGGGCGAGCCACCGCCGGCGGCGGCGCAGCCCGACGGCGAAGGCGGGTCCGGCGACCAGCACCACCTCGAGGACGATCATGGTGGTGACGAGCACCCCCTGCACGACCGACTCGGGCCGCACGTCGACCGGTTGCCCCGGCGGGGGATTCTCCACGACCGCGCGGGACACCACGTGGAATCCGGCCCTGTTGAGGCGCTGCACGTTCTCCCAGGTGACCGGGTGGCCGCCGTGGTCCACCAGCCAGTGCCGCTCGCCCGGCTCGACCTTCAGCAGGCTGCCCGGCAGGCCCACCACCGCGTACGAGTGGAACTCCGGGGACCGCGCCAGGACGCCGACCACGCGCGCCCTCTCCTGCTCGCCGAGGTACGGCAGGGCGTCGCCGACGCCGACGCCCTCGCTCGCCATCGCCGCCGAGACGACGACCTCGCCGGGGGCCGCGGGCAGGCGGCCCTGCCGCAGCCTGGCCATGCCCCGGGTGAGCGGATCCCGCAGATCCAGCTCCACCACGTCGAGGAAGATCCGCCCCTGCTCGACCGGGTACGCGACGGTCCGGCGGTGGTAGGGCAGCAGCCGGCTGCCGGGGCGCAGCAGCGCTCGCGCCGCGTCCTCGTCCGGCGGCGGCCCGCCCCGCCCGGAGGAGCTCCAGCCGCTGCCGTCCGGGCTCTGCACGGCCACGTCGCCCACCGCCCAGATCAGCGCGTCCGCCGACCCGAGTCTGCCGGGCAGCGCCTCCCGCGCGTCGAGTTCATAGGTCGCGTACAGCGTGAAGAAGGCGGTGACGGCCAGCACCGGCAGCCCGATCAGCACGACGATCAGGGCGCTGCGGCCCTTCTCCCGCCGGATGCCGCGCCAGGCCAGGCGCAACGCGGCGCGCAGGGCGCTCACCGCCCGCCCCCGATCGGCGTGGCCTCGGTGACGTCGGCCACCGTGCCGTCCTGCAGGAACACCACGCGGTCGGCCCATCCGGCGTACCGCGCCTCGTGGGTGACGAGCAGCACCGCGGCCCCGGCGTCGCTGCGGCCGCGCAGCAGCCGCAGGATCTCGTCCCCCGCCGGGGTGTCGAGCGCGCCGGTCGGCTCGTCCGCGAGGATGACGCGGCGCTCGCCGACGAGCGAGCGGGCGATCGCCACCCGCTGCCGCTCGCCGCCGGAGAGCTCCTCGGGGAACCGGTCGGCGGCGTGCGCCACGCCGACCTCCTCCAGCGCGGCGAGCGCCTCGCGCCGCGCCGCCGCGGCGCGCACCCCGTCGAGCTCACGGGGCAGCATGACGTTCTCCGCGGCGGTGAGCGACGGGATCAGGTTGAAGTCCTGGAACACGTAGCCGACGTGCCTGCGGCGCAGCGCGGCGAGCTCGGCGGGCCGCAGCGTGCCGAGGTCGACGCCGCAGGTGGTGACCGTGCCGGAGGTGGGGCGGTCGAGCCCGCCCGCCAGGTTGAGCAGCGTGGACTTGCCGGATCCGGACGGCCCCATCACCGCGACGAGCTCGCCCGCGGCGACGTCCAGGCTCACCCCGCGCAGGGCGGGCACGGCCGTGGCGCCCGTGCCGTACACGCGGGAGACCTCGGTGAGCCGCAGCGGCGGCGACTCCGGCGGACCGGGTGCGGGCGTCATCGCTCCTCCTCGTTCGTCTGCCTCTGGGTCGGCGGACCGGGGGCGAGCAGCAGCGCCTCGCAGTGGTCGAGCCAGCGCTGCTCGGCCTCGGTCTGGAAGATCAGGGAGTCGAGCACGAGCCGGTACGCGGTGCCGTGGCGGCCGGTGCGCTCGCCCTCGCGCTTGGCCATGGTGAGCTCCTGCAGCCGGCGCATGGTCGCGGTGCGCTGCCTGCGGATCACCGCCCGGACGTCGACGCCGGGCGTGGTGACCGCCATGGCGAGCTTCACCACCAGCTCGTCGCGCGGCCGGTCGGCGGGCACCACGGGGGTGTCGAACCACCGCTCCAGCTCCCTGCGGCCGGCCTCGGTGATCGCGTAGACGACCCGGCCCTGCTCGTCCTCCTCGCCCGCCGTCACCAGGCCGTCCCGCTCCAGCCGGTTGAGCGTCGTGTAGACCTGGCCGATGTTGAGCGGCCGGGTCGCCCCCGTCGACGCCTCGAAATCGACACGGAGCCGGTAGCCGTGGCGCGGCCCTTGGGCGAGGAGGGCGAGGAAGGCATGCCTGGTCGACATGCATACCTAGTATGCATACTGAGTATGCATTTGCAACCACATGCCCGGAGATCCCCGTTATCTGGACACGTGCGCTTCGTCGGCCCGATACTCCATTACATGGGCTCGACGCTTCCTCCCGTTCGCGCGTCCGACGGAGACCGCGAGCGTGCGATCAATGAGCTCCGCGAACGCGCCGTGGAGGGCCGCTTATCGCATGAGACCTTCCTGGGCCGGGTGGACCAGGCGCTGCGCGCCCAGAGCCGCGGCGAGCTGGAGGAGCTCGTCGCCGACCTGCCGCCGCGCGGCCGCTGGCGCCGCCGGATCACCGAGGCGGTCTCCTCGCTGTCCGACCTGACCACGCGCATCGAGACCGCCTGGCGCCGGCCCCGCCTGCCCCGTCTCGCGCTGCCCGCCGACGCGCGCACCCGCTACGTGGTCGGCCGCGGCGCGAACTGCGACCTCGTGCTCTCCGACCTCACCGTCTCCCGGGTGCACGCCGAGCTGCGCCGGGAGAACGACGAGTGGGTCGTCGTCGACCTCGGCTCGCTCAACGGCACCCGGCTCAACGGGTGGCGCCTCGTCGGCCCGGCCAAGGTGCGCCCCGGCGACGAGGTCTCCTTCGGCGACTGCGCCTTCCTCATCTCCCAGCCGGTCTGACCGCCCGCGGCCCGGCCGTACCGTGGACCACCCGGCCGCGAGAACGCCGGACGCCCGGCGAAGGGTGGTCGCCGGGCGTCGCGATGGGCTCGGATGCGAGACGGTCAGTCGTCGGCGTTCTTGAGCCAGCTCATCATCGGGCGCAGCTTCTGGCCGGTCTTCTCGATCGGGTGCTCGGCCAGCGCCTCGCGGTAGCGACGGAAGTTCTGCTGGCCGCCGTCGAACTCCTTGACCAGCTCGTCGGCGAAGCGGCCGTCCTGGATCTCGTCGAGGATGCGGCGCATCTCCTTCTTGGTCTCGGCGTTGATCAGCCGGTGGCCGCGCGAGTGGCCGCCGTACTCGGCGGTGTCCGAGACCGACCAGTACATCTTGGAGATGCCGCCCTCGTACATGAGGTCGACGATGAGCTTCATCTCGTGGAGGCACTCGAAGTAGGCCACCTCCGGCTGGTAGCCGGCCTCGACCAGGGTCTCGAAGCCCGCCTTGATCAGCTCGGAGATGCCGCCGCAGAGCACCGCCTGCTCACCGAACAGGTCGGTCTCGGTCTCCTCCTTGAAGGTGGTCTTCAGCGCGCCCGCCCGGGTGCCGCCGATCGCCTTGGCGTACGACAGGGTGAGCGGCCAGGCGTTGCCGGTGGCGTCCTTCTCCACCGCGACCAGGCAGGGTACGCCGCGGCCGGCGGTGAACTGGCGGCGGACGAGGTGGCCGGGGCCCTTCGGGGCGACCATCGCGACGTCCACACCCGCCGGCGGCTGGATGAGGCCGTAGCGGATGTTGAGGCCGTGCCCGAAGAACAGCGCGTCACCCTCGACGAGGTTCGGCGCCACGTGCTCGGCGTAGAGCTGCCGCTGCACGTGGTCCGGCGCCAGGATCATGATGAGGTCGGCCTCCTCGGCCGCCTCGGCGGGGGTGAGCACCCGCAGGCCGTCCTGCTCGGCCTTCTCGCGGCTCTTGGAGCCCTCGGGCAGGCCCACCCGCACGTCCACGCCCGAGTCGCGCAGCGAGAGCGCGTGGGCGTGGCCCTGGCTGCCGTACCCGAGAACGGCCACGTGCCGGCCCTGGATGATCGACAGGTCGGCCTGGTCGTCGTAGAAGATCTCAGTCACGTGTTCCCTCTCTCGTACAGGTCGGTCGCTCCCCACGGGGTACGGCCGCACCAGGCATTATGCCGATCGGTCGAGCGCCCGGAGCGAGCGGTCGGTGATGGAGCGCGAGCCGCGTCCGATCGCCACCATGCCACTCTGCACCAGCTCCTTGATGCCGAACGGCTCCAGCACGCGGATGAACGCGTCGAGCTTGTCGGCGGTGCCGGTGACCTCGATGGTGACCGCGTCGGGCGCGACGTCCACGCAGCGCGCCCTAAACAGCTGGACCAGCTCGAGCACGTGGGACCGGCTCTCCGCGTCGGCCCGCACCTTGATCAGCATGAGCTCGCGCTGCACGGACTGCGCCGGGTCGAGCTCCACGATCTTGAGCACGTTGACCAGCTTGTTGAGCTGCTTGGTCACCTGCTCGAGCGGCTGGTCCTCGACGTTGACGACGATCGTCATCCGCGAGATCTCGTCGTGCTCGGTCGGCCCGACCGCGAGCGAGTGGATGTTGAACCCGCGCCGGCTGAACAGCGAGGCCACCCTCGCGAGCACACCCGGCCTGTTCTCCACGAGCACCGAGAGCGTGTGCTTGCTCACTGCGCTTCCTTCCTCAGTCGTCGGTGTCCCAGACCGGGGCCATGTCCCGGGCGACCTTGATGTCGTCGTTGCTCGTCCCGGGCGGGACCATCGGCCAGACCATGGCGTCCTGGTGGACGACGAAGTCGACGACGACCGGCACGTCGTTGATCTCCATCGCCTTCTCGATGGTCGCGTCCACGTCCTCGGGGCGGTCGCAGCGCAGGCCGACGCACCCGTACGCCTCGGCGAGCCGGACGAAGTCGGGGATGCGGTGGCTGTGCAGGTTGGTGTTGGAGTACCGCTCGTCGTAGAAGAGCGTCTGCCACTGCCGGACCATGCCGAGGTTGCCGTTGTTGATCACGGCGACCTTGATCGGGATGTTCTCGATCGTGCAGGTGGCGAGCTCCTGGTTGGTCATCTGGAAGCAGCCGTCGCCGTCGATCGCCCACACGACCGTGTCCGGACGGCCGACCTTGGCGCCCATCGCGGCCGGGACGGCGAAGCCCATGGTGCCCGCGCCGCCGGAGTTGATGAACGAGCCGGGCCGCTCGTGGCTGATGAAGTGGGCCGCCCACATCTGGTGCTGGCCGACGCCCGCCACGTAGAGCGCGTCCGGGCCGACGATCTCGCTCATCCGCTGCATGACGTACTGCGGGGCGAGCGAGCCGTCGTCGAACTCCTTGTAGCCGAGCGGATAGGTCTCGCGGTAGTGGTTGAGGACCTTCCACCAGGCCTCGTAGTCGCCGCGGCGGCCGGCGTCGAACTCGTTCTGCACCGCGGCGATGAGGTCGGAGATCACCTCGCGGCAGTCGCCGACGATCGGCACGTCCGCGTGCCGGTTCTTGGAGATCTCCGCCGGGTCGATGTCCGCGTGCACGACCTTGGCGTGCGGGGCGAACGTGGACAGCTTGCCGGTGACCCGGTCGTCGAACCGGGTGCCGAGCGCGATGATCAGGTCGCTGCGCTGCAGCGCGCCCACCGCGGCGACGGTGCCGTGCATGCCCGGCATGCCGAGGTGCTGCGGGTGGCTGTCGGGGAACGTGCCGCGCGCCATCAGCGTGGTGACCACCGGGATGCCGGTCATCTCGGCGAGCCTGCGCAGCTCGGCCGCGGCGCGGGCCTTGTGCACGCCGCCGCCGACGTACAGCACCGGCCGCTTCGACTCGACGATCAGGCGGGCGGCCTCGCGGATCTGCTTGGAGTGCGGCTTGGTGACCGGCCGGTACCCGGGCAGCTGGAGCTGCGGCGGCCAGGAGAACGTGGTCTGGGCCTGCAGCGCGTCCTTGGCGATGTCGACGAGGACCGGGCCGGGACGGCCGGTGGACGCGATGTGGAACGCCTCGGCGATCGTGCGGGCGATGTCGTCCGGGTTGGTGACGAGGAAGTTGTGCTTGGTGATCGGCATGGTGATGCCGGAGATGTCGGCCTCCTGGAACGCGTCCGTGCCGATCATGGCGCTCGGCACCTGGCCGGTGATCGCGACGATCGGCACCGAGTCCATGTACGCGTCCGCGATCGGCGTCACCAGGTTCGTCGCGCCCGGACCGCTCGTGGCCATGCACACCCCGACCCGGCCGGTGGCCTGCGCGTACCCCTCGGCGGCGTGGCCGGCGCCCTGCTCGTGCCGTACAAGCACGTGCCGGACCTTGGTGGAGTCGTAGAGCGGGTCGTACGCCGGGAGGATGGCGCCACCCGGGATTCCGAACACGGTGTCGACCCCGACGTTCTCCAGTGCCCTGACCAGCGCCTGGGCACCTGTCATCTGTTCGGTCATCGGCTCGTTCCTTGCTTGCTGGCTGAGGGAGGCATTCCTGCTGTTGCGGGCGAAAGGCCATAAAAAATGCCCCGTCCGCCGATCCGGCGAAACTGGGGCGCGCGCAGGTCGGAGTACTTCGTCAGCCGCCTGCGCGCCGACGAAGTACTACGAGGATCCCACTGCGGTACATGGGACCACCTTACTCGGCACGCGCCTCCCCATGCCAACTTGGCCACGACTTGTCTCACGATCCGAGATGAAATGTTCGCGTCCGGAGCGCGCGACGGCCGCCGAACACCACGTTCGGCACGCCGTCTCGCCTGGTGAGCGGGCCTGGGTACGGCGGCACCGGCGGGCGGGACCGTCAGGCGGTGTTCTGCAGTCCCGCGAGCGTGGTGCGCATCAGCGTGTCCACTCCGGGTGCGCCCATCGGGCGGCCGACGTGGAAGCCCTGCCCGTGGCTGCAGCCCATCTCGCGCAGCAGGTCGAGCTGCTCGGAGCGTTCGATGCCCTCGGCCACCACGGTGAGGCCGAGGTCGTTGCCGAGCCGTACGATCGCCCGGGTGAGCAGGGTGAGCGTCTCGTCGCGGCCGAGGCCCGCCACGAACGACGGGTCGATCTTGATCATGTCGACCGGGACCTGGCGCAGGAAGGCGAGCGAGGCGTAGCCGGTGCCGAAGTCGTCGATGGCGAGCCGTACCCCCAGCGAGCGCAGCTCGGCGAGCCGGGCGAGGGTCTCGGTGTCCTTCTCGACGAGCATCTCCTCGATCACCTCGAGGGTGAGCGCGCCCGGCGGCAGCCCGCTCTCGTCGAGCGCGGCGCGCACCGTGTCGATGAACCGCGGCGCGTTGATCTGCCGCCGGGAGAGGTTGACCGACAGCCCGATCTCCGCGTCGGAGGCGCGCCACTCGGCGACCCTGCGGCAGGCCTCGTGCAGGATCCACTCCCCCATCGGCACGATCACGCCGGTGTCCTCGGCCGCGCCGAGGAACTGCTCGGGCGGTACGAACGCGCCGCCGCGCCACCAGCGCACCAGCGCCTCCACGGCGGTGACCCGCCCGGTGGCGAGGTCCACCACCGGCTGGTACTCCACGGAGAACTGCTTCTCGGCGAGCGCCCGCTGCAGGTCTGCGGCGAACTCCAGGCGGCGTACCACGTCGGCGTGCATCTGGGTGGCGAACACCTCCACCCGGCGGCCGCCCTGCTGCTTGGCCTTCGCCATCGCCACGTCGGCGTTGCGGATGAGGTCGCCGGCGGGCGTGTCCTCGTCGGCGAACGCCACCCCGACGCTCGCGGTGAGCGCCACGTCGCGGTCGGCGACCCGGAACGGCTCCGCGGCGACCGCGCCGACCAGCCGCTCGGCGAGGTCGAGCGCGTTCTGCCCGTCGCCCTCGACGAGCACGGCGAACTCGTCGCCGCCCCACCGGGCGAGGGTGGCGTCCCCGCCCACCGCGGCGCGCAGCCGGCGCGCCGCCTGGCCGAGCAGGTAGTCGCCGCTGGCGTGGCCGACCGAGTCGTTCACCGCGGTGAACCCGTCGAGGTCGAGGAAGATCACCGCGGTGCCGGACGGAAACGGCCGGGCGAGCACCTCGCGGGTGCGCTCCTCGAAGTAGGCCCGGTTCGGCAGGCCGGTCACCCCGTCGTGGAAGGTGAGGTGGGCGACCTGGTTCTGCAGCGCCACGTGGTCGCTCACGTCCCGCACCGAGACGAGGATGTGGTCCTCGGCGCGGCCGTCCCGCAGCGCCACCGCCTCGGTGGGCCGCCAGGTGCCGTCGGCGGCGCGGATCCGGCACTCGATCCGGCAGGCGCCCTGCCGTTCGGCCGCCTCCTCGTCGAACGTGGCGAGCGCGTTCTGCACGGCCGGGGCGTCCTCGGAGTGCACGTACTCGAAGATCGTGTTGCCGACGAGCTGGTCGGGCCGGTACCCGTAGGTCTCCTCGACGCCCGGGTCGATCTCCTGGATCACGCCCTCGAGGTCGCACACGAGCACGAGGTCGCCGGCGTTCTCGGCGAGGCCGCGCAGCCGCCGCTCGGCCGCGTCGAGCTGGTGGCGCAGGCTCATGCTCGCCACCGCGGTGACGAACACCCGCAGCAGCAGCACGAGCACCATCGTGGCGACCACGATCGGCAGCGCCGCCGCGTCGGTCTCCAGGCCGCCGGTGAGCATGCCGGCGGCGAGCAGCACGGTGGCCGCGCCCACCAGGGCGAGCGGGACCGCGGCGGCCACCCAGTGCGGCACCGACCAGGAGCGCCGGGGCCGTTCCCGCCGTGCCCGCGCCGCCACCACGGCGAGCAGCAGGAAGGCCGCGGGCGTGAGCAGGGCGGGTAACACCGGCGGCGGCTCCCCGGCGATGCGGGCCGCGGCGTTCGCCGCCTCGGCGACGGTGATCGCGGCGAGGACCGCGACGCCGGCCCGGGCGCCCGGGCTCGCGCCCGAGTCCGGGGGCACCGCGACGGCCGCCGCGGTGCAGGCGGCGAGCAGGCAGACCACGGGCAGCACGAGCTCGGGGTAGACCACGCCGGGGTCGTCGGCGGCCCGGTACACCCCGCCGAGCCACGGCATCCAGCCGAGCACGAACAGCGCCGCGGCGCTGAGATAGGCGTCACTGGCGATGCGGAGCACGCCGCGCCCGGGCGGCGGCCAGGTGGCGCCGGTGGCGCTCCCGATCGCGAGCAGGCCCACGCCGCCCGCGAGCAGCAGGTCGGCGAAGGTCACGACGTAGGCGGTGCCCTCGGCGAACGGCCGTACCCCGGCGCCGAGCAGCCAGACGACCGTGCCGATGGCGAGCCAGCGCCAGGACGGCGCCTCGGTGCGCTGCCCCGCGCCGATGCGACCGGCGACCGCGAGCAGGCACACCGCGGCGAGCAGCCCGATGACCCCGGCGGCGACGGCGACCACCGGCGAGGACGCCCCGCCCAGGACCAGGGCGGCGGCGATCCCCGCCGCACCGAAGCCCGCGGCGGTCAGCGGGACCCTCAGGTCACGCCAGGCGTTCAACATCGTCGCCTATCAGTTCGTTCACATGGCCAGTGTTGCCCGCGTGCCCGAGCCGACGTGGGACAACACTCCAGTCGTCACCGATCTGATAACCGCTTTGCTCCCACGGTTGGCCTGCGCACACGCCGACCTCGCCGTTCCACGATTCGGTCGGGCACGTCCTGACTCACGCTACGCACCGGAGGTCACGAGCCAGCCACGGTCAGGATTCCATTGCTGGTCAGTACGACCCGGTGATCACGTTGCGCAGCGGCTCCCCGGACAGGTATCTCAGCATCTGAGACCGGATCAGCGAGAGCACGCGCCGCTGCGAGGCCGGGGTGCAGCCGGCCACATGCGGCGTGATCATGATACCGGGCGCCCGCCACAGCGGATGGTCCGGCGGCAGCGGCTCGGGATCGGTGACGTCGAGCGCGGCCCGCAGCCGCCCCGCACTCAGCTCGTCGAGCAGCGCGTCGGTGTCGACCACCGAGCCCCGGGCGGCGTTGACGAGCACCGCGCCGTCCTTCATCCGGGCGAGGAAGCCGGCGTCGACCATGCGCCGGGTGTCCGGAGTCTGCGGCACGAGCAGCACCACCACGTCGGCGAGCGGGAGCAGGCCGGGCAGCTCGTCCTGGCCGTGCACGACCCGCCCGTCCGGCCCCTGCCGGGCCGTACGCGCGACCCGGATCACGTTCACCTCGAACGGGGCGAGCCGGCGCTCCAGCGCCTGCCCGATCGAGCCGTACCCGATGATGAGCACGGTGGAGTCGGCGAGCGCGTCGGTGTAGTGGTAGTCCCAGATCCCCTTGCGCTGCCGGTCGGCGAAGCGGGGGAAGTCGCGGAGCATGGCGAGCATCGCGCCCACCGCCCACTCGGCCGTGCCCGCGTCGTGCACGCCGCGGGCGTTGCACAGGGTCACGCCCTCCGGCAGGTGCGGCAGGTACGGCTCGACGCCCGCGCTGACCGTCTGCACCAGACGGAGCGAGGTCATCTTGGCGAACAGGGCTGGGACGTCATAGCTGGGGGAGAGCGGAGGGATGAACACCTCCACCTTTTCGGCGCCCTCCGGCGGCGGCGTGGTGCCGTCGAACACCACGCACTCCACTTCCGGCAGGTCGGCGAGCACATCCGCGGCGGCTTGGGAGGGGACCCAGATCCTCATGCTGTGGAACCTTAACGCGTGGGGAACCACCCGGCGGGCGCGGTCGTATGGACTGATGCGAGGAGGTTCCATGCCGACCCAGAAGATCCGCGCCGCCGCGGCGGCGGCCGCCGTCCTGTTCGCCGCGTCGGCCTGCTCGGGCACGGACCCCGCCGGCGCCGCCGGTGAGGCCGCCGCCCCCGCGCCGCCGGCGAGCGCGACCACCCCGGCCTCCCCGGGGACGTCCCCCACCGCCTCTCCCCCGGCCTCGCCGTCCCGGCCGCTCTCCGCCGGGGAGCCGCGCACGCTCGCCGAGAACCTGCGGGTGCCGTGGGGCATCGCGTTCCTGCCGGACGGGGACGCGCTGGTGACCGAGCGGGACACCGCCCGCGTGCTCCGGGTGGCCGGCGACGGCCGGGTGACCGAGGTGGGCGCCGTCGCGGGCGTGGCGCCGCGCGGCGAGGGCGGGCTCATGGGCATCGCGGTCTCCCCCGGCTTCGCCAAGGACCGCTACGTGTTCGTCTACTTCACCGCCCGGTCGGACAACCGCATCGTGCGCTACCGCTACGAGAACGACCGGCTGACCGACCCGAAGGTGATCGTCAGCGGCATCCCCAGCGGCGTCATCCACAACGGCGGGCGGCTGGCGTTCGGCCCGGACGGCTACCTGTACGCGGGCACCGGTGAGGCCGGCCGTACCGCGCTGTCCCAGGACCGCGACTCGCTCGGCGGCAAGATCCTGCGCATGACCGTGGACGGCGAGGCCCCGCCCGGCAACCCGTTCGGCGACTCGCTGGTGTGGTCGTACGGCCACCGCAACGTGCAGGGCCTCGCCTGGGACGAGGCGGGCACGATGTACGCCACCGAGTTCGGCCAGAACACCTGGGACGAGATCAACCGCATCGAGCCCGGCCGCAACTACGGCTGGCCCGAGGTGGAGGGCGTCGGCGGCGACGACCGGTACACCGACCCGCTGGTCACCTGGTCCACCGGCGAGGCCTCGCCGTCCGGCGCGGCGTACGCGGGCGGTTCGCTCTGGGTCGCGGCGCTGCGCGGGGCCCGGCTGTGGCAGGTCCCGGCCTCCGGCGGCGAGACCGGCGAGCCGCGCGCCCTCCTCACCGGCGAGTACGGCCGGCTGCGCGCGGTCACCGCGACGCCGGACGGCAGGGCGCTGTGGGTGGGCACGAGCAACCACGACGGCCGGGGCGATCCGGACGCGGCGGACGACCGGATCCTCGTCATTCCCCTGGAGTGAGCACCTTCGGCGTGGGCGCCGGGGCGAGGTTCGGGGTGAGCGCGGTGCGCCGCTCGGTCACCGCCCGGGTGGAGCCCTCGCACACCACCCGCGGCTGCGGCCGGTAGACCGAGGTGACCGGCGCGTCCCGCTTCACCTCGGCGCCGTCCTTGCGGAACACCCGGGTGACGGTGACCGTGAACCCGTTCGCGCCCTGGGTGGGCACGCAGCCGGGGCCCTCCCCGGTGACCGTCTCGAACGGCTTGACGTCGCGTTTCGGCGAGACCTCCGCCTCCACCCGGTCGTACCGGCGGGTGCTCCATAACGCGACGGTGACCGTGCCGCCGGAGGCGTAGGCCTGGATGAGCACGCCGAACCTGGAGTCGTTGCGCCAGCGCAGGTCGGTGTCCGGGTAGGAGAGCGCCGCGTCGAGGCCGAGCGGGTGGCGGGCGAGGTGGAAGTCGTGCGGCCGCCGCTCCACGATCCGCAGGCCGGCGTGGAAGACCGCGTGGTGGAGCGCGGTGGCGAGGTCGGACAGGCCGCCGCCGACCCGGCTGACGAGCCGGCCGTTCTCCACCGCGGGGGCCTCCACGAAGCCGCGCGCCGCATCGGGCCGCCCGATCGTCTCGTTGAGGGAGAACGTCTCGCCCGGGCGCACGACGCGGCCGTCCACCAGCTCGACGGCCTTGCGGATGTTCGCGGCCGGGCCATTGCAGCAGCCGTGCCGTACCGAGAACGAGGAGATCTTCTGCTTGATGCCGAGCCGGGCCGCCTCGGCGTTGCCGAGCCGCGGCTTGGCCGGGGTGAGGACGACCGGGATGGTACGGCTGCCGCTCCCGCCGATCGCCTTCACCACGGCGGCGGCGAGCGCGTCGGTGTCCACGCCCCGGCCGGAGCGGCCCGGGACGAGGACCGGGCGGCCGCCCACGATCCGGAAGGTGGCGTCCCGGGGCGCGGTGGCCGGGTCGAGCAGCTCCTTCTCCACGCTCGCCACCCCGGCGCGGGCGTCGAAGACCGGCCTGACCTGGCGGCCGGAGTCGTCCGGCTCGAAGCGCAGGTGCGCGGCGATCGTCTCGGGTTCGAGCACGGCCCGGCGGTCGCCGTTGACCAGGGTGATCGGGGCGGAGACCGCCCTGCGCGCCTCGGGCAGCGCGCGTTTGAGCACCTCGACGGAGACCGTGGGCGGCTCGGTGCGCACGGTGAGCTCGACCGGCGTGGTCTGGTTGAGGTAGGCGGCCTTGATCGCCTCGACGGCCTCGTCCTGGTCGAGCCGGACGCCCGCGCGCGGCGGCACCACCACCGGCTCACGGCCGCGGTAGACGACCGCGCCCTGGTGGACCGGCCGGTCGACCTCGGCCGCGATGAGCTCGACCTGCTCCTTCAGCTTCGCCTCGTTCACCGAGATCCGCGGACGCAGCCGGGTCTCCCCGGCCACCGCCCGCACCAGGTCGATCGGGCCGGGGAAGCCGGTGGGCAGCTCCGCGACGGTGGCCGCGACGTCGAAGGAGAGCCCGGCCTTGAGCGGGCTGACGGCGAACCGCCGCTCGCCGACCTTGATCGCGATGTCGGCGTCGGCGATCGCGCTGATCCGGTCGGTGAGGCGCTCGGCCGCCGCGCTCGCGGTGAGCCCGGCGACGTCGATGCCCGCGACGGTGGTGCCCGGCAGCACCTTGCCGGACAGGATCCAGGCGGGGATGAGGTAGGCCAGGACGAGGCCGAGCACCGCGATCATGATGCGCGCCATGCGGCGGATGCGGCTCGGGCGGCGGGGGCGCTCCGGCTCGTCGCGGGGGGTGCCGGGCTCGGGCTTCTTCGGGGGCTCCGGCGGCCGCATCCGCATGAGCTCGCGGAGCGTGGGGCCCTTCACCGGCCACGGCACGACCTCGGGCACCGCCGGGGGCAGCCCGGCCTTGGTGGCGTGCTGCTGCTGGGCCTTGGCGAACGGCAGCGGGGGTCCGGACGTGCCGAAGATGTCCGGGGAGACGCCGCGCGGCAGCGACTTGGTGGCGGGGCGGAACCGGTGCTTCGCCGGAGGCGGCGGCGCCGCCTCGAAAGGATCCGTGGGCGGGTCCGCCGACGCCTTGGCGTTGGTCACGCCCGCGTCACCTCCCGTCACAGCGACTCCCAATGCTTACCTTAAACCACCCGCATTCTCATATGTCAGGAATTGGATCTGGATTCCAGTGGAGAAACCGCGAAAATCCGCCTACCTGCGACGATAGTCCACGCTTTTCCGTAAACGATTTCTCTGACGTTCTGCCGGGACACGACGGCGCCGCCACCCGTCCCAGGTGGCGGCGCCGTACGCGAAACGCCTGGTCGCGACGTCACTCGGACACGCCGAGCCGCTCCAGGATGAGCTGCCGGGCGCGGGCGGCGTCCGCCTTGCCGCGGGTCGCCTTCATCACGCCGCCGACGAGCGCGCCCACCGCGGCGATCTTGCCGTTGCGGACCTTGTCGGCCACGTCGGCGTTCTCCGCGATCACCTGGTCGACGAGCGCGGCGAGCTCGCCCTCGTCGCTCACGATGCGCAGGCCGCGGCGCTCGACCACCTCGTCCGGCGAGCCCTCACCGGCGAGCACGCCCTCGAGCACCTGGCGGGCGAGCTTGTCGTTGAGCTGGCCGGAGGCGACGAGCTCGCACACCCGGGCCACCTGCTCGGGCGTGATCGGCAGCTCGGCGAGCGCCTTGCCGGCCTCGTTCGCCCGGCGGGCGAGCTCGCCCATCCACCACTTGCGCGCGTCCGCGGGCGGGGCCCCGGCCTTCACCGTCGCCTCGACGAGGTCGATCGCCTCGGCGTTGCGCATCGCGGCCATGTCGAGGTCGGACACGCCCCACTCGGCCTGCAGCCGGCGCCGCCGTACCGAGGGCAGCTCGGGCAGCTCGGCGCGCAGCCTCTCCACCCACTCGCGGTCCGGCGCGATCGGCACCAGGTCCGGCTCGGGGAAGTAACGGTAGTCCTGCGCCTCCTCCTTCGAGCGGCCCGAGGTGGTGGTGCCGGTGTCCTCGTGGAAGTGCCGGGTCTCCTGGACGATCCGGCCGCCCTCGTCGAGGATCGCGGCCTGCCGCTCGATCTCGTGGCGCACCGCGCGCTCCACCGAGCGCAGCGAGTTGAGGTTCTTCGTCTCGGTACGGGTGCCCCACTCGGTGCCGCCGCGCGGCATGAGCGAGACGTTCACGTCGCAGCGCAGCGAGCCCTGCTCCATGCGCACGTCGGACACGCCGAGGGCGCGCATCAGCTCGCGCAGCTCGGCGACGTACGCGCGGGCCACCTGCGGGGCGAGCTTGCCGGTGCCGGTGATCGGCTTGGTGACGATCTCCACGAGCGGGATGCCCGCCCGGTTGTAGTCGACGATCGAGTAGTCCGCGCCGTGGATGCGGCCGGTGGCGCCGCCCACGTGGGTGGACTTGCCGGTGTCCTCCTCCAGATGCACCCGCTCGATGCCGATGCGCACGGTCTCCCCGTCCACCTCGACATCGATGTAGCCGTCGTAGCAGAGCGGCTCGTCATACTGGCTGATCTGGAAGTTCTTCGGCATGTCCGGATAGAAGTAGTTCTTCCGGGCGAACCGGCACCACTCGGCGATCGAGCAGTTGAGCGCGAGGCCGATGCGGATCGTGGACTCGATCGCCTTCGCGTTCGCCACGGGCAGCGATCCGGGCAGGCCGAGGCAGACCGGGCATACCTGGGTGTTCGGCGGCGCCCCGAACGTGGTCGGGCAGCCGCAGAACATCTTGGAGGCGGTGCCGAGCTCGACGTGCGTCTCGAGCCCGAGCACGGGCTCGTAGCGCTCCATCGCCTCGTCGAACGGCGTCAGGGTCTCGGTCGGGGTGCTCACAGCGACGGGGCCTCCTTCAGCAGCGGGCCGCCCCAGCGTTCCTCCAGGGCCTTCTCAACGGCGGCGCCGACCCGGTAGCAGCGGTCGTCGCCCAGCACCGGGGCGATGATCTGCAGGCCGACGGGCAGGTTGTCCTCCTCGGCGAGGCCGCACGGGACGGAGATGGCGGCGTTGCCCGCGAGGTTCGACGGGATCGTGCACAGGTCGGCGAGGTACATCGCCATCGGGTCGTCGACGCGCTCGCCGAGCTTGAACGCGGTGGTCGGCGTGGTCGGCGAGACGAGCACGTCGACCTGCTGGAACGCGGCCTCGAAGTCGCGGGCGATGAGCGTGCGCACCTTCTGCGCCGAGCCGTAGTAGGCGTCGTAGTAGCCGGACGAGAGCGCGTACGTGCCGAGCATGATGCGGCGCTTCACCTCCGGGCCGAACCCGGCGGCGCGGGTGAGCGCCATCACCTCCTCGGCGCTGCGCGTGCCGTCGTCGCCGACCCGCAGGCCGTACCGCATCGCGTCGAACCGGGCGAGGTTCGACGAGCACTCCGACGGCGCGATCAGGTAGTACGCGGGCAGCGCGTAGGCGAACGACGGGCAGGAGACCTCGATCGTCTTCGCGCCGAGCTTCTCCAGCAGCTCGACGGCCTCGGTGAACCGGCGCAGCACGCCGCGCTGGTAGCCCTCGCCCTCGACGAACTCCTTGATCACGCCGATCCGCAGGCCGGACACGTCGGCCTGGCGGGCCGCCTCCACCACCGGCGGCACCGGGGCGTTGATCGAGGTGGAGTCGAGCGGGTCGTGCCCGGAGAACGCCTCGTGCAGCAGCGCGGCGTCGAGCACGTTGCGGGCGAACGGGCCCGGGGTGTCGAGCGAGGAGGCGAACGCGATCAGGCCGTACCGGGAGGAGCCGCCGTAGGTGGGCTTGGTGCCGACGATGCCGGTGACCGCCGCGGGCTGGCGGATCGAGCCGCCGGTGTCGGTGCCGGTGGCGAGCGGCACGGCGTACGCGGCGACCGCGGCCGCCGAACCACCCGAGGAGCCGCCGGGCACCCGGGTGAGGTCCCACGGGTTGCGGGTGGGCTTGTAGGCCGAGTTCTCCGTGGAGGAGCCCATGGCGAACTCGTCGAGGTTGGTCTTGCCCACGATCACCAGGCCGGCCTCGCGCAGCCGCCGGGTGACGGTGGCGTCGTACGGCGGGCGCCAGCCCTCGAGGATCTTCGAGGCGGCGGTGGTGGGCATGTCGACCGTGGTGAAGATGTCCTTGTGCGCGATCGGCACGCCGGCGAGCGGGCCGAGCCTCTCGCCCTTCGCGCGGCGCTCGTCGACCGCGCGGGCCTGCTCGAGCGCGGCGTCGGCCGCGACGTGCAGGAAGGCGTCGATCTTCGGCTCGACCTCGGCGATGCGGTCGAGGTGCGCCTGGGTCACCTCCACGGCGGAGACCTCGCCGGACGCGACCAGCCGGCCGAGTTCGGCGGCGGTCTTCCTGATCAGCTCGCTCATGCCTCCTCCCCCAGGATGCGCGGGACGCGGAAGCGGTCGTCCTCGACGGCGGGCGCCTGGTCCAGCGCCTGCTGCGGCGTCAGGCCGGGCCGTACCTCGTCGGGCCGGAAGACGTTGGTGAGCGGCAGCGCGTGCGAGGACGGCGGGATGTCGTCGGTGGCGACCTCGGCGACGCGGGCGACCGCGGCGATGATCTGGTCGAGCTGGCCGGCGAAGTGGTCCAGCTCCTCGTCGGTCAGCGCCAGCCGGGACAACCGTGCGAGGTGAGCGACCTCGTCGCGGGTTATGGCGGACATGAGGCGTTCAAACCCGTTTCGTCGATGCTGATGGGACAGTCACTTCATCCTAGGGCGACCGTCCCAGCTCGCCGAACGTTTAACGCACGCCTCACAAGGGCGTACGGCACGGCCGCGCGGAGGCGTGCGACATGCCCGGAAACGCCGGGGCCGCGCGGTCACACCGCCCCGGCCGGCGCCTCCACCGCGGTGATCGGCGGGTCGGTGCGCAGCCGCTCGCGCAGCCACGCGGTCGCGTCGGCGGGGGCCATCGGCTCGCCGAGCCACCAGCCCTGGCCGACGTCGCAGTTGAGGTCGCGCAGCCGGTCGGCGATCTCCGCGGACTCCACGCCCTCGGCGACCGAGCGCAGCCCGAGCGAGCGGACCAGCTCGATCGTGGAGCGCACGATGCGCTCGTCGTCGGGCGACTCGGTGAGCCGCCGCACGAACGACGCGTCGATCTTCACCTCGGAGACCGGCAGCCGCTGCAGCCGCACCAGCGACGAGTAGCCGGTGCCGAAGTCGTCGAGGGCGAGCTGCACGCCGAGCGCGGCGAGCTCGCGGATCGTGTCGGCCGCGTACGCCTGGTCGGTCATGAGCACCCGCTCGGTCACCTCGAGCCGGAGCGCGCGGGCGGGCAGGCGCAGGCGGGCGAGCGCGGCCTCGATCTGCTCGGCGAGGCCGTTGTCGAGCAGGTCCCGGGCGGACACGTTCACCGAGACCGGCACCTGCATGCCCTGGTGCCACCACTGCGCGGCCTGCTCCATCGCCATGCCGATGACGTACTGGGTGAGCTCCCGCATCAGGTACGACTGCTCGGCGAGCGGGATGAACTCGCTCGGGGACACCGGGCCGCGCACCGGGTGCCACCAGCGCAGCAGCGCCTCCACGCCGTCCACCGAGCGGTCGGCGAGCGTCACCTTGGGCTGGTAGTGCAGCTCCAGCTCGCCCCGGTCGATGGCGCGGCGCAGGTCGCCCTGGAGGCTGAGCCGTTCCGGCGAGTTGCGGTCCTTGTCCGGCACGTAGAACTCCACGCCCGAGCGCGCCTCCTTCGCCAGGTACATGGCGACGTCCGCGCGCTGGAGCAGCAGCTGGAAGTCGGGGGCGTGGTCGGGGTGGAGCGCGATGCCCACCGAGGCGTCGAGGTCGAACGTCATGCCCTCGAGGCGGACCGGCTCGGTGAGCGCGGCGCGCAGCCGGGCCGCCACCTCCTTGGCCGCCTGGGCGTCGCGGATCGACGGCAGCAGCACGGCGAACTCGTCGCCGCCGAGCCGGGCCACCACGTCGCCGGGCCGTACGCTGTGGGTCAGCCGGTGGCCGATGATCTGCAGCAGCCGGTCGCCGACCGGGTGGCCGAGGGTGTCGTTCACCTCCTTGAACCCGTCGAGGTCGAGCAGGAGCAGGCCGAGCCGCTGGTCGTCGCGCACCTCGGCGAGCGCCTCCTCGATCGCGATGATCAGATGCTTGCGGTTGGGCAGGCCGGTGAGCTCGTCGTGCATCGCCTGGTGGTCGCGGCGGGCCGAGAGCGTGGCGGTGAAGTACATCGCGGCGAGCGGCGCCGTAAACAGCGGCACGAGCATCGGCGTGTACGCCATCACCACGACCACCACCGGGGCGAGGCCGAGCATCGTGGCGTACACCAGGCCCTGCGGGCCGGCCGACAGCCGCAGCACGCGCAGCACCGAGCGGCGCTCGTGCAGCGCCACCGCGGCGCAGACGAGCAGCGCGCGCACGGAGAAGTAGGCGAGCGCGGCGAGCGCGATCGCGAGCACGTCGTCCCCGTCGGCGGGCACCCACGGCTCGGCCGGGTGCGGCAGCACGCCGAAGGCGCCGAGCACCACCGCCCCGGCGGTGCAGGCGAGCGTGACGTGCGCGACGTTGAACGCCACCCGATGCCAGGCCCGGCGGTTCACCAGGCCGCACACCACGATCGCCGCGGCCTGGGTGAGCACCGCGAGCGACAGGCCGTAGTGGAGCAGCACGGCGAAGCTGAACATCACCGAGGCGGGCGTGCCGCCCACCAGGGTGGACGACGAGGTCACCACGGGCCGCAGCTCGCCCAGCACCACCAGCGCGGCGAGCAGCCACAGCAGCGGCAGGCGCAGCGCCTCGACGAGCTGCTCCGGGCCGAGCCGGGCCTGGGCGACGACGAGCGCGGTGAGCCCGACGATGATGACGCCCGCGAAGTAGGTCCACAGCGGCGATCCCGGCCGTGGGCTCGTGTCCCGGGTATCGGATGGGTCGGTCATTATCCGGCAAACCCCCAAGAGGTCATGTTGGGAGGGTACGACCTCGGGGCCACCTCGCGAAACCAAATGGGCACGTTGCGTCACGGCTGTTCCGTAGTCGAGATCCCCTCCGGCCCCTTCTCCAGCAGGATGAGGAACTGGGCCTCGTCGAGCACGGGCACGCCGAGCTTGATCGCCTTGTCCAGCTTGGAGCCCGCGTTCTCCCCGGCGACGAGGTACGAGGTCTTCTTCGACACCGAGCCGGTCGCCTTGCCGCCGCGGGCCTGGATCGCCTCGTTCGCGCTGTCGCGGCTGAAGTTCTGCAGGGTGCCGGTGACCACGAGGGTGAGGCCCTCGAGCGTCTTGGGCAGCTCCTCCCCCGCGGCGGGCGCCTCCTCCTCCATGCGCACGCCCGCCCGGCGCCAGCGCTCGACGATCTCCCGGTGCCAGTCCACCGCGTACCACTCGCGGATCGACGCGGCGATCGTCGGACCGACGCCCTCGACCGCGGCGAGCTCCTCCTCGCTCGCCGCGAAGATCCGGTCGAGCGAGCGGAACTCGGCGGCGAGCGCCTGCGCCGCGACCGGGCCGACGTGCCGGATGGACAGGGCGACGATCACCCGCCACAGCTGCGCGCGCTTCGCCTGCTCCAGCTGCTCCAGCAGGGTGAGCGTGGTCTTCTTCGGCTCGCCGTTCTGGTTGGCGAAGAACCGCACCACCTTCGGTTCGCCGGTCTTCGGGTCGATCTTCGGCAGGCCGGTGTCCTGGTCGCGGACGAGCGTGCGGATCGGCAGCAGCCGCTCCAGGGTGAGGTCGAACAGGTCCGCCTCGGTGCGCACCGGCGGCTCCTGCGGCGGCAGCGGCTGGGTGAGCGCGGTCGCCGCCACGTACCCGAGCGAGCTGATTTCGAACGCGCCCCGCCCGGCGGCGAAGAAGATGCGCTCGCGGAGCTGGGCCGGGCAGGACCGGGAGTTCGGGCAGCGGATGTCCACGTCGCCCTCGCGCTCCCGGCGCAGCTCGGTGCCGCACTCCGGGCAGTGGGTGGGCATGACGAACTCCCGCTCGGAGCCGTCCCGCAGCTCCTCCACCGGCTTGACGATCTCCGGGATCACGTCGCCGGCCTTGCGCAGCACCACGGTGTCGCCGATGAGCACGCCCTTGCGCCGCACCTCGTCGGCGTTGTGCAGGGTCGCCCGCTCGACCGTGGACCCGGCCACCTTCACCGGTTTCATCACCCCGTACGGGGTTACGCGCCCGGTGCGGCCCACGCTCACCTCGATGCCGAGCAGCTTGGTGGTGACCTCCACCGGCGGGTACTTGTACGCGATCGCCCACCGGGGCGCCCGGGCGGTGGAGCCGAGCTGCCGCTGCTTGCCGAAGTCGTCCACCTTCACCACGACGCCGTCGATCTCGTACGGCGTGTCGTGGCGGTGCCGCTGGTAGTACGCGATGAACTCGCGCACCTCGTCGAGGGTGTCGACCACCCGGTACAGGTCGCTCACCGGCAGGCCCATCGCCTTGAACCGTTCATAGGTCTCCGACTGGGCCTTCGGCACCTCGCTCCCGTCCCACCGGCCGATGCCGTGGCAGATCACGTGCAGGTCGCGCTGCGCGGTGATCCGCGGGTCCTTCTGCCGCAGCGACCCGGCCGCCGAGTTGCGCGGGTTCGCGAACGGCTGCTTCCCCTCGTCGAGCAGCCTCCGGTTGAGCTCCTCGAACGCGGCCACCGTCAGGTACACCTCGCCGCGCACCTCGAGCAGGTCGGGCACGTCGTCGCCGGACAGCCGGTACGGCACCTCGGCGATGGTGCGCACGTTGTGGGTGACGTCCTCCCCGACGACCCCGTCGCCGCGGGTGGCCGCGCGCACCAGCCTGCCCTTCTCGTACAGCAGCGAGATCGCCAGGCCGTCGATCTTCAGCTCACACAGGTACGGGCCGGGCTCGCGTTCGAGCATGCGGCGGGTGCGCGCCTCCCAGGCGGCCAGCTCCTCGTCACTGAACGCGTTGTCGAGGCTCTCCATGCGCTGGACGTGCCGCACCTTGGCGAACGTGGTGGAGATCGGCGCGCCCACCCGCTGGGTCGGCGAGTCGGGGGTGCGCAGCTCCGGATGCGCCTCCTCCAGCTCCTTGATCTCGCGCATCCACGCGTCGTACTCGGCGTCGCTCACGGTGGGCGCGTCGAGCACGTAGTACCGCCAGTTCGCCTCGTTGATCAGCTCGGAGAGCTCCGCGTGCCGCTCCCGAGCCGCCGCCGGCACCCCGTCCTGCTCGACGCTCATCAGCCCGTCTCCCCTCGTGAAACGGTCGCCCCCGTCAGGCGAGCACCCGTCGACCAACCGCACAGACAACGTTATCGCCGCGACCGACAATTCACCGGAGACCGCGCTGACGCCACGCCTCCACGATCCCCTCGGGTACGTGCGCAGCGCCGATATCCCACGGCGGCCGACGCCATACGCTACGCGCACTCGCGGAGGAGGGGTTCGACCCGCGGCTCCACCAAGGACATTCACAAGATCGGGATGCGGCCGCGTATGCGATCCCGCAGGTGCGAGGACGGCGTGCGGGCGGACGCCGGGATCGGAACGCGTCGTCCCGGACCGCGGAACGGCTTGTGACCCCGGGTGCGGATACTTCGATCGGCGATACTTTCGCCGACGATACTTTCATCGGCGAAAGTATCGTCCGCCGAAGTAACCGGTGGAGCACGCACCGGGCCATCCGCGAGCACCGTCGCCGGCGTGATGAACCCAATGGATCACCACTGGCTCAGGCTCCTGCTCCGCAGATGACGCGACCCCGCGGCGAGGGCCGGGGGTCGGCGCGTGGGTCAGTCCTCGCCCGGGTCGTCGCGGAGGACCTTGGCGGCCTCGCGGCACTTGGCGAGGGCGGCCTTGGCGTAGCGCGGGGAGGCGCCGGCGAGGCCGCAGGTGGGGGTGAGGACGACCTGGTCGGCGAGGGTGGACGGGGGGAAGCCGAGGCGGCGCCACAGTTCGAGGGCGGGCTTGGCGACGACACCGATGTCGGGGAGGCGGGCGTCGGTGCCGGGGACGACGCCGAGGAAGAAGGCGGTGCCGGCCTCGATCGCCTCGCCGATGGGGTCCTCGTCCTGGCGGCGCAGCAGGGCGGCGTCGAGGGAGACGCCCCTGGCGCCCGCGTCGCGGATCAGGGTGATCGGGACGTTGGGCGCGCAGCAGTGCACGATCGGGTAGACGCCGTCCGCGGCCACACCGCGCAGCACGGTGCGCAGACGCTCGGTGACGATGGGGGCCTCGACGGCGGGGAGGCGGCCGAAGCCGGAGGCGGTGGGCACGGTGCCGGCGAGCACGCCGGGCAGGCCGGGCTCGTCGAGCTGGAGCACGATCGTGGTGGCGCCGGGCACGCGCCGCCGTACCTGGGCGAGGTGGGCGGTGACGCCCTCGGCGAGGGACTCGGCCAGGTCGCGTACCGCGCCCGGGTCCTTGAGCATCTTGTCGCCGTACCGCAGCTCGATGGTCGCGGCGAGCGTCCAGGGGCCGCAGACCTGGACCTTGAGCGGCCCGGTGTAGTTGTGGGCGATCTCCTCCAGGCCGTCGAGGTCCCGGGACAGGTGGTCGTACGCGCGGCCCAGGTCCCGGCCGGGGGCCTGGGTGATCCGCCAGCCGGACGGCTGGACCTCCACCGGCATGTCCACGAGCAGCGAGGCCGTACGCCCGACCATGTCGGCGCCCACCCCGCGCTCGGGCAGCTCCGGCAGGTAGGGCAGGTCGGGCAGCTCGCCGAAGACGACGCGCAGCGCCTCGAGGTGGTCCTCACCCGGGTGGGAGCCCACGCCGGTCGCGCTCGCCGTACTCCACGGGAAACGATCGCCGTTGTCGCTCACGGTGCCAGCTTAGAGAGCGCCGCGAACAGGTCCGGACCGCGCGGACCGGCGGCCGTGGGGGCCGGTGCGATGCGGTAAGCATGGGTGCCATGAAGCTCACCAAGTACGGCCATGCGTGCGTGCGGCTGGAGAAGGACGGCCACACGCTCGTGATCGACCCCGGGAAGTTCTCCGGCGCGGGAGTGCTCGACGGCGCGGACACCGTGCTCATCACCCACGAGCACTTCGACCACCTCGACGAGCAGGCGCTGCGGGAGGCCGCGGCCAAGAACGTCGCGCTGGAGATCTACGGCCCCGAGGCGGTGATCTCCAGGCTCGGCGACATCGCGGTGCTCACCCGGGCGGTGCGCGACGGCGACCGGTTCCGCAGCAACGGCTTCGACATCGCGGTCGCGGGCGAGTGGCACGCGGTCAACCACCCGGACCAGCCGGTGGTGCAGAACGTCGGCTTCCTCGTCGCGGACGAGATCTTCTATCCCGGCGACGCGCTCACCGTGCCGGACTTCGAGGTGCCCACCCTGCTGCTGCCGACGAACGCGCCGTGGGTCAAGCTCCGCGAGTGGGTCGAGTACCTGCGCACGGTACGGCCCGGCCGCGCCTACTCCACCCACGACGGCCTGCTCAACGAGGTGGGCCTGAAGCTGATCGACAACTGGCTGGGCATGGAGGCCGACCGGCACAAGGCCGAGATCCGGCGCCTCGCGCCCGGCGAGAGCGTGACGCTCGGCGGCTGAGCCCGCCCGAAGCCCGTCCGAGGCCCGGCCGGGGCCCGCCTGGCGGGCGGCGGTGGCGCCCCGGCGCCCGGGCGGGCGGCGAAGCGTCGGGAAGCGTCAGGAGGCGGACCGGATCGTGCCCGAGCCGAGCACGACGTCGCCGTCGTAGAGCACGGCCGCCTGGCCGGGGGCAACCCCGGTGGCCGGGCGGTCGAGGTCGATGCGCAGCAGCCCGTCGGTGACCCGGGCGCGGCAGCCGTACACCTCGCCGTGCGCGCGCAGCTGCACCGAGCAGGTGAGCGGGCCGCGCGGCTCGTCGATGGGGCCGTTCCAGATCGGGCGCTCGGCGATGATCGAGGTGACCTCGAGCGCGGAGCGCGGGCCGACGGTGACCGTGTTCGTGGCGGGCTCGATCGACAGCACGTAGCGGGGCCGGCCGTCGGGTGCCGGGCGGCCGAGGCGCAGGCCCTTGCGCTGGCCGACGGTGAAGCCGTACGCGCCGTCGTGCTCGCCGAGCACCTCGCCGGTGAGCGCGTCCACGATCGGGCCGGGCCGGGTGCCGAGCCGCTCGGCGAGGAAGGCCCGGGTGTCGCCGTCGGCGATGAAGCAGATGTCGTGGCTGTCCGGCTTGTCGGCCACGGTGAGGCCGCGCCTGGCGGCCTCGGCGCGCACCTGCTCCTTGGTGGAGTCGCCGAGCGGGAACATCGCGTGGGCGAGCTGCTCGCGGGTGAGCACGCCGAGCACGTACGACTGGTCCTTGCCCGGATCGACGCTGCGGCGCAGCACGCCGTTCTCCAGCCGGGCGTGGTGGCCGGTGGCGACCGCGTCGAAGCCGAGCGCGAGCGCGCGGTCGAGCACCGCCTCGAACTTGATCTTCTCGTTGCAGCGCAGGCAGGGGTTGGGGGTACGGCCGGCCGCGTACTCGCTGACGAAGTCCTCCACCACGTCGTGGTGGAAGCGTTCGGCCATGTCCCACACGTAGAACGGGATGCCGATCACGTCGGCGGCGCGGCGCGCGTCGCGCACGTCCTCGAGCGTGCAGCAGCCGCGGGCGCCGGTGCGGTACGAGCGCGGGTTGGCGGACAGCGCCAGGTGCACGCCGGTGACGTCATGGCCCGCCTCGGCGATGCGCGCGGCGGCCACCGCCGAGTCGACGCCGCCGGACATGGCGGCCAGTACACGAAGCCCCATATTCGTCGAGACTACCTGTGCCCGCGGGGTCGCCGGGCGGCTCGCCGTACCCGGTCGGCGGCCCCTGATTGGCGGGCGGCGCGGGCACCTGCGAGGATCGGTGCCCATGCGAGACGAACGGATCGCGGCGTTCTGGTCGTGGTGGGCGGAGAACCGGCCACGGCTCGACGCGATGCTCGATGCGGGGGACGAGACCGGGCTCGCCGAGGCGCTCGCCCCGGCCGTGGCGGCGATCGACGAGCGGCTGGCCTGGGAGATCGAGCCGGGGAAGGCGGCCGGCCAGGCGCTCGTGGTGACCTCGGCGGGCGCGCCGGACCTGCGGCCGCTCGCCCACCGGTGGGTGCGCGCCGCGCCCCCGGCCGACGAGCGGTGGGAGTTCCACCCGTCGCGGCAGCCGCACCCGAACGCGATGGAGCTGAGAATCCAGGTGGGTGGGCGCGAGTTCGCGTTCGACCAGATCGTGCTCGGCATGCGCATCCCGCCCGGCAAGCCGCGCCTCGACCTGGTGGTCTACCACCCGATCTATCCGGACCTCGACGACGAGACGCGTACCGAGAGCGCGCTGCTCGCGCTCGACTGGATCCTCGGCGAGGACGAGGTGGCCCGGTGGATCGGCGACATCACCGCGGCCTCGTTCGAGCCGCTCGACCCGGTGCCCGTTGTGCACCTGCCCGCGGTGGTCGCCGGGCTCGCCCAGGAGCACGACGAGCCGCGCTGGGTGGCGCTGGAGGGCCGCACCCCGGCCGGGGGCAAGGTGACCGCGACCGCGCGGTTCCCGCTGCGGCCGGTGGACTTCCCGCTGTTCGACCAGCACATCACGGTGGCGCTGCCGTACCGGGAGGCGGACGCGGACGGGCTGCCGACCGGCGCGTCGGCGGAGGCGCTCGACGTCTTCGAGCTCGAGCTCGCCGCGGCGCTGCCGGACGACCAGGCGCTGCCCGCGGTGCAGATCAACGCCGACCGGGTGCGGGAGATCCACATCTACGCCGACCCGGACGCGGGCGTGGCGGACCGGATCCGCGAGCTGGTCAAGGGGTGGCGGCAGGGCCGCGCCAAGGTCGAGGTGGAGTCCGACCCGGGCTGGCTGTCGATCTCCCACTTCCTCAACTGATCCCGGCCCGCCGGGCGCGCTCCACCACCGGGCCGATCACCTCGGCGAGCCGGTCCACGTCGGCCTTGGTCGAGGTGTGGCCGAGGGAGAACCGCAGCGAGCCGCGGGCGCGCAGCGCGTCGGCGCCCATGGCGAGCAGCACGTGGGACGGCTGCGCGACCCCGGCGGTGCAGGCCGAGCCGGTGGAGCACTCCACGCCCTTGGCGTCGAGCAGCATGAGCAGCGCGTCGCCCTCGCAGCCGGGGAAGGAGAAGTGCGCGTTGCCGGGCAGCCGGTGCACCGGGTCGCCGTTGAGGATCACGTCCGGTACGGCCTGCCGTACCCGGGCGATGAGGTCGTCGCGCAGCTCGGTGAGCCGGGCGGCGAGCTCCTCGCGGCGCGCCACGGCGTGCTCCACGGCCGCGGCGAAGCCGGCGATCGCGGGGGCGTCGAGGGTGCCCGAGCGCACCTCGCGCTCCTGCCCGCCGCCGTGCAGCACCGGGGCCGGGTCGACGCCGCGGGCGAGCAGCAGCGCGCCCACCCCGAACGGGCCGCCGATCTTGTGCCCGGTGAGGGTGAGCGCGTCCACGCCGCTGTCGGCGAACGACACCGGAAGCTGGCCCACCGCCTGGACCGCGTCGGTGTGGAACGGGATGCCGTACTCGTGGGCGATCGCGGCGAGCTCGGCCACCGGCTGCACGGTGCCGACCTCGTTGTTCGCCCACATCACGCTGACCAGGGCGACGTCGTCCGGGTTGCGCTCGATCACCTCGCGCAGCGTCTCCGGGTGCACCCGGCCGTGCTCGTCGACCGCGAGCTCCTCGACCACCGCGCCCTGCCGCTCGCCGAGCCAGCGTGCCGGGTCGAGCACGGCGTGGTGCTCGACCGAGCTGACCAGGACGCGCCGTGCCCCGGAGGCGGCGCGGGCCCAGTAGAGGCCCTTGATCGCGAGGTTGTCCGCCTCGGTGCCGCCCGAGGTGAACACCACCTCGCTGGGCCGGGCGCCGAGCGCGCTCGCGATGCTCTCCCGGGCCTCCTCCACGACGCGCCGCATCCGCCGGCCCGAGGCGTGCAGCGACGAGGCGTTGCCGACCGTGCCGAGGTGCGCGGTCATCGCCTCGATCGCCTCGGGGAGCATGGGCGTGGTGGCCGCGTGATCCAGATAAGCCATGGCACCTTTCAGGGTAACCGGGGCCGCCGGACCGGCCCGGGAGCGGGTGGCCCGCCCCCGGGCGGCGTACGGCTCACGCGGCACGCCCGTACGGCGGGCGGGCTACTTGCGCTTCTCGATCTCGTCGACGAGCTGCGGCACGACCTTGAACAGGTCGCCCACCACGCCGAAGTCGGCGAGCTCGAAGATCGGGGCCTCCGGGTCCTTGTTGATCGCCATGATCGTCTTGGCGGTCTGCATGCCGGCCCGGTGCTGGATCGCGCCGGAGATGCCCACGGCGATGTAGAGCTGCGGCGAGACGGTCTTGCCGGTCTGGCCGATCTGGAACTGGTGCGGGTACCACTGGGCGTCGGTGGCGGCCCGGGAGGCGCCGACGGCCGCGCCGAGGGAGTCGGCGAGCCGCTCGATGAGCGCGAAGTTCTCCGCGGAGCCGACGCCGCGGCCACCGGCGACCACGATCGCGGCCTCGGTGAGCTCGGGCCGGGCGCCCTTCTCCTGCTTGACCCGCTCGACGATCTTCGCGCCGCGGGCGGCGTCGGACAGCTCGACGGTCACCTGCACCTCGGCGCCCGCGGCCGGGGCCGGCTCGGGCGCGGTGGAGTTCGGCCGCACCGCGATGATCGGGGTGCCCTTGGTGACCCGGGACTTGACGTTCACGCCGCCGCCGAAGATCGACTGCTCGGCGACGAAGCCCTCGCCGACGCCGACCGCGTCGGTGATCACACCGGAGTCGGTCTTGATCGCGAGGCGGCCGGCGACCTCCTTGCCCTCGGGGGTGGCGGCGATCAGCACCGCGCCCGGGGCGGCCTCGCCGACGAGCTTGGCGAGCAGCTCGGCCTTGGGGGCGACCACATAGCCGGTGATCTCCTCGGCGTCGGCGACGTAGATCTTCTCCGCGCCGTACTCGGCGAGCCTCGCCTTCGCCTCGGGCGTGTAGCCCGGCCCGGCCCACACCGCGGAGGGCGAGCCGAGGGAACGGGCCAGGGTGAGCAGTTCGAGGGTGACCTTCTTGACCTCACCGTCGACATGCTCGACGAGTACGAGAATTTCCGACATCAGCCCGCCCTCTCAGATGAACTTCTTCGACGCGAGGAACTCCGCGGCCTTCACGCCGCCGTCGCCCTCGTCCGTGACGATCGTGCCCGCGGCGCGCGGCGGCGCGACGGCGAACTCGGCCACCTCGCTCCACGCCGCGCCGAGGCCCACCTGACCGGCGTCGATGCCGGCGTCCGCGATGGAGAGCGTCTGCACCGGCTTCTTCTTCGCCGCCATGATGCCCTTGAAGGACGGGTAGCGCGGCGTGTTGATCTTCTCGACGACCGACACGACGGCGGGCAGCGTGCCCTCGACCTTGTCGTACCCGTAGTCGGTGAGGCGCTCGATGGTGATCGACGAGCCGTTCACCTCGACCTTGCGGGCCAGGGTGAGCTGCGGCACCCCGAGTCGCTCGGCGAGCATCGCGGCGAGCACGCCGGTGCGTGCGTCGGTCGACTCCGAGCCGAGGATGACCAGGTCGAACCCGGTGGTGCCGAGCACCTTGGCCAGGGCGTAGGAGGTGGACAGCGTGTCGGAGCCGTGCAGCGCGTCGTCGACGAGGTGCACGGCCTTGTCGGCGCCCATGGCGAGCGCCTTGCGGATGGTCTCGGTGGCCTTCTGCGGGCCCATGGTGAGGACGGTGACCTCCCCGCCGTGGGCCTCCTTCAGCCGCAGCGCCTCCTCGACGGCGTACTCGTCAAGCTCGTTCAGGACGCCGTCGGCGGCGTCGCGGTCGAGGGTCTTGTCCTCCGGCCGCAGCTTGCGCTCGGTCGCGGTGTCGGGTACCTGCTTCACGCAGACGACGATGTTCATTTCGCTCCGTCCATGGTCGGCAGACGACCTCCCATGCTCGCTCGCGTCCGCCGCGGGTGCGACGGGCGCCGGTCACTCGGGCGTGCTCCACGTGCCACGCTCGGTGGCGAGGCCCGCCGGCGGACACCACCGCCATGTTACCCACGGGTAGCATCCGGACAACCCCGCCGGAGGCCACTCTACCGAACTATGTTCGGGTCGCTTCGGCGCCCCGCCGCATCAGCCCGCGAAGGCGAACAGCACCACGACGAGCACGACCGTGCCCACGGCGAGCAGCAGGGCGAGCGGGCTGAACAGCGCGGTGAGGAGCAGGCTCAGCCCGATCGCGCCGAACCCCGCGGCCAGGTCGAGCACCACCCGCGAACGCGATTTGGCGGCGAGCCCGAACCCGGCGTCGATGAGCATGGCCAGGCCGTACGTGCCGAGCAGCAGGATCGCCACCTCGGGCAGCGGGTCGCTCGCCGCGGCGGAGAGCAGCGCGGCGGCGAAGCCGGAGCCGATCACCCAGCGGCGGTGCACCCGCCTCTGGTGCTCGGCCCACGGCGACTCCGCCCGGGGCTTGCGCGACGGCTTGCGGGGCCGCCGCATGCCCGGGCGCCACTCGCGGGTCTCGGCCTCGTGCAGCCGGTTGACCGGCCCGCCGTTCGGGTGCGCGGCGGGCGGCAGCACCTCGGTGCGCTCCGGCACGGCCACGCCGAGCCGCGTGCACAGCTCGGCCGCGGTGGGCCGGGCCTCGGGGTCGGTGACGAGGCAGTCGGCGAGCAGCGGGCGCAGCCACTCGGGCACGCCGTCGAGGTCCGGCTCGTGGTGCACCACCCGGTAGGCGACCGCCGGGGCCGGTCCCGTCCCGTACGGCTGGCGCCCGGTGGCGGCGTACGCGAGCGTGGCGGCCCAGGAGAACACGTCGGCCGCCGGGCCCGCCTCGCGGCCCTCGAGCACCTCGGGGGCGAGGTAGCCGGGGGTGCCGACCACGGCCCCGGACGCGGTCAGCGAGGCCGAGTCGAGCGCGTGCGCGATGCCGAAGTCGATCACGTACGGCTCGCCGTCGGCGAGCAGCACGTTCGCGGGCTTCAGGTCCCGGTGCACCACGCCCGCGTCGTGGATGAGCGCGAGCGCCTCGGCGAGGCCGTGCGCGAGCCGTACCAGGGCGTCGCCGCGCAGCGGGCCGTCCTGCGCCACCACGACGGCGAGCGAGCGGCCCTGCACGTACCGGGTGACGAGGTAGGGCCGGTCGCCGGAGAGCGCGGCGTCGACGATCTCGGCGATGTGCGGGCCGCGCACCCGGCGCATCGTCTCCACCTCGCGGGCGAGCCGGGCCACCGCGGCCTCGTCGGCGGCGATGTGCGGGTGGAGCACCTTCACCGCCACGGTGCGTCCCTCGGGGTCGAGGGCGAGGTGCACCTCGCCGAAGCCGCCCGCCCCGATCGGGGAGAGCATCCGGTAGGGGCCGAGGAGCTCCGGCGCGCTCATGCACTCCCTCCTGCGGTCGTCAGGCCCAGAAGTTGAGGAACCCCATGCCGAGCGTGTCCATCAGGTCCCCGATGATCCCCCCGAGCAGTCCGGCGACCGAGTCCTGACCGCGCCGGATCAGGTCGTCGATCACCTGTGACGGCGGCCGCCAGGGCACCCAGGAGGCCCGGTTGTTGAGGCAGAACATCACCGTGAAGAACGCGACCGTGCCCACGCTGAGCGTGGTCACCATCGCGGCGCCGGGGCTGCGGATCAGGCCGGTGAGGGCGTTCCGCACCGCCCGGCGCGGCCGGCTGCCGCCCGGCAGCACGAACAGCCCGGCGGTGAACGCGCCCGCGGCGTAGGCCGCGGCGACGTCGGTGGTCAGGTTGCCGATATAGGTCAGCGCGCCCCACACGATCATGGCGAACATCGCCGCGACCGGCAGGGTCACGATCGTGGCGAACGCGGACTTCAGCAGCGCCCAGGGGGTGCCGAGCACCACCCACAGCCCGTCGCCCGCGCTCGCGCCGCCGAGCGAGCGGCGGTCGGCGAGGTCGCCGAGCAGGTGGTCGGCGACCCGCAGGCAGAGCGCGGCGACCACGGCGAACGCGCTCACCGGCACCGGCAGCACGCAGGCCAGCGCGACGAGGATGGTGAGCAGCAGCGCGGCGATCACCGGGTGCCGGGTGCGGTACACCGGCCGGGGCCGCTCCGGCGCGTGCGGCCGGGCCGCAGGAGGCGGGGACGCGGGCGGCGGCAGGTCCGGCCGGGGCGCGCCCGCCGGCGGCGGGGGCGGGTACCCGGCGACCCGCTGGTCCGGGTACGGCGGTGGCGGCGCGGGCCGCGCGTGCGGAGGCGCGGCCGGCGGCGCCGGTGGCGGGGCCGGCGGAGGCGCCGGCTCGACGTAGCGCACCGGCGGCAGCAGGTCGCGGTAGTCGTCCTCGAGCACGCGGGTGCCGCCCGCCGGGTGCTGCGCGCCGTCGTCGAGCACGCGGGTGCGCGGGCCGGGGTCGGGGTCGAGGACCCGGGTCCCGGTGCCGGGCGGGCCGGGGTCGAGCACGCGGGTGCCGGGGTCGTCCTGGTTCAGCACCCGGGTGCCCTGGTCGAGCACCGGATCCGGGGCCACCGGGGCGTCCGGGTCGAGGGCGTAGGCCATGCGCAGCATCGTCTGCGCGGTCGGCCGCAGCGACGGGTCCACCTCGAACGCGCCCGCGAGCCACTTGCGCAGCCACGGCGGGGCGAGGTCGAGCTGGGCACGGCCCTCGAGGATGCTGTAACAGATCTTCTCGAACGGCCCGGTGCCGAACGGCGGCTGCCCGGTCGCGGCGAAGAACACCGTCGCGGCGAGCGCGAACACGTCGCACGCCTGGCTGATCTCCCCGTCCCGGATGATCTCCGGGGCGAGGTAGCCGGGGGTGCCGATGAACATGCCCGTCTGGGTGAGCCGGGTGGCGTTCACCAGGTGGGCGATGCCGAAGTCGATCACCAGCGGGTCGCCGTCGACGAGGATCACGTTCGCCGGCTTCAGGTCGCGGTGGATCACGTTGGCCGCGTGGATCGAGACGAGCGCCTCGCACAGGCCGCGCGCCACCCGGATCACCTCGCGGGGCGCGAGCGGGCCGTCCTCGAGCACGGTGCGCTCGAGCGTGCGGCCCGGCGCGTACCGGGTCACGATGTACGGCGTGGGCCCGGACAGCTCGGCGTCGAGGACCTGGGCGACCCGCGGGCTGCGCACCCGCCGCATCGTCTCCACCTCGCGGACGAGGCGGTCCCGCGCCTTGAGGTCGGCGGCGACGTGCGGGTGCAGCACCTTCACCGCGACCTGGCCACCGCCCGGCTCGATGCCCAGGTGGACGACGCCCATGCCGCCCTCTCCCAGGCGCCGCACGAGCCGGTAGGGACCGATCCTCTCCAGCGTGTCCGGCATTCGCTCCCCCGTCACTGCGCCTGCGCCCGCTGCCGCAGGCCGTCGAGCAGGTCGATCAGGCCACTGGCGTCGAGCGGCTGCCACCAGACCTGTGGCGACCGGCTGACGAACGTGGCCACGGCGAGCAGCGTGGCCGCCACCGCGACCAGGCCGACCACCGCGGCCGTCGTCGACGCCGCGCTCCGCGTCGGGAGCGCCGATGCGAGCATGCGCCGCATCTGCCTACGTGGACCGTCCACTCCGGGCCCCGCGCAGACCGTCCACAGGGCGACGGCGATCCCTCCGCTGAGTGCGACCTGCGTCGAGACCCCGCCGAGGAACACCGTCACAAACAGCGTAACCGGCAGCCCGAGGATCGCGCCGTAGAGGAGCAGGGCCGCGGTGGCCCCCGCGGCGGCGAGCAGCGGACGCGGCCGCCCCAGCACCCCGAACAGCTCGCCGACCGTGGCGGGCTGCGGCCGCGCCATGTCACCGGCGCGGAGCAGCACCGCGACCGGGAGCGTGATCAGCAGCATCGGCAGCGGCGCGCGCACGGTCAGCGCGGTGACGGCGAGCAGCAGCAGGGCCCGGACCAGGGTGTGCAGCGCCCCGGGCGCCGCCTCCTGCTGCGGCCGCTGCTCGGGCGCGGCGGCCACCGCGGACGGGGCCGGGGCGGGCTGCGCCGGGGACGGGACCGGACCGGGCGGCGCGGCGGCGTGCACCGCAGGGGCCTGCGCCGCGGCCGCCCCGGGCAGGCGGAGCGGCGGCGGCTGCTCGGCGGGGGTGACCGGCGGCGGCTGCGCGGGCGCGGGCCCGGCGCCGGACGCCGCGGGCCGCGGCTGGGCCGGGCCGCCGACGCCGGCGAGGTCGTCGAGGCGCACCCGCCGGGTCGGGATGTCGCCCTCGTTGCCGCCCACCGGGGCCGCGGGGACGGGGCCGTGCCCGGGCCGGTGCTGTGGCCGCACCAGGTCCGCCAGGTGCGCGCCCGCGGGCTGCGGCGCGGGCGGCCGCGGCGGGACCGGCGGGCCGGGCGGACGCTGCGGGTGCGGGCCGCGCAGCACGCCCGCGCTGCGCAGGTCCTTGCCGGGGACGCGGACCGTCGGGAACGGGTCGCCGTCCCCCGGCTGCTCCGGCGGCGGGGCCGCCTCGTCGGGCCGGTTGCGGGGCGCCGCGGGCGCGGGGACCGTGGGCGGCTCGTCCGGCCGCCCGGTCGGAGCGGGCCCCGGTACGGCGGGGCCGCCGAGGCCGCCCGCCTGCGGGTGCACGGGCCGGGCGGGCGCGGTCTCCGGCGGGCCCTGCGGCGAGACGACCGGCGGCGAGGTCGGGGACGGCGTCCGCGGGGCGGCGGCCGGGGCGGCCGCGCGGTATCCGGCCGCGTGCGGCGCCCGCGGGGTGGCCTCCGGCGCGGCGGCTCCGGTGACCGCCGGGGACGCCGTGGCCGACGCGGCGGCGGACCGCAGGCCGAGGTCGGGCATCGTGGTGACCTCGTCCGGCACCCGGGGACGCGCGGGCGCGCCCGGCCCCGCCGGGGCGGGCATCAGCCGGCGCATGCGCTCCACCAGCTCGGTCGCGGTCGGCCTGCGGGAGGGGTCCCGGCTGAGCGCGGCGCGCAGGATCGGCCGCAGCGACTCGGGCGCCCCGTCGACGTTCGCCCGGCCCGCCGTGATGTTGAAGAAGATCATCTCCAGCGTGCCCCTGCCGAACGGCGGCTCGCCGGTCGCGGCGAAGATGAGCGTGCCCGCCCAGGCGTGGATGTCGGCCGCCGGGCCCGCCTCCTGGCCCGCGATGATCTCCGGCGCGAGGTAGCCCGGGGTGCCGATGAACATGCCGGTCTGGGTGAGCCGGGTGGCGTCGACGGCCTGCGCGATGCCGAAGTCGATCAGCACCGGCTTGCCGTCGAGCATCATCACGTTCGCCGGCTTGAGGTCACGGTGGACCACCCCGGCGGCGTGCACGGCGGCGAGCGCGTCCGCCACGCCGTACCCGACCCGGATCAGCGCCTCCTCGTCGAGCGGGCCCTCCTGCTTCACCAGCTCGTCGAGGGGACGGCCGGGCACGTAGCGGGTCACGATGTACGGGCGAAGGCCGGTCACGTCGGCGTCGACGACCTCGGCGATGTGGTCGTTGCGGACCCGCCGCATCGTCTCCACCTCACGCGAGAGCCGCCGCCGGGCGACGTCGTCGCCGGCGACCTCGGCACGCAGCATCTTCACGGCGACCTGCCTGCCCTGCGGGTCGACCGCGAGGTGCACGACGCCCATGCCGCCCTCGCCGAGCCGCCTGAGCAGCCGGTAAGGCCCGAGTCGGTCCTCCTGGTTCATGGCACTAGGCACCATACCGACTCAAGGATGTGGCAATGAATGAACCTATCGGCCACGTTCCCCCGCCCCACTCAACGTCCGGAACTCCCACGTTTTCCCAAACGACGATATGACGCAAGGCGTACGCGAGTGCCGATTCGGTCACGTTACGCCGCGTGTTCGCCCTTCGCCTCGCGCATATGACGACGTTTCAGCCGTAACACCGCGCATTCCTCCGCCGCGACCTGGAACATCCCAGGGCGTCGGGGAAGGCGCGGCCGGGAACGCGGGGCGGATGTGCGCGCGAACGGGCCCCTGCCTCGTCACCGAGCGCACATGGTGATGCGCGGCGGCGCGGGCGCCGGGCTCCGCGCCGCCGACGCAATCACCCACTATCCGCAATCATCCTCTTTTATTCGTATTGTTTGGATTTTTCCGCGATGTCGTGACCTGCGCGGCCGAACGATTCACGAGGCCGCGGGCATCGCGACCGGGAGCACCTCGACGGCCTTGAGGCGGGCCAGGGCCGCGCCGGAGAGCGCGAGCTTCGAGCGGCGCAGCCCGCTGCCGATCACGACGAAGGGCGCGGCGGCCACCGCCTCGTCGACGAGCACCGGCCAGGACTCGGGCAGGCCGATCGGGGTGATGCCGCCGTACTCCATGCCGGTGAGCCCGACCGCCTCCTCGTGCGGGGCGAACGACGCCTTGCGCGCCCCCAGGTGCCGCCGCACCGCGCCGTTCACGTCGGCCCGCGTGCTCGCGAGCACCAGCACCGCGGCGTACCGGGTCTCGCCGCCGCGCCGGCCCGCCACGATGACGCAGTTCGCCGACTCCTCCAACGCCACGCCGTACCGCTCGCAGAACGCGGCCGTGTCCGCGAGCCCGGGGTCGATCTCGGCCACCCTCACCTCGCCGTCGAGGTCGCCGAGCTCGCGCAGCGCGCGCTCCACCGGCGGCGCGAGCAAATCCGGCCGCTCCAGGGCGGGAATCCACTCGAGCTTCATCGCGCCAGGTTAGCCCTACTGGGACAGCACCCGGCGATGAAGGTCGGTGACCACGGTCCGGGCGGACTCGAGCGAGCCGGCGATCCACGCGTTGAGGTTGGTGAGCCAGTCGCCCGCGAAGTACACCCGGCCCGCGGGCCGGCGCAGCGTGGCGAGCACCCCCGGGTCGGTGAACGTCGCCCAGGCCCCCTCGATGTACGGCTGGCGCGTCCAGGCCACCGAGGCGCTCGACAGCACGCCGGTCCGGTACTTCTCGCCGTGGATCTTCTTGCCCTGGGTGAGCGCCCGGCGGTGCCGTTCCCGGTGCGGCAGCGGGGTGAAGGTGTCCTTCGCCGAGCCGATCGTGTAGTAGCCGATGAGGATGCCCCGCTCACCGAAGAACCCGTACGACGGGTACCAGATGCGGGTGATGTCGAGGTCGGTCTCGGTGCTGCCGCCGAAGATCTTGTCCTCGAGCTCCCACCAGCGGCGGTCGTACTCGATGGCGATCTTCCCGGCGGGGGTGGGCTGGGCCGCGGTGAGCGCGCTCACCACCGGGGCGCCGAGGTTGCCGGGGATGCGGGCGATCAGGTGCGGCGGGAGCGTGGCGATGCAGTAGTCGGCGGTGTGCACCACCGTGCCGTCCGGGCCCTCGCAGGTGACGTCGACCCGGTCGGGCAGGGTGTCGATGCGGGTGACCTTGGTGCGGGTGAGGATGCGGTCCTCGCCGATCCGCTCGGCGAACGCGCGCACCAGGCCGTCCATGCCGCCGACCATCTGGAACATCGGCGCGGCCTGCTCCTGGCTCGCGGTCTTGGTGAGCGCCCGGGGCAGGTCGTAGCCGAGCACCTCGGACACCGACGGCACCGGGCCGAGCATCTTGCCCGGCTGCACGCCCGGCGGGGTCGCGTAGCCGCGCCGGTCCGAGCCGCCGTAGTCGTACGTCCGGCGGTCGAGGTCGCCGAACTCGGCGAGGAAGTCGAGCAGCACCTGGCGGTCCGCCCGGGTGAGCCGCCGGTTGAGCGCCCCGGCGTTGGTCGCCTTGGCGAGCAGCTCCGACAGGTAGCCGTACATGTCGGCGCGGTAGGCGGCCGCGCGGATCGGGGCCTTCATGCCCCGGGTGTAGACGTACGCCTGGGCGTTGTCGTTGATGAACACCTCGACCGGGACGCCGAGCTCGCGGCAGTAGTCCATGGTGACCATCCACTGCGCGATCCGGGCCGGTCCGGCGTTGAAGTAGCCGCCCTCGCCGAACCGCACGACCTGCTGCTCGTCGCCGATCTCGGTGAACCGGTCGCCGCCGCGCAGCGTGAGGCACCGGCCGCCGACCCGGTCGCGGGCCTCGATCACGGTGCAGTCGTAGCCCGCCTTGCCGAGCTCGTACGCGCAGGCGAGGCCGGTGACCCCGGCGCCGAGGATGAGCACCTTGGCCGCGGCGCGGCCGGTGAGGCTGAAGTCCCCGGGCCGGGGGGCGATGAAGTCGCGTTTCTGCTCGCGCGGGGCGAGGCCGAGCGCGCCCATCGCGGCGTACATCGCGCCCGCGCCGCCCGCCGCGCCGATGCCGAGGAGCAGGGCGCGCCGGGTGACCGGGCCGGGCCGGCGTCTTGTGGGCGGGGCGGGCGGTGGCTGGTCGGGCTTGCCTGTCTCCTCCTGGGCCGGTCGGGGGTCCGGCCCTTCCTCGGTGGTCATCCGTACACTCCGCTGCCGCAGGCCACCTGTCCGGCGATCATCGCGTAGATGCCGAACAGGGCCATGATCTCGTGGTAGTCGTCGGTGGTGAACTCGGTGTGCCGGGGGCCGACCTGCCGGGTGCCGGGGATGATGGCGCACCCGGCGGCGATCGCCGTGGAGTTCCACTCCACGCCGAGCGTGAACGGCGGCTCCACCGTGTACGGGCGGAAGTCCGCCAGGCGATTGAGCGCGCGCACGGTCGCCTCGCGGATGCGCCGCTGGGCGACGCTCGGCGGCAGCAGCTCGGCGGCGAACTTGTCGATGCCGCGCTTGACCGCGACGGTCTCCACGTCGCCGAGCACCTCGCGGGCCTCCTCGCAGACCGCCTCGTCGCCGGTGACGAGCACCACCGGCACGCCGAGGAAGCCGGCGAACGCGGCGACGAGCCGGGTCTCGCCGCAGATCTCGCCGTTGAGGTAGACGTTCTGGATCTCCTTGCCCATCCACGTGTGGTTGAGCACGCCGTGCTGCACGCCGGCCCGGGCGTGGTACCCGACGAAGCAGGCCGCCCGGAAGTCGGCGGTGAGGCCCTCGGCCATGCGCATCGGCTTGCCCGGGCCGCGGATGAGCGTGGCGCGGGGGTCGAGCAGGTCGATGCGGAGGTTCTTGGTGGAGCCGTGCGCGTCGTTGACGACCACGGAGGTCGCCCCGGCGGCGTAGGCGCCGTCGACCGCGGCGTTGGCGTCGCCGGTCATCAGCTCGCAGCCGCGCTCGTAGCCGCGGCCCCCGGCGTGCATCTCCTCCGGGTCGGTGAGACCGGTCACGCCCTCCATGTCCACCGAGACGTACACCCTCATCGTGCGAACCTCATCTCGCGGCCCTCATCCACACGGCTTCATCCACGCATGTCATGCGGACGCGTCGGAGACGCGCCACATGCCCGCATATACACCCGGCGGCGGCCGCCCCCGCGCCCGGCCCCCGATCTTCGCCGGGCCGCCGGGCGCGGGTCCGCCGCCGGTACGGCTCACGCCTCGGCGTCGCCCGCCGCGTGCGCCAGGCCCCAGGTCTCCACCCGGCGCCGGTCGTCGGCGTCCATCAGCTCGAAGTTCGCGGTCATGTACCGCCGGACGTGGTCGCGCCAGGGCTCGGGCACCTCGTCGAGCGCGGGCGGGTAGACCCGCTCGAGCCACCGGGTCGACTCGATGGTGGGGCGCAGGTACTCGTTCGCCTTGGCGAACGGGGTGTTCTCGATGCCGGGCACCCGGGCGCAGCCGTACTCGATCATCTCCTGGCCCCCGTACGGCGGGCGGCGCTGCCACTTGGCGGCCACCGGGCGGTCGGCGGTGATCTCGGTGCGCAGCGGGCGGCCCTCGATCGCGGCCTGGATCAGCTCCTTGTACAGGCACTTGCCGCACCTGCCGCAGGCGGAGTCGGCGTCCCCGCGCAGGCACCAGCGCACCTGGTCGCGCAGCTTCGAGTTGAGCGCGATCTTCATCGTCATCGCCTCGCTGATGCCCGCGACCGGCAGCACCATCGGCAGCCCGGCGGCGGCGAACAGCCGCCCCCACTTGCCGTGCTGGGACCACATCGGGTTGTCGGGGGTGTAGCGGTGCACGTACCGGCCGCCGCCGAGCCAGCGCGAGCCGATCTCGTAGCCGAGCGCGACCCCGCCGAGGTTCATGCGGTCGGCGAGCAGGATCGCCCCGGCGAGCACCGCGTGGTGCTCGGGGTAGCCGGGCCGCGGGTGGCTCAGCACGAACTCCAGGTCCGACTGCGCCACGGTGAGGTCCCGGCCGGTGGCCTGGGCGAGGCGGACGATCGTGTCGGAGCGGTAGTGGGTCCACCGGTTGGGGCGGCGCGGGTGTGAGACCCGCTGGAAGGTGACGAGCGGCGCGTCCGGGAAGATCACCGCGACCGCGGCGGAGTCCGCGCCGCCGCTGTAGGAGATCGCCAGCTCCCGCCCCCGCTCGCGCGGCGCCACGTCGTCGCCCACCGGGCCCGCCTCCACGCCCCACCCGTCGTGCAGGGCGCGCGCCAGCCGCTCGGAGACCGGGCGGTCGAAGACGACCCGCCGCCGGGTCCACGGCGCGACCACCGTCCAGGCGAGCAGCGCGAGCAGGTCCGGGTGCACCTCGCCGGCCGGTACGGCGGGCCGTACGTGACAGGAGTTGGTGGCGAGCTCGACCCGCTGGCCGTCGGTGACCGTGCCGGTGAGCTCCTCCTCGGGGTCGAGGCGGAAGGTCAGCTCCCAGGTGCCGTCGGCCTCACGCCATCTCACGCGCACGGCGGTGCTCCTCGAGCGGCTCCCCGAACGGCCTGTCGTCCCCGGCGCCGTCGCCCGCGGCCCGCTCCAGGCGGTCGAGCCGCGCCTCCAGCCGGTCGATCGCCTGCCAGATCAGCACCTCGGACTGGAGCAGGCGGTCGGTGGCCGCGGCGGTCTCCTCGGCGAGCCGCCGCGCCTCCCCGACCTTGGCGGGCATGCCCGGATCCGCGGGGGCCGGGGCCGGCTTCCGCTGCTCCTTGCGCAGCCGATCGACCTCCGCGCGCAGCGCGACCACCTCGCGGCGCAGCGACCGGACCTCCCACAGGGCGTCACGGACGTCCCGGCGATGGTCCGCCCGCGACACGTAGCGGGCGTCGAACCGGGCGCGCACGGCGCGCCGAATCCTGGCGGGCACCAAAGCCCGCATGAAGAACCGGCTCATGGCCCGCCACGATAGCGGGTGATGTTGTGATTTCCGGGTGGTTTACAGCTATCTGTGCGCTTATCGGAACGTGCCGTTCGTCATGCCCGCGGGCTCCTCGGGAACCGTGATCAGGCCCAGCTCGGCGGGCGAGGCCATGAGCGGGTGCGACGGCACGACCCGCACCGTGTAGCCGAACGCGCCGGTTCGGTCGAGCGGCACCGTGCCGTGGAAGATCACCCGGCCGTCGTCGGCCGACTCCACCGGCTCGAGCGTGGCGTACGACGGCCGCACCAGCTCGTCGTGCGGGCCCACCCGGCCGTAGGCGGCCTGCACCGCGACGTCGCCCGGCTCCAGCTCGCCGAGCGCCACCGTGGCCCGCACCTCGAGCGTCGCGCCGAGCTCCGGCGTGTCGCCCACCCCGGAGGTCTCCACGTGCTCGACCCGCACGCCCGGCCAGGCGCGCCGTACCCGCAGCTTCCACGCGGCGAACGCACGGGCCTGCCGGTAGTTGTCGGCGGCGAGCTCGCGGGCCGCGCGCGCCGCCGGCGTGTACAGGTCCACCACGTAGTCGCGCAGCATGCGGCCGGCGAGCACCTTCGGGCCGAGCGAGGTGAGCGTGTGCTTGACCATCTCGATCCAGCGGCGCGGCGGGCCGCCCGCGGCCCGGTCGTAGAACCGCGGCGCCACCTCGCGCTCGATCAGGTCGTAGAGCGCGCTCGCCTCGAGCTCGTCACGCCGGTCGGGGTCCTCGACGCCGTCGGCGGTGGGGATCGCCCAGCCGTTGTTGCCGTCGTACCACTCGTCCCACCAGCCGTCCCGGATGGACAGGTTGAGGCCGCCGTTGAGCGCGGCCTTCATGCCGGAGGTGCCGCACGCCTCGAGCGGGCGCAGCGGGTTGTTCATCCACACGTCGCAGCCCTGCACGAGCAGCTGGGCGAGCGACATGTCGTAGTCCGGCAGGAAGACGATGCGGTGCCGTACGTCCTCCTGGTCGGCGAACCGCACGATCTGCTGGATGAGCCGCTTGCCGCCCTCGTCGGCCGGGTGCGCCTTGCCCGCGATCACGATCTGCACCGGCCGCTCCGGGTGGAGCAGGATGGCGCGCAGCCGCTCGGGGTCGCGCAGCATGAGCGTGAGCCGCTTGTACGAGGGCACGCGGCGGGCGAAGCCGATGGTGAGCACGTCGGGGTCGAGCGCCTCGTCGATCCACTTGAGCTCGGGGTCGGAGGCGCCGCGCTCCCGCCACGACCGGCGCAGCCGCTCCCGGGCGGCCTCGACGAGGCGGCGGCGCAGCTTGCCGCGGATCTCCCAGATCTCCTCGTCGCTGATCTTCTGGATGCCCTCCCAGCCCTTCGCCTCCTCGGCGAGCAGCGGGAGCCGCTCCCCGGCGAGCTCGAGCGCCTCGCGGCCCACCCAGGTGGGCGCGTGCACGCCGTTGGTGATCGAGCCGATCGGCACCTCGTCGACGTCGAAGCCGGGCCACAGGCCCTGGAACATCTCCCGGCTCACCTTGCCGTGCAGCTGCGAGACGCCGTTCACCCGCTGGGCGAGGCGCATGCCCATCACGGCCATGTTGAACAGCGCCTTGTCGCCGCCCTCGCCCTCCGGCTCGGCGCCGAGCTCGAGGATGCGCTCGACGTCCACGGTCGGCCAGGCGTTGTCGCCGCCGAACTGGCGGGCGATCATGTCCATCGGGAAGCGGTCGATGCCCGCCGGGACCGGGGTGTGCGTGGTGAACACGGTGCCGGCCCGCACCGCCTCCAGCGCCTCCTCGAAGGTGAGCCGGGCCTCGGTGAGCTCGCGGATGCGCTCCAGGCCGAGGAAGCCGGCGTGGCCCTCGTTGGTGTGGAACACCTCGGGCTCGGGGTAGCCGGTGATGCGGCAGTAGGCGCGCACCGCGCGCACGCCGCCGATGCCGAGCAGCAGCTCCTGCAGCAGGCGGTGGTCGGTGCCGCCGCCGTACAGCCGGTCGGTGACGTCCCGGGAGAGCGCGTCGTTCTCCGCCACGTCGGAGTCGAGCAGCAGCAGCGGCACCCGGCCGACCTGGGCGACCCAGATCTGGGCGTGCAGCACCCGGTTCTCCGGCAGGTTGACCCGGATCCGGGCGGGCTCGCCGTCCGGCTCCTTGAGCAGGGTGAGCGGCATGCCACCGGGGTCGAGGCTCGGGTAGTGCTCGAGCTGCCAGCCCTCCGGTGAGAGCGACTGGGTGAAGTACCCGTGACGGTAGAGCAGGCCCACGCCGATGATCGGCACGCCGAGGTCGCTGGCGGCCTTGAGGTGGTCCCCGGCGAGGATGCCGAGGCCGCCGGAGTACTGCGGCAGCGCGGCGGCGATGCCGAACTCCGGCGAGAAGTAGGCGATGGCCTGCGGCGCGCCCTCGAGGTTCTGGTACCAGCGGGGCGCGGTCATGTACTCGCGCAGATCGTCGGCGGCGTCGGCGAGGCGCCGCAGGAAGCGGCGGTCCCGGGCGAGCTCGGCGAGCCGCCGCGAGTCGACGGCGCCGAGCAGCGCGACCGGGTCGTGGCCGACCCGCTGCCAGGTCTCGGGGTCCACCTGCTCGAAGAGATCCATCGTCTCCGGGTGCCAGGACCAGCGGAGATTGTGCACGAGCTCACCGAGCGCGGCGAGCTCGGGAGGAAGGACGGTACGGACGGTGAACCTGCGGATTGCTCTCACGGTGCCAGACCCTAGTTACTCGGTGCCGCCGAACGCGACCGAAACGCCTTTGTCGGCCACGGGCGAGTCGTCAGTCTCGCTCTCTCCACTAACAAATCCCGCCAAACCCACCAATAGGCTGCTCATGATGTGAGACCGTGGCGCGATCACTAACAACGATGAGTGCCGATCGGTGAGTCGCATCGCCAGATCCAGGGTAAACAGATCTCACCGCGAGGACACGATCAGGCACACCCCGTCACGGATCTTGCGGCGAATCCGCCGCCGGGTCTTTCACGACGAGGGGTAAGGGTGGACCATTGGGGCAACCCATAAAGTGTGTCCCGTCCGCCACCTAAGTGAGGGTCGCTTTGCGCTGCGCCAAACCTGCTTGACGAACTGAAGATCCAAATTTGCCCGATTTCGGCGGTACCGGTGTGCCGTCGCTACCGTGAGTGCGATGATCGGACGAATCCCAATCCAGGACATCCACCCAGTCGTCGACTGCGGTCGCCGACCGGCCAAGGCCGCGGCAGGTGAGACCTTCCAGATCAGTGCCACCGTGTTCCGCGAGGGGCACGAGGCGGTGGCCGCCGGGGTCGTGCTGTTCGCCCCGGACGGCACCGTGAGCCCGTTGCTGCGCATGCACGAGCTCGCCCCCGGCACGGACCGCTGGGGCGTCGACGTGTCACTGCCCACCGAGGGGCACTGGCACTTCCGGATCGAGGCGTGGGGCGACCCCATCGCGACCTGGTTCCACGACGCGGGCATCAAGATCCCGCGCGGCATGGACGCCGACCTCATGTGCGAGGAGGGCGCCCGGCTGTTCGAGCGCGCGGCGCGAGCCGTACGGCCGAACGCGTGCCCGCAGAACGGGGACAACGGCCGGTGCGGGCACCGGGCCGCGCTGCTCGAGGTGGCGGCGCGGCTGCGGGACGAGGCGGTGGACCCGCGGGCGCGGTTCGCGTACGCGAAGCTGCCCGAGGTGGAGCGGATGCTGCTCGCCCACCCGCTGCGCGACCTGCTCACCCGCTCCCCCAAGCACCGCATCGTGGTGCACCGGCGGCGGGCCCTGTTCGGCTCGTGGTACGAGTTCTTCCCGCGCTCGGAGGGGGCGCACGTCGGCGAGGACGGGCAGATGAGATCGGGCACCTTCGCGACCGCTGCCCGGCGGCTGCCCGCGATCGCGGAGATGGGCTTCGACGTGGTCTACCTCCCGCCGATCCACCCGATCGGGAAGACCAACCGCAAGGGCCGCAACAACACCCTCGTCGCCGAGCCGGGGGACCCGGGGTCGCCGTGGGCGATCGGCTCGGAGGAGGGCGGGCACGACGCCGTCCACCCCGACCTGGGCACGATCGAGGACTTCGACGCGTTCGTCGCCCGGGCCCGCGAGCTCGGCCTGGAGATCGCGCTCGACCTCGCCCTGCAGTGCTCGCCCGACCACCCGTGGGTGAAGGAGCACCCGGAGTGGTTCACCATCCGGGCCGACGGCACGATCGCGTACGCCGAGAACCCGCCGAAGAAGTACCAGGACATCTACCCGCTCAACTTCGACAAGGACCCCGAGGGCCTGTACGCCGAGGTCAAGCGGGTGGTGCGGTACTGGATGTCGCACGGCGTGCGGATCTTCCGGGTGGACAACCCGCACACCAAGCCGGTGCCGTTCTGGGAGCGGCTGCTCGCCGAGATCCACGCCACCGACCCGGACGTGCTGTTCCTGTCGGAGGCGTTCACCCGGCCGGCGATGCTGCAGACGCTGGCGAAGATCGGGTTCCACCAGTCGTACACCTACTTCACCTGGCGCAACACCAAGCAGGAGCTTGAGGAGTACCTCACCGAGCTCGCCCACAAGACGTCACATTTTCTGCGCCCGAACCTGTTTGTTAACACACCGGACATTCTTCACGAGTATCTTCAAACCGGTGGTCGGCCCGCATTCCAGATTCGCGCGGTTCTGGCGGCCCTCATGTCGCCGACCTGGGGCATATATTCGGGTTATGAACTGTGCGAAAATGTACCGGTTCGCCCGGGTAGCGAGGAATACCTCGATAGCGAGAAATATCAGTACAAGCCTCGCGACTGGGCAGCGGCCGAGCGGGAAGGGCGCAGCATCGCCCCGTTCATCCGGCGACTGAACATGCTGCGAAGGGCACACCCGGCTCTGCAGGAATTGCGTAACCTACGTTTCCACTACGTCGACCAGCCGGAGCTGATCTGCTTCTCCAAGCGGCTGCCCGGCCCCTATGACCCCGCCACACGACGGCAGGGCATGGGCGACGTCGTACTGGCCGTCGTCAACCTCGACCCACACCACACCCGCGAGGCGACGGTGCACCTGGACATGCCGGCCCTCGGCCTGGACTGGAACGCCGAGTTCATCGTCGACGACGAGCTCAGCGGCCAGTCCTACCGCTGGCGCCGGTCCAACTACGTACGGCTCGACCCGTACGTGTGTCCAGCCCACGTGTTCACCCTCCGAGCGGCGTCGGCGAACCCCCGGTGAACCACCCATCACTCCGAACCGGCCGGCCGTCCGGCCGGTGACAGGCGACCAGTCGGCCCGCCGGGCGCGCCACCGGCGGGCCGTCGAGAGCACGAAAGCGGGGAGGTAACGTGCGCGACCTGATCGCACACAACCGTCCGGCCGACCGCACACCAGGTGGCCGGGCGCTCACGGCGGGAGAACGACCGGCGAAGGAGGAGCCGTGAGCGCCGTTTCGCAGCCGGTTCCGAACACCTTCACCCACGAGACGCCACGCGACCCCTTCTGGTACAAGCGGGCCGTCTTCTACGAGGTGCTCATCCGGGGCTTCAAGGACTCCAACGGCGACGGCACCGGTGACATCAACGGGCTGATCGAGAAGCTCGACTACCTCAAGTGGCTCGGCGTGGACTGCCTGTGGCTGCTGCCCATGTACGAGTCCCCGCTGCGCGACGGCGGGTACGACATCTCGGACTACACCAAGATCCTGCCCGAGTTCGGCACCCTCGGCGACTTCATCAGGCTCGTCGACGAGGCGCACAAGCGGGGCATGCGCATCATCGCCGACCTGGTGATGAACCACACCAGCGACCAGCACCCCTGGTTCCAGGCCTCCCGCCACGACCCGGACGGCCCGTACGGCGACTTCTACGTCTGGTCCGACACCGACGAGAAGTACAAGGACGCGCGCATCATCTTCGTCGACACCGAGACCTCGAACTGGACCTACGACCCGGTGCGCGGCCAGTACTACTGGCACCGGTTCTTCCACCACCAGCCGGACCTCAACTACAACAACCCGGCGGTGCAGGAGGCCATGCTCGAGGTGCTGCGGTTCTGGCTCGACCTCGGCATCGACGGCTTCCGGCTGGACGCCGTGCCGTACCTGTTCGAGAAGGACGGCACCAACTGCGAGAACCTGCCCGAGACCCACGCCTACCTCAAGCGCATCCGCGCCGAGGTGGACCGGCTGTACCCGGACCGGGTGCTGCTCGCCGAGGCGAACCAGTGGCCGTCGGACGTGGTGGAGTACTTCGGCGACCCGGTCACCGGCGGCGACGAGTGCCACATGGCGTTCCACTTCCCGCTCATGCCGCGCATCTTCATGGCGGTCCGGCGCGAGTCCCGCTACCCGATCTCCGAGATCCTCGCCCAGACCCCCAAGATCCCGGAGAACTGCCAGTGGGGCATCTTCCTGCGCAACCACGACGAGCTCACCCTCGAGATGGTGACCGACGAGGAGCGCGACTACATGTACGCCGAGTACGCCAAGGACCCGCGGATGCGGGCGAACGTGGGCATCCGGCGGCGGCTCGCGCCCCTGCTCGACAACGACCGGAACCAGATCGAGCTGTTCACCGCGCTGCTGCTCTCCCTGCCCGGGTCGCCGGTGCTCTACTACGGCGACGAGATCGGGATGGGGGACAACATCTGGCTCGGTGACCGCGACGGCGTCCGGACCCCGATGCAGTGGACCCCGGACCGCAACGCGGGCTTCTCCGACTGCGACCCGGGACGGCTCTACCTTCCGGTGATCATGGACCCGATCTACGGGTACCAGGCGATCAACGTCGAGGCGCAGCAGAAGAACCCCGGCTCGCTGCTGCACTGGACCCGGCGGATGATCGAGATCCGCAAGCGCCACCCGGTCTTCGGGCTCGGCGACTTCACCGAGCTCAACTCGTCGAACCCGAGCGTGCTCGCGTTCGTCCGGGAGCTCGGCAACGACCGGGTGCTGTGCGTCAACAACCTGTCCCGCTTCCCGCAGCCGGTGGAGCTGGACCTGCGCCGGTTCGAGGGGGCCACTCCGGTGGAGTGCATGGGCGGCGTGCCGTTCCCCCCGATCGGCGAGCTCCCGTATCTTCTGACGCTTCCTGGGCATGGGTTCTACTGGTTCACGCTGACGCCCACGAGCGCCACCGAGGAGTCGTGACAACAGCACTCGAAGACCTGCTCGCCGGATGGATCGGCCGCCAGCGCTGGTTCGCCGGCAAGGGACGCGCGATCGACGGCGTCGGCATCGAGTCCGACGTCGAGCTGAAGTCCGGTGACCCCGGCCTGCGGCACCTGGTCCTCCAGGTGCACCAGGCCGGGGCCCGGGACCGCTACCAGCTGCTGCTCGGAACGCGGCGGTCCATCCCGCAGCGGCTCCAGCACGCGCACATCGGTGGCCGCTACTACGACGCGGCGCACGACGCCGAGCTCACCGGCGTGCTGCTCGAGGCGATGGCGCAGGGGGCCGACATCGGTCCCCTGCGCTTCCGGGCGATGGAGGGCGTGACGATCGAGACCGGGCTGCGCAGCCTGGTGCTCGGCGCCGAGCAGTCGAACACCTCGCTCGTGTACGGCGAGGCGTACATCTGCAAGCTGTTCCGGCGGCTCGTGCCCGGGGTCAACCCGGAGGTGGAGATCGTCACCGCGCTCGCCCGGCGCGGCTCGCCGCACATCGCGCAGCCGTACGGGTGGTTCACCACCGACATCGACGGCGAGGACACCACGCTCGCGTTCATGCAGCGCTACCTCAGCACGGCGAACGACGGCTGGTCGCTCGCCCTGGCGAGCGTGCGCGACCTGTACGGCTACGCCCACCAGCCGGAGATCCCCGCCTCGGAGGTGGGCGGCGACTTCGCCGCCGAGTCGCGCCGCCTCGGCATCGCCACCGCGCGGGTGCACCGCGAGCTCGCCGCCGCGTTCCCGACCGGCACGCTCGACCCGCCGGAGATCAAGCGCATGGCCGAGCGGCTGCGCGCCCGCCTCGACCAGACCCTGCTCGAGGTGCCCCAGCTGCGCGGCCACGACGCGGTGGTGCACGCCGCCTACGACCGGCTCGCCGACATCGACCGCCCGATCACCGTGCAGCGGGTGCACGGCGACTACCACCTCGGCCAGGTGATGCGCACCCACACCGAGTGGGTCGTGCTCGACTTCGAGGGCGAGCCCGGCCAGCCGCTCGAGGAGCGCCGTGCCCTCGACACGCCGCTGCGCGACGTCGCGGGCATGCTCCGCTCCTTCGACTACGCCTCGCGCCACCTGCTCATGGACCACCCCGAGGGCCGCATCCTCACCTCCCGCGCCGCCGAGTGGTCGGCCCGCAACCGCGCCGCCTTCCTCGACGGCTACACCGAGGGCGGCGGCCGCGTGCACGGCGACGACGCCGTCCTGCTCCGCGCCCTCGAGTACGCCAAGGCCGTCTACGAGGTCGGCTACGAGGCCCGCAACCGCCCCACCTGGCTGCCCATCCCGCTCGCCGCCTTCACCGGCTCGTAGCCCTGGGCCGTCCGGCGGGCCCGTCGTCACCCTTCGGGGACGACGGCGAGCAGCGCCTTGACCATGCCGGCCGGGTCGCGGGTGGCCACCGCCACGGCCGTGCCGTCCTTCAGCATCAGCGGGTACGAGGCGACGCCGATCGGCTCGGCGTAGGCGCCGCCGAGCAGCCGTGCGGGGCGCGCGTCGCGAATCGCGCGCAGGCGATCCCAGGGCAGGTCGGGAAGGTCCGGCAGCCGTCCCGCGAGCGCGGGGAGTTCCGTGGCCAGCAGGTAGACGTAGGCGCGATCCAGATGGTGCACGGGAATTCGCTCCCGCCCCACCCGTAATTCGCATCGGGTGACGGTGACCCGGCCGTATCGGCGTAACGACCACAGGGTGAGCAGCGCGATCCAGAACGGAATGCCCCAGACCGCCACGTAGGCGAGGCTGTCCACCACGAACGGCGCGCCGTCCTTCCCCGGCTGCACGATCGGCATCACCACGCCGAGCGCCAGCAGCCCGGCCCAGCACACCCTGTCCGGCCACCGCGACAGGATGTCGCGCTGATAAATGACCGTGTCGTCACGTACCGCCATCGCTTTCCTTTTCGTCTGACCGCGACCGGCAACATACCTGTGCTTTTCGCAACGCGCCTGCGATTCACCACACCGGTAATAAGAGACACGCAGCACAAACCCCATGCGTATCGCGCGGCTCTGCGGTCACCCGGATCGGGAGGTTTCGGCCCTGACGACGGCAGGCACGCGATCTCTACTCCGAGGGGCGGTTTCCGTTCCCCGCGTCCCGGGCGGTCGCCAGCAGATCATCCAGATCGCGTACGGCGGGCAGCCGCGTGTCCCGCAGTGCCGAGGCGACGTCACGCAGCGTCCGGACGGCGTAGGCGTTCACGGCGACGGCGTCCCCGGCGTACCGCAGCGCCGTACCGGCCGCGGCGTCGGCGTCGCCCTTGAGCAGGTACGCCTTGGCGAGGCAGGAACCGAACCAGGCGCGGTCACGGCGGAAGGCCTCCGGCAGCCGGGACAACCCCGCCTCGAGCAGCGGAACGGCCCGGTCGCCCGCGCCGAGCTCGATCTCGGCCATGCCGCGCTGCATGGCGAACCAGCCGTCGTCGTAGAAGTACATCCAGGCGGGCTCGTCCTCCGGCCGCTCGGTGGCCCTGGCGATCAGCCGCTCGGCCTCGTCGAGCAGGGCGCGGGCCGCGTCCGCCTCGCCCATCAGCGCGTGTCCCCGCGCCGCCATCTGCGCGGCCATGCCCTGCACGCCCGGCGTGGTCCGCCCGTCGTGCAACCGCGCCGCCTCGGCGAGCCGTACACAGGCAGGCCCGTCGCCGATGCTCCACGCCTGGTGGGCGCGCATGCTCAGCGTGGTCGCGGCGAGCCGCGCGTCGCGGCACGGTCGTTACGCGCTTGTGATGGGTCTGCGTGGGGGCGGCGGGTTGGATCAGTGGGTGGCAGGCAGGGTATGAGCGAACGGTGGAGTGATCCGGTGCGAGCGAGGAGTGGTGAGCGGGCGATGGATGCGGAGCTGGACCGGCTGGCGGGCGGGGCCCACCATGATCCGCATTCGATTCTGGGCGCTCACCCCGGCCCCGACGGCGTGACGATCCGGGCGCTTCGGCCGCTGGCGGAGAAGGTCGAGGTGCTCATCGGCGACGAGGCGCGGGAGATGACGCACGTCGCGCACGGGGTGTTCGCCACGACGATCCCGGGGCTGGACAAGATCCCGGACTACCGGCTGCGGGTCACCTACGCGGGCTGTGAGCCGCAGGTGGTGCACGACCCGTACCGGCACTGGCCGACGATCGGCGAGCTCGACCTGCACCTGATCGGTGAGGGGCGGCACGAGCGGCTGTGGGAGGTGCTCGGCGCCCGGGTGATGCGGCACGAGGACGTCGACGGTACGGCTTTCGCCGTGTGGGCGCCGAACGCCCGGGGCGTGCGGCTGATCGGCGACTTCAACCACTGGGACGGGCAGGGGTACCCGATGCGGTCGCTCGGCCGGTCCGGGGTGTGGGAGCTGTTCGTGCCGGGGATCGGGCCGGGCGAGCGGTACAAGTTCGCGGTGCTCGGCGTCGACGGGGTGTGGCGGGAGAAGGCCGACCCGATGGCCCGCCGTACCGAGGTGCCGCCGGCGACCGCGTCGATCGTGGAGCGGTCGACGTACGAGTGGCAGGACGACGAGTGGATGGCGAGGCGGGCGTCGCGGCGGCCGCTCGAGGAGCCGATGAGCGTGTACGAGGTGCACCTCGGCTCGTGGCGGCCGGGGCTGTCCTACCGCGACCTGGCGACCGAGCTGGTCGAGTACGTGACGGACATGGGGTTCACTCACGTGGAGTTCCTGCCGGTGGCCGAGCACCCGTACGGGCCATCGTGGGGCTACCAGGTGACCTCGTACTACGCGCCGACCGCCCGGTTCGGCACGCCGGACGACTTCCGGTACCTGGTGGACCGGCTGCACCAGGCGGGCATCGGCGTGCTGCTCGACTGGGTGCCCGCGCACTTCCCGATGGACGACTGGGCGCTGGGGCGGTTCGACGGCACCGCGCTGTACGAGCACCCCGACCCGAAGCGCGGTTACCACCCGGACTGGGGCACCTACGTGTTCGACTACGGCCGCAACGAGGTGCGCAACTTCCTGGTGGCGAACGCGCTCTACTGGCTCAAGGAGTTCCACATCGACGGCCTGCGGGTGGACGCGGTCGCCTCCATGCTCTACCTCGACTACTCGCGTCCCGAGGGCGAGTGGACCCCGAACATCTACGGCGGGCGGGAGAACATCGAGGCGGTGGAGTTCCTCAAGGAGCTCAACACGGTCTGCTACCGCGAGGTGCCGGGCATCGTCACCATCGCCGAGGAGTCCACCGCCTGGCCGGGCGTGTCCCGGCCGGTCTACCTGGGCGGGCTCGGGTTCGGCTTCAAGTGGAACATGGGCTGGATGCACGACACCCTCGCCTACCTGCGGCACGAGCCGATCTACCGCCAGTACCACCATCACCAGATGACGTTCTCCCTGATGTACGCGTACTCGGAGAACTTCGTGCTGCCGCTGTCGCACGACGAGGTGGTGCACGGCAAGGGCTCGCTGCTCGGCAAGATGCCCGGCGACGAGTGGCAGCGGTTCGCGAACCTGCGCGCCCTGCTCGCGTACATGTGGGCGCACCCGGGCAAGCAGCTGCTGTTCATGGGCGGCGAGTTCGGCCAGGGCTCGGAGTGGTCGGAGCAGCGCGGCCTCGACTGGTGGGTGCTCGACTTCGACTTCCACCAGGGGGTGCAGCGGCTGGTGCGGGACCTCAACCGGATCTACACGTCCACGCCCGCCCTCTACACCCAGGACCACACCCCCGACGGGTTCCGCTGGATCGACGCCGACGACGCGCAGGGGAACGTGTTCTCGTTTCTCCGGTACGGCACGGACGGCTCGGTGCTCGCCTGCGTGGCGAACTTCGCGGGCGTGCCGCACGAGGACTACCACCTCGGCCTGCCCGAGCCGGGCGTGTGGGAGGAGATCCTCAACACCGACGCCTACGAGTACGCGGGCAGCGGCGTGGGCAATCTCGGCCGGGTGGAGGCCGTCGACGTGCCCCGGCACGGCCTGCCGTACTCGGCGCGGCTGCGCGTCCCGCCGCTCGGCGTGCTCTGGCTGCGGCCCGCCCGGCGCACGGATCCGGCGGAGGAGGGTCCCGCCGAAACGACCGCGCCGCGCGTCTGATCCGTCCCTTATGGTGGGGTCTATGGACGCGACCAAGGTGATCACCGATGCCCTCGACCGGTTCCGGAAGGTGCGGACCTCCCCGCTGATTCTGGAACTCGATCTCACCGAGGGCGTCGTGGAAGGGCCGCCGACCGACCCCTTCTCGGCGGTCATGTCCATGCGCCGGCCGCGTCTCACCGACCTGCTGTCGGGCCTCAAGCGCGCCCGGAGCGACGACCGGGTACGGGCCCTGATCGTCAGGATCGGCGGCCACCCGATCGAGTTCGGCACGGTCCAGGAGCTGCGCGGCGCGATCCAGGCCTTCCGCCGGTCGGGCAAGCGCACGGTCGCGTTCGCCGAGACCCTCGGCGAGTTCGGCGCGGGCACCGTCCCCTACTACCTCGCCACCGCGTGCGAGACGATCTGCCTGCAGCCGTCCGGCGACGTCGGGCTCACCGGCATCGCGCTGCAGCAGCACTTCCTCAAGGACGCGCTCGGCAAGGCCGGCGTCGAGTACCAGGTGGGCCAGCGGCACGAGTACAAGACCGCGGCGAACACCTTCACCCAGGACCACATGACCGAGGCGCACCGGGAGATGATGGCCCGGATCGCCGAGTCGGTCACCGAGCAGATCGTCGCCGGGATCGCCGAGGCGCGGCGCATGGAGCCCACCCGGGTGCGCGAGATGATCGACGAGGGCCCGTTCATCGGCGCGGAGGCGGTCCGCGCCGGCCTGGTGGACCGGCTCGCCTACCGCGACGAGGTCTACGCGGACCTCAAGGCGGGCGTGCGGTCGCAGACCGGGCAGGAGCCGCACCTGCAGTACGTCACCCGCTACCACAAGCACCTGCTCGGCCGGAAGATGCCGCGGCCGGGCGAGCAGGTGGTCGCGCTCATCCACGGGCACGGCGCGATCCGCCTCGGCCGCAGCGGGCGCAGCCCGTTCGGCGGCGCCTCGATGGGCTCGGACACGATCTGCGCGGCGTTCCGCGCCGCCCGCCGGGACGAGAAGGTGAAGGCGGTCGTGTTCCGGGTGAACAGCCCCGGCGGCTCGTACGTCGCGTCCGACGCGATCTGGCGCGAGGTGCTGCTCACCCGCCGGGCGGGCAAGCCGGTCGTGGTGTCGATGGGTGACGTCGCCGCGTCCGGCGGCTACTTCGTGTCGATGCCCGCCGACGTGATCGTGGCCCAGCCCGGCACGCTCACCGGCTCGATCGGCGTGCTCGGCGGCAAGCCGGTGATCGGCGAGCTGCTGGCGAAGGTCGGGATCGCCACCGAGACGATCCTCGAGGGCGCGAACGCGAACATGTTCTCGCTCACCCAGGAGTTCTCCGAGGCGCAGTGGGAGCGGGTCAACGCCTGGCTCGACCGCATCTACGACGACTTCGTGGGCAAGGTCGCCGAGGCCCGCGGCCTCGACCGGGACCGGGCGCACGAGCTCGCCCGCGGCCGGGTGTGGACCGGGGCGGACGCGCACGAGCGCGGGCTCGTCGACGAGCTCGGCGGCCTGGAGGAGGCGCTGGCGATCGCCCGCCGCAAGGCGGGGCTGGCGGCCGACGCGCCGGTGCGCTACTACCCGAAGCTGCACGCGCTGGAGCGGCTGCGCCCGGCCGAATCCAGCGAGGACAAGGCGGAGGCGATCGCCCGGGTGCGCCTGGAGGCGTGGGGGCCGCTGGCCGTGCTCGCGGCCCGGCTCGGGCTGCCGCCGTACGGCCCGCTCATCCTGCCCGGCACCTGGGTCATCCGCTAGCCGCCCCGGCCCCGCCGGTACGGCACGGCCGCCGGGCTAGCCGAGCGGCCGGTAGCGGCCGCGGAGCCGTACCAGCGGGGGGCGGCCCGCGTCGACGTAGTCGACCGCGAGCAGGGACGCGATGTAGACGGTGTGGTCCCCGGCGGGCACGACCTTGTCGGTCTCCGCCTCGATCGCGGCCACCCCGCCGTCGATGATCAGCGCCTCGCTGTGCGGCCCGCGGTGGTGGGGCGTGCCCGCGACGAGCAGCCGGGCGCTGGGCCGGCCCGGGGTGGCGAACCGGCTCGCGATCGCCGCCTGGCCGCCGGAGAGCAGGGATGCGGCCCAGCGGTCGCGGCGCAGCAGCACCTCGTTGAGGTAGCCCGTGCTGGTGACGCTCACCATCACCAGCGGCGGGTCGAGGGACAACGAGGTGAACGTGGTCACGGTGGTGCCGATGTCGTCGCGGCCGTCGCGTACCGTGAGCACGGTCACGCCCGCCGCGAGCTGCGCCATCGCCTCGGTGAACTCGCTCACGCCCCTCCCCTGACGACGAGAAGCCCCCGGCCCGGTCACGCGGGGGCTTCCCATCATGTCAGGCGATCACAGCAGCCCGTTGCGGGCCAGCCAGTCCTTCGCCACCGCCTCCGGGGCCTCCTTGTCGACGGCGACGCGCTTCATCATCTCGAGCAGCGCGGGGGTGTCGAGCTTGGCGGACACCGTGTTGAGCGTGGCCCGCACGGTGTCGTCCACGCCGGCCCGGTGCACGAGCGGCACGACGTTCTCCGCGCCGAACGCGTTCTTGTTGTCCTCCAGCGGCACCAGCCCCTCAAGGGCGATCACCGGGTCGGTGGTGAACACGTTGCCGACGTCCACCGTGCCGTCGAGGATCGCGTCGGCGGTGGCGTCGCCGGTCGGCCGCCACTCCTTGAATTCCAGGCCGTAGGTGCGCCGGAGGTTCTCCTCCTGGCGCTGCCGGAACTCCGGCGGGCCGCCCACGACCATGTCCTTCGACACCTTCGCCAGGTCCTCGATCGTGGCCAGGCCGTACCGCTCGGCGGTCTGCCGGGTCACGGTGAGCGAGTTGTTGTCCTCCGCCGCGGCGGGCTCCAGGATCTCCAGCGTGTCCGGGAGCTTCCCCCGCAGCTCGGCGACGATCTGCTCCTTGGTCCGCGCGATGGACTTCGGGTCGACGTAGGCGAGCAGCGAGCCGAGGTACTCGGGCAGCACGGTGATCGCCCCGCTCTGGACCTGGCCGAAGATGATCTCCCGGCTGCCGATGTTGAACTTCTCCTCCACGTTGACGCCCTTGGCCCGCAGTGCCTGGCTGTAGATCGAGCCGAGCAGCACGTTCTCCGGGAAGTTGGCCGAGCCGACCACGACCGTGGTGCCGCGCGCCCCGGAGGGCCCGCCGGTCGGCTCGTCGAGGGGGTCGCCTCCCCCACCGCATCCGGCCAGGGCGATCACGGCGGTCAGGGTGAGCACCAGGCCGCCGAACAGACGTCTCATCGAAAATTCCCTTCTGCGTTGGGGGAAATCGGGGCTAACCGCCTCTTACCCGTCGGCTCACCCCCTTGCTCACCGCGACCCGCTCCACGACGGCGAACGCGGCCTGTACGGCGAGCGCGAGCAGCACCACGAGCGTGGCCCCGCCGAGGGTCTGCGGGTAGTCCCGGGTGGCGAGGCCGTCGATGATGAACCGGCCCAGCCCGCCGAGGCCCACGTACGCGGCGACGGTCGCGGTCGCCACCACCTGGATCGCGGCGAGCCGCAGCCCGAGCAGGATGAGCGGCAGCGCCACCGGCGTGCGCACCCGCAGCAGCACCTGGTGGCCGCGCAGGCCCATGCCGTACGCGGCGTCGAGCAGGTCGGGGTCGACCCCGCGCACCCCCTCGCAGGTGTTCACGAGGATCGGCGGTACGGCGAGCGCGACGAGCGGCACGAGCACCGGCAGCGTGCCCACCCCGGCGAGCAGCATGACGAGCACGAGCAGCCCGAGCGTGGGCAGCGCCCGCGCGGCGTTCGCGGTGAACGTCACCAGGTGGACGCCCCGCCCGGTGTGCCCGGCGAGCAGCCCGAGCGGCACCGCGACGAGCGCGGCGAGGCCGAGCGCGAGCGCGCAGAACCCGGCGTGCTCGGCGAGCCGCACCGGGATGCCGTACGGCCCGGCCCAGTTCGCCGGGTCGCCGAAGAAGTCCGCGAGCCAGCTCATGCGGCCTCCCCTGCCTCGCGGCGGGCTCGCGCCCACGGGGTGAGCAGCCGACCGGCGAGCACGAGCAGCCCGTCCGCGGCGACCGCGAGCAGCACCACGAGCACGACGCCCACGATGATCGGCGTGGGGAAGCGCAGCTGCCAGCCGGTGACGAACAGCCCGCCGAGCCCGCCGCGGCCGATCAGCGCGCCCACGCTCACCAGGCTGATGCCGGACACGGTGGCGACCCGCATCCCGGCGAGCACCACCGGCACCGCGATCGGCAGCTCCACCTGGACCAGCCGGCGCAGCGGCGTGAAGCCCATCGCCTCGGCGGCCTGCCGTACGTGGTCGGGGACCGAGCGCAGCCCGTCCACCACGGCCGGGACGAGCACGGCGAGGGCGTAGCAGGTGAGCGGGATGATCACGGTGGCCCGCTCGGCGAGCCCGGTGACCGGGATGAGCACGATGAACAGGGCGAGCGACGGCAGCGCGTAGACCACGTTGAGCAGGCCGGACGCGGGCTGGTAGAGGACCCGCCAGCGGGAGCAGGCGAGCCCTATCGGCAGCGCGAGCAGCAGCCCGAAGAGCACCGGCAGCAGGCCCATCACGGTGTTGTCGACGAGCAGCTCCCAGATCATCGACCGGTTGCGGCCGATCCAGTCCCAGCGGATCAGCGGCTCGTCCGGCCTCACCCCGCCCCCTCCCCGGACCGGCCCGCGGCGGGCGCGGCATCGCGGTGGGCGTCGGCGGCGGCCCGGGCGAGTGCGGCGTCCAGGGCGTCCCGGGTGACGACCCCGGCCACCCGGCCGTCCTCGTCGAGCGCGATCGCCGCCCCGCACGGGGAGAGCAGCGCGGCGTCGAGCGCGGCGCGCAGCGAGTCGCGGTCCGCCCGGTACGCGCCGTACCCGGCGAGCCGGCCGTTCCCGGCGGCCCGCCAGCCGAGCGGGCGGCGGTCGGCGTCGACGACCACCACCCAGTCGGCGCCCGCCGGGGCCGGGTCCCCTTGCGCCACCACGAGGTCACGGCGCAGCGGCAGGTCCGCGGCGGGCAGGAACGACAGCAGCCGGATGCCCCGGTCGCGGCCGAGGAAGGCGCGCACGAAGTCGTCGGCGGGCGCGGCGAGCAGCTCGGCCGGGGTGGCGTACTGGGCGAGCCTGCCGCCCTCGCGCAGCACCGCCACCCGGTCGCCGAGCTTGATCGCCTCGTCGATGTCGTGGGTGACGAACACGATCGTCTTGCGCAGTTCGGCCTGCAGCCGCAGCAGCTCGTCCTGCAGACCGGCGCGCACCACCGGGTCGACCGCGCTGAACGGCTCGTCCATGAGCAGCACCGGCGGGTCGGCGGCGAGCGCGCGGGCCACCCCGACCCGCTGCTGCTGGCCGCCGGAGAGCTGGAACGGGTACCGGTCGGCGAGCTCGTCGTCGAGCCCGACCCGCTCCATCAGCTCCCGGGCCCGCCGCCGCGCCCGCCTGCGGTCCCAGCCGAGCAGGTACGGCACCGTGGCGATGTTGTCCACCACACGCCGGTGGGGGAACAGGCCGCCGTGCTGGATCACGTACCCGATGCCGCGCCGCAGCGCGGGCGGGTCGATCTCGCGGACGTCGCGCCCGTCGAGCAGCACGCGCCCCTCGGTGGGCTCGATCATCCGGTTGATCATGCGCAGCGACGTGGTCTTGCCGCAGCCGGACGGGCCGACGAAGACGCTGATCTCGCCGGTCGGCACCTCCAGCGTGAGGTCGCGGACGGCCACCGTGCCGCCGGGATAGCGCTTCGTGACGCCTTCGAAAGTGATCACGCTTTTCCTTCGTTCGACCGGGATGACCGAGGCGGAACCGTTGTCATTTTTCCTTCCCGTTTGTCGTCGGATGTTCAGCCGACCCCGGCTGGGGATCCGTTTAAACAACGGGGGAAGAATCTAACTAGTGCGCATCGGTTACTGCGGTGGCCGGTCCGCACTTGGCATCATGACGAGGAGCGCGATTCTTCACTGTGGACACACGAGGCACAGGGGGACCGGCAGTGTCGCAACCACTCTCCGGTCAACGCTCGCACAGCGACGTGGTGGTCGAGCTGTACGACCGGCACGCGGCCGGACTGTTCGCGTACTGTTTCGACCAGCTCGGTGACCGGGAGACCGCGGCGGACGCGGTGCTCGCGGTGCTCACCAGCGTGCCGGTGATGCGGCCGAGCCGCGCCCTGCTGTACGCCCTCGCCCGCCGGGAGATCAACCGGCGTGACGTGGTCTACTTCCCGCCGCTCGTCGACTTCGCGGTCGACCCGGCCACCGCGCTGATCGAGCGGGTCGTCCGCGACCTGCGGCCGCACCAGCGCGAGGTGCTGCTGCTGTCGGCGGTGTGCCGGCTCGCCCCCGACGAGCTCGCCCAGGTGCTCGACGTCGCGATCGACACCGCCGGGCAGCTCATCATGTCGGCGCGGAACCGGTTCACCCAGTCGCTCAAGACCGCGCTCTACCACGCCCGGCACGCCGAGTACGTGCCCGAGCGCATCGCCGAGATCTACGGCGCGGTCGAGGTGGCCCCGATCGAGGACGTGCTCGCCCGGCTGCCGTGGCAGCGCCCGCCCGGCGACCTGCGGGCGCGGCTGCTCGCGCTGCTCCCCCAGCTCGACCCGGCGGACGCGACGCGGCCGAAGACCCGGCTCCCGGTGAAGCAGCTGTGGCCCACCGCGCCGTCGTGGCCGTTACCGCTCTCCGATCCGGACCAGACCACCACGACCTCGCTCATCCCCGTGGTGCCTCCGGAGCGGAAGGCCGACGGCCCGCAGGCCGGTGAGGACGGGCCGGGCCGGTCCCGCCGCGGCCGGTCCCGGCACGAGGCGACCACCGAGCCGATCCCCCGCCTCCAGGGGGCCATCCTCGCCGCGATGGAGGCGATGACCCTCCGGCCGCGGTCCCGCAGGCCGCAGGACGAGGGCCCGCAGGCGCCCGAGGCCGCGGGTGCCGCGAACGCCGCCGCGGCTCCGCCGGAGGCGCCTTCGACCGTTCCCACGGCGGACGCCGACCGGGCCGCCGAGCCCGCCCCGCTCACCGCGCCGGTCATCGACGACCTCCTCGACCGGGCGCCCGCCGACGGCACGGCGGCCCCGGTCGTCGACCCCGCCCCCGCGGACCCGGCCCCGGCCGCCGAGACCGCCGGGCCGGACGCGGACGCCGCCACCGGCCCGATCCCGGCGGTCGGCACCGCCGCACCGGCGGACGCCACGCCCGCCACGACCGGCGACGCCCCGGCCGAGCCGGGCGACGCCGCCGCCCCGGCCACGGACGACACGGTGGCCAAGGACGCTGCGAACACCCGGCGGCGTACGGCACGGCCGCGCCCGACCCACCGTGGCCGGCGGCGCCGCAACGGCCGGCGGCTGTTCGGCGAGCACCGCTTCGACTGGGCCTGGGAGGTCGGCGGCCTCCTGCTCGCGCTCGGGATCGCGCTCGCGGTGTTCTTCTCGATCCCGATGATGGCGCCGTAGCCCGGCGTTCCCGGCCCAGCCCGGCGGACGGGTGCCCGCGGCCGAAGGCGCGGGCACCGGCGTCATGCCGTCGCCCCCTCCGTCGCCCGGCCGTCGCCGTGCCGTACGGCCGGCCCGGCGGCGGGACCGTGGACGATCACGCGGTCCGGTAGACGGAGGCGCCGACGGCCAGGGCCGGCCCGCCCAGCCGCGAGTAGGCGTACGCGGCGGAGACCAGGGTCATGTGGTGGTGCCACCCCGGGTAGGAGCGGCCGGAGAAGCCGAGGTAGTGGAACCGCTCGTTCATGCAGTCCACCGTCACCCGGGCGCTGGCCTGCAGCACGACCAGCTCGAGCAGCTCCTCCCACCGGCGCTCGGTGAGGTTGGTCAGCCAGATCGGGCCCTGCCCGGCCACGCCCTCGTCCGCCACCGCGAACAGCCGGTACGAGCCCTGCAGCACGGCGGGCAGCCGGACCGGCGCCCACAGGATGCGGGTGTGCCGGAAGCCGCCGTCGCACCCCATGATCGTGGCGGTCTGGGTGTTCCACCGGCGGTTCGCCTCCAGACTGCGCGCCGCGCTGATCGCCGCGCCGTTCCGGGACCGGCCGGACCGGTGGTGCGCCAGCGGCGACTCGTCCGCGATCACCTGCACCCGCGGGTCGATCTCGGCCACGAAGTCGAGCCCGAGCGCCTCCAGCTCGGCCACGGCCGCGCTCGGGTCGTCGGCGTCGCTCAGGTCGGCCACCACGGGCACGCCCGGCTCCCCGGCCCGCCGTACCGCGCGCCTGACCAGGTCGAGGGCGAGCCGCCAGCCGGGCTCCGAGGTCGCCGTGGGCGGGATGCGCGCCTCCTGCCGGGCCCGTTCGTCGCTCACCCACTCCGGCGGCAGGTGCATGTGCCAGTCCACGGGGAAGTTCGCCCCGGGGCAGGACAGCAGCAGGGCGGTGATCGCCTGGCAGTTCACGGTGCGCCCGGTGCGCGGGTCGAACCGCTGGTGTACGCCGACCAGCCGGTCCCCCCGCTTCGGCAGCACGATCTGCGGCACCGTCCAGGCGCGCACGCTCGCCCGCCGCTCCACCCAGGAGGCGAGCGCGCTGCGCGGCGCGTCCCAGCTCCAGGTGCTCGCGTTGACGAACTGCTGCAGCGAGTGCCACGCGGACGCCGAGCCGACCGCCGCCTCGGCGAGCCGGCGCATCGACTTCTTGCCCTGGGTGAGCAGCAGCCCTCGCAGGTAGACGCGGGCCCACCGCCGCTGGTCGGCCCGGGGCAGCGAGGCGAACACCTCGTCGGCGAGGCCGTCCACGGCGTGCACGTCGACCTGGGCCGTCGTGCCCGGTGTCCTGCCGAGCGACACGGACATTCCCCCTTTGCTCGTCGGTCCCCCCTGGTGAGTGATCAGATGCGGGTCATCCGCGCGTCCGGTCCGCGGCGCAGGCCCCCTCCTGCCGCGAAGCCTGCGCGGGCAGCGGGCGCGGCGGCGCGTCCCGCGACGGGCCGAACTCCCGCGCGGAGACCGCGAGCAGCCGCAGCGCCTCCTCGGACGGCGAGCCCGCGTCCGCGCAGTACGCCATGATCCGCTGCCCCGAATCGCCGGGGATGAGCAGGTTCTCGAAGTGGAGATCCAGGTCCCCGACGACCGGGTGGCGGAAGCGTTTGACGCCCGAGGTGCAGGTGCGCACCGGGTGCCGGGCCCAGCGCGCGGCGAACTCCTCGCTCTGTACGGCCAGCTCCCCCACCAGCTCGGCGAGCCGCCGGTCGTCGGGGTGGCGGCCGGCCGCGAGCCGCAGCGAGGCGACGGCGAGCGTGGCCTCCTCGGCCCAGTTCCGGTAGAGCGTGCGGAACCGCTCGTCGAGGAAGAGCATGCGGGTGAGGTTCGGGCGGGTCGCCGGGCTGTCCGGCGCGGCCGGATCGAGGTGCCCGGCGAGCAGCGCGTGCCCGAGCCGGTTCCACGCGAGGATGTCGTTGCGCACGTCGAGCAGCAGGGCGGGGACGTCGGCCATCGCCTCGAGCAGCCGCCGCAGCGACGGGCTCGCGTGCTGCGGCCGGGGCGCGGCGCGCCGCCCGGGCACCGGAGGACGAGCGAGGTACCGCAGGTACAGCCGCTCGTCCTCGGTGAGCCGCAGGGCGCGGGCGAGCGCGTCGAGCACCGCGTCGGAGGTGCCGGCCGCCCGGCCCTGCTCCAGGCGGGTGTAGTGGGTCACGCTCACCCCGGCGAGCATCGCCAGCTCCTCGCGGCGCAGCCCGGTCACGCGGCGGCGCGTGCCGTACGCCTTGAGCCCGACGTCGGCCGGGTTGAGCCTGGCGCGGCGGCTTTTCAGGAAATCGCCTAGCTCCTTCGCCCTGTCCACGTCGTTCATCATGCGCACCGGCGGCGGCCCAGGGGTAGCCGGAACCTGGTCATGAAATGACTACCCTTCCCGACACCGGTCTGGGCGCGGATCTGGTCCGCCGCCCGGCGGCGCACGACGATGGCTGCCATGGGCCGCAACCGAAGGTCACGCGGTGTCCGGCGGAATGGTCCGGTTACGGTAGACCATGAGCTTGGCGTCCTCGGCCACGTAGTAGTTCTGGACCGAATACGCGATGGTGGCGAAGTCGAGGCGGCCGTCGCCGTCGAAGTCCGCCGCCGCGATCCGCGCGACCGACTCGTCGGCCACCCGCCACTTGAGCCACAGGCCGCGGTCCAGGTCGACCGCCTTGTAGTAGAACACCCCCTGCCAGGGCCACGGGCCGCGCAGCGCGACGAGGAACTCCTCGTCCCCGTCGTTGTCGAAGTCGGCGCAGAGGATCTGGTGCCCGGGGCCCTCGCCGTTCTCGTTGGGGTCCCCGTACACGTCGAGCACGGTGCGCCGCCAGGTGCGCCGGCCGTCCGGGCCGGTGCCGGCCTTGTGGTAGACGGCCACGGTGTTGCCGTGGAACGGCTCGATCGCCGCGACGTACGCCATGGGGTCGTCGCCGATCCGGCCCGCGTGCACGTCGCCGCTGCCGCGGAACCCGGTCCTGGTGAACTGGGTGCGCTCGCCCTCGCCGATGAGCTCGCGGATCCACTCTCCCCGCTCGGTGTCGTAGTAGAGCCAGGTCACGCCCTCGTCCGAGGCGAGCAGCAAGGAGTCGAGGTCGGAGCCGGGGATGAGCCCGGACTTCTTCTCCGCGCCGTGGATCATGCGGAAGTTGCGGTCGTCGATGACCGTCATCGGCCACTCGGCCGCCTCCCGCACGTCGTCCGGCTGGGTGAACAGCACCACCGGCAGTACGGCGTGCACGTCGGCCATGGCGACGATCGGCAGGCCGATGATCTCCAGGCGGTCCCGGCGGGTGAAGTGGCCGGCGCGCAGCCGGTGCATGCCGACCGCGCGGCCGACGTAGTGCCGGCGCCAGCGCGACGGCTCCTTGTCCGGATTGCCGGGGTTCTCCAGCCAGGAGATCTTCCCGCCCTCCGGGTCCGGGTCCACGATCGTGCCGATCGGGCCGTACAGCTCGTGGCAGACGATGATGTCCGCGACCCCGTTGCCGGTGATGTCGGCGTGGTCCGCGCCGACCGGCATGCGGAACCCGTCGGCGGCGAGGCGGCGGGTCCACTCGGGGTTGTTCTGGTACCAGTAGATCTCGCCGAGCCGCAGGCCGTACCCGAACAGGTCGGGCCTGCCGTCGCCGTCGAGGTCGGTGGCCTCCAGCCAGTAGCCGTCGCGGAGCTGGTCGGCGACGAGCTCGGGCTCGAACTTCGGGATGCGGATGTCGGGCAGTGCCATGGGGTGACCTCCGTGGCGTCAGGACGTGGGGGAACCGGGAACGGGGTGGTACTCGACCGCGAGCCACACGCAGTCGGTGACGGCGCGGTACTGGTGCCAGGGGTAGACGAACTCCCCGTCGGGGCCGAGGGAGCAGAACATGTCGGCGGGCGCGGTGACGCCGGGGCTCATCGGCACGTCCTGGTAGCGCGTGGCGTGGTCCTGCGCGGTGAACTTCTGCATCGCGCCGACGCCGTGCACCTGGGTGTGCAGCTCGACGAACGCGTGCCGCCGGTGGATGAAGCAGTCGGTCCCGGCCGGGGCGAACCACAGGTTGAGCCGTACGGTGAACTCCCGGGGGCCGCGTGCGGCGCCCGGCCCATCCAGCAGCAGGCCCGGGTCGAACCGCACCCGGCCGACGGTGTCCTGCTCGCTGCGCCACAGCGGCGTCTCCGGCGGGAAGGGGCGGCCCCCGGTGTCACCGGGGGCGCCCGCGAGGATCTCACCGAGCAGCCGCCAGCCGGGCGCGGCCGCCAGGCCCGCGATGTTCGCCCGGCCCGCGTCGGTGACCCGCAGCACCGCGAGCCCGTCCGCGGGCTCGACGCGGGTGCCGCGCAGGATCGCCGAGCTCATCGCCCGCAGCGGCTTGTCCGGCGGCTGCTTGACGACCACGTCCGAGGTGCCGAGGTTCACCACGATCGCCTCCTCGGCGACCTCGTACTCCTTGGCGCCGGTGACCAGGTACGCCTCGACCAGGTCACCGGAGAAGGCGAGCGGCCGGCAGGTGGAATCGGGAGAGGGGTTCACGACCGGTCCTTTCGATCACGTCTGCCGTACCGCTCACGCGGCCGGGGTGGTCGCCGCGAGCTCGACGGCGTCGCCGCCGGAGGCCCCGAACGGCGTGGGCGGCGGGCCGTACCCGAAGAAGTGCGCGATCGCGGCGAGGCAGCGCTCGGTTGCCCGGCCGTCGCCGTAGGCCTCGGCCACGGTCGCCATCTCTCGGTAGGCCTGCTCGTCCCGCAGGATGCGGAGGGTCTCCCGGACGATGCCGTCGTAGCCGGTGCCCACCAGGCGCGCCGTGCCCGCGGCGACCGCCTCGGACCGCTCGCTGACGTTGCTGATCACCAGGGTGGGCTTGCCGAGCGCCGGGCCCTCCTCCTGGGCGCCGCTGCTGTCGGAGAGCACGATGTCGGCCCGCATCATGAGCCGGCAGAAGTTGAGGTACGGCAGCGGGTCGACCACGGTGATGTTCGGGTGGCCGCCGATCTTCGGCAGCATCGCCTCGCGCACCGCCGGGTTGCGGTGCAGCGGCACCACCACCCGCACGTCCGGCTCGTCGGCGATGTCGGCGAACGCCTGGGCGATCTGCGGGAGGTTCGGCCAGGCGTCGCGGCGGTGCGCGGAGGCGAGGATGACCCGGCGCGGGTCCTCGTCGAGGTCGGCCAGGGCGGGGTCGCCGTACCCGTCCGCCTTGCCGCAGGCCCAGCGGAGGGCGTCGATCACGGTGTTGCCGGTGACCGCGATCGACTCCTCGGCGATGCCCTCGCGCAGCAGGTTCGCCTTGTTCCCCGGAGTGGGGGCGAGGTGCAGGGCGGAGATCTGCGCCACCAGCCTGCGGTTGCCCTCCTCCGGAAAGGGCGAGCAGAGGAACCCGCTGCGCAGGCCCGCCTCGACGTGGATGACCGGGACGTGGTGGTGGAAGCCGGAGATGGCGCCGGCCACCGTGGTCGCGGTGTCGCCGTGCACCAGCACCGCGTCCGGGCGCAGCTCGGTCATCGGCGCCTCGAGCTCGCGCAGCGCCCGGTACGTGGTCTGGGTGAGGGTCTGCCGCGGCCGCATGATCTGCAGGTCGATGTCGGCCCGCAGGTCGAAGGCGGCGAGCGTGTCGTCCAGCATCTCGCGGTGCTGGCCGGTGGAGATGAGCACGGGACGAAACCGGGCGTCCCGTTTCAGCGCCCACACGATCGGCGCCATCTTGATGGCTTCGGGCCGGGTCCCGATGACCACGGCAACGGTTCGCACGATGTGTTTTCCCTTCGTCCGAGATTCACCGACAGGAATTCGGGTGAGGGTGCCGCCCGTCGGTTCGGGCGCGATTCTCGGGAGGGTTTATCGGTCAGGAACCGGCGGGTTCGACGGAAAGCGAGTGCCGGAAGAAGTTCTCCGGGTCGTACCGCCGCTTGACCTGCTGAAGGCGGGGATAGTTGTCCTTGTAGTAAAGCGTCGACCAGGGCACTCCGGAGCGGTTGTACGCCGGGTCCGCCATGTCGCTGTCGGGGTAATTGATGTAGCAGCCGTCCATCTGGTCGCCGATGAGCGGGACGCCCTTGCTCTCGGCGAAGAAGTCCGCGTACAGGCCGCGGATCCAGTCCAGGTAGAAGGCGTCGTCCTTCCGGTCCGGCCAGAAGGTCTGGAAGCACATCTTGAACACGCTGGAGCGCTGCGCGTTCGCGGTCGCGGCCGGGTCCACCGCGTTGACCGCGCCGCCGAACGAGAACAGCACGAGCATGGTGTCCGGGTTGGTGAAGTCCTCCCGGGTCATGTAGCGGTACAGCGCCGAGATCTGCCGGTCGGAGAAGTTCCGGCGCATGTAGCCGGACTTGTGCGCGGCCCGCATGCCCGGGTGGGTGATCGTCGGGTTGTTCGTGCCGACCAGCCGGGTCGCGGTCATCCACGGCATCTCGCGCGGCGCGGCGAGCGCGGGCAGGTGCGGCAGCTCGCCGGAGGGCCGTGCCATGTTCCGCGGGCTGATTCCGGTGCCGTCGAGCAGCGCGGCCAGGTAGTCGTCGAGCAGCCGGCGGGCGTTCGGCACGGTGGCGTCCACCTGGGTGAACACGCTCAGCGCGCCGTGCGCCTTGGAGTTGACGTTGAACAGGCTGGACAGGTGCCGGTACGGCGAGTCCGGCGCGCTGTTCGCCTCGTGCCAGGCGCCGAAGTTCTTCAGCAGCCGGGCGAAGGAGCGCTCGTCGAACTGGCTCCAGGGCAGGTCGGCGGCGCTCACCAGCACCGTGGCCGGGGGTTTGACGAGCAGGTCCTCCGGCCGGTCGCGGCGGGCGTCCGGGGAGCGGAACCAGTAGCGGGTGATCAGGCCGAAGTTGCCGCCCCCGCCGCCGGTGTGCGCCCACCACAGGTCGCGGTTGGGGTCGTTGCGCTCCCGGGTGGCCACGACCGTCCTGACCTGGCCGCGCGGGCCGACGGTGACCACCTCCACCGCGTACAGGTGGTCGACGACGAGGCCGTGGGCGCGGGACAGCAGGCCGTACCCGCCGCCGCTGATGTGCCCGCCGGCGCCGACGCTGTAGCAGATGCCGCCGGGGATCGTCACCCCCCAGCCCTTGTACAGGGCCTCGTAGACGTTGAGCAGCCGGGCCCCGGGCTCCACCACGAAGGCCCGCATCTTGGGGTCGTAGCCGACGTGGGTCATCTCGGAGAAGTCGAGGATCACCTCGACCTCGGGGTTGCACACGAAGTCGGCGAAGCAGTGGCCGCCGCTGCGCACCGAGACCCGCTTGCCCGCCCGGTAGGCGTCGCGCAGCGCGCGCTCCGCGTCGGCGGTGGAGCGGATCATCTTCACGTACTCCGGCGCGGACTCGTACCGCTGGTTGTTTCCCGTGGTCAGCGCCGTGTAGCGGGGGTCGTCGGGGGTGATCTTCGCCCCCGCGTCGCGGGGGTCGGGGGGCGCGGCGGTGGCGGCGGCCGGCGCCATGGCGGTCGCGGCGAGGGCTCCGCCGCCCATGGCGGCGCCGCCGAGCAGCAGGGAACGACGGTTCAGCGACAGGGGTGACATGCCCACCTCACTGATCGGAACAGGGGGAAACCGGAGATGAGGCGCGGACGAAGGCAGGGTGAGGCCGAGAGGGGTGGGGATCGCGGGGGAATGCGGGCGGAGGACGGGGATCGTCAGGCGGAGACGTCGGCGCGGTCCGTGACGAGCCGCTCGCGGGGGGCGCGGCGGTCGAGCAGGCCGGAGACGAGCGCGATGCCGAGTCCCGCGGCGGTCAGCAGCGCGCCGATCCAGTTCGGCGCGGTGTAGCCCAGGCCGTGGTCGATGGCGAGGCCGCTGAGCCAGGCGCCGAGGGCGTTGCCCAGGTTGAACGCGGAGATGTTGGCGCTCGACGCGAGCGCCGGGGCGCCGCCGGTCTGCCGCAGCACACGCAACTGGAGGGGCGGCACGGTGGCGAACGCGACCGCGCCGAACACCGCGACGGTGACGGCGGCGCCCAGGCGGGTGTGCACGGTGACGGTGAACAGCAGCAGCACGACGGTGAGGCCGCCGAGCACGCCGTACAGCGTGGGCATCAGCGCCCGGTCGGCGGCCTTGCCGCCCAGGTAGTTGCCGACGCAGAGGCCCGCGCCGAACAACACGAGCAGCCAGGAGACCGCGGCGGGCGGAAAGCCCGCCAGGTCGGTCATCATCGGCGCGAGGTAGGTGAACGAGGCGAACACCCCGGCGAACCCGAGCGTGGTGGTGGCGAGGCCGAGCCACACGCCCGGGGCGCGGAACGCGGCGAGCTCGCGGCCGAGGCCGGCCCCGGGCTCGCGTTCCTGGGGCGGGACGAGGAACCGGACGCCGAGCAGGCCGGCCACGCCGAGGCCCGCCACCACCCAGAAGGTGGCGCGCCAGCCGAACTGCTGGCCGAGCAGCGTGCCGAGCGGCACGCCGAGCACGTTCGCCAGGGTGAGCCCCATGAACATGAGCGCGACCGCGCGGGCCTCCCGGCTCGGATCGACCACGCGGGCGGCCACCACCGAGCCGATGCCGAAGAACGCGCCGTGGCAGATCGCGGCGACCACGCGCCCGGCGAGCAGCGTGCCGTAGTCGGGCGCGATCGCGCACAGCAGGTTGCCCGCGACGAAGAAGCCCATGAGGAGCAGCAGCATGCCGCGCCGCGGGATGCGGTTCCCCGCGATGGTCATCAGCGGGGCCCCGATCACCACGCTCAGCGCGTAGCCGGTGACGAGCAGCCCGGCCTGCGGGATCGACACCGACAGGTCGGCGGCCACGTCGGGCAGCAGCCCGACGATGACGAACTCGGTGGTGCCGATGCCGAACGCCCCGAGGGCCAGGGCCAACAGCGCCAGTGGCACGTCGTCCCCCGGCCGGTCAGAGCTGGCGCAGCGCGCCGCCGTCGACCGCCCACTCGGCGCCGGTCACCTGCCCCGCGAGCGGCGAGAGCAGGTAGGCGATGACGCGGGCGACGTCGTCCGGGTGGCCGATCCGGCCGCTGGGCAGCCGCCGTACCTCGCGGATGAAGTGGTCGACCGCCTCGTCCGGGGTCGTGCCGTACCGCTCGGCGAGCTGCTCGGCGAAGCCGCCCGGGGCGTCGAACAGCGCGGTGCGCGTGGGGCCGGGGGAGACCACGTTGGACCGGATGCCGCGCGGGCCGAACTCCGCGGCGAGGCTCTTCGACATCGACAGCAGCGCCGCCTTGGAGGCCGCGTAGTCCACCAGCGCCGGGTCGGGGAACCGGGCCGCCTCGCTGGCGATGTGCACCAGGCTGCCGGATCCGCGCTCCAGCAGCACGGGGAGCACCGCCCGGGTCATCCGCACCAGCGAATGCAGGTTGAGATCGAACGTCGCCTTCCAGTCGGCGTCGGTCGCGTCGAGGAAACCGGTGCGGGACTGCAGCGCGCCGACGTTGTTGACCAGTCCGTCCAGCCGGCGGTACCGCTCGAGGGCGACCTCGACCACGCGCTGCGGCGCGTCCGGGTCGCGCAGATCCTCGGCGACGGCCGTGATGTTCTCGTGCACCCCGTCAATGGACTTCGGATTGCGGGCCACGCCGACGACCCGGGCGCCCTCCTCGGCGAGAAACCGGGTGGTGGCCTCTCCGATGCCGGCCGAGGCGCCGGTGACGACAAAGACCTTGTTGTCAATTTTGAGATCCATATGCCCCCTCCAATTGCCGACACGGAGGAGGTTACCCATCGGCCGCCTGCGCGGATCGATTCACTTGCGCACTTAAGACGTTTCCACGGCGGTGGACCCGGGTCCCGGCGAATGATTCGAGGGTATCGGCGTGCCGCCGGCTTCCGGGCGCGCGCAGACCTCTTAAAAACGTGCCGGGCCGCACCGTGCCGCCCGGCGGAGCGCGCCCGGGCGGCCCTTGCCGCCCGCGATGATTACGTTTGCGTTAAGGCCTTGTCGCCATGATTTCTGAAATTACTTACCCGTTCTCGGATCGTCATTCAATCGTTCGCAATGTCGTGGCCGTTGAGGGGGCTGCCGCGCTCACCGACGACGGGGAAGGCCGCGGAGTCGTGTGCGCGCCCGGACAGTGCCGTTCCTCCGCCCGCGTACGGCTCGGCCGACCGGCCGGCCTGTGACCACGCACCGGGGGTCGCCGCAACGGCGACGACATGCCTCTTCGCCATGCCGTACCCCGGTACACCGGGACCGCCCGACGCCTCACCGGGCGCCGGTGTACGCCCTGAGATGGCGGCGTGCGGGTCCATGGCCGCCCATGACCGCCGGGCGTCGCGCCGCAGGGCGGTCTGCGGCCGCCTTTTGGGTCCCCTCCCCGGCCCGCCGCGCGGTGCGGCGCGAGCCGTACGATCGAGGCGGGTCCGATACGCCGCACCCGGCGGGATTTTCGGACGGCAGCAAAGTAGAACGTGTTCCATGAAAGTTTCCGGCCGTGAACCTTCCACCATGCGGGGAGTGCGCCGCGAACCAGGTTGAGCAGGGCGCGTTTGTGACCGGCCGGTAACCCGACTCGATGGGTGAAAAATCAAGTAACGTGTTCTCATGCGTAGGTCGCGCGCCCCTCTCGACGCTTTGACCGCGCCGGAGGCGGCGAACGAAATGACCGACGGGGAACGGTCGTCGTCCCGCCCCGCGGCGGAGCCGCCGAGCGGTGTGCGGACCCGAAGCCAGCTCCAGCGGCGCAGGCGCATCGTCCAGGCCGCCGCCGCGCTCGCCTCCCGGGGCGGCATCGAGGCGATGCAGATGCGCACCGTCGCCGAGCGCGCCGGGGTCGCCCTCGGCACGCTCTACCGCTACTTCCCGTCGAAGATGGACCTGGTCGTGGCGGTGGTGAGCGAGGAGCTCGACATGCTGGAGCGCAGCATCGAGCGCCGCCCGCCCAGCGCCCCCACCGCCGCCGGGAAGGCCGCGGACGTGCTCATGCGCGCCGCCCGCGGCCTCATGCGCGAGCCGGAGCTCGCCGACGCGCTCATCCGCTCGCTGATCATCACCGAGGTGAGCACCCCGTTCGCCGACCGGGTGAGCACGCTGCTGCTGCGCGTCGCCGCCGGCCTCCCCCAGCAGGAGATCACCGAGGACCGGCTCGCCCTCGCGGGCGCCCTCACCGCCGCCTGGGTGATGGAGCTGCTGGAGATGCTGCGCGGGCGGCGCACCTACGAACAGATGACCCGGCACATCGAGCTCGCCGCCGATCGCCTGTTCGCGGGCCTGTAGCGGCCGGGCGGCCGCCCGCGCCCTCACCCGGGGTGTCAAGCTGGAACGTGTTACACCGCGCGGACCTGGTCAGACGCCCGCGAGGTTGACCGCGCGGATCGCGGCGAGCACCACCTCGGCGATGCCGGCCATGCCTCGGGCGTTCGGGTGCACGGGGATCGCGCCGCGCACGTCCTCGATCCCCTCGATCCACCGCACGTCCGCCGCCTGACAGCCGTCCCGGCCGACGCTCGGCGTGTAGGTGTCGACGTAGATCGCGCCGTTCTCGGCGGCGACCGCGGCGAGGCGCTCGTTGAACCGCCGGATCTTCCCGGCGAGGTACGGCACGTCGCCGCGGGCGAGCGGGATGTTGGTGACGCAGGAGTCCTTGCTGTCCGGGAGGACCGCGGGGTAGCCGACGGCGAACACGGCCGCCTGCGGGGCCCGCTCGCGGATGCCGCGGATCACCTCGGCGATCTTCGGCATCGTCTCGTCGATGCGGCGGTCGATGGTGTCCGAACCGCCCAGGTTGTACTTCTTCTCGCAGGGCGCGCCGCCGGGGTTGAGCACCCCGACGACCGCGCAGGTGGTGAGGATCTCGATGAACCCGGAGTCGTTGCCGCCGATGGTGAACGTCACCAGGCGGGTGTCCGGGCGGAGCGCGGAGAACTGCGGCGGGTTGAGGTGCTGCCACTGGGTCATGTGCTTGGTCTCCGCGCCCGAGCACGACATGTCGGTGAACGCGCTGGGCCTGAGCTCCGCGGCGATCTTCGACGGGTAGTTGTTCGTGGACCGGGCGCACAGGCCGGACTCGATCCGCAGCTTCGGGATGCCCGGACCGGCCACATACGAGTCGCCGAGCGCGACGTACCGGCCGGCGAACCCGGACGCGTGGGCGGCCGACCCGGCGTACGCCGTACCGGGGAGGGCGAGCGTGACGCCCAGGGCGCAGGCGGCGAGCGCGGCGAGCCTCCGGGTGAACCGCCGGGAGCGGCGCGGTGACGGCGAGTGACGGACCGAGTGCGAGGCGGTGGGGCGCTGGGGCATGGCGATCCTCCGGAAATACGCCCGGCGGCCGGGGCCGAGTCAGCCGGCCGGGCCAATCGAAGAGAATGAGAAAAGAGGCTGCAAGAATCGTTACTACCAGCGGGTAACACTGTCAACCATTTCATTGGTGTAGACCGCGACCAGCCACTTCATCAGCCTGTAAATCTCCGGAAATATCACCTGTTGACAGGTGGCGAATAGGCGCTCACACTGAGCCTGACCCGCGCGCCCGGACACCTATCAAGGCGTTTCCGCGGTTTTCATACGCCATTACCCCGACGCGTCGCCGTATGACCCGGGGTGCGTTCGCATGCCCTCCGGGCGGCAGCGTCGCGCGGCATGGCCCGCCACGGACCGTTCGCCCCCGGATCCCCTACGTCACAGGGCATGCGCGCACGCCGGCGCGGGCCGCACAGGCCCCGGATCGCGCCCGGCGGAAAGAAGTACTCTGGACCAGAGAATTAAGCGCCTAAAACCGGGCATCAGCCACAGAAGACGCACCGGGACAATCGAGCAACTTTCTTGACGGAACCGGCGACACGTAATAGAACACGTTCCAGCCGGGTCCCCGGCCGAGCGTTTGTTCAAACCCAGGACGCGGAAGGTTCACGCATGACCATATCCCGCCCGACCGACCTCGATGTCCGTATCGACCTGGTCGACCCGGATTACTACGCGGCGCATGGCATGCCGCACGAACAGTTCACCTGGCTGCGGGCGAACGCGCCGGTTTATTGGCACCACGGCGACGACGAGCTGGGCTGGCCGGGCTTCTGGGCGGTGACCAGGCACGCCGACGTGGTGCACGTCTCCCGGCACCCGGAGCTGTTCTCCTCGTACCGGCGGCTGTCGATGTTCGAGGAGCTGCCCGACGACGTGATCGAGCTGCAGCGGCACATCATGCTCAACCAGGACCCGCCGGAGCACACCCGCCGCCGCGCGCTCGTCAACCGCGGCTTCACCCCGCGGGCGATCGCGCCGCTGGAGGGCCGCATCCGTGAGCTCTGCGACGAGCTGCTCGACAAGGCGCTGGAGAAGCCGGAGATCGACTTCGTCGAGGACATCGCCGCCCCGCTCCCGCTGTACGTGATCTGCGAGCTGCTCGGCGTGCCGGAGGAGGACCGCCCCTGGCTCTACGACCTGTCCAACCAGATGATCGGGGCGAACGACCCGGACTACGCGCCCCCGGCGGACGACGACAAGTGGCCGTCCCTCAAGGTGATCGAGTACGCCGTCCGGCTCGGCGAGGAGCGCCGCAGGAACCCGCGGGAGGACATCGTCACCAAGCTGCTCCAGCCCGACGAGAACGGCGACACGCTCAGCGACGTCGAGTTCGGCTCGTTCGTCATGCTGCTGTTCGTCGCGGGCACCGAGACCACCCGCAACGCGGCCACCGGCGGCATGCTCGCCTTCTTCCAGCACCCCGAGCAGTGGGCCCGGCTCACCGCCGACCCGTCGCTCGCCGGGCGTGCGGCCGACGAGATCATCCGCTGGGTCTCCCCGGTCAACCTGTTCCGCCGTACCGCGACCCAGGACACCGAGATCGGCGGACAGAGGATCCGCGAGGGCGACAAGGTCGTGGTGTTCTACGGCTCGGCCAACCGGGACGAGGACGTCTTCACCGACCCGTTCACCTTCGACATCACCCGCGATCCGAACCCGCACCTCGGCTTCGGCGGCGGTGGCGCGCACTTCTGCCTCGGCAGCCACCTGGCGAAGCTGGAGCTCCGCGTGCTGCTGGAGACCCTCGCCCGCCGCGTGCCCACGATCCGCCAGGCCGGCGAGCCGCGCCGCCTGCGCTCGTACTTCATCAACGGGATCAAGAACCTGCCCGTCGCGGTCTGACGCGTCCGCCCGGCGCGGCGGTACGACCACCGCCCGGGCCGGGCGGCGACGGCGGGTCGCCCGCGGCCGGAAACGTGTCCGGCCGCGGATCCCTCGCACGCCCAACAACCTGCGCGGTTCCGGCGTCAAACCCTATGGAAGCGCTCGAGTCCAGAGGGGGAATCATGACGCAGGGCAACCCGCCGACCGCACCGGACTCCCGCCCGGTCCGGGCACAGGTCCGGCAGGCGGTCGCCGCCGGCCGGGCCGCGGCCACGGCCGTGGCGCGCCGGATCGAACGCGTCCACCGCCCGTACCGCAGGGGCCGCCTGGCGTTCCTCGTCGCCGCCGGGTACGCCGCGATCGTCGTCCTGGTGACCCTGGTCGAGATCGCCGCGCCCCATCTCCCGCCCGAGGTCACCGGCGGCCTGTGGAACGCCCCGACGGCGTTCCTCGCCTGGGTCGTCGCCATGCCGATCTCCGTGCCGCTCATCGCGCTCGCGGTGTGGCTGCCGGTGCCCGACTGGCTCGCCCAGGCCTTCTTCCTCCTGACGCCCCTCGCCAGCCTGTTCCTGGCGTGGCTGATGTGGCGCCTGCTGCGCGGCCGCCGCGTCGACGGCGGGGCGTGACGGGGCCGGTCAGGGCCAGGAGGAGTGCTGGTGCGGGTCCTCGCCGTTCGACAGCAGGCGCAGGTCGGACTCGACCATCATCTGGATGAGCTCCTCGAACGTGACCGACGGCTCCCAGCCGAGCTGGGTCCGCGCCTTCTTCGGGTCCGCGCAGAGCAGGTCGACCTCGGCCGGGCGGTGCAGTGACTCGTCGGAGACCACGTACGGCTCCCACGGCAGCCCCGCCGCCGCGAACGCGGTGCTCACCAGCTCGCGCACCGAGTGGGTACGGCCGGTGCCGATCACGTAGTCCTCGGGCGTGTCCCGCTGCAGCATCATGTGCATCGCCCGGACGTAGTCGCCCGCGAACCCCCAGTCCCGCCGCGCCTCGAGGTTGCCGAGCCGGAGCTCCTTGGCCATGCCGAGCTTGATCCGGGCGACCCCGAGGGAGACCTTGCGGGTGACGAACTCGGCGCCGCGCCGCGGTGACTCGTGGTTGAACAGGATGCCGGAGACCGCGAACATCCCGTACGACTCGCGGTAGTTCTGCGTGAGGAAGTGCCCGTAGGCCTTCGCCACGCCGTACGGCGAGCGGGGATGGAACGGGGTGCGTTCGGTCTGCGGCGTCTCCCGCACCTGGCCGAACATCTCCGAGGACGAGGCCTGGTAGAAGCGGATCTGGCCGGTGGTGGCCCCGCGGGACGCGGTGATGCCCGAGCAGACCCGGATCGCCTCCAGCATGCGCAGCACGCCCATGCCGGTGACCTCGGCGGTCAGCTCGGCCTGCTCCCACGACATCGGCACGAACGAGATCGCGCCGAGGTTGTAGACCTCGTCCGGCTGGGCCTTCTCCACGGCCGCGATCAGGGAGCCCTGATCGAGCAGGTCACCCCGGATGAGCCGCACCTCCTTGAGGAGTGAGCCGAGCCGGGACAGCCGCGGGTTCGACTGCCCGCGTACCAGGCCCCAGACCTCGTACCCCTCGTTCAGCAGGTGCTCGGCGAGATAGGAGCCGTCCTGACCGGTGATGCCGGTGATCAGCGCACGCCTGGCCAACAGGTTCTCCTTGCTCTTCGGGTACGGCCCCCGTCCGACAGGCGCCCGGATTATCGCCTATGGATCTGGAATGTACCGCGACGACCCCCATGTCACGCTCTCGGAGGGGGCGCGGATCCGGGTCCTGCACTGGAACTTGTTACACCGAACATGGTTCTAGTAGGGTGGCCGCTCAGTCCGCGTTCCGCTACCGAAGGGTAATAGGGGCGCGTTAAGGTCATCTTCGGGTATATGTCCCGCGACTTACCACAGTCCGGACGAAAGGGGTGGCCCTTGAAGGAGCGCGGCCTTGACCGCACCGACGCCGAGCCGACGGAGGGGGAGCCACTACGGGTCGCCCTGCTGTCCTACCGCAGTAAGCCGACGTGCGGCGGGCAGGGCGTCTACCTGCGCCACCTCAGCCGCGAGCTCGTCGCCCTGGGCCACCACGTGGAGGTCTTCTCCGGCCAGCCGTACCCGGAGCTCGACGAGGGCGTGATCCTCAACCAGGTGCCGAGCCTCGACCTGTACCGGGACGAGGACCCCTTTCGCACCCCCAAGCTCCACGAGTACCGGGACTGGATCGACGTGCTCGAGGTCGCCACGATGTGGACGGCCGGCTTCCCCGAGCCGCTCACCTTCAGCCTGCGGGCCTACCGTGAGCTGAAGCGGCGGGCCGGCGACTTCGACGTGGTGCAGGACAACCAGACCCTCGGGTACGGCATCCTCGGCATCCAGCGGCTGTTCCCGGTGGTCGGCACCATCCACCACCCGATCAGCGTGGACCGCCGCATCGAGCTGCAGAACGCCGAGGGCTGGAAGCGGTACTCGCTGCGCCGCTGGTACGGGTTCGTCCGCATGCAGGCCTACGTGGCGGCCCGGCTCAACCCGATCCTCACGGTGAGCGAGTCGAGCCTCGCCGACATCCACCGCGACTTCAACGTGCCGCAGCGCAACATGCGGCTCATCCCGCTCGGGGTGGACACCCGCTACTTCCACCCCCGGCCGCACCTGCCGAAGCGACCGGGCTCGATCGTGGCCGTGGCGAGCGCCGACTCCCCGATGAAGGGCGTGGCCACGCTGCTGCACGCGGTCGCCAAGCTCGCCACCGAGCGGGACGTCAACCTCACCGTGGTGAGCCGCCCCACCCCGGGCGGGCCGACCGAGAGGCTCGTCCAGGAGCTCGCCCTCGGCGACCGGGTGCGGTTCGTGCACGGCATCAGCGACGACGAGCTCGGCGAGCTCATCGCCACCTCGGAGATCTCCGTGGTGCCGTCGCTGTACGAGGGCTTCTCGCTCCCGGCCGTCGAGCACATGGCGTGCGGCACGCCGCTGATCGCGAGCCGTACCGGGGCGCTGCCCGAGGTGGTCGGCGACGCCGCGATCCTCGTCACGCCCGGCGACGCCGAGGAGCTCGCCGCCGCGCTGCGCCGCCTGCACGACTCCCCCGAGCTGCGGGAGAAGGTCGGCCGCGCCGGCTACGACCGGGTGCAGGAGCGGTTCACCTGGCGCGTGGTGGCCAAGCGCACCGTCGAGGCGTACCGCGAGGCGATCGCCGCCCGCGCCGCCCGCACCGCCCGGAAGGGAGCGGCGTAGGTGCTCACCGTCGACTTCTCCCGGCTTCCGGTACGGCCCGGCGACCGGGTCCTCGACCTGGGCTGCGGCGGCGGCCGGCACGCGTTCGAGGTGCTGCGCCGCGGCGCCGACGTGGTCGCCTTCGACCAGGACCTCAAGGAGCTCGAGGGCGTGGCCGCGATGTTCGCCGCGATGAGCAAGGCGGGCGAGATCCCCGACGGGGCGACCGGCACCACGGTGAGCGGCGACGCGCTCGCCATGCCGTTCCCGGACGCGAGCTTCGACCACGTGATCGCCGCCGAGGTGCTCGAGCACATCCCGCACGACACCCAGGCGATCGCGGAGATCGTCCGGGTGCTCAAGCCGGGCGGGTTCCTCGCCGTCACCGTGCCGAGCTTCCTGCCCGAGCGCATCTGCTGGGCGCTGTCGGAGGAGTACCACACCGCCCCCGGCGGGCACATCCGGATCTACACGCTCGCCGAGCTGAAGGCGAAGCTCAAGGCCGCCGGGCTGCGCGTGGGCCCGCACCACCACGCCCACGGGCTGCACTCGCCGTACTGGTGGATCAAGTGCGCGGTGGGGGTGAACAACAACGACCACCCGCTCGCCAAGCGGTACCACGACCTGCTCGTCTGGGACATCATGAAGCGCCCGGCCGTGACCCGGATCGCCGAGCGGCTGCTCAACCCGCTGATCGGCAAGAGCGTGGTCGTGTACGCGCGGAAGCCCGCATGACCGCGCCCGCCTCGCCGCGCGTGCCCGCGGTGCCCGGCGTGCTCGACGCCGCGCAGGTCGTGCAGACCGCCGAGAGCATCGCCGCGATGCAGGAGCAGGACGGCGGCATCCCCTGGCCCGACGGGCACGTGGACGCCTGGAACCACGTCGAGTGCCTCATGGCGCTCACCGTCGCCGGGCTCACCGAGCCCGCCCGCAAGGGCTACGAGTGGCTGGTACGGCACCAGCGCGAGGACGGCTCCTGGCCGATGAAGCTCGTGCGCGGCGAGGCCGTGGAGCACGGCGGGGAGAGCAACCACGCCGCGTACGTCGCGGTCGGCGTGTGGCACGAGCTGCTCGTCACCGGCGACGAGGACTTCGCCCGGGCGATGTGGCCCGTGGTGACCCGGGCGCTCGACTTCGTCGTCGACCTGCAGACCCCGCGCGGCGAGATCGTCTGGGAGCGTACGGCGAGCGGCCGCCCGGCCGACTACGCGCTGCTCACCGGCTGCTCCTCGATCCACCAGGGCCTGCGCTGCGGCGCGGCGCTCGCCGAGCGCCTCGGCGACCCCCGCCCGGACTGGGAGCTCGCCGCCGACCGGCTCGGCCACGTGATCGCCACGCACCCGGAGGCGTTCGCCGACAAGAGCCGCTTCTCGATGGACTGGTACTACCCCGTGCTCGGCGGCGCCGTACGCGGGGCCGAGGGCATGGCCCGGCTGGAGCGCGACTGGGACGTGTTCGTCGTGCCCGGCCTCGGCGTGCGCTGCGTCTCCGACCAGCCCTGGGTCACCGGGGCCGAGTCGTGCGAGCTCGTGCTCGCCCTCGACGCCCTCGGCGACCGCACCCGCGCCCTGCGCGTCTTCGCCGACATGCAGCACCTGCGCCACGAGGACGGCTCGTACTGGACCGGCTGGCAGTTCGCCAACCGCGCCCACTTCCCCCACGAACGCTCCGCCTACACCGCCGCCGCCGTCATCCTCGCCGCCGACGCCCTCGCCAACGCCACCCCCGCCGCGGGCATCTTCCGCGACATCCCCACCCGCGCCCTCCCCACCACCTCCTGCGGCTGCGAACCCGCCGGCCACCAGCCCGCGCGCCTGTCCTGACCGGGTCCGCATCGCCGACCGTGACCGGGCGGAGTCCCCGCCCCGGGTACGCCACGCCCTGACGCAGGGCCGGGAGCGGGTCGGTCGCCCCTCCCCGCTCCCGGCCGTGTTCGGCCAGACCACGGTCAAGACCGCGCGCCATGGAGGAATACGGAGACCTTTTCCTTCATACAAGAGTCATACGGCGAACGCGCTCTGTAATCTTCCGGGGAAGGCATTCCGCAAAGGCGCGCGGTGTCACCGGGTCCCGACGTCGCGGCCCGGGTACCGAACGCGAGCCCTGGACATGGTCAGCCCGGCAGGACAAGTCTGAGGAGTGTCCGCGGGTCCTTCAAAAAGAGGTGGAGGGCTGGACGACGCCGACATGACCGGGCAGGCCCACGAGACGATCGGGCGCCGTATTGCCCGCGCACGGAAACCGCGTGGTCTGACACAGCGCGCCCTCGCCGAGCGGGTGCCGTGCTCCAAGAGTCTGGTCGCGCAGGTCGAAAGCGGACACAAGCCCGCGACCCCGTCCTTCGTCGGCGCCGTGGCGCGGGCGCTGAACGTGGACGTGACCGACCTGACCGGTCAGCCGTATCGGGGTCGGACCGCCACCACCGACCGGATCCACGCGACGATCCCCGAGATCCGCCAAGCCCTCACCCACTGGGACATACCGCCGGAACTCGACGTGCCACCGCGCCCTCTGCCCGACCTGCGGACCGCGACCGAGGAGGCGACACGGCTGCGACAGGCCGCCCGCCACGTCGAGCCGGGCACGATGCTCCCGGCGCTCATCAGGGAACTGATCGTCACGTCCACACCGCGGGCGGTCATGATTCGTCCGGCGTCAAGGAAGGGGGGCCCTCCGCGGCGCGTCCGGCCTGGTGACGCCGGTCGCCGGTGGACCACCCGTACGAGGCCGTTCCGCGGCGGACGGCGGCAGGCCACCATCGCCTGAGAAGGTCATCCCGCCGTCGCCCGGCCATGGCGAGAGACTTCGCCTCGAAAATGGCAAGTCAGGTTTCACTGGTCGGAGTTATTGATTGTGCACCGCATACGATCTGGACATCGCGGCTGCACGCCTCATACTGGGGTCAACGAGAATTATTCGCGAATAGGCGGCTCGTCGGGCGGCCTCGCGAGATGGCGTTCTCGTTCGAGGTTACTTCGGCCTCCACCAGGGGGCCTGTGACAATCCTGAGGAGAATCTGTCGTGCGCTCCACTCCCCCGGCCGCCTCTCCTTGGCGGAAAAGCAGCCACAGCAACGCCGAAGGTCACCGCGTAGAAGTCGCCGTGTGGCGAAAGAGTACCCACAGCAATGCCATGGGTAACTGTGTCGAGGCGGGAAACGGGCCGGGCGTCGTCGCCGTACGGGACAGCAAGAATCCGGACGGGCCGGTATTGGCGTTTACGCCCGACGCCTGGCGGTCTTTCCTCGACGCCGTCCGATCGGGGGCCGTGTAAATCGTAATTCGCGGCGCACTCCCGGTCACCGCGATTCGCGCTTTCGCTCGAGCACGCGGAGTGAGCCCTCGGCGCGGACCTCGTGGAATTCGCCGGACTCGAGGGCGCGGAGGTAGACGCGGTACGGCGCCTGCCCGCCGTCGGCCGGGTCGGGATAGATGTCGTGGAAGACGAGGGCGCCGCCGGGCATGACGTGCGGGGCCCAGCCCTCGTAGTCGAGGGTGACCGGCTCCTCGGAGTGGCCGCCGTCGATGAAGAGCATGGCGAGCGGGGTGTTCCAGTACCGGGAGACGACCTCGGAGCGGCCGACGATGGCGATCACCTCGTCCTCGAGGCCGGCGGCGGCGATCGTCTGCCGGAAGAACGGCAGGGAGTCCATGCGGCCGAACCGCGGGTCCATCAGCTCGGGGTCGTGGTACTCCCAGCCGGGCTGGATCTCCTCCGAGCCGCGGTGGTGGTCGACGGTGAACACCACCGTGCCGACGAGCCGGGCGGCGGCGCCGAGGTAGATGGCGGACTTGCCGCAGTAGCTGCCGATCTCGCAGATCGGGCCGAGCGGGCCGTACCGGCAGGCGGTCTCGAACAGCGCGAGGCCCTCGGCGGTGGGCATGAAGCCCTTGGCCTGCTCGGCCGCGGCGAGCAGGTCGGCGGGCATCCGCGGCGGTGCGGCGTCCGTGTGATCGATCATCGTCCCTCCCGGGCAGAACACTATTCGTGTGGGGCCTTGCCCCGCCCACCAGAACTATGTTCTACTCGTCGCATGCACCAGCGCGCGCGGATCGCGATGACCGAGGACGAGGTGGCGGCGTTCCTCGCCGAGTCGCACAAGCTCCAGCTCGCCACGGTCAACCGGGACGGCACGCCGCACCTGGTCCCGATGTTCTACGCCCTGCTCGACGGGCGGATCTGCTTCTGGACCTACGCCAAGTCGCAGAAGGCCCGCAACCTCGAGCGCGACCCGCGCGTCACCTGCCTGGTCGAGGCCGGCGAGGCGTACCACGAGCTGCGCGGGGTCATGCTGTACGGCACGGCCGAGCGGATCACCGACCCGGAGCGGGTGCTGGCGGTCGGGCTCGCCGTGGCCGGGCGCATGGCCGGGGCCGGGGGCGCCGCGCCGCCGCGCGAGGCGATCGAGCACACCGCCCGCAAACGGGTCGCCTTCGCCGTCCACCCGACCCGGGTGACCAGTTGGGATCATCGCAAGCCGCACGGGCCGTCCGCGGGGTAGCGTTCAGGTGGTTCAACGGCGAGCCGTACCGTACGAGGAGTACACGATGAAGCTGACGGTCGACGCACTGGTGTGCGAGGCGAACGGCGTGTGCGTGGGCCTCGCGCCGGAGGTGTTCGAGCTCGACGACGACGAGCGGCTGCACATCCTCATGCCCGAGCCGCCCGCCGAGCTGCGCGACAAGGTGCGTCACGCGGTGCGGTCCTGCCCGAAGGCCGCGCTCACCATCGAGGAGTGACCGAGGGCCCGGCCGGGCGGGCGGCCGCCGCCCGCCCACGGGCTAATCGAGTGGCATTCGGCACCCGAGATCTGGAACGCTCGACTCCGGCGATATGCCGCGTCCGTTATCCGAAGACTGGAGGTCAGGTGGAGCCGCAGGCCGATTGCACGGTCCTGTATCTCAGCGGAGAGATCGACACCTTCGTGGCCCCGCGCATCCGCGAGTGCATCGCCGACGTGTGGGCGCGCAGCTCCACTCCCCTCGTGATCATCGACCTTTCCGGGGTCACCTTCTGCGACGCGGCGGGAATCCGGGCGCTGCTGTTCGCGCTGAAGATCATGCGGATGAGCGGGCGGCGCCTCGTGCTCTCCGGCGTGAGCGAGCGCATGGCGATGCTGCTCCGGGTCAGCGGGGTGCAGGACGAGTTCGAGGTGCACGACAGCGTCGAGCAGGTGCTGTTCGCCGACGCCGACCTCGGCGACTGAGGACCGCCGACGCCGGTGCCCGGCAGGGCGCCCGAGGGAAAGTGAGGGTGCGTGCGGCCGTACGTGCTGCTGAGCTGCGCGATGTCCATCGACGGCCACATCGACGACAACGGCCCGGAGCGGCTGCTGCTGTCGAACGCCGAGGACTTCGACCGGGTGGACGAGGTCCGCGCCTCCTGTGACGCGATCATGGTGGGGGCGGGCACGGTGCGCCGGGACAACCCCCGGCTGCTGATCCGCTCGCCGGAGCGCCGCCACCGGCGGGTGGCGCGCGGGCTGCCGCCCGACCCGGTCAAGGTGACCGTCACCGCGCGCGGTGACCTCGACCCGGAGTGCGCGTTCTTCACCGCCGGGGACGGCGAGAAGCTCGTGTACGCGTCCGCCTCGGCCGCCGTCCCGCTCGCCGGGCTGCTGAAGGACCGGGCGACGGTGATCCACACCGGCGGGCCCGGGGACACGGTCGACCTCCGGCTCGTCCTCGACGACCTGGGGCGGCGCGGCATCCGGCGGCTCATGGTCGAGGGCGGCGGCGGCCTGCACACCCGGTTCCTGTCCGAACGGCTCGCCGACGAGCTGCAGCTCGTGGTCGCCCCGCTGTTCGTCGGCGACCCCGCCGCGCCCCGGTTCGTGTCCGGCGGCGACCTGCCCAAGGGGCGGCTCAACCTCACCGAGGTGGTCAAGATCGGCGACGTGGCGCTGCTGCGCTACCGGCTCCGGTGAGGCGGCCCGCCATGACCGGCAACGACGAGCCGAACCGGGACCGCCACTGGCTGGCGATCGCCTGCGACCTCGCCCGGCTCTGCCCGCCCTCGCAGACCGCGTTCTCGGTCGGCGCGGTGATCGTGTCCGCCGACGGCGAGGAGCTGGCCCGCGGGTACTCCCGGGAGACCGACCCGCACGTGCACGCCGAGGAGGCCGCGCTCGCCAAGCTCGACCCGGCCGACCCGCGGCTCGCCACGGCCACGATCTACAGCAGCCTCGAGCCGTGCGGGCGGCGCAGGTCCCGGCCGCGCACCTGCGCCGAGCTGATCATCGCGGCGGGCATCCGCCGCGTGGTGTACGCCTGGCGGGAGCCGTCGGTGTTCGTCGAGGCCACCGGCGCGGCCCGGCTGGCGGCCGCCGGGATCACCCTCGTCGAGATCGCCGACCTCGCCGGCCGCGCCCGCGAGCCCAACGCCCACCTGCTCGGCCGATCCTCGGACGGCTGAGCCCGCGGCCGGCCGTACCACCCGCTCGCATACCGGGCCGCGGGCGGGGTGGCCGGCGCAGGTCCCCGCCCCTGACCTGCGCCGGCCGGCCTGGCACCGCCTCCCGGGGAGGGCGCCACAGGAGCGTGGCCTCCTCGGCGGAGGCGGTGGAGCCGAGGGTGCTCGCCGCCGTGCCGGGTTGGCGGGGGAGGGGGGTGTGTCGGCGGCGAGCACGGGCCTGGTGGCGGGTGGGTTCGTGGCGGGTGGGGCCGCGCGCCGCGCCTCGCGGCGGACGACCGGCGCCCGTGGCGGCGGGGCGTCACTCGGAGGCGAAGGCGGCGTCGAAGGACGCGGCGGGCGGGGTGATCGCGTTGAGGCGGCGGATGTACTCGAGCGCCTCGGGCGCGCCCTGCAGGCGGTCCATGCCCGCGTCCTCCCACTCGATCGAGATCGGGCCGTCGTACCCGATCGCGTTGAGCGCCCGGAAGCAGTCCTCCCACGGCACGTCGCCGCGCCCGGTGGAGACGAAGTCCCAGCCGCGGCGCGGGTCCGCCCACGGCAGGTGGGAGGAGAGCCGGCCGCGCCGCCCGTCACCGACCCGCACCTTGGCGTCCTTGCAGTCCACGTGGTAGATGCGGTCGGCGAAGTCGAGGATGAACCCGACCGGGTCCACCTGCTGCCACACCATGTGCGACGGGTCCCAGTTGAGCCCGAACCCCGGGCGGCGGCCGATCGCCTCCAGCGTGCGCACCGTGGTGTGGTAGTCGTAGGCGATCTCGCTCGGGTGCACCTCGAGCGCGAACCGCACCCCTACCTCGTCGAACACGTCGATGATCGGGTGCCACCGGTCGGCGAAGTCCCGGTACCCGGCCTCGATCATCGCGGGCGGCACCGGCGGGAACATCGCCACGGTGTGCCAGATCGACGAGCCGGTGAAGCCGACCACGGTCTTGACGCCGAGCTTCGCCGCCGCGCGGGCGGTGTTCTTCATCTCCTCGGCGGCGCGCTGCCGTACCCCCTCCGGGTCGCCGTCGCCCCAGATCCGGGCGGGCAGGATGCCCTTGTGCCGCTCGTCGATCGGGTGGTCGCAGACCGCCTGACCGACGAGGTGGTTGGAGATCGTCCAGACGCCGAGGTTGTACTTCTCCAGGACCTCGCGCTTGCGGGCGACGTACGAGTCGTCCTCCAGGGCCTTGTCCACCTCGAAGTGGTCGCCCCAGCAGGCGATCTCGAGGCCGTCATAGCCCCACTCGGCGGCGAGCCGGCACACCTCCTCGAACGGCAGGTCCGCCCACTGTCCGGTGAACAGGGTCACGGGCCGGGTGCTCATGCGTCCTCCTCGATCTCCTCGACGCTGGTCCAGCGGCTGCCGTCGGCGGCGCTGCGCTCGACGGCGGCGAGCACCTTCTGCACCCGCAGGCCGTCGGCGAACGACGGCGCGGGGTCGGTCCCGGCGGCGATCGCCTCCAGGAAGTCCTTCACCTCGTGGGTGAAGGTGTGGTCGTACCCGAGGCCGTGTCCCGGCGGCCACCAGGCCCCCGCGTACGGATGGTCGGGCTCGGTGACGAGGATGCGCCGGAACCCGGCCTCGGCCCCGGGTTGGGTGTTGTCGTAGAACCACAGCTCGTTCATCGCCTCGAAGTCGAAGGCGAGGCTGCCGAGCGAGCCGTTGATCTCGATGCGCAGGCCGTTCTTGCGGCCGGTGGCGAACCGGGTGGCCTCGAACGAGGCGAGCACCCCGCCCTCCATGCGGCCGATGAACAGCGCGGCGTCGTCCACGGTCACCCGGCCCTTGGCGGCGGTGCCCGCGGCGGCGGACAGCCCGGCCGACTCCTCGGCGAGCGGGCGTTCGGTCACGAACGTCTCGGTGATCGCGGAGACGCCGGTGATGAGCCGGCCGGTGATGTACTGCGCGGTGTCGATGATGTGCGCGCCGATGTCGCCGAGCGCGCCGGAGCCCGCCTTGTCCTTCTGCAGCCGCCACACCAGCGGGAACTCCGGGTCGACGATCCAGTCCTGCAGGTACTGGGCGCGCACGTGCCGCAGCTCGCCGAGGCGGCCCTCGGCGACGAGCCTGCGGGCGAGCGCGATCGCCGGGACCCGCCGGTAGTTGAAGGCGACCATGCTGCGCACCCCGCGCGCCGCCGCCCGCTCGGCCGCCTCCGCCATCGCCGCGGCCTCCGCCACGGTGTTGGCGAGCGGCTTCTCGCACAGCACGTGCTTGCCCGCCTCGAGCGCGGCGATGGCGATCTCGGCGTGCGAGTCGCCGGGCGTGCAGATGTCGACGATCTGGACGTCGTCGCGGGCGACCAGGTCACGCCAGTCGGTCTCCACGGCGGCCCAGCCCAGGCTCGCGGCGGCGGCCTCGGCGCGTTCCTTCGACCGGCCGGCGAGCGCGGCGAGCACCGGCCGGAGCGGCGGGTCGAAGAACGCGGTCACGTTCCGCCAGGCGTGCGAGTGCGCCCGGCCCATGAACGCGTAACCGACCATGCCGACCCCGATCGCCGGGATCGCGCCCGGGCCACCGCCGGTGGCGCTGTTGCTTGTCACGTGCGTTGCCCCCTGACTTTAGGATTCGAAGCCGAGCGGCAGGTACTGCTCGACGTTGTCCTTGGTGATCGTTTCCGAGGCGAGCGTGATCGACTGGGGCACCTGCTGCTCCACCAGGTCGCTCATACCCCTGCCCTGCGCGATGAGCCGGGCGAGCTTCACCGCCGAGCCGGCCATGGTCGGGCTGTAGGTGACGGTGCACTCCAGCACGCTGGTGCCGGACTGGATCTCCCGCATCGCGTTCGCCGAGCCGGCGCCGCCGACCATGAAGAACTCGTTGCGGCCCGCCTCCTTGATCGCGGCGAGCACGCCGACGCCCTGGTCGTCGTCGTGGTTCCAGATCGCGTCGATCTTCTTGTGCGCCTGCAGCAGGTTGGTCGCCACCTCGGTGCCGGACTCCACGGTGAACTGGGCGTCCTGGCGGGCGGTGACGCGGTAGCCGTACGTGCGGAGCGCGTCCTCGAAGCCCTTGGAGCGTTCCTGGGTGAGCGGCAGCGTGGCGATGCCCTGGATCTCCAGGATCACCGGGTCGGTGACGCCCTTCTCCTTGAGCTTCCGGCCGATGTAGTGCCCGGCGGCGACGCCCATGCCGTAGTTGTCGCCCCCGATCCAGGTCCGGTAGGAGAGCTTGTCGGGGAAGATCCGGTCGAGGTTCACCACCGGGATGCCCGCGTCCATCGCCCGGCGGGCGACCTGGTTGAGCTGCTCGCCGTCGTTCGGCAGCAGCACGAGCACGTCCACCTTCTGCTGGATGAGCGACTCGACCGCGGAGATCTGCTGGTTGATGTCGTTGGTCGGCTCGACCGGGACGAAGGTGACGTCGGAGTACCGCTTCGCCGCCTCCTCGGCGTTCTTCGCGATCGCCGCGATCCACCCGTGGTCGGCCGCGGGCGCGGAGAAGCCGATCTTCACCTCGCGGCCCGGCCGGTCGTTGTCGGTGGCGGCGGCCGGGGCCTGGGAGGGGGCCGCGCTCTGCTGCGCGGCCGGTGGCTCGTTGCTCGTGCACGCGGTGACGAGGGCACCGGCGCCGACGACGGCCCCGCCGAACAGGAAGCCACGGCGAGCGAGGCGAGCGTCCTGTCGAGACATGGTGGTTCTCCTTGGGTTGGGGGGTGATCGCGTCTAGGTGCGTCGCCCGACCAGGCCGCGCCGCTGGAGCAACACGGCGGCGACGATGATCAGGCCCTTCGCGATGAGCTGGTCGCTGGTGTTGAGGCCGTTGAGGATGAACAGGTTGGTGATGACGGTGAAGATCAGCAGGCCGAGGATCGAGCCGACGATCGAGCCGCGGCCGCCGGTGAGCAGGGTGCCGCCGATGATCACGGCGGCGATCGCGTCGAGCTCGTAGAGGTCACCGTGGGTGCTCGACCCGGTGGTGGTCCGGGCCATGATGAGGATCGCGGCGACGCCGCAGCAGAAGCCGGAGATCGCGTACAGCAGCATGGTGTGCCGCCGCACGTCGATGCCGGCGAGCCGGGCCGCCTCCGGGTTGCCGCCGACCGCGAAGGTGCGGCGGCCGAACGTGGTGCGGTTGAGCACGATCCAGCCGGCCACGACGACGAGGGCGAAGATGTAGACGAGCAGCGGCAGCCCGAGCACCCGGGTGGTGGACAGCTCCACGATCGCGTCGTTCTCCGGCCGGATGAGCTGGGTCTTGCGGTCGGAGATGCGCTGGGCGAGGCCGCGCGCCGCCACCAGCATGGCGAGCGTGGCGATGAACGGCACGAGCCGGCCGTACGCGATGAGGATGCCGTTGACCAGGCCCGCGCCGGTGCCGACGAGGATCGCGCACAGCGCCATCACCCACGGCCCGTACGACTGGGTGGCGAGCGTGGTCGCCCACACCGAGGCGAGCGCCATCACCGCGCCCACCGACAGGTCGATGCCGCCACCGATGATCACGAACGTCATGCCGACGGTGATCACGCCGATGGTGGACGCGAGGGCGAGGATGCTCACCAGGTTGTCCGAGGTGGCGAAGTTCTCCGGGCGGGTGATCAGCCCCACCACGGCGAGCAGCGCGAGCGCGACGATCAGCCCGAGGTGCCGGGTCTCGCCGACCCGTCCGAGGCGGAGCCGGGCGGTGCCGGGCAGCGCTCGGGCGGTGGTGCGGGCCTTGGTCTCAGTCACCGGAGCCCTCCTTCGTGCCGTGCGGGGCGACCATCACCAGGTCGAGGACGCGGTGCTCGTCGAGCTCGGCCGCGGGGGCCTCGTGCACGAGGCGGCCCTCGCGGATCACCAGGACCCGGTCGGCGAGGCCGAGCACCTCGGGCACCTCGCTGGACACCAGCAGCACCCCGATGCCGCGGTCGGCGAGGTCGCGGATCACCGCGTACAGCTCGGCGCGGGCGCCGACGTCCACGCCGCGGGTGGGCTCGTCGAGCAGGAGCAGCCGCAGCCCGCCCGCGCCGTCGGCGGCGCCGCGCTCGGTGAGCCAGCGGGCGAGCACCGCCTTCTGCTGGTTGCCGCCGGAGAGCGTCTTGACCGGGCGGCGCACGTCCCGGGGCCGGATGTCGAGCACCTCGGCGAGCCGGTTCGCCTCGGCGAGCTCGGCGCGCCGGTCGAGCCAGCCGAACCGGGCATACCGGGAGAGCCCGGCGAGGGTGATGTTGCGGGCGACCGGCTCCTCGAGCAGCAGGGCCTGCGCCTTGCGCTCCTCGGGGGCGAGGCCCATGCCGAGCCGTACGGCGTGGCGGGTGCTGCCGGGCCGTACCGGTCTGCCGTCGAGGAGCACGCGGCCCGCGCTCGGGCGGCGGGCGCCGTAGATCGTCTCGATGATCTCCGAGCGGCCGGAGCCGACCAGGCCGGCGAGGCCGACGATCTCGCCCGCGCCGACGGTGAACGAGATGTCGGTGAACCTGCCCGGCAGGGTGAGGCCCTCGACGCGGAGCACCTCGGGGCGGTCGGCCGGGGCGGGCCGGGGCGGGAAGACGTACTCGACGTCGCGGCCGGTCATCAGCGAGACGATCTCGGCGGTCGGGGTCTCCCGGG